>CADAWR010000001.1 GCA_902791695.1 uncultured Bacteroidota bacterium
TTTATATTTATATATTTATATATAAATATATAAATATAAAGATTAGTTTTAGGGTTTTGGTATATCAAATTTCTAACTGCAACACTGCAACACTGCAACGGAGGCTGACAGCCAATTTGGGGAAATAAGCTGATTATCAACTACGAACGACAGAGTGGTTGATTGAAGCCGGGGGAGACAGGTCTATAATCTCCGCGAAATGAGGTGGGACAGGTGACGGGCGTTGATAACAGAATAATCCCTCGAATCAGTTATGGGACAGGTGCCTGTCCCTTGGCCCGAGGCATGCCCATCGCGCGATAGACGGAGTCGGAGGCTGCTGCCGTGGCAACAGCTTTCTGCAAACAGAGGCATCTATTCGATGGAGAGTTTCTTTGTCGTAGTGCCTTTGTCGGTGGTGATGCGTACCAGATAGGCGCCGGCAGGCAATGCGCTCACATCGAATTCCGTCAGGTGACCTGCGAGAACTTTCTTGCTCCAGACCTTGCCCTGCATGTCGATGATTTCGACGCTTCCCTGCATGTCTCCGGTGCATTTCAGGGTCACAAGGCTCTTGGCAGGGTTGGGGGAGAGGGTGAAGTCGGTAGCTTCGATGGTGTTAATGCCTTCAGGGGGTGTTGGAGGAGTTGGGATGGAGTCGATGAGGCAGGGTGTGCTCCAGTCGCTCCAGCCTGACCAAATACCTGTCTCGCAGTAGCCGCGCACATAGACGTGATAGATGCTGTCATCGTTGATGTCGGGGTATTCAATGTAGGGCACTGTCGTCGGGGTAATCAAGCCCGTATCCGGGTCGCCATTCGGCGCGGTGCGCGAAACTTCCCAATAAAGGTTGTTGTTGTCCACCCATTCCACCCTCACCGTGAGGCTGTCCCGGTAAGCGACCTGAGGCTCTTCGGGCGTGACACAGAAGGTATCCAGTTCGATGATGGGGAAAACTAGCTGGAATCTCTTGTATGTGTGGTGGCGCCAAGTGGTATCAAGCCTTGATGAGTCATAATAGGTGAATTCGGGTAGGTCTATTGCACATTCCTTATATGTTCCGTTGGCTTCCGCGGAACTATAGGTGCAGTAGTCCCACATGTGTGACGATATATAAGTGAAGATGTTGAAAGCATTGGGGCCGCTGGCATCGATGTCCGGGACGACACATCCCAGATAGAACGAGTCGGTGACGGTGATGGCGCTGTCGAAATAGTATTCGCGCAGCGGGACGATGGCTGTGTAGTCTAACATTTGATCGCAAGACTCCCCACCTCTTCTAGGCAGTTCCAGGTAGCGTGTGGGGTGGGTCGAATAATCATCTGTCCAGCAGACGCGTGCCAACTCTACCAACCCGCCGGCGGTGGCGTCGCACAGCACATAGTACAGCGTGCCGTCGATGGAGGTGTCCAAATCCTCTTGCATAGTCGTTCTGTCAAGTCGAACCCAGGTCGAGGCTATGCCAATTACTTTCAGCGGAGTATTGGTGGTGTGTTTCATGTAGCCAAATGTGCTGAACGCGGTGTTGATAAGACTGTCGGTGTGGCCTGATGCGTTGAGGGTGGGCCACCATCCGTTTTCGTACTGGTAGATGGGACACTTGCCGCGCACCGTGTCGCCGACTTGATGATAATAGCCGCTCTGGGCCATAACGCTGCTGACTGCAGCGATGAATGATAGAATCAATAATCCTTTTTTCATCGTATTTTCTTTTTTATTTTTTTTGTTTTCACGGGTGAAATCTGACAGGTGTGGAGTGTTCCCTGTACAATCCGCGAGAGATACCATGTTATCGGGACAGTCGTCGCAAAAAGAGATTAAGAATCCTTCATTGACCGTTTGATAATTACATTTTGACACACTACAATGTTCTGCAGATTCTGTCATTTCTGCCACCGTTTTTTTCAACCATTCTAAATCAGTTAATGGATTTTCAACATTGCAGAATGTACATTTTTCAGTTTTTTCACAAGAAGCCATAAATAGAGCCAATGTCGCCAAGAGGAATGGGGACAAAAAAATGTTTTTTCTTTTGTTCTTTTTTTTCATGACATATATATTTATTTGTTTATATTATTATTTTCAGATATGGCTTATATAGTACAGCAAACTAACGGGGTATAAACGTTTAGGACACTACTACCTTATCTGCCTTAATTTATGGTAATTATCGAGCATTGATTCATTGGCAATAACGAGTCGAATGAGTACAGGCTATCCCATATCACATTTGGATGTTGCGTAGACAAGTATGGTGAAATGTCTATTTGGGTGCCATCGGAAGATATGATAAACAAAGTACTATCATTATCCAAGTCTTTGGCATTGCACAAAGAGAATGCGTTATTGCAGTTTAGACATAACCCTCGCTCATTGATGATTATGGCTTGACGATATTTTGAAAAGTCATTTTTCTGCGTCTGGTCAGTATAAAACTGCTGAATAATGGCCGTTGTGTCCAATGATGTTGCTTCGGAATGGTTTTCTTGATTGCCGTTGCATGCAGATAAAAGGCAAGCCAATAATGGGATATATAGTATGTTTTTCATAGATTATTGTATTTTAAAAAGTGAGAATACAAGTTTGTTACCCGAACTTCTTTTCATGATATAGAGACCATCTCGACCCACATAGCATAAGGATTTATATAACTCTCCCCTGAATAGTTGTTCCGCACACGGATTTAATGTTGAGTCATATATAATAATCGAGAAATCGCTTTCCCTGCTTCTCTCATTTTTCCATGGTCCATTCACCACGCAGTAGTACACTTTCCGGTAAGGATCATAGATTATATCTTCGATCCAACTATTCTGCATCCATGTTTCATTAATATCAAGGATTCTCTCTGCGGGAATAGAGGGGATTTTTGCGTCAAAAAAACGAGAATCAACAGGAACCAGACCAACCAATTCCCCATCTAAATTATATTGATATATGGTGTCACAGAATGCAGTTGCAATTAAAATTGAGGTGTCGGCAATCGTAAAAATTGGGTAGTCCGAACAGGTGTAGCCTTTGTCCAAGAATCTGCAAAAGAAACTATCAATAAGCGGTTCGATTTCACTGCCACGTTTCAGGTTCGCCTTCCATAACACAGCCTCAGTTGGGTTTATGCCCATGTTAAGACGATAGGAATCAGTAACCATGAACAGGACACTATCTTGATGCAACTTGGGTCTATGAATTTTCATGCCACAAACATCAGACAAGTATGTGTAGTCATACCGATTCAGGAGTTCACCATTATGGTCTATTTCAAAAACCCTGTTTTCGCCAACTTCTCTAAGTATTATTTTATTTGGTGTGGCATAGCAGTCACAAAGGTATATCCCTTCTTTTCGGCACAAACTATCTATGGATAGTCTGCGATAGACCTCGCCGTGACAGTTATAAAGTACAACCTCTTTCTTTGTTCGGAAACTTGTAAAAACGAAGTAATCGTAACCTCCAATTTCCAGACCTTGGCAAAAATCAAATCCACGTTCAGAAGGAAGTGATACAATTCGGTCAGTTTCGACTAATTGCAACTTATGTCCACAAGATATGCTGCTTATGCTCAAAAAAAGAAAAAGTGCAGGGCGAACAAAGACTGTTGCCCTGCACGAAAGAAACTTACTTGCAAATTGGATAAACATAAGTATCGCTGTCTTGGAATTGACCGTTGAATATGAAGTAAGTGAAGGGTTTTTCCCTTGTTTCTAACTGTATAAGTGCTACGGTGATGATGTTTCTTCTCATTTTGAATAGAATTAAATATTAAAAAGTTATTTCTTTATGTTTTTCGTTTACAATAGCGTCATATTGGCTGTCATTAATCTTATGGAATATACACATGGACATGTTAATATGTGAGAAAATAATCAGATTTTCTTTATACAAACTGTCATTTTCTAATACAATCGTATCTTTTATCACTTGTTGACCAAAGGAATGCTCAATACTCATTATCTCACGGTACTCTTTTGGATACATTGAGAAAAGTGCGATGCCGAAATCCTTGCACAAACTATCCCACAGGGCGGTATCCTTTGTTTCAAGCAGCGTGACATCGACAAAGACGGTGTCGTTGACTTTATAGTCTTTTATGAACGTGGCATCAATACCCTCCACATTGGCATATTGCTTGTAGAGGTCGCTGCACTGGTCGAAGGGGACGGTGCGGGGCCACAGCCTCACGGCCAATGCCACCAAAACGATGGCGAGGAAGATGATGGCCGGCAATAGAAATTGTTTCGGTTTCGGTCTCATTGTATATGGGATAAGACAAATGACACACTGGTGAGGGCTGCGCTACGGTGAGAAGGTGAGCCGTGGGACATAGCGCGGCCGTTCTGCACAGGAACGGCAAGAAAGAGGAACATCACCACGATGGAAGCGAAGACTGCGGCACGAGAATAAGGTGAAAGGTGAAAGGTAATAGGTGAAAGGTGAAAACTGAAGGGTTGGCGACGGAGAAGGAATATTTGCCGAAGGCACTGGATAAGGGTCACGAACAACAGCAGGGCGAGGAAGGCGAAGAAGAGCTGTTCGAAGATGTCTGAAATGTAATGCTGGCGGAGAATAACCATACCGACGATGGCAGCGAGGCAGACGAGGGCCATCGCCAGAGAAGAGAGAATCCGGCGGCGGCGAGAGGAGAGGACAAACAGACGCGGCGCGAGTTTGATATGTGACAAGTCGTGCTGCCCGGCAATCTGCTCGATGCGGTCGCTGTGCTGCTGCCAAGCGGTCATCAGTTCGTCCAGCGGATCACCACACTGCGCTTCGCTTAGTATGGTGTTATTGAGAGGTTGTTTCTCCGAGACCTCACCACACTGCGCTTCGCTTAGTGTGGTGTTATTGAGAGGTTGTCTCTCCGAGACATTATTGACATTTTTATTCATATTGTATTCTGATTAAGGGTTTTGAGTTTGTCTTTTATACGTTCGATACGGTGATTGACTGCGGCTTCCGAGATGCCGAGTGCCAGGCCCATCTCGCGCGCCGGGACACGGTCGAGGTAGAGAAGCAGGAGGGCTTTGTCGGGTGGCGAGAGGCGGTCGATGAGTTCGTAGAGCCGTTCAATGAGGCCGTTATGGCTTTCTTCGGCAAGGTTGTTGTAGGTGTCGTCGTCGAGAGGGAGGAACATAGGTGAGAGTGAACGGTGGCGCACCTGCGACACCGCCGTGTTGAAAGCGATGCTGTAGACCCAGGTGTTTTCCTTGCACTGGCCCCGGAAGCGCGGCCAGCTTTCCCACAGCGAGCATACGATGTCCTGATACATATCCTTGACGTTTTCGGGGTCGCGGTCGGTAAACATAAGGCATATCTTGAAGATGGTGCTGCCGGAACGGCGCAGCATCTCCATAAATGCAATATGCCTTTTGTTTTGTTTCATCAAAAAAGCGCTTTTGTTATATTAGTCGCAAAAACGTCCGAAAACTACCATCATAGAACGAAAAAAATGTAATTTTATTTTTAGGAAGTTGGTTTTCAGTGGGATAAAAATGCATTTTTTGGCTCTTCCGGCAAATGCGTAGGTGAGATGCAATAAAAGAAGCTGGTATTTCGTATTGTAAATGCGAAATATTGTACGGAATGGAAACCAGCTTCATGTATCAGGCCCTGGGCATTCGGGAGCAGGAATGCAGCCGTGTGCGCTACGAGGGCGAGAAGATTATCCTCGCAATAAGAACGAGGGAAGACAAACTTTACATTCTTTTCATTGTTTTTTGCTTTTATGTTAATGGCACAAATCCGAGTGCAAAGATACGCATTATTTCTCAATCAGCAAAAATAAACGGCAGGCAATAAAGTTAAATTTTGAAAAATATTTGGTCATGTCACAAAATAACCATACCTTTGCAAAATATTTTAAAACGACATTACTATGCAAGAGCCTACCAGATTGTTCGACCTGCTACAGTGGAGAAAAGAACTTCACCCGGAGCGCCCCGTGTTCAAATTCAAGGAAAACGGCGAATGGAAAGAGCATTTTATTGACGAGTACATAGAGAAAGTCAACCTCATAAGCTATGCGCTGTTGCACCTGGGCGTGAAGAAGGGCGAGAACATCGGCCTCATCAGCGCCGGTCGCCCAGAGTGGAACTATGTGGACTTCGGCGTGCAGCAGACGGGTGCCGTACTGCTGCCCATCTATCCTACCATCAGCGAGGAGGACTACCAATACATATTGAACGACGCGCAGGTGCGCCTGCTGGTGGTGGAGAACGCCACCCTGTACAAGAAGATAAGCAACATCCGCGAGAAGCTGCCGAAGCTGGAGAACCTCTGCACGATAGTGCCTGTGGAGGGCGTGAAATCGATGGAGGACATCTATGAGATTGGCCGCCGCTACGTGGCCGAGAACCCTGACGCTCCCGTACAGCTGCAGGCCATCAAGGACTCGCTGACCACCGACGACATCTGCACCATGATATACACCAGCGGCACCACCGGCGTGCCCAAAGGCGCCATGCTGACGCACCGCGGCCTCATCATGAACGTGCAGGAAATCAAGGAAAGCCCCGGAAAGACCTGGACGAAAGCCCTCTCGTGGCTGCCCATGTGCCACATCTACGAGCGCATGATGGGCTACCTCTACCAGTGGCTCTGCTTCACCATCGCCTATGCCGAGAGCATAGCCAAGGTGGGCGACAACTGCAAGGAGATAAGCCCCAACATGATGGCCTGCGTGCCCCGCTTCATCGAGAAGGTGTACGACAAGATTTTCCGCAAAGGCGAGAAGATGACCGGCATCAGCAAAAAGATATTCGACTGGGCCATCAATCTGGCTTTCGAATACGACCTTGACGAGAGCAAGCTCTCGGCTTGGTACAAGCTGCAGAAGAAACTTGCCGACAAGCTGGTATACAAGAGCATCCGCGAGAGCATGGGCGGCGAGCTGTACATGCTCGTCAGCGGCGGCGCCACCATACAGCCGCGCCTCACGCGCTTCTTCTCGTGCGTGGGACTGGACCTCTACGAGGGTTACGGCCTCACCGAATGCTCGCCGCTTATCGCAGTGACGAACAGCAACAAGAAGGGGCGCAAGATTGGCTCGGTGGGCTTCGCCATGCGCGAGATAGAAGTGCGCATCGACCCGGAGACCAACGAGATACAATGCCGCGGCGGCAACGTGATGAAAGGCTACTACAACCAGCCCGAGCTGACGGCGCAAGCCATCGACAAAGACGGCTGGTTCCACACCGGCGACACCGGCTTCTTTGACCCCGACGGCTACCTCTTCATCACCGGCCGCACGAAGAGCATGTTCAAGACCTCGATGGGCAAATACATCAACCCCGAGGTGATTGAAGAGAAGATGAAGCAGTCGCCGTTCATCATGGACATGATGGTGGTGGGTGCCGACCAGAAGTTTGCCGCTGCCGTTGTGTCTCCCGACTTCGACATGCTGGGCGACTGGTACCTGCGTCACACCGCTCCCGCTCCGGACGAATCCGAGCCAAAGGAGAGAAAAGGAAAGAGAATCAGGAAAGGCAAGAAAGCCGCCGCACCAAAGAGAACCGTGCCTTCACGTGAAGAGCTGATTGCCGACAAGATGGTCATTGCCCGTTACCAGAAGGTTATGGACAAATACAACGCCGAGCTGGGCGAGACCGAGCGTGTGAAGAAATTCGTCCTCGTGGCTGAGACCTGGAGCGAGTCGAACAAGATGCTCACGCCGACGCAGAAACTGATACGTCGCAACGTAGAAGCAGCCTACAAAGAGAAGATAGAAGCGATGTTTAAATAAACAAAATCTTACCACAAAAAAGAGTGGTTGAGCTGCTATCGGCTCAACCACTCTTTTACTTCTGCGGGAATTGGTGCCGACGAGCGGGTACTGCGCCTGTAGCCCGACATCACAGTGCGGCAGGTGCAACACACCGTGCCGCTCTCGCTTTTCACCACCCGTTGCATCAGCGTGAGGCTCTTGGTGCCGAAACGTTCAATCTCCGTTTCAACATGCACGGTATCATGGAAGCCTATCTGCGATAGGAAATCGACCTCGTAGTGCACTATTATCACCGTGAAGTCGCCCTTCTCCGGCGGCAGCCCGTGTGAGCTGAAGAAAGCCTCCTTGCCCAGGTCGAAATACTCCATGATGACGGTGTTGTTGACGTGCCCCATCTGGTCAACGTCGTTGAAGCGTATCTGTACAGGTGTCTTATGCATATATAATTGTCGTTTAGCGGCTGCAAAAATACACAAAAATAATAATATTGCGCCCATGTGTCATTTTTTTAGTACTTTTGCAGCCCAAAAAAGAGACTCTATAAAGCATGAAGAAAGCACTTATAGCCCTTGTGGCGCTGATATTTTGCGGTAGCGCAACAGCCCAGCTGAAGCCGCGTCCCGATGCCTTTCCGCCTGTGTCGGAAAACAACAATACAAAAGCCATAAACATGGCCGAAACGCCTGCAGAGATGGCCAACTGGGACCGCTACCCGACCTACGGCACCTACGTAGCCATGATGCAGCAATGGGCCACCGACTTCCCCACCCTCTGCCGGCTCGACACCATTGGCAGCAGCTATCAGGGACGATTGATACTCAGCATGGAGATTACGGCCAATCCCAGCGACACCACCCTGCGTGAGTTCTTCTACTCCTCCACAATCCACGGCGACGAAGTGACGGGCTACGTCATGATGCTGCGCCTCATCGACACGCTACTCCGCGGTTACGGCAACAACCCGCAGTACACCGACCTGATGAACACCACCCTCATCTGCATCAATCCCCTCGCCAACCCCGACGGCACCTACCACAGCGGCGACAACAGCATACGGCGTGCCACGCGCTACAACGCCAACAACGTCGACCTCAACCGCAACTATCCCAATCCTTTTGCCCCTGCCAAAGCGACACTGCAGCAGGAGAATATCTACATGATCGACTACTTCGACCGTCACAACTTCCGCCTCAGCGCAAACCTCCACGGTGGCGCCGAAGTGATGAACTACCCCTGGGATAGCTATACATCCTTGCAGAACCCACATCCTGATCGCGTCTGGTGGGAGGATGTATGCCGACGCTTCGTCGACACATCGCGCACCTATAACGCCAGCCACTTCAACGACACATACTCGTGCGGCTACACCGCCGGTGGCGACTGGTACGTCATCACCGGAGGCCGTCAGGACTATGTGAACTACTACTACAACTGTCTTGAGCTCACCATGGAGATTTCCACCAATAAAACCCTCAGCAGCGACCAGTTGCCCACATACTGGAACTTCCTGCAACACTCCTTCGTCAACTATATTGCAGAGATACACTCGCTCCCCGGCGACACCATTCCCACACCGGAGCCGCCAGACACCATTCCCGACACCAACCTCACCATACGCACCATCAACTCCTCACCCATAACTGTTTACCCCAATCCCGCTACCAGCACCCTGCGCCTCTCGGCTCCCACCACAGTCCAGATAGACATCTATGACTGTCAGGGTCGCAAACGTCAAACACTGCCCGCAGGCACCACCGCCGTTGACGTGAGCGCTATGCCGGCAGGCATCTACATACTGCGATACAACGGACGGTGCACGAAGTTCGCCGTAAAAAGATAGCAACAGGGTATTGTAAAACAAAAGGAGACTCGTTTGAGTCTCCTTTCTTTTTATGGTGGCATCGACTGGATTTGAACCAGTGACGCAAGGATTTTCAGTCCTTCGCTCTACCAACTGAGCTACGACGCCATCTCTCTTTCGGGGTGCAAAATTACTAACATTTTTGAAACTGGCAAAATATTTTTTCACTTTTTTGCCATCTCTTATTTATTCCCTTCTGATTTCTTGTACTTTGGCGCAATAAAAAACTGGTCAATCATCAGCCATACTATGCCAATTGTTATCGCAGAATCGGCCACATTGAATATCGCATTGAAGAATTCGAAGTGGTTTCCACCCACCAAAGGCACCCATGTAGGCCAATCGAACTCAAACAGAGGAAAATAGAACATATCCACCACCTTCCCCTGCAGCAGCGGTGCATAGCCACCATCGGCGGGGAAGAGCGTAGCCACAGAGTAGTAGCTCTCGTTGAAAATCAGGCCATAGAAACAACTGTCCACCAGGTTGCCCACAGCACCGGCGAATATCAAAGCCAGCGACACCACCAGCGACGAGCGTGTGCCACCCTTCACCATCCGCACCAGCAGCCATACTATCACCGCCGACGCCACCAGGCGCACCAGCGTGAGCACCACCTTGCCGGTAGCGCCGCCCATGCTCATACCGAAGGCAAAACCCTCGTTCTCTATGAAATGCAGGCGGCACCACTCCCCTATCAGGGGTATGTCCTCGCCTATCTGCATGTTGGTCTTCACCAGTATCTTGACCACCTGGTCCACAACAATCAGCGCCGCCACAAGCAGCACCACCAGTCTGGCCTGTTTCTTCTTATCCATTTGTCTCTCTTAGCTTTATTTGTTCTATCAGTTCTTCGTACCAAGCCTCGCCGAAGCGTCGCACAAGCGGCTCCTTCAGGCCTATGTACAGCGGCTCTCCTTTGCCCTTGGCACAACGGCAGATGTCCCACTGGTGGTAGTTCACCGCCTGGAACTCGCCGTAGTCCTCCACCCTTATCGGGTACAGGTGGCAGCTCACAGGCTTGTACAGCCCCTGCAGGGCGCAGAGCGCACATCCGTCGTCGCCGTAGGTGATATAGGCACATGCGCCGCCCTCAATAAGCGGCGTACCGAGGTCGCCATCATTGTCCCTGACGGCAACACCCTGAGCCTCGACAGCAGCCCTTCCTTCGGCGGTCATCAGCGGCAGAGCCTGCGGCAACACCGCCTCCAGCTTCTCCACCTCCTCTTCCAGCAACGGAGCACCACTGTCGCCGTCCACACAGCAAGCACCCTTGCACACGCACAGGTCGCACCCGAAGCGTTGGTCGGCAATGTCGTCACTCACTATACTGTTCCCTACAACTATCATTTCAACACATCTATTATCTTGTCTGCCAGCACGGCGGCCAGCTTGTATTTCGACTCCACGGTCCATCCTGCCACATGCGGCGTGAGCACCGTCCGCGGCGAGTGCATCAGATACTGCACCGACGGCGGCACCTCGCCCAGGCTGTCGGCCTGCATGTTCTCGTATTCCAGCACGTCGAGCGCCGCACCGCGCACCTTGCCGCTCTCCAGCCCCTGCACCAGCGCCTCGGTGTCTACCACCGCCCCTCGGGCCGTGTTGACCACAAAGAACGGCCTGCCCATCTTCTCTATGAAAGCGGCGTCAAGATAGTGGCACGTCTCGTCGGTGAGCGGCACATGGAAACTCACCACGTCGGCCTCGCGCTGCAACTCTGCAAGTCCTACAACCTCAAGGTCTTTAGTGTCCTTAAAGTCTTTAATGTCCTTGTATTTGTCATAGACAACAATCCTGCAGCCGAAGCCACCGAGCCGTTTGGCAAACGACTGGCCCATGTTGCCGTATCCGATGATACCCACGGTCAACGGCCCCAGCTCATAGCCACGGTTGGCCTCGCGCCTCCATAGACCCTGCCTCACTTCGGCATCGGCACGCGCAATGTTGTCCAGCAGCGACAGCAGCAGTCCCACGGCGTGCTCGCCCACGGCGTCGCGGTTGCCTTCGGGCGAGTTGAGGCAGCGTATACCTCGGCTCTCGGCATAGTCCACGTCGATGGTCTCCATGCCGGCCCCCACGCGTCCTATGCAGCGCAGCGACGGCACACGGTCGATGAACGCCCTGTCTATCACCACCTTGCTGCGCACCACCAGCCCTTCGCAGCCCTGCGCGGCCCGCACCAGACTCTCATAGTCGTGGTCCGGCTCCACGCTCACCGCGAAGCCTGCCTCGCGCAGCCTCTGCTCCAGCACCTCGTGCGTCCTGTCGGCAACCAGTATCCTACCCAAGCAACTCATAACTCCCAACTCCTAACTATTAACTATTTATCGCCTCCTCTTCGTCATCATAGTCGAGCTGGGCGGCAGAGAGACGACGCTTGTCGCGCCTCGGGTTCTTGTATTCGTGCGCCACCTCACCGGCCACTATGCCCGTGGGGACAGCGATGATCGAATAACCAAGCAGCATAACCAGCACCGAGAGGAAACGCCCACCCACCGTCACCGGCGCTATGTCACCGTAGCCAACCGTGGTGATGGTCACCACAGCCCAGTAGATGCCCGACAAGATACTCTTGAAGGCCGGATTCACCTCGCTCTCGAAGCTGAACATAAGCGTACCCAATATGACGGCGGCCACAAGCATGAAGAGCATGAAAACCACTATCTTGATAGCACTGGCCCGCAAGGCATTCAGCAGGTGGAACACCTCTTTCTGGAAACGGCTCATCTGGAAGATGCGGAAGATTCGCATCACCCTCAGCAGGCGCAAAACCGTGAGGGCCTGCGTGGCCGGAAACAGCAGACTCAGGTAAGCGGGGAAAATGCTGATGAAGTCGATCACACCCCAAAACGAGAAGACATATTTCTTCGGGTGTTTCAGGCAGTAGATGCGCAAGTAGTACTCGAAAGTGAACAGCAGCGTGAAGCCCCACTCCAACACCTTGAAGACGATAAACTGCAACGAAAGGTGCGCACCGCTGGTCATCGTCGTGGTGGTGCCCGTCAGGCTGTCCACTATCAGCAGTATGATGTTGAGGATGATGACCACCAGCAGCCACACGTCGAACTTCTTGCCCGCCGGCGTATCGCTCTTGAAAATGATTTCGAATATCTCCCTCTTCTTCAGGTTGCGGTAGCGTTTAGGCATAAGCCACTTGAAGAGTAGCGTGTGCATCACCCGCCCAATCCAGACGATGATGTTGCGAGCCACACCGCGCCAGTTGACACTGTCGAACCATTTGCGCAGGCGCCACCAGGCATCGATTATACTATCTTTCAGTCCCATAGCCAAACATTTTCCATCGGGACCACCCCAATGAAACAGACTGCAAAGATACAAAAAATTTGGAAACCGAAAGCCGAAAAGTGTAATTATCGCCGCCCCATCTCCGCCCCATCCCCGTACCCCCTCCGTCTGTTCTACGGTTGTTCACCGGTTGTTTAACGATTTAAACCGTCGAACAACCGGTGAACAACCGTAGAACAGACGGAGCGGGTACGGAGGGGCGTCGGAGGACAACCGGCACTCCTGTGGAGAGGCTGCGATGAAAAAAAATATTTTTTGCCACCGGTTGCAAGTTTAGGCAAATTTATTGTACTAATAAATATTATTTTTGTACTACAACACGAATATGAAGATACGCAACATACTTGGAATCATGGCCTTTGCGGCCTTGATGACTATCGTTGGCAGCTATGCCGAAGCACAACCCGGAGGCCCCGGCGGCCCCCCGCCGGGAGGCAGCCTCGGCCACGGCAACAGCACCCGTAGGCGCCCGCCGATGACCGGCGACTGGAACCAGATGCAGGGCAACCAAGAGGCCCAGCAGGTGAGGCAGAAGAAGAAAGTGAAGGAGGGCGACACCTTCAAGGTGGTGGGCGAACTGCGCGACTCGGCGAGCGGAGAGTTCCTGGCCTTCGTCAATGTCGCCGTCCTCGACTCGGCCGACAGCAGCTTCGTAAAGGGCTCGGCCACCAACTTCGACGGACTCTTCGAGATAAGCGGCATACCGGCAGGCAGCTACCTGCTGCGCATCACGGCCTTGGGCTACCGCAACCGCATGGTGCCATTCACGGTGAGCAACAACACAGCCCTCGGCACCCTGCGCGTGATGCCCGGCGCCACGACCCTCGACGCCGTGGAGATCACCGCCGAGAAGCCCCTCTACGCCATGGACGGCGAGAAGATGGTCTACAACGTCAGCGAGGACCCCAGCATACAGACCGGCACCACCGAGGACGCCCTGCAGAACGCGCCGGGCGTGGAGGTGGACGTGGAGGGCAACGTGAGCCTCCGCGGTGTTACCAGCGTGGAGATTTGGATCAACGACAAGCCGTCGAAACTGACCGAGGAGAACCTCAAGACCTACCTGCAGACCCTGCCTGCCAACGCCCTGGCCCGCATCGAGACCATCACCAACCCCTCGGCCAAGTATGCCACCGATGCCGAGGCGGTCATCAACATCGTCACCAACGCCCACATCAAGAGCAACCAGTTCGTGAGCTTCGGCGTCAACGGGAGCAACCAGCCCTTTGTGAGCCCTTGGGTGAGCTACATGTGGGCCAAGGAGAAGCTGAGCTTCAACCTCTTCGCCAGCGGGCGCTACAGCAAGCGCGACAACACCACCGACAGCCGTTCCTACATGAGGCGCGACCATAACGAAACACCCGACGGCACATACGACACGACGATGACAGACACCGTACACAGCGAGTCGCACAACAGTTCCCACAGCGCCAACATCTTCATGAACCTCAACTACGAGATTGACTCGATGACGGAGCTAAGCATCGACGCAGGCGGCTTCTACAACTACAACCCAAGCAACAACAACAGCCTGCGCCATCAGGAATACTACGACCTTGACAACCCGCCATTTGCCACCACCTACTACAACGACACGCTGGACTCGCGCAGCAAGGGTAACTCGCTGTTCGCCCACGCCGGTGCCGACTTCACCAAGAAGTTCGACCTCGAAGGGCACAATCTGCGCCTGAGCCTCAACACCCGTATGAACAACAATGCCAGCAAGCAGTGGTACAACCGCATGTACGATGTCTACACAATGAACGAGCACCGCTACCTGCTCAGCGAGGCACAGAGCTACGGCGGCAGCCTCGACGCCCGCTACAACCGCCCCTACAGCAAGGAGGGCGAGATGAGCTATGGCCTGCGTGCCGACATCAGCCACATGGACAATGCCTACGACCGCTACAGTGACACCGTGGGCAACGTGGTCGACGACCTGCGAACCTACCACTTCCTCGGCGGCAACGCCAACATCGACGCCGACGTTGACTGGACACACCGCTGGGGAAACTTCACCCTCAGCAGCGGCCTCGGCGTAGGTGTGGAGCGCGTATATTACACCTACCGCAGCAAGAAAGACTTCGCCGACAGCAACACGCTCCACCAGTTTGACTTCCACCCGTCGCTGCATATGAGTTACCGCACGGAAGACATGCACAACTTCAAGCTCAACTACACGATGCGGATGGCCAACCCCGACGAGGAGCAGCTGAGCAAGTTCCGCCGCTACGGCGACGAGAGCTACTCGACGGGCAACGAGAACGGCCTGAAGCCGTCGTTCACGCACAGCGTCGAAGCCGGGTGGCAGAAGTTCTTCGAGCGCTTCGGCAACGTCGGCATCGAGGCCTACGGACGTCTGAGCACCAACGAAATCAGCAACCTCACCGACCGCACAGACCTCGACGAGTACATCACCGGCAAGGCTATCAGCTACTCGAAGCCCTACAACATGGGCACCAGCTGGCGCTACGGTGCGAGCCTGAACATGACATACCGCCCCTCGGGCTTCTTCAACGTGAGGCTCTATGCCAACGTGTACGACTACGGCTACCGCATGGAGTACGACCGCAACGGACAGCACCTCACCGACCAGCAGCACAAGACCTCGTGGAGCGCCCGCGTAAACGCTTGGGCCAAAGTCTTCAACCAGTACCAGGTGACCCTCGGCGCACGCTACACCTCGCCCACGCTGAGCCTGATGAGCACGCGCAAAGCCCGCTACGGACTGGACTTCGGCGTGCGCAGCGACTTCTTCAAGCGCAAGCTGTCGGTGTTCGTCAACGTGCAGGACATCTTCAACTGGGGCGGCCGCTTCGGCTCCGGCTCCGAGAATACCAACCCCTACTATCTGAGCGATGCCACGAACAAGATGACCAACAGCCGCTACATATCGGCCGGCATTACCCTCAGATTCGGTAAACTGGAGCTTGAAAAGAACGCCAAAGAAGGCTCAAGCGAAGCAGGTGACAGTCTGTAACAGACTATGCTCCAATGGCCAAAGAATTTTTTGAAAAAAATATTTGGCCAGTTTAGAAAAAGTGTGTACTTTTGCACCCGTTTTTGAGAGAAAAAGCAACGACAAAAACACAAAGATTGTCCTATGGTGTAACGGTAGCACATCTGACTCTGGATCAGCTTGTCTTGGTTCGAATCCAGGTAGGACAACAAGAAGACACCCCAAAACAGGGTGTCTTTTTTTTGTTTAGTCACCAATACCGATTACCATCGGAGCAATACGGTTTACAAAGGTTGTATCAGGGATTATGTCAGGGGTTTCAAGCCTTGTCTCTTGCAGCAGATTGACACTCTTGTTGCCGAGGATTATCTTTGTCTTGGGATTGCCCTGCATGTTGACGCCACGTAGGGTGATGCGCCCCGGCCCCTGAAAGACATGGGCACGGCGCTCGCTACCTGTTAGGTGGAAGAGTTCAACCTGACGGATACCTGCCATTGAATATACATCGAGATTATTGATAATGATATCGGGAAAAGCAGGAGTCTGCAACTCTTCGCGGCTGTTGAGGGGACTGTCGATACGGCCACCCACGAAGATTGCGCCACGCTTAGCCGTAGGCCTCCATTGGCAGCTGTCCATGGTGAGCACAAAGTTGGTGTAAGCGTTGTATGTGTCCTCGATGTACACGGGGGTGAAGTTATCGAACGTACATGAACGGAAGGCCACGTCTCCGAAGACAGAGGAGAATTGGTTGAAGCCGTTGCGCTGGACGCAGTGGTCGAAGGTGACGTTGCGTCCATAGCAGTGGATATCGAAGCGGTTGAACTCTGAATATTCAATAGTGGTCTCGGTCATATTGTTGGTACCGAAGACGCCCCAGTCGGTGAGTGATTTCAGCCTGCGGATGCGGGTATTGCGCAGATTGCCCAGCAGGATTCCGTAGCCGGAGTGGTTGGTTCGCGAATATGTGCCCCAGATAGTGAGACTGTCAATGACAACATTTGTGGAGTTGCAGATATATATTATAGCATCGTCACCGGCAAGCACATTACTGCGCGGGGTAACGACAACGATGTTGCGAAGTGTGGCCTGGGAGAGGTTGTCCAGCTGAAGAAGATAGGTTGCGTTTGTAGAACTGGGTTCGCGCATAAGGGTGATATTGGTGAAAGTAAAGGGAGTCGTATCAATGCTGTCGAGCCTACGTGCCCAAAGGCTTGGACGGGAGCCTCCGGCATTGTAAGGCATCGCCGTAGTATCGTGGCTTATGCCATCGCGAACACGCATGATATCCTCGCGGTAATGGCCATATTGATAGCCACGGCGACGATCAACCCAAGGGGTGCTGTCGACAATATGCAGCAGCCAGTCGCCTTCGGCAAGCATGGGGATTCCCTTGAAGTTGCCGCTGTCGATGGCGCGGCATAAAACAAGCGTGTCGCCGACAGGGATAGGATATGAAGGGCGAGTGTATCGGAAAAGAAAGATATTGCTGGTATTGTTGGTGACGACGAAAACTGTCCCGCCGAAGTCGTTGTTTACCTGTAACGGAATACTCTGCGCTTCAGGAGGGACAGCTATGCGGAGTGTATCAATGCCGGTATAACTGACACTACAGCCACATGAGTCGGCAGCTTGGTGCGTACGGAGTAGAACACGGTATACATCTACGGGATCTTGTGCTTCCGTAAGGCCATATTGGAAAGGTGTAACAGTTTGAGCGCAGACCTTGCAATGGAAACTGAGGACGACCGCACAAATTGCGACAAATATCAGACGACACAGCTGCTTCATATCGTTGGTTTTCACTAGCATTAGAACAAAAATGTAATATTTATAATAATTGCAAATGTAAGAAAAACTTTTTTTCGTATCTTTGCATCACGAAACAATATATATAAAACAATGAAAAAAATAGTTGTATTAGCCACATTGGTAGTGCTTTTTGGCACTGCCACGGTGGCGCAAGAGAGTGCCCTGCCGGACAAATATCCAACATCGAACACGGTGACGCTGTACGACTCTACAGGAGTGTACATGGAAGAATCAGGGCTCAGCCACGTGCAGACCCACAGGCTGATAGAGATGGGTTCCTATGCCGGATGCACACAGTGGAGCACTGTGAAGATGGACTACGACCCGCTGTCGGCATGGTGCGACATCACAGGAGTGATGGTGCATCGCCTCAACGGTGGCATTGACACGCTGGTGTGGCCCGGACGTGAAGGCAATGCACCGGTGTACGACTACGTAGCTCCCGCACGCCTCATCTACTGGGGCGCTAGCCAGAAGATGGTCGAGGTTGGCCATATGGACATCGGCGACAAACTAGAAATATGGACGTATAAAAAAGGCTACACCTACGCTTTGCTGCAGAACGAAGTACCGAGTCTCAACGCCACTTTTGCGGCATTGCCTGAGAGCGACGAGCGCTATGTGCCGCCAATGCGGGGTCACTTCTACGACATTGTGCCGTTCTGGAGCAGCGAGCCTGTGAAGCACAAGGTCTATCAACTGAACCTCCTCGAAAACAAGAAGCTGCAATATAAAGTGTATAACGGCGAGCTCGAGGTGACGCGCGTCGCCGCCGAAGAGGAGGGTCGTTCACTCTATACCTTCGAGGGCAAGGATATCACACCGCTGAAGCGCGAGCCCCGCGCTCTGGCCGGCAACGACATGCAATGCAAGCTGCTGCTCTCCACCAGCCCCGACTGGCAGGCCAAGAGCCGCTGGTTCTACGGCGTCAACGAGGACTACGGCAGTTTCAAGCCCACCCCAGCCGTACAGAAGAAGGTCGATGAACTACTGCGCGGCGCCAAGGACGAGATGGACAGCATCAGCCGTCTCACCCACTGGGTGGCCGACAACATCCGCTATGCCGGAATCTCCATGGGCGAGGGCGAAGGCTTCACGCTCCACAATGCCGACATGATATTCACTGACCGCTGCGGCGTCTGCAAGGACAAAGCCTCCATGCTCGTAACCTTCCTGCGTGCCGCCGGCTTCAAGGCCTACGCCGCGATGACCATGGCCGGCGAGCGTATCGACCGCATTCCCGCCGACCAGTTCAACCACAGCGTCTGCGCTGTGCAGCTTCGCGACGGCTCCTTCCGCATGCTCGATCCCACCTGGGTGCCCAACGTACGCGAACTCTGGAGCAGCGCCGAGCAGCAACAGGGCTACCTCATCGGCACAGCCGAAGGATGTGACCTCATGGAAACCCCTATCTCCCCTGCCGAAAACCACTACATACGCATCAACGGCACAAGTACCATCGACAAAGATGGCACGCTCACCGGCACCATCAGCATCACTGCCGAGGGCCAGAGCGATGCCTCGGTACGCGGCGTCTTCAGCGCCCGCCAGAGCGAGTGGCGCCACAACCTCGAGCTGGAACTCCTCAAGATAGCCCCCACGGCAGAGATTATCGATATCCAGCATACCGACCCAGACCGCTATCTGGAGCAACCTGTCAGCATCACCTACAAGTACCGCATACCCCACTTCGCCACCGTCGACAAGGATGCCATAACATTCATCCCCCTTACCGCCCGCAACTTCTACAGCCGCGCCATGAGCCACCTATACTTCGACTTCAGCCAGGAGCACCGTACCCAGCCCTTCAGCGACCGCTGCTCAAAGCTCATACAAATTCAGGAGACCATCACGCTGCCCTACGAGTACAAGCAGTTCCACTACCCCATGGTTGACGGCATTGCCGATCCCGCCGCTTCGTTCGGCTGTGGCTTCCAGATGGAGGGAAACAAGCTCACCTTCGGCGAGAGCCTGCTCTTCGGCAAGCGTGTCTACGATGCCGACGACTGGATGCCTTTCCGCGCCAGCGCCATGAACCAGATTAAAGTGTCACAAACTCCAGTAATTTTAACCAAGTAAAGCCATGAAAAAGATATTGTTTGCCGCAATGGCAATACTTATAGGCACAGCAGTAACAGCACAGCAGCCCGACGCCATATACAAACTGATACGCTATGAGTGGACCATCAACGCCGACGGCAGCAGCGACTTCCACTACCGCCACGAGGTGCAAATACTGCGCACCCGCAGCCTCATTGCCTATGCCGACAAGGGCGAGACCTTCGTAGTCTACAACCCCGACCTCGAGGAGCTCACCGTCAACGAGGTGTACACAATACAGAAAGACGGCACCCGCGTCAACATGCCTCAAAACGCATTCATCTACCAGCTGCCGTCAGAGTGCGCCGACTGCGGCCGTTTCAACCACATCCGCGAGCTCGCCATGGTGCACACCGGCATGGAACTAGGCTGCACCATTGTGGTCGACTACACCATCCACCGCCGCTACAACTTCATCCACGAGAGCATCCCACTGAAGCGCGACTGCCCCGTGGAGATGCTCGAGGTGCTGGTGAAATACAACCACAACAATACGGAGCTCAACTACGCCATCGATGGCTCTCAGTACCTGAACCTCAACGACGTCACGAGGAGCGAGTCCGTAGATACCGACAACATGAACCGTGAACTCCACTACACCTTCAAGAATGTGCAACAGGCCCCGCGCGAGCCCTATATGCCCGCCGATATCGTCCCCGTGCTGCGCCTCTACAACGGCACGCCCGAGTTCACCGAGGCCGGAGCCGACCAGCCCTTCAGCGCCGCCGAAGAGATAGTGGGCAAGATGACCAACAAAGGCACCGACAAAGAGCTTATCACCAAGATACGCAACTATATCGTTGACAACATCCACCTCAACGACATCGCCCCCTCACACATCGGCTACGCTGTCGCCGCCCCTGCCGAGACATGGCAGAGCGGCTGTGGCACCGCCGCAGACAAGGCCGCCCTGCTCGCCGCCATTCTCCGCCACGAGGGCTATCAGGCCTCCGTCACCGGCGACAACCACGACCATGTGGGCGTCCTCATCGACACGCTGGAGTACCGCTTCGATGTCTGCTCCAAAGCACCGGCACAGCTCTACGGCGAAGCACACGACGAGGTGAGCACCGGCAACTTCACCACCACCGCTGATGCCGAACTCGACACCCTTGCCGACGGATTCTTCCGCCTCAGCTTCGCCGGCATCCCTGGCGAACCCACCATGAGCGCCCGCAGACTCGCCCTCGACCGCACCACTCCTCTGCAGGGAAGCGCCTGCGACCTTACCAGCACCGAGACCTACACCCTGCCCAAGGGCGTCAAGCTCGTTGGCGGCAGCGTCAGCGACAAGCTGTCGTTCGACGGCATTGGCACGATGCAGGTGAGCGTGAAACAGAGCGGCAAGACACTCAAGGTGGAGCGCAAGTTGAAACTAGAAAAGAGCGTGGTACCCGTAGAGGACTACGCCAACTACCGCAAGCTGCTCGCCACATGGCAAAGCTACACCGGCGCAACACTTAGAAGCAAGTAAAAGAAAAGCCCCGACGATTGTCGGGGCTTTTTTTTATTTAATCAGGTTTCCCAATATATCTCGCGTAAGCGTACGCGTGAGGCTCGACGTGGTGTTCTTCACAATCTTCTGCCCCATTGTTGTCTTGCTCTTGGTCTTCTTGCCGCTCACAGCATCGCTCACGGCGGTACCTGCGGCAGTTGCCAGTGTGGCAGTGACGGCGGTGAGGGCCGCCTTCAGCAGCTTGCCGCCGATACCTGCCTTCTTCTTCGGAGCAGCCTCTGCGGGAGCCGACTTGCCAGCCTTGGGCTGCGGGGCGGGGGTCTCCTCCACCTCCACCACGGCCATCTCCTCAGCCTCCTTTATCAGCACCTCGAAGGCGCTCTCACGGTCCAACATATTGTCGTACTTGCCGTAGATGCGGCTCGCACGTATGATAGCCGTGCGCTGCTCGGGCGTAATGGCCCCAATCTGGCTTAGCGGGAACAGTATCTTGGCGCGCTGCACCACACTCGGGGCACCCTTCTCATCGAGCAGGCTCACCAGCGCCTCGCCGGTCTCCAGCTCCATGATAGCCTCGTCGGTCTTGAACTTCGGATTGGCGCGGAAAGTGTCGGCAGCGGTCTTCACAGCCTTCTGGTCCTTGGGAGTATAGGCACGCAAAGCATGCTGCACACGGTTACCCAACTGACCGAGTATGTTCTCGGGGATATCGGTGGGGCTCTGGGTGACAAAGTAGATACCGACACCCTTTGAGCGTATCAGTCGTATCACCTGCTCTATCTTGTCCACCAACGCCTTTGGCGTGTCGTCGAACAGCATGTGGGCCTCGTCGAAGAAGAACACCAGCCGCGGCAACTCCTGGTCGCCCACCTCGGGCAGCGTGCTGTAGAGTTCGCTCATGAGCCACAGCAGGAAAGTCGAGTAAAGCTTAGGCTGTAGCATAAGCTTGTCGGCAGCCAGCACGCTCATCACCCCCTTGCCATTCTCGGTCTGCAGCAGGTCGAATATGTCAAAACTCGGCTCGCCGAAGAAGCGGTCGGCACCCTGGTTCTCCAACTGCAGCAGCGCGCGCTGTATGGCGCCCACCGTCGTAGTGGATATATTGCCGTACTGCGTGGTGTATTCCTTGGCGTGCCTGGCCACATAGTCGAGCATCGCGCGCAGGTCCTTCATGTCCAGTATCAGCAGCCCGCGCTCGTCGGCTATGCGGAACACGATGTTCAGCACGCCGTCCTGCGTTTCGTTCAAGCCCAGCAGACGGCTCAGCAACTGCGGTCCCATCTGGCTCACGGTGGCGCGTATGGGGTGTCCCTGCTCGCCGTAGACGTCGTAGAAGCGCACCGGACAGGCCTGGAACTCGGGGTTCGGCACACCGAAAGCATCCTTGCGCTTCTCGATGAAGCCGCTCATCTGGCCGGCCTGGCTGATGCCGCTCAGGTCGCCCTTCATGTCGGCCATGAAGCACGGCACACCGGCCTGGCAGAAAGTCTCGGCCAACACCTGCAGTGTCACCGTCTTGCCGGTACCCGTGGCACCGGCTATCAAGCCGTGGCGATTGGCCATACGGCCAACAATAGACAGCGCCCCCTCGTCGCAGTGGGCGACGTACAATCCTTGTTCCTTGGTGTACATATCAGAACGTATAGTTGAATCCGAAACGCAGCATGGGACTCTCCCAGCGGAGGGTCTCCATGAGGGTGTTGAGGCCAGCGTACATGGTGGTGGTGGTCAGCACATCCTGCTTCTTCTCGCCACCCACCATGTGGTAGTGCGTCGGCTGGTCGGCATCGTGGTACTCGCGGTCCACGATGTAGCCCACGCTGAGGAAGTCGAGGCTCAGCTCGGCGCTGAGGTGCTCGCTGAACTCATATGTGAGGGTAGGTCTGAGGCTGACGCTCCACGAGAAATTGCGGATGCTGTCGTTGTAGGGATCAGCCTCGATAAGCTCCTGGTTGTTCTTGTAGGTATTATATCTGGTGGTGATGTTGGTGTAGCCCATGTTGCGGATAGAGCCCTGCAGCATGAGGTGGAAATGCATGTTGCCGTACTTGAATATCTCGTAGCGGAGCACCGGCTGCACAGTCCAGCCGTTGCGTGCGGTCACAGTGTCGAGGTTGGTGAACGTGTGAGGCATACCCGTGTTGTCGAAATCCGCCACCACCGAGGTTTTGAGGCCCTCGGCCGAGGTGCTGAGGTAGCCGCCCATGACGCCGAAGTAGAGCTTGGGGGTAATCATGTAACCCACTTGGCCACCTGCGAGCCACGTAGCCGACCGGTGCATATCGTCGTTCCACGAGTTGACACTCTTGTCACCATAGTAGCCGCCCTGAAGTCCGAGCACCACCTGACCATTGACAGTCGCCGCAAAAGCCACAGCGACAAGCATTAAGCATATCTTCTTCATCTTTTTTACACTAATATTCGTTGTGCAAAGATACATATTTTTCATTAAACGGCAAGCAAATCGGAGATATTTTTTAGCAGCCGGAAGCCTGTGTGGGAGCTTGGCGACACGTACCCGCCCCGTACCCTCTCCGACTGTTCTACGGTTGTTCACCGGTTGTTTAACGGTTTAAACCGTCGAACAACCGGTGAACAACCGTAGAACAGTCGGAGAGGATACGGAGAAACAAGGGACGGGGGATGAAAAAAAATTTCACCATGTCTGAAAAAAGGTGTACTTTTGCAAATTCAAACATCAAATGAATAGCACGAAACAAACACTAAGACAATGGTAGAAATCACACGTACATTCGACCTGCTGGACCACCTGGTGGAGCAATACCCCAAAGAGGACATACTTGCCGGCAAGGTCAACGGTGAATGGATCAAATACTCGTCGCACGACTACTACAAATATGCCCACTACATGGCCTACGGCCTGTGCGAGATGGGGCTGAAAGAGGGCGACCGCGTGATAACGATGAGCGCAAACTGCCCCGAGTGGAACTTCATCGACATGGCACTGGCAATGAGCGGCATGGTGCATGTGCCCATCTATCCGACGCTGAACACAGAAAGCTACCTGCACATACTGAAGCACAGCGAGGCGGCGGCGGTGTTTGTGAGCACCAAGATGCTGCTGGGCCGACTGAAACCTGCGCTGGAGCAGATGGATACGAAGCCGGAGGTGTACACGCTGATGAGCGTGGATGGCGAACGCCGTATGCTTGAGATACTGAAGGCCGGTATAGCGAACCGCGAGAAATGGATGCCCGAGATTGAGCGCCGCAAGCGCGAGATAAAGCCCGACGACTGGGTGACGATGATATACACCAGCGGCACCACGGGCCTGCCGAAGGGTGTGATGCTGAGCCATCGCAACCTGTGCAGCAACTTCATGGCGCATGCTGAGGTGAATCCCTGCGACTACCATCACAGGTTCCTTAGTTTCCTGCCGCTGAACCACATCTACGAGCGTTCGATGAACTACCACTACCAGGCCAAGGGTATCAGCATCTACTATGCCGAGAACATGGGCACGATACAGCAGAACATGCAGGAGATAGCGGCAGACGGTTTCTGCGCTGTGCCGAGGGTGTTGGAGATGGTGTACGACAAGCTGTACGCCGCCGGCAAGGATTTCCGCGGCATCAAGAAGCGCATCTACGACTGGGCATTCAGCCACGGGAAGCGCTACGACTACACGCTGATAAAGAAGGTGAGCCTGTTCTACCAGCTGGTGCAGTGGTTCCTGGACAAGGCGGTATACAGCAAGTGGCGCGAGAAGTTCGGCGGCAAGCGGCTTACGGTGATTACCGGCGGCAGCTCGATACAGCCGGACATGGTGCGCCTGTTTGCGGCCGCAGGTATCAATATCTACGAGGGCTACGGGCTTAGCGAGACGTCGCCGGTGATAGCCGTGAACGACCCTGCCCACCACCAGGTGAAGATAGGCACCGTGGGGCCGATACTGAGCGGCGTGGAGGTGAAATTCGACGAGGACGGCGAGATTTTGACACGTGGACCGCACGTTATGCTGGGCTACTACAAGGACCCCGAATACACGGCGCAGGTTATTGACAGCGAGGGTTGGTTCCACACGGGCGACATAGGCGAGCTGGTGGGCGGCAAGTACCTCAAGATTACTGACCGCAAGAAGGATATTTTCAAGCTTTCCGCCGGCAAGTATGTGGCGCCACAGTTGATAGAGAATATGCTGCGTGGTTCGGAATACATAGAGCAGGTAATGGTGATCGGGGAGAACGAGAAGCAGGTGGCGGCGATTATAAGCCCCAACTTCAACACGCTCCACTACTGGGCACTGAAGCACAAGCAGCACTACCGCGACAATGTGGAACTGGTGGCGCTGCCGGAGGTGCAGAAGAAGATGCGCTCGGTACTTGACGAATACAACAAGGAGTTGGCGCCGCACGAGCAGATAAAACAGTTCCGCATTGTGCCGGAGGAGTGGACAGCAGCCAACAACCTGCTCTCCCCCACCCTAAAACTGCGCCGCGGACCGCTGATGGACAAGTACAAGGACGTGGTGGCCGACATCTACGGCAAGGACAAGACCAACACCTCGGGGCTGTTCTCGGCCTTCAAGAGCGTCGAGCTGCCCACCCTGCCGTGGAGCAAGAAATAATAGAAAGGATATGAACGATGAGAAATAGGTTCTGGCTTTTCGCCTTCGCTGCATTGCTTCTGTCTAGTTGCGCCACGCGTCACGAATACGCATATGTAAAGGACGCCCCTCGCAACGAGGAGATGCCTATTACAAACAACTACACCACCACGATCTTCGCCGGCGACCGGCTAAAGATACGTGTGGACAGCCGCACACAGCAGAGCACGCTGCCCTTCAACGAGGAGACCAACCGTTCTATAAGGATGCCGGGCTCAAACCAGACGGTGTCCGACCCGACACAGGCGGGCTACCTGGTGGCGCAAGACGGAACCATACAGTACCCAATACTTGGCAGGATTCCGGCAGCGGGGATGACTCTCGACGAGCTTGCGCGCTCAATTGAAGGACGCCTGGTGGAGGGACGCTATGTAAAAGACCCCACAGTGACGGTCTCGATGCCCAACTTCCACGTGACGGTGGTGGGTGAAGTTGCCCAACCCAAGATGATACAGGTGGAGGGCAACCGCATCACCATCTTCGAGGCCATAGCGCAGTGCGGCGACGTGACCATGGACGGCCTTCGCGACAACGTAAAAGTGATACGCTTCGAGGGAGAGGAGACAACCGTCGGTGAGATTAACCTCACCTCAAGAGAGTCCCTCGACTCGCCATTCTACTACCTGCAACAGAACGACGTGGTGTATGTGGAGCCCACTCCCAAAAAGAAGAAAACTTCCTACAGAAATGAGGATTGGCCACGATACATCAGTATGACCGCAAGTGGACTATCTGTAGCGTATACTCTGGTATACCGAATGCTTCTCGATCCCAAAACAAGGATTAGCAATCAGAAATAAAGCAAGAAGGCCCGCAATACTGCGGGCCTTCTTATATACCATAGCTTTTACGGCATCTTCAAGTCTGCACAAGACTAAATACAAAAAAAGCGGGGCGGTCAATGAATTGACCGCCCCGCTCACATTATAATAGTATGGTCATTGACCTTGAAGGTCATTAAGGATCCGGAGAGACTATTGGTAGATGCAGATTGTTTTCTCCATGTCGGTTTTATTTCGTACTTTTGCACTCGGTTTCGGTCGGCCGTAGAAGGCCGATAATAGGGAACCGGGTGCAATTCCCGGGCAGTCCCGCTGCTGTGAGCCTCAACTATTTAGGCACCCCAAAAACCACTGTGCGCCGCCACAGGCGCATGGGAAGGTAGGGTGCCGGAGGCAAGCCAGAAGACCTGCCGAAGCTGCAAGAAACAACATGAAGCCTTCGAGGAAAGGACGGAAATGAGCATTGTCAACCTATATTGTAAATTATCGTTTATCGTATGCCGACGACTACGACGACCGGCGGCAGTCCCGCTTCCAGTCCGTCCTCTCCTCATGGCTTTGTGTCTGACCATTGCTTCATTTGATGACATATCGGCCCAAGACACGGTGCGCAGTCTCGACGAGGTGGAGGTCACCTCGCAGCGCACTCCCTCTACTCTGCGCACGGCGGTGCCGACACAGGTGATGGACATTGAGAAAATTGAGGCACAGGGGGCTCTGCAGCTGAGCGACGCCATCAAGCAGATGGCTGGCGTGACACTGAAGGACTACGGCGGCATCGGTGGACTGAAGACTGTGTCGGCACGCGGCTTAGGCACCCAGTTCTCAACGCTGACCATCGACGGCGTGGCCGTGGACAATTCGCAGAACGGCCAGGTGGACCTTGGCCGCTATCTGCTGGGCAACGCCGCCTACGTGAGCCTGAGCCAAGGGCAACAGCAGGAGAGCCTGCTATCAGCACGCGCATACGCCGCCGGCAACGTAATAAGCCTCGTGAGCGCCGAGCCGCGGTTCTTCCTCGCTGAGCGCACCAATCTCAAGGTTGGCATGGAGCTAGGGTCCTTTAATATGTTCTCTCCCTCAATGCTGTGGGAACAGAAATGGAGCAAACGACTAAAGAGCAGCTTGTGGATTAACTACTTGAAAAGCGAAGGCGACTATCCCTTCACACTCTATTATACCCTCGATCGCAATGGTCAAACAAGCCGCGAGCGCCGCAGGCATTCGGCCATGCGCATGTTCACCGCCGACGGGTCGCTGTTCTATACCATAGCACGCAACAATACACTGACGGCCAAGCTACACTATATGCGTGGCATGCACCAACTACCGGGTCCTGTGCAGCTCTACAACCAGTTGTCGTCGGCCGAGAGCACGCGCGAGGAGGTGGCTTTCGGACAACTGCGCTGGCGCGTAGAGCGCAAGAAGGTGAAATGGCAGGTGCTTGCCAAGGCACAGCAGACGTGGGACTTCTACGAAGACAGCGCTGCGGCAAACAGCACACACTACTTGCACAATGAGTACCTGCAACGAGAAGCTTACCTCAGCGGCAGCGGAGCTTGGACGGCGAAAGAGTGGCTCGACATAAATGCCTCGGTGGATGCCACCAGCAACTGGCTCAACTCCAATCTGCAGCAGCGTTACGAGGTGCAACGCTCAAGCCTGCTCGGCGTGGCAGACATGCGTATGCACCACGCCGGCTTCGAGGCTCGCGCCCATCTGCTTGCCACACTGATACGCGACCGTGTGGTTGACCTAGACACGCTGCCATTTTACCACCGCTTTTCTCCTTATGCAAGCCTTATGTATACCATAGGCAAAGGCACCACGCTGCGCTACTTCTACAAAGAGACCTACCGCGCGCCAAACTTTAGCGAACTGTATTTCTTCACCATGCCACGCAACCTGCGTCCGGAGTGCGCACGCCAGCACAACATTGGCGTCACGCACACTGCCGAACAGTGGGGCGGCACGCTGGACATGTATTACAACCGCGTAACTGACAAGATAATAGCCATACCGACACAGAACATGTTTCTCTGGAGCATGCAGAACATTGGCAAGGCTGAAATACTAGGCATAGATGCCACAGCTGACGTTTACGTCTCTACGGTTACCGTCCATCTCAACTACAGCTTCCAGCATGCCGTCGACCGCAGCGACACCGCCAGCAAAAGCTACGGCCACCAGATAGCCTACACGCCACGCCACAGCGGCGGCGCATCGCTACGCTGGGAGAACCGGTGGGTGAACCTTGGCGCGTCGGCCATGGTTGTCGGCGAGCGCTACTATCGCATGCAGAACAGCGACGCCACTCGTATGCCCGCCTACTGCGACATGGGTCTTATCGCCGACCGCAAGATAGACCTGCGCTGGGGCACCATGACCGTGCAAGTGCAGGTTCTCAACCTGTTCAACACACAGTATGAGGTGGTGCGCTCTTACCCCATGATGGGACGCAACTACCGTCTGAAGATAACCTATGAACTATGAAACGTAACGATATGAAACGACTGACAATGATAGCTGCCATATTGCTGGCAACGGCATTCATGACTTCGTGCACAAAAGAGAAGCCCAAGCCAGAGGAACCTGTAACTCCGGCATCACAGCAGGTGACGGCGACACAGAGTACCTACAGCGCCGGTGCTGCACAGAAGCCACGCTTCATGGCCAGCCTGGACGGCAAAGTGTACGTTACCTGCGGCTATCCTCCGGCGATACTTCGCATCGACACCGCCAGCGGCGTTATTGATCGCATACTGAAGTTCAACACCGACTACGACCTAGAGGGCATAGCCATTGTAGGCGGTAAGTTATTCGCGGCAAGCTCGTGGGCCTACGACAACGCCAGCAACATAATGTACGACAGCCGCATCTTTGTGGTGGACATCAGCACCTTCAGCCTCAGTGACGTCATTACTGTGCCTGCAGATCCACAACGCATCAAGGCTATTGACAGTAGCCATGTGCTGGTCAGTTGCGGCAATGGATACAATGTCCCAACAACATCGGTACTAATAGATGCCGCAACCCTCAGCGCCACCGAGCTAGGCCGCGAAATGACAGCCTTTGACGTCAACAACGGACTAGTATACACATACAGCGGCGGATACGGCACACAGGCCACCTTCTATCGACTCGACCCTCTGAACAACACCACCGAGAGTATCCTAGACGGCTGCGGCATCAACTACCCCTATAGCATCAACTGCATCGGCAACCGCATATATGTCACCACACAGGACATATACGGCGGTGCTGGTGACGTGGTATGCTTCGCCGCCAACGGCACACAACAGTGGCGCTGCGAGGCCGGCATGTTGCCATCGAAAGTGGTAGAACTCGGCGACGGCACAGCCTATGTACTCAACGAAGGCAACTGGGGAGCCAACGAGGCATCGCTGAGCCGCGTAGACATGACAACAGGAGATATAACCAACAACGTCTTCGGCACAGCCAACGGCCGCGACCTAGGCGATGTTGCGCAGGACCTGGTGGTATACGGCACAAAGGCCTATGTCACCGTAAGCTTCTCGAACACAGTGGAGGTTATCAGCATCATTGACAACACATCCAGACAAATACAGTTATAAGGCTACTGCGCTGCAATGTAGTCGAGCACCTTGCGCTTATCACTGCTGAAAGTGAGGGTATTCACCGCCACAGTGTAGTTCACTGGGTCAATACAGTAGTGGTATGCATACTTGAGGAAATCTACACGCGAGTTGCTGAAGTCTATCGCTTGAGCCAGACGGGCTATCTGTTCGGCATTCAACGTGGCGGCAGAAGCTACGATAACCTTGGCTAGTGCCAGGCGGTCGCTGTCGAACGACTGCCCCTTCAGGCGTACAAGCATCGAGTCCACCTGCTCCTCAGTATATACCACGGTCGTATCCTGCTGCCCGACGACAGTAGCCACTACAGGCTGCTGCGCTTTCTGTTCAGCATAAGTCTTGGGAACCTTAAGTTCTGGCAGCGGTTCCACATAGTCGGCACGATTGTGCGCCGGTGTATATAGGTACAAGCGCTCCAGACGGCGGTCATAGTTGATGTTCACCATCACGTTGGGCTCACCCGGACGCAAGCTCAATACAGCAGCCTTCTCGGCTGGGCGCTTCATCACTACTATTACCTCATGGGTCTGCGAACTCACATCGTTCACCAGCACACGCGTCTGTGGCATACGGTTCTGCAACTCACCGTCGATAAAGACAGAGAAAGCCTCACCGTGTTGGCTCTCGAATCGCACAGTATGGCGTTGTGGCGCCAGTGCACCGGTAGCTGGTTTCTGCGCCATAGCAATGGCGCACATCAGGCATAGCAACAAACTCAATGCAAGTCTCTTCATTTTTTTACCTCAATCTATGGTCACGAAAATAAGTGCTGTCAACATAGCGCCCATCCTCGCCATGCAGAGCCATGGCAAACTCGTCAAAAGAGCGGTGCTCCATGTAGACGTGGTTATACACGTCCCCCACATTGTCAATGAAATGGGCGTCGCTGTCAGTAATGAAGTTGAAGCGCTTTAGGTAGGCGAACTTCTTCACCATCTCGTCGCGCGTGGTGCGGGCGTTTATCTCCAAGCCATCGGCCCTGAGGTCGGGCGGTACGAAACCCAGTTGGCTCATCAACGAGGTGGTGCCCTTGTTGATGTGTGCCGGCACAAAGAGCCCACCTATGCGGTGTACCTCCTCATAGATACCGTCGATATCAACATCTATGGCATTGAGCAAGTGGTAAGGTTCCTCACCCACTATTTCCTCGTTCTCGTCCACAATGAGCTGGTAGCCGAAACGATCCTCATCGTTGGGTATCGGTGGCAGATGCGCGTCGAGAAACTCCTGAAAGGCATCCAGCGCCGCATCGTCTGGGAAATAGCAGAGGCAGTGGGTCTCCTCCTGCGAGGTCACCTCCACGCCTCCAAGCACAAACAACCCCTTAGCCTTGCCGATCTTCTGCGCCACCTTCACCTGTCGAGTAGTGTTGTGGTCGCTGATGGCTATCATGTCGAGGCCACGCGAGAGGGCACGCTCCACTATGGCCGTGGGCGACATCTCAAGGTCACCACACGGCGACAGCACAGTGTGTATGTGCAGGTCGGCTTTGTAGGCGTTAAGCATTTATGCGTTCAGCAACTGGTATATCTTGCCGACGGTTTCATATGTCTGCATGTCGGTGCTGAGGAAGGGAATGCCCTCCTCGTTGCTCTGCTCCACGGTGTCGTCGCTGGCGGTGAGGCCCTTGACGAGTATGACGCAGGCCAGTTCCTTGAGCGAGGCGATAGCCATCACGTTCTTGTGGGTCTGCAGTGTGACCCACACGTTGCCCATCTCGGCATTGCCCATAACATCGCTCAGCAGGTCGCTCACATAGCAACCGTCGATGTCGCGGTCCAGTCCGTTCTCGCCGCTAAGCACTTTGAGGTTCAGTTTCTCTACAAGTTCTCTTACTTTCATATACAGGTATTTTTATATTCTGTTTGTGAGTGCAAAGATACGACTTTTTCCCGAAATAATACACACTGACATAAAAATAATCCTATAGACCAACATTCTCAACATGTCAATGAACCCTCGCGCCCAAATGCCACTGCTCAAAATGGCGCATATATAATATAAGGCCCATTGAGGCGGAAACATGTTTTTAACTAAACTTTAACACATCTGCCTCAGACAAGCGACAGAAAAAGAACAAAAAAGGGTGCCCCTGATGGAGCACCCTATTGGCTATTCTATACCAATATTGTTGGTTTAGAAGTGATAGTTCAGAGCAACGCGGAAGCCCATGATGTTGTTGAGGGTCTGGCCGTCGAAGTTGCCGAAGAAGTTGAAGCGGTTGTCGCGGTTACGGGTCTCGGTGGAGACGGTGGCAGCGGCAGTGCTGCGCTCGACTTTGGCCTTAACCCAGCTGTGGGTGAATTCAACACCAAGAAACTCCAGGTACAGGTCGGCGGAGAAGTTGTCGTTGAACTTGTAGTTCACACCAGGGGTGATGGTAAAGGCGATAGCGCCGCTGCTCATGGTCTGCTTCACAGTGGTACCAGCGACGGCAGGACCATTCCAAGCGATGCTGTAGGTAGTATCCATAGCGGGATGGACACCAGTGATTTCGGTGGCAAAACGGTGGAATTTGGGGTTACCATTGATTATGAGACCAAGCTGAGCTTCGCAGAAGAAGTTGAAGTTACCGGCCTGCATGAAATAGTAACGGAAATACGGAGCAATGCCAAAGCCAAACTGTTTGGTAACCAACCAGTCCTCAGCCTTGTCAAAAGCGGGGGTGTAGGCACCGGTGCCGGGGAAAACAGCGTCGAATTCCTTGGTGTAGTTGTAACCGAGGTTAAGAGAGAGACCGACCTGCATGTTGTCACTCAGCATGTAGCCAAACGAGGGGCCAAAGTTGATGGTGGTGTTGATGTCGGTAGGCAGGGTGGCCTCGGCAGTGACACCGGCAGCGGTGTTCTTGCCCCATGTGCTACCGCCGTTGGTGCGGAAATCAAACGAACCGCTGACCACAAACTGTGCATTGGCTGCAAATGCGAAAGCAGCGAGTGCGAGGGTTAATAAAACTTTTTTCATGATTTTGAAGTTTTGGTTAATAAATGTGTTGTTTAAAAAAATGTGTTTTATTCGATTTCTTTACTTGGTGGAGATGACCAGATAGTCGGTGTACTTCCAGAAGAGTGTGGGGTTGAGGATGCGCAGGTAGGCGGTGACACCGCTCTCCTCCTCGTCGGCCACGAGTTCATAGCTGTTCTCGGGGTGCTTGGAGATAACCTGGGCTTTCTTCATGTTCACGGTGATGGTGGTCACTTTGGTGCGGTCAATCTCATTGAAAAGCTCGGTGGGCATATCGGCCATGGTGCCCTGACGACGGCCAATACCGATGAAGCCGCCGCTCTTGGTGACGATACCGGCATCCTTAAGGTCGCTGTAGTTTCCAACGATGAACCAAGCACGGTTGGCGTCGGCAATCTGCTGGGCGATGTAGTCGTCTTTCTGCTTGTTGGAAGCAGTAAGCTCGCTGACATTCTGGTTGAGGCCCTTGATGACAACTTTGTTGTTCTCAAGCTCGGTAAGCAGCTCGGCAATCTGGCTCTCCTGGGCGGCACTGCGCTCCTCGAGCTTGGTGATGTAGGACATCAGCTCGTTATTCTTCTTGTTGAGCGAGCTCACGCGCGAGTTGAGCTGGGCAATCTTGGCCTTGTTGTCGGCCAAAATGGTCTCTATCGAGCTCATCTGGTCAGCAATTTCCTTCTTGTGGTTGTAGGAGCCCTCGGTGTTGTTACGGCGCATCTCCTGCACGCTGCTGTACTTGGAGTTGATCATCGAGAGGTTGCCCTCAATCTCGTTGAGCATCTGGAACAGGTCGTCGATTTCGGCGTCCTTGCTGTCCACAACACCTTGCAGCGAGTCAATAGTAGACTTCTGAGCGTCAAGCTCTTTCTGGTTGCAAGCCGTAAAGGCAAATGTAAGGGTCATAAGACCTAAAGCCAAAAAGATTTTCTTCATTTTTTTATCCTTTTTTTGTTTATTTTCCTTTAAAACAACCGCTTTAATTCCTTATTACGGTTGCATCTATAACGCCCGTCCGCGTCTAATATTGTTCCCTATTATACTATTTTAGTGTTAAATATTCTTAAAATATCACTCGTTATGGTACTTTTCGTGCCTCAGGATGGTATGCGCACGGTACAGTTGCTCGAGAAAAAAGAGCCTCACCATCTGGTGGTTGAAGGTCATCTGCGACAGCGACAGCTTCTGTGTGGCAGCGGCATACACATCTTTTGAAAAGCCGTAGGCTCCGCCGACAACAAAGGCCAGCACACGTGTGCCGGCATTCATCTGTCGCTGCAGCATCTCCGAGAAACCCACCGAGGTGTACTCCTTGCCGTGCTCGTCAAGAAGCACCACGGCGTCGGCCTTAGCCAACTGTTTCAGTATCTGCTCACCTTCGCGTTCCTTGACCTCGTCAGGCGACGCTTTGCCCATACCCTTGAGGGCCGGTATGACGACAAGCTCGAAGTCGCAGTAGTACTTCAACCGCCCTACATATTCATCGATTCCGGCCTGCACATACGGCACATCCGTCTTGGAAACAACTATCAGCTTTATTGTCATATCTTCATGAATGGTAGCCAGCAGCGACTCAGCTGCTGCAAATTGACTTTCTGCGGGCCAAAAGAGCGGTAATATTCTTCCACCCCTGGCTCCATGCTGCCCTCGAAATCAAACACCTTGGTGCGCGAGCCCATAATCTCTATCGCCTTCCATATCAAGAAACTCATGGAGTTGCGCGGAGCCTCGGCGCCGCGGGCGCACATGAGCATATAGGCGCATTCGCTGTCGTAGACAACAAACAAGGCATCGTGTAGGTTGCCATCGGCATCGCGCGCACCGACAACCATGCCGCTGCCATGCGCCACAGCCTCGGTGCAAACGTGTACTATCAAACTGTGTTCCAGAAGGTCACGCTTACCCTGCCGCTCCATGTAGGTTACATGCAGGTCGGCAAACTCCTGCGGGCTCACGGCCTCGTCCACACTCAGCACACTGTCCAGCCTGCGATAGTCGCGGCGGCGCAGTTGCGACGCACCAGCCATAAGTTCGGGCAGCGGGCGTATAGGGTCGAAACGATAGGTATAATGCATCTCTGCTTTGAAGCCCAAATGCGTAGGCATCGCATAGCCGGCAGCGGTGAGTTCGGGCGACAGGCGCACCTTGCAGAGTGTCCAGCGGCACGTCACAAACTGCCGCCACAGGTCGTCGAGAGCCTCCCTGTCAGCCACATCGGCAAGCCAAGGACCCGTGAACATGGTCAGTTGCGGCATCAGCGAGTGGCGCAGGCCGAGCCGCCGTCCGTCGATGTATGGCATCGCGCCGCGCACCTTGCCGTCGCGCTCGCAGAGCAGCACATCCCACCGCTTGCCACGGCAGACAGTCTCCCACCACCAGTATTGCAGAAACAGAGGGATACGCGCCCCCTCTGTCTCACACAATTGTCTATATCTTTCCTTGTTGGCCAAACAGCTTACTGTATCTTGATACTCACGCGGTTGTTCTGCACACGTCCCTCATAGGTGGAGTTGTCACCTATGGGTTCTTCGTCCCCATGGGCCTCAACCTCAATGCGCGAGGCGTCGATGCCGCGTGCCACAAGGGCTTTCTTCACCTCGACGGCACGCTGGCGCGAGAGACCCATCACATAGGCCTCGGTTCCCTGGCTGTCGCTATGACCGATGAGCAACAGTCCCTTGCGGTCATTCTCCTTCAGATAGTCACTAATCTCGTCAAGATGGGAATTCCACGAATCCACAATGGTGGCATCGTTGGGGAAGAACTTGATATCCGCAAAGGTACGTGTCGTGGTATCGGGGTCGAAAATAGCCTTCTTCTTGGTGCCGAAATAGAGTATCATGCCCACGTGTATCACCTCGTCGCCGGTCTGGTCATCAAAATAGCCGGCACCTTTGAAATAGCGGTAGTCAACCTCGGCAACCTTGTACTGTATCTTGTTGCGCCAGCCTTGCTCCACCTTCCACTTCTCAAAGCAGTCCACTGCCTTCAAGGCCTCCTCGCGGCCCTCGGCGGCAATGCGCTTGTGTTCCTTGGTGCTCTCGATGCTGGGGTTTACGGCATAGATGGCACACATTGTGAGCGTGGCACGCGATACCTTTTCGAGGTAGTTCATCACGGGCTTCAGCTCGCCCCAGTCGGGCGACTTCTCCTGCGCCATACCACAGATCTTCGAATAGTCGAACGAGGTGTAGTAGCGACCCAAGTCCTTGGTGGTGAACTGCGTAAAGCGGTCGTATGTCTGGTAGTCGCTTTCACGGACCTTCTGCCTGCCCTCTATCACGGGCGTATCGCTCTTCTTGCCCTTGCCCTTGCTGGGCTTCTTCTGTGCGTCGGCAGCACCGACCACCAGCAGGCAAGCCATCATTATCATCAATATCTTCTTCATATCCTATCTGTGTTTTTCTATTTCGTACCGGAAATATCGGTTTTATTTCACCTATCACCCTCCGGATCCCTCACCGTGCCATCCTCACACACCAACACGCGCGCCGGAAAACGGTCCATCATCATGAAGTCGTGCGTCGAGATGAGCATCGTGGTGCCGGTGTTCTTGTTGATATCCAGCAACAACTGCATAATCTCGGCCGAGGTGACGGGGTCGAGGTTGCCCGTGGGTTCGTCGGCCACTATCAGCTGCGGATTGTTGATGATGGCACGCGCTATGCCAACACGCTGCTGCTGCCCCTCGGAGAGTCGGGCCGGCAGCATATCGGCCTTGTCGGCAACGCCGACGGAAGCAAGCACCTTCTCAATCTGGGCCTGTATCTCATTACGTTTCTTCCACCCGGTGGCGCGCAGCACAAACTCGAGATTGGAGCGCACACTGCGGTCGGGCAGAAGGCGGAAGTTCTGGAACACAATACCTATCTTGCGGCGCAACAGCGGCACCTCGCGGCGGCGCATGTTGACCACGTCGAAGCCACATACCTTGGCCACACCGCTTTCTATTGGCAAATCGGCGTACAATGTACGCAGCAACGACGTCTTTCCGGCGCCACTTTTGCCTATCAAATAGACAAAATCGCCGTTGCCGAGACGCACATTCACGTCCTTCAGCACCGGCTCTTCTCCATAACTAATCACCACATTCTCAAGACTCACAACAGGGTCTTGCGCTGTGGCATTGTCAATATTTCCCATCTATAGTGCCTGTATTATTCAAAATGCAAAGATACACATTTTTTTTTATTGAAACATAAAAAAGCATTTTTTGACATTTTTTGACCACCCATACCCTACCCGCTCCGTACCCGCTCCGACTCCCCTCCGACAAAAAACCGTTAAACAACCGGTGAACAGTCGGAGCGGGTACGGAGCGGGTACGGAGAAACCCCGCATCCACAAGGGTTTCACAAAAACAGTGTCCTATAAAGATTTGGGAACGAACTCAATAATGGCATACTGCTCGTCGAAACGTATGTCGCGCAGAGTGACATGCTCGAGCAGCGAGCCTGCCTGCTGTGTACGGCTCAGCGCCAGCAAGATGCGGTTGCCGTCAAGGGGCTCTATGAACTCGCCGCCGGGGCGGCTCTTGGACATATTCACGGCCTGGCGCACCATGAAGTCGATACCGGCGCCACCGTTGAAACTCAGGTAGATGTCACTGTCCACAATCTGGTCGACGGTGAGATCGATGCCCACCGAGGCCGATTTGAAGAGCACGTTGACGTCATAGCTGACGCGTACGGTGTGGGGGCCGCCATACATGACAGGCAGCGGCCGGCCGGCTTTTTTCTCTATCAATTCGCTGATTTCCGCGAAGGTAAGTCTTAACTCCATATCATTGTATTTTTATTGTTCGTTGGGGAGCAACATATTGGTGTTGTAGGCGAAATACTGGGTGATGGGCTCGGCGAAGCTCTTGGACACGGGTATCGTCTTGGTGCAGTGGTTTATCTCCAACACCAAACCGAGCGCTTCTTTGCGCATAAGGCGCACATTGTCAGCGTTGACCATATAGCCGCGATGGCACCTCATAAGACAGGTGCCGACGAAACTCTTCTCAATGTTTTTCATGGAATTGAACAGGATGAAGGTCTCCTCCTTTTCACCATTGAGATAGTGGATGTTAACATAGTTGTCGGCCGCCTCGATGTACAGTATGTTGCCCATTCGGGTCGAAAAGGCCAAGCGCCCGCCTTTGGCAAAGAAATTGACGTTTGTGTCTGCGTTCTGGTGCTGCTTAGGGTCCTGAACGGCAAGAAGTTGAAGCAGACGACGTACCTCGGCGCGCGCCTCATGCAGACGACTTACCATGTAAGTGACCACAGCTGGTACCAGTAACACCCCTATAGTACCAAGCACCAGAGCCCCCACAAGTGGTGCAAGCTGCAGGGTGCCACCACCGGATAACCCCCATAGAACCAGAGTCATGACAGAGACGCACACAATCAGTTCGGCGACAATCCATATCAACATAACCGCAAGTGTGGGCTCGTACCTGCGTCCTACCAAGAACAGAAGTCCACGACTGAGCAATAACACCCCGAAACCAGATATAAACGAGATAGTTATCTGCCCGAGAGGACTCAACTCCGACTGCTGAGCCGTATACTCAATCAGTGAGGTCGGCTGACCGAAAACCACAAGCAAAACGGCGAACACGAGAGACAGTGACAAAAAGAGCAAAATGGACTCCTGACGGGTCATAAAACGCCTTATCGAGGCAAGATTTAGCGGTTGGTCAATGTAAACATTATTCATATTTCACCCAAAATATACAAATTTCACCCAAAATAACGCACTTTCGCCAATCATATTATATTATCTGCGGATTTTAACATTTATATTTAATAAGCTTGTTGTTTCTTTGCAGCCCGAATTTAATAAAAATTAAGAAAACTAACGCGGGCATAACACAACAACAAGCACACCTTGCCCATAAAAAAAATATCATGAAAATATTAGGAACAGGAAGTGCGGTGCCGAAACAAACAGTCACGAACGACATGCTCTCCGACTTTGTCGACACCAACGACGTATGGATTACGACACGCACCGGCATCAAATCAAGACAGATTATCACTACCGAACGCTTCGAGGAGCTGGCAGCCCTGGCAGGTCAGCGTGCCATTGACGCTGCAGGTTTGGTTCCAGAAGACATCGACTTCATCATCTGTCACAATGTTTGCAACGTTTATGTAACCCCTTCGCTGGCAGCACTTGTGCAAGGCATCCTCGGCATCAAGGGGCCCAACTGTCCCACGATGGACCTCAACTCGGCATGCGCCGGCTTCACCTATGGTCTGGACATCTGCGACGCCTTCATCACCACTGGTCGCGCAAAACATATATTATATATATGCGCGGAGGAGGTGACACGCATGGTCGACTGGACACAGCGCGAGACCTGCGTGCTCTTCGGCGACGGCGCCGGAGCACTGGTGCTTGGCGCTGGCGACAACTATCTGGCCAGCAAGCTGACATCCACGCCCATGCCCGATGTCATATACTACCGTCTGCCTTGCGAACCCACCCCATTCGAGACTGGCGAGGGCATTGACACCCATATTGCCATGCAGCTCAAAGGGCGCGAAGTGTTCCGCATGGCGGTGACCTCGGCCCAGCGCGACATACGCGACGTGGTGGAGAAAGCCGGCATGCAGCTGGAGGACATCGACCATTTCCTCCTGCATCAGGCCAACCAGCGCATAATCGACGCTATCAAACAGGACTTTGACCTGCCGCCGGAACGCTTCCACTCGAACATCCAGAAGCGCGGCAACACAAGCTCGGCGAGCATACCCATGCTCCTCGACGAGGAGATACGCGAGGGACACATCAAACGCGGTGACTTGATGGTATTCAACGGCTTCGGCGCCGGATTCGTCACCAGCGCCGCCGTTATGCGCTACTAACAAGACACAATAAATTGCAGCAAAGCTGCGTTATCAAATAAATAAAGCTATGAACAAAGTATATATAACAGGCGTGGGCTGTATAACCCCACTGGGAAATAATGTAGAGACGCTGTGGAACAACGTCATAAACGGCGTATGCGGCATTGGGTACATAACCAAACTAGACCGCGAGACGCTGCCGATCAAGATTGCCGCAGAGGTCAAGGACTTCAAGCCTGAAGACTTCGGCATCGACAAGACGATGATACGCCACAACGACACCTTCGCGCTCTACGCCCTGGCGGCAGCCGCACAGGCAATGCAGGACAGCGGGCTGCGCGTCGGCGAGGATGTAGACCCGACACGCTTCGGCACTGCAATAGGAAGCGGCATTGGCGGCATCCAGACCTTTGAGCGTGAGCACGCCAACAAACTGCAGAACGGCCTGCGCCGCATCTCGCCGCTCTTCATTCCTGAAATGATTTCGAATATTGCCGGCGGCAACGTTGCCATCACATACAACGCACAAGGCCCCAACATTCCCGTAGTAACAGCCTGCGCTACAGGCACCCACAGTGTGGGCGAGGCCTACCGTCTCATCCATGAAGGCCGTGCCGACGCCGTCATCACCGGCGGCACCGAAGCAGCCATCTGCGAGATGGCCGTTGGCGGCTTCAATAACATGAAAGCACTGAGCACCAGCGAAGACCCCATGGCGGGCTCACTGCCTTTCGACGCACGCCGCAAGGGCTTCGTGCTTGGCGAAGGCTCCGGCATTCTGATACTAGAGAGCGAGGAGTGCGCCAAACGTCGCGGCGCCAAGATATACGCCGAAGTCTGCGGCTATGGCAACACATGTGACGCCCACCACTACACGGCACCGCATCCTGAGTGCCGCGGAGGTGCACAGTCTATGCGTCTGGCTCTGGAAGAGGCCGGCTTCAAGGCAGATGAGAAGCTTTATATCAACGCACATGGTACTGGCACACCCTTGAACGACAAGGGCGAGACCAAGGGCATAAAGGCCGCCCTAGGCGAGGAGGGTGCACGCAAGGCTGTCATCAGCAGCACCAAGTCTATGCACGGCCACATGCTCGGCGCCACAGGTGCTGTGGAACTCATCATCAGCGCTTTTGCACTGAAGAACGGAATCATACCGCCCACCATCCACCTCGACCAGCCCGACCCAGAGTGCGACCTCGACTACACACCGCACACCGCACGCCAGTGGCAGGCCGACGTAGCCATCAGCAACACCTTCGGTTTCGGCGGCAACAATGCCACCGTCGCCTTGCGCAGAGTATAAAACACATTAAAGCACAACAAATATGAACGTACTTAACAGAGACGACATCAAGACCTTCCTGCCGCATCGCGAGCCCATGCTGCTCATCGACGACGTGGTGATGGAGGGCGACACCGCCATAGCACACTACCATGTTCGTGGCGACGAGTTCTTCCTGCAGGGCCACTTCCCCGGCAACCCTGTGGTTCCCGGCGTGATACAGTGCGAAATAATGGCCCAGTCGAGCTGCATACTGGTGCGCGACGAGCTCGTTGGCCGCACCCCGCTCTACAGCGGCATCAACAACGTGCGCTTCCGCCAGCCCGTACGTCCCGGCGACACCATGGAGATACGCGCCCGCATCACCAGTCGACGCGGCATGATATTCTTCGTCGACGCCAAGGCCAGCGTGAACGGCAAAGCCTGCTGCCAGGGAGAACTGACGTTTGCACTTATCGATAATCCTAAAGAATAACATACAAATGAACATCTTAAAAGACAAAATAGCATTGGTGACCGGCGGCTCGCGCGGCATCGGTCGCCGCACTGCCCTCGTCTTCGCCGAAGAGGGTGCCACAGTGATATTCACCGACCTGCAGGAGAACGAGGCCAGCAAAGAGCTGCTCGCCGAGCTGCAGAAATACAGCCCCAAGAGCACCTTCATAGCCAGTAATGCCGCCGACTACGACCAGACCATGGCCGTTGCCGAACAGGTACAGAAGGAATTCGGTCGCCTCGACGCCCTCGTCAACAACGCCGGCATCACCCGCGACAACCTGCTGCTCCGCATGCAGCCCAAGGACTGGGACCTCGTCATGGAGGTGAACCTGCGCTCCGTCTTCAACTACTGCAAGGCCTTCGTGCCCATGATGCTCAAGCAGCGCAGCGGCAGCATCATCAACACCGCCTCTGTGGTGGGCGTCAACGGCAATGCCGGCCAGTGCAACTACTCGGCCTCCAAGGCCGGTATCATTGGCTTCAGCAAGAGTCTGGCCAAGGAAGTCGGCTCGCGCGGCATCCGCTGCAACGCCATAGCCCCCGGCCTCATCGAGTCTGCCATGACCCAGGCCATGCCTAAGGAAGCCCACGACAAATGGCTCGCCGAGATACCGCTGCGCCGCGGCGGCACCGACCTCGACATTGCCCGCACGTCGCTCTTCCTGGCTTCCGACCTCTCGGAGTACATCACCGGCCAAGTGATTTGCGTCGATGGTGGCGTTTCGCTCTAAAATCACACAGGGTGTCGGGAACCTAAAGCCCGACACCCTTGTTTTTTTGCTGCTCGCGGCATGGTGGACAGTCAACCTGCTGCAGGCGGCCCTGACCGGCCTTGCCAACGACGAGGCCTACTACTGGTATTTTTCCCAGCATCTGGACTGGGGCTATTTCGACCACCCGCCAATGGTTGCAGTGCTGGTATGGCTCTCATCGTGGCTACCCGGCGCCTTGGACATTCGTTTTTTCTCTACCCTACTGCAACCGCTCTACCTGCTATTATTCTGGCATCTGATAAAGCCTAATGATGCCACGCGGCGCGACGCCGTGCTCTATGTGCTGCTCTGCTTCTCGCAGCCACTGCTGCAGCTCTACGGCTTCCTTGCGGTACCCGACGCGCCGCTGATGTTCTTCTCCGTGGCCTTCCTGTGGGCCTACAAGCGCTTCCGCGCAAACAGCACACTATCCAACGCCCTCATCATGGGCACGGCTGTGGCTCTGCTGGGCTACAGCAAGTACCACGGCGCCTTGGTGGTACTGCTGGTACTGCTGAGCGACCTGCGGCTTTTCCGGCGCTGGCAGCTATATGCAGCAGGCCTTACTGCACTGCTTCTCTTTCTGCCCCACCTCTGGTGGCAGTATACACACGACTGGGTCTCGTTCGGCTATCACCTCTCCGGCCGCAACGCATGGGCCTACAAACCCAGCTATACCTTTGAATATCTCGCGCTTCTGCTCACCATATTCAACCCCCTGTGGCTGTACCACTACTGGCGCGGCATAGCCGACAGCCGCAATAACGGCGTGCCGCTGCGCGCTGCAATGCTGTGGCTTGCCGCTGGATTCGCTCTCTTCTTCCTCATCAGCACCGTCCGTGGCCCAGTGCAACCCCAATGGGTGCTGCCCGCTGCGCTACCTCTCACTGCCCTGCTCTTCTACGGCGCGCGCGATTCCCGCTTTGTACGCACCGCAGCCATAGTCGTCGCAGTCCTCTTCATTGCCGTGCGCGTAGTGGCTGTAGCCAACCCCTTTGGCATCAAGGGCGAGCTGTGGAACCAAGGGCAGACCTACAGCCAGATCGCCGACATCGCCGGCGACCGCCCCGTGGTCTTCATGCAGAACTACACCGCCCCGGCAAAATACACCTACTACACTGGCCGCACAGCCTACTGCTCACCCTACTTCTACTCGCGCCACAGCCAGTGGCAGTACGACACCCTCGACCGCACCTTCAGCGGACGCGAGGTCATCGTAGGCAACCTCAACAACAACACGCAGGCCAACAGTCTCGCGCTTGCCGACGGACATACATTCTACTACAGCGTCTTCAATGACTATACACCCCTGCGCGAGCTCGAAGTGGAATGCCTCACACCGCTCGACCTCGCCCTGCCCTGCCTGCGGCGCGACAGCCTAGCCACCCAGGCCGACAGCCTGGCACCCGTAGTGCTCACCCTCGCCGTGCGCAACCCCTACCACTTCGACGTCTACAGCACCGACAGTTGTCCACTGAGGCTGCAGCTGTACTTCCACGTGACGCAGCACTACGCCCCAGGCGCCTTCGGCATGCTTACCGACACGCTGCACGCCAACGCCGTCACCGTTATAGAGCAGCCCATCGAAGTGCCATTTGGCCTTGCCGAAGGCACACATGTGGCAGGCTTCGCCATAGGCCACATCGGCTACGAACCCGCCGACAACAGCCCCAAATTCAACGCCACCGTGCGCTACAGCCACGACACCCTCTTCATTACGAAACAATAACACACCACATAACCATGAACAACGCCATCGACACCATGCTGCAGCACCGTTCCGTGCGCCAGTTCACCCCCGAAGCTGTCAGCGACGAACTGCTGAACAACATCATCGACTGCGGACTGCGCGCCAGCAACACCGGCAACATGCAGCTCTACAGCGTCATAGCCACAACGCAGGAGCCCTTGCGTTCCGAACTTTGCAAACTGCATTTCGGCCAATGCACCACCGCACCTCTGTGGCTCACCCTCTGCACCGACGTGGCACGCTACCACCAGTACTGCCGCGTCAACGGCTGCGACGAGCCCTACGGCAACCTCCTCTGGTTCATCTCAGCCCTCGTCGACGCCTCGCTCTGCGCCCAGAACATCTGCATCGCCGCCGAAGCCCAAGGCCTCGGCTTCTGCTACCTCGGCACCGTCAACTACAACACACGCCAGATAGCCGAGCTGCTGCAGTGCCCCAAAGGCGTGGTCCCCGTCATCGCCATCGCCATGGGCCACCCCGCCGAAGAGCCTCGCCACAGCGAACGCCTCGGCCGCGACGCCGTGCTCCACAGCGAGACCTACCATGTGCCCACCGACGCCGAACTCATTGAGAGCCACCGTGTCCGCGACGAGCACCCCTTCAACCGCCAGATGGTCGCCGACAACGGCACGCGCAACTACTGCGAGATATTCACCACCAAACGCTATCCGCGCAGCATGAACACCGCCGTCTCCAACGACCTCCTGCAGTTCCTCAAGGACAGCGGCATGTGGAACTTCTGAGCCCCCTACGCCCCCGCACCGTCCCCTCTACGTCACTTCACCGATTGTTTACCGACTGTTTAACGGTAAAAACCGGTGAACAACCGGTAAACAACCGGTGAACAGACGGAGCGGGTACGGAGAGGGTACGAAGAAGGCATGGCATGAAGCCCGTGGGGAAAAGTTAAAATGACAGAGAAGGGGCACTTTTTTTTGGCCATGTCGGGAATTTAACGTATTTTTGCATTTTATTAAAACAAATAGAAATGAGTTTGAAGATTGTTGTACTTGCCAAACAAGTACCTGACACAAGGAATGTTGGCAAGGATGCCATGACGGCGGAGGGTACGGTGAACCGTGCCGCGCTGCCAGCTATTTTTAACCCCGAAGATTTGAATGCACTGGAGCAGGCGCTCCGCATAAAGGAACAGAACCCCGGCACCACCGTGGGGCTGCTGACCATGGGTCCGCCGCGCGCCGGCGAGATTATCCGCGAAGGCCTCTACCGTGGTGCCGACACCGGCTGGCTGCTGACCGACCGTCTCTTCGCCGGTGCCGACACGCTGGCCACAAGCTACGCCTTGGCCACCGCCATCAAGAAGATCGGCAACGTTGACCTCGTCATCGGCGGCCGCCAGGCCATCGACGGCGACACGGCTCAGGTGGGTCCGCAGGTGGCGCAGAAACTGGGGCTGAACCAAGTGACTTACGCCGAAGAGATACTCAAGGTTGAGAACGGCAAGGCCACCATCCGCCGCATGATCGACGGCGGCGTCGAGGTGGTGGAAGCTCCGCTGCCTCTGGTGGTTACCGTCAACGGCTCGGCCGCCGAGTGCCGCCCCCAGAACGCCAAGCTGGTGATGAAGTACAAGTACGCGGCCTGCCCGCTCGAGGTGGCCGAGGACGACAGCCGCAAGGGTCTCCGCGCCGAGCGCCAGTACCTCAACCTCACGCAATGGAGCGTTGCCGACGTGGACGGCGACCCCAGCCAGTGCGGCATGAGCGGCTCGCCCACCAAGGTGAAGGAGGTGCAGAGCATCGCCTTCCAGGCCAAGGAGAGCAAGACCCTCACGGGTGCCGATGCCGATATCGACGGCCTCATAAAAGAATTGTTAAATGATAAGATTATTGGCTGATGAACAACGTATTCGTATATATAGAGATTGAAGGCACCGAGGTGCGCGAAGTCTCGCAGGAACTTCTGACCAAGGGCCGCAAGCTGGCCAACGAGCTGGGCGTGGAGCTGCACGCTGTGGCTATCGGCACCGGCATCAAGGGCAAGGTGGAGGAGCAGGTGCTGCCTTACGGTGTGGACAAGCTCTTCGTCTTCGACGCCCCCGAACTGTTCCCCTACACCTCGGCACCGCACACGGACATAGTGGTGAACCTCTTCAAGGAGGAGCAGCCGCAGATATGCCTGATGGGCGCCACGGTCATCGGCCGCGACCTCGGCCCGCGCGTATCATCGTCGCTGACCAGCGGTCTCACCGCCGACTGCACGCAGCTGGAGATAGGCCCATACGAGGACAAGAAGAGCGGCAAGGTGTACGAGAACTTGCTGTACCAGATACGTCCCGCCTTCGGCGGCAACATTGTGGCCACCATCGTCAACCCTGACCACCGCCCGCAGATGGCCACGGTGCGCAGCGGCGTCATGCAGAAAGCCGAATATGAGGGCAGCTGCAAGAAAGAGGTGGTGTATCCGGAAGTGAGCAAATATGTCGGCCCCGAAGCCTTTGTAGTGAAGGTGCTCGACCACCATGTGGAGGCCGCCAAGCACAACCTCAAGGGCGCTCCCATCGTGGTGGCCGGCGGCTACGGCGTGGGCTCGAAGGAGGGCTTCGACAGTCTGTTCGAGCTGGCCAAGGTGCTGCACGGCGAGGTGGGCGGAAGCCGCGCTGCCGTCGACGCCGGCTGGATTGACAACGACCGCCAGATTGGCCAGACGGGCGTAACGGTGCACCCCAAGGTGTACATTGCCTGCGGCATCAGCGGACAAATACAGCACATAGCTGGCATGCAGGACTCGGGCATCATCATCAGCATCAACAGCGACCCCGAGGCCCCCATCAACAAGATAGCCGACTATGTCATCACCGGCACGGTTGAGGAGGTTGTCCCGAAGATGATTAAGTATTACAAACAGAACAGCAAATAATTATGGCAAACTACTATACCGACCATCCTGAGATAGCGTTCCATCTGGAGCATCCGCAAATGAAGCGTCTGGTCGAGCTTCGCGAAAAGAATTACGAGGACGCCCAGAAGGGCATCGACTACGCCCCCGTGGACTTCGAGGACACCATAGAGAACTACCGCCGCATCCTTGAGATTACCGGCGATGTGGCCGCCAACGTCATAGAGCCCAACTCGGAGAGCGTGGACCTTGAGGGACCGCACCTGGAGAACAACCGCATGGTGTATGCCAGCAAGACCAAGGAGAACCTCGATGTGACCCGCAAGGCTGGCCTTTACGGCGTAAGCATGCCGCGCCGCTACGGCGGACTCAACCTCCCCAGTGTCGTCTTCAGCATGATGAGCGAGATTATCAGTGCCTCAGACGCCGGTTTCCAGAACATCTGGAGCCTGCAGAGCTGCATAGACACCCTGTACGAGTTCGGCAGCGAGGAGCAGAGGCAGAAGTACATACCGCGCATCTGCGCCGGTGAGACCATGAGCATGGACCTTACAGAGCCCGACGCCGGCAGCGACCTGCAGCGCGTGATGCTCAAGGCCACATTCGACGAGAAGGAGAATTGCTGGCGACTCAATGGCGTGAAGCGTTTCATCACCAACGGCGACTCGGACATCCACCTTGTGCTCGCCCGCAGCGAAGAGGGCACCAAGGACGGCCGCGGCCTCTCGATGTTCATCTACGACAAGCGCAACGGCGGCGTCGACGTGCGCCACATTGAGCACAAGCTCGGCATCCACGGCAGCCCCACCTGCGAGCTGACCTACAAGAACGCCAAGGCCGAACTCTGCGGTGACCGCAAGATGGGCCTCATCAAATATGTCATGGCCCTGATGAACGGCGCCCGCCTCGGCATCGCCGCCCAGAGCGTCGGCGTGGAGCAGGAAGCCTACAACGAAGGCCTCGCCTATGCACGCGAGCGTGCCCAGTTCGGCCAGAAGATAATACAGTTCCCCGCCGTCTACGACATGCTTAGCCGTATGAAAGCCAAGCTCGACGCCGGCCGCAGCCTGCTGTACCAGACCGCACGCTATGTAGACCTATACAAGAGTCTTGAAGACATACAGCGCGACCGCAAGCTCACGCCCGAAGAGCGCACCGAGATGAAGACTTACAGCCGCTTGGCTGACGCCTTCACGCCCATAGCCAAAGGCATGAACAGCGAGTACGCCAGCCAGAACGCCTACGATGCCATAAGCATACATGGCGGCTCAGGCTTCATCATGGAATACAAGAGCCAGCGCCTCTACCGCGACGCCCGCATCTTCAGCATCTACGAAGGCACCACACAGCTGCAGGTTGTCGCCGCAGTGCGCTACATCACCAATGGCACCTACCTGCAGGTGATGCGCGACATGATGGCCAAAACTCCCGAATGCGAACAGAAGAGCCGTATAGCTCCGCTCATTGACCTCTACGAGAAGGCCGTGGCCTACGTCAACGAGGCCAACAGCCAAGATGTGCACGACTTCTTGGCACGCCGCCTCTACGACATGACCTGCGAGATTATTATGTCGCTCCTCATCATTGACGACGCCAGCCGCGCCCCAGAGCTCTTCGAGAAGAGCGCCAACGTGTATGTCCGCATGACCGAGGAAGATGTATGTGCCAAGTGCTACTACGTAATGCACTTCACTGAAGCCGACCTTGCCAGCTTCCGCGCCGAGTAAACACCCATGCAGACGCTGCATAAAATATGGTTGCCCCTTGTGTTGCTTGTGTTGCTACACACAGCCGCCAAGGGGCAACCTATTCATTATGCTGTCAGCGGCACCTATGGCAGCGTGATTGCCACCAACGGCTCGCCGTTCGACGGGCGGTCGCCTACTGGCGGCATCGATGTGGCAGCGCTGTGGAGCCACAACGACACCTGCATCTTCTGGCATCGCTTCTGGGATGAGCCCATGATTGGGGTGCGAATGAACTACGCCCATATATGGAACAGTGTGGCGGGCGACCGCATAGGGCTGGCATGGACACTCAACGGCCTCCTTATCGGGCATCTCAACTGGGTGTACAGCGTGGGGCTGTCGATGTACACCAAGCCATACAGCATTACGCACGACACCAACAACACCTTCATAGGCTCATCGCTGAATTGCTTGATTGACCTGGGCTTTATGTACGAACAGCCGCTGACAAATGCACTTACATTGACACTGACAGGCAAGCTGGTGCATTCCAGCAACGGCTACATGTACAAACCCAACCACGGCCTCAACTATATACAGGCAGAGCTGGGCTTACGGTTCGGTCCAGTGAGGCGCTCTTACCACCACCGTCCCTCATTCTTCAGCGACAGCAGTTTCCATGCCTACGGCAGGCCGTTCCTCTTGGTCTCCTCCGGTGCAGTTATGTCGCGCTACGACGATATTGACGACATCATCTATTACCCTACCTACACGATTCAGCTGGGGTACATACAGCGTGTGCATCCCTGTTTCTCGGTCGGCGGTTCATTAGATCTAAGTTACAACTTCTCGCACCGACATATGGCACCCACAGACGAACTGCCGGTATATCCTGCTGCTTTCGGATTCTTCGATACACAATGGGGGTCGTTGACACTGCGTCTCGGCTTGGCGCACTACCTAGCCTACTACCCACTCAACTGGGAGCAGTATTATGAGCGCGTGGCGGTATACTATAGAATAGGCGATGCCGGCCATCATCTGGTCGGCGCCGGCATGAAAGTGCACTACGACCACATCGACTTCATCGAGTGGTCGTACATCTATGAGTTTTAATTAAGCCTTAGGCGTCAGCAAACACTTTGCCATCCTGCAGCGTGACCTGCAGCTTGGTGTACTCGCTGTGAAAGTCGTTTTTCAAACGGTCAAGGTAGCGACGACTCTCCCAGTGGCACATAGGCAGGTCATGCAACAGACAATTGCCGCAAGTCTCGGGCGTAGTAGCGGGAACCTCTCGTTGAGTGAGTATCCACTCGAGGCACTCGATGGTGAGGCGACGCATATCCTCAACTGAATAGTTGCCCGTCATAATGACATACATGCCTGTGAGGCAACCCATAGGCCCCACATACACCACGTCGTCCTTGGCCTCCGAATTGCGGAACCAAGTGGCCATAAGATGCTCAAGGCTGTGCATGGCCGCCGGAGCCACTGCCGGTTCTTGATTAGGCTCGGTGATACGTAGGTCAAAGGTAGTAAAGCCCTTGTCGACGCGCGACACATAGATGCCGGGCTTCAAATGAGTATGGTCTATTGTGAAACTCTGTATTACTTCCATATAACTTACAATAATTCAAGGTACTTATTAACAAACCGGAACGAGCGGTCGCACATCGAGGCGAGGAAATCATCCCACTGCTGCTGATGGTCCTCCGTATTGCCAGGCGTATCACTGATTACGCGAAGGCTCATGAACGGAATATTCATCAAATAGCACGTCTGCGCAATGGCTGCACTCTCCATGTCACACGCCAACCCATCGGGGAAATGTCGTTTGATATTGTTCTGACGCTCACGGTCGGTGATAAACTGATCGCCTGTACATATTAGTCCTGTCATAAGACGTTCGCCTTCTTCACGCGGCACCTTAAGCGCCGTGTCTACAAGGTGCTGAGCTGCATCGTATCGTGCCGGCAATCCCTGCACCTGACCGTGGACAGAACCAAGTCCACCACAATCAACATCGTGATAAACGCATTGTGTAGCAGCCATCACGTCCATCACCTTCATAAGTGGGTCAATGCCGCCGGCAAGACCAGTACTGATGATGGCATCAGGATGGTGCTCATAAATGAGACGCATGGTGCCTACCGCAGCGTTCACCTTGCCAATGCCGCACTGCCACAGTATTATTTCATTGTTGCCCAGCCGTCCGCTGTCGCCGCCAAGAGCATCGCGCATCTGGCGATACTCAATGTCCATTGCTATTATAACACCTATCTTCATATCGTTTGCAAAAATACGACTTTTTTTGATATTTGGTGCGACACTGTATAATATTATCCCTTAACATCCGTTATAAGAACATCTTAAAATATCAACAATAGACTATGAAACGCTGGTTTAGAGTCGTCATAATATCCATTTTCGCCCTTGCGGCCGTCAGTTTGGTGGTCATCCAGCTGGTGCAGACACGCCGCTCGCTCTCTATCAGTGACAATATGTTCAGCGTCAGTGTCGGCAATGCCATGGAGGATGTCATAAACCAACTTGACAACGACAATCCTAATGCAACCACATCCTTCAGCTACCAAGACCTCGACTCGCTCATTGTCGAAGAGCTCATCATCAATGGCATTGACATGCACCCTGTCATCGGAGTATACGATGGCTCTCAAGGCTCGTTCCTCTACAGCTCCGATCCACGCCGCGAAACCGACCTTGTCAACTCGCCTTACCGATACAGTTTCCGTCCACAAGGCGTAGTCTCCACAAACCAGTTCTTCATCATCCTCAGCTTCTCATGGGCCGACCTCTTTCTGCAGCGAAACCCATCCATATATCTCTACATGAGCAGCTTCCTCATACTCGTCATAGCCGCCATGTTCTTCATATCGCTGCGCACCATCTCTAACCAGCGCAAGCTCGACCAAATGAAGGGCGAGTTCATCAACAACATGACCCACGAAATCAAGACGCCCATATCCACCATAAGCCTCGCCTGTGAGATGCTGAGCGACGAAAGCATCTCGCAGGATGTCGCATCACGCTCAAACTTCATTGGCATAATCTCCGATGAGAACCAACGCATGCGTGTCCTTGTGGAGACTATTCTCCAGAGCGCCAAGATGTCGAACAAGAACTTCACCATCAATCCCAAAGAGGTGGACATCAACGACATCGTCGACAAAGTACTCAATAGCTTCAAGCTCACTTTCGCCAACCGCAGCGGTATTGTTGAGAAACACCTCAACGCCAATCCGTCCGTCATCATTGCCGACGAGTTGCACATGACCAACCTAATCTACAACCTCGTCGACAACGGCATCAAATACTCCAACGGAGCGCCACATATTGAAGTTAGCACCTCCATCGACGGAAAACATTTCCTCCTGAGCATCAAGGACCATGGCATCGGCATCAGCAAGGCCGACCAGAAGCACATTTTCGAGAAATTCTACCGTGTCTCCACGGGCAACGTACACAACGTGAAAGGCTTCGGCATAGGTCTCAACTATGTGGCACAGGTGGTGCGTCTGCATCACGGCCACATCACCGTGGAGAGCGAGCCCGGCCACGGCTCCACCTTCATTGTTTCACTGCCTATCAACGGCTGACCTACAGCCCCAATATCCAATCGGCCACAGCCTTCATCGCTTCAGGCGCAAAGGTCTCTTCTATTAGCATGTATTCCGTTGCATCGCCAGTACTGCAATGCTGGAACATGTGATTCAACCCCTCCATCCGTCGGCAGTCTGCCTTAGGGCACAGCTCTTTGATACGCATCAGGTTGGGCTTCGCCACCACTTGGCAGTCTTTCGTGCCGTTCAATGCAAGCACGGGGCATTTCACCCTCGGCAGATACTCGGCCGGATCAAGCGCAATGAACGACCTCATCCAGCGCGTGTCGAGCTGCTGCTTCAATGCATGGCCCATACCTTTCTTCAGCTCCACACTGTCGGCCTCCGACTTATCAAGACCCTCTATGTGGCGCACTATCACAGCCTGATACTCTTTTATCGTGCTTCCTTGCGGCAAGCCCATCAGTTCCCTCATGCAGGCTCCACGAACCTTGCAGAGACGTTCACTCACTCCGCGTGAGCGGAAAAGGGCCTCGTTCTGCTGAACCATAACTTCGAGGCCACTGCAGCCTTGTCCGGCAAGCATCACCACGAATCTTACATCCTTGTCCTTTGCTGCCACCATGGGGGCAATTGCTCCACCTTCACTATGTCCACCTATGCCAAGACGCTTAGCATCCACATGCCTGTTGCCCTTCACGGCATTGAACATCGCTTCCGCATCCTCGGCGAAGAGACGCGTGTCGGCATTCTCCACTTCGCCGGTACTGGCCCCCACACCTCGGTCGTCATATCGCAGCACAGCAATACCCCGCGATGCCAAGTAGTCGGCCAGCACCAGAAAAGGCTTGTGCTGCATTATCTCCTCGTCGCGGTTCTGCTGCCCGCTGCCGCTGACCAGCACCACGCAGGGATACCGCCCCCCACCCTTCGGAAAGGTGAGCGTGCCCTCCAGATGTACGGCGTGGCCTTGGCTGTCGGTGTAGTCGGCCGCTATGGTCTCTTCGTCAAAGCCATACGGCGCCACTGGCATCTGCGGACGGCGCAGCTGGTACAAAGTGTCGGCTGGCACAAAACTGATGTTCTCTTTCATGAAGCCTTGCTTCCAATAGCCGCTCCAGCCGTCGGCATCGCGCGTCAGCACCGTCTTGAAGCCAATGCTGCTGCATTCTATTCGCAGCGTATCGTTACGCAGGCTCCACCCGCTCACCGGTATCGCATCCTGCGACTGCAGCGGACTGTAGATCTCTGCCGCAGAGTCCTTCAAGTGTATGCACAACACCAATCCGGTCTGCTTGCTCATTCCTGTAAACCACTGTGCGTGGACCGTCAGGCCCACGCACAGCATCATTGCTATTGCAATCTTCTTCATTTGTCTCAACTACTTTTTAGGCATCCGCTTGGCCTTTTTCAAGGCTTCGGCTATTATCCATTCTATCTGCCCATTGGCACTGCGGAACTCGTCCGCGGCCCATTTCTCAATGGCGTCGTAGACTTCCGAGTCAATTCGCAGTGCAAAATTCTTCTTCATTTTGAGAACATCACTTTCTCACTGTTGAACAACCTCGTCAGGGCCCATACGGCAATGCCCGTGTACACCACATCGGAGGCCATGGTGACAACAACCGGCGTCCATTCAAGCTCGTGGCTGAAGACCGCCGTCATCACCTCTATGCCATTGTAGAAGGGGATGAGATAGACCGCAAGGTTGGCGGAGGCTCCGTCCTGGAACATCGGCAGCAGGCCGGCAAGCATCACCACCAGCATGAAGGGTGTCACCATGGTGCCTGCGTTCTTCACGTCCTTGGCCAATGCCGACAGTAGACTCACGGCACTAGCCATGATAAGCACCGAGGCAAGGATAACCAGCAGCAGCGCCACATAGTCGCTGGTGGTATAGTGGAAGCCAAGGTCCACACCTTCATCCATGCCCACCATCTTGGGCAGCGAGAGGGCTATGCCTATGAAGCTGGAGATACCGCTGAGCAGCGCTATGCCGCTGAGCGAAACAATCTTGCCCAGCGCCAGTTCGTTGCGCTTCATGGGGGTGACAAGCAGCGTGGCTATGGTGCCGCGCTCTTTCTCACCGGCAATACTGCTGGGCGCTATAGCCATCACACCGCTGAAGAGCATCATCATTATCAGCATCGGCAGTATCTTGCTCCAAATCATGGCGCCGATGCTGTCGTCAGTGGCTTGGTCGAAGCGCTGTCCCTCCACCTGCGGCACGTTGACCGTGAAGGTACGGCCATAGTTGCCAAGCATAGTACTCACCGCCATATACACGCGACTGGCGGCATTATTGGTGCTGTTATAGTATATCTCCACGTTGGGCAGAGCCTCTCTTTCCACTTCACACTTACCTATCACCAATTCATCGAAACCCTCCGGGAAGCGCACCAGCACGGCATTGAGCTCCTTGTCCTCGAGCATCGCTATGTCAGCCTCGGTCACAGGCTGCTGCACCACTACAAGGCTGCTGTCCATGGCGCCGAACAGCGGTGCCATGCTTTCGGGCATGTTCTCCACGCGCATCGTCACCACCTCGCCGGCACCTTTGGTGATCATACTCTGTATGCCGGTGCCCATCAGGCTATAGATGATGTATATCAGCAAGCCAGGCATTATCACCGTTGTGAACAACAGCTGCCTGTCGCCGAAAAAGCGCGCAAACTCTTTCTTTATTATTGTCCATGTGTTGCTTTTCATTCTTCACCTCCTTTCACTTCTTTGTACAGTTCGAAGAAACGGTCCTCGATTGTGAGGCCGTTGCAGATTTCGCTGAGGGCTCCGCAAGCCACCAGACGGCCGTCGATGATGATGCCCACGCGGTCGCACAGGCGCTCCACGAGGCTGAAGATGTGCGTGCTCAGTATTATCGTCTTGCCTTCGCCGCGCAGCTCCTGCAGGTAGTCGGTCACCGTGCGCGCCGTCAGCACGTCGAGGCCGTTGGTGGGCTCGTCGAAGATGATGACCTCGGGGTCATGCACCAGCGATATCACCAGACTCAGCTTCTGCTTCATGCCGGTAGAGAGGTTGGCCACCTTCACCTCGGCGAACTTGTCTATGCCGAAGCGCTTGAACATGCGCTCCTTGCGCGCCGCCGTGGTGTTGGGGTCCACACCGTGCAGCTGGCTGAAGAAGTCGAACAGGTAGTTCGGTGTGAAGAAGTCCTCCAGCTTCAGCTCGCTGGTGAGGAAGCCAATCTTGCCCCTCACCTCCTCGGGCTGGCGCACCACGCTGCAACCGTCGAGCACGGCGTCGCCGCTGTCGGGCTTTATCAGGGTGCTCAGCATGCGCAGCGTCGTGGTCTTGCCGGCTCCGTTGGGGCCCAGCAGGCCGAATATCTCGCCGCGCGCGGCGCTGAACGTCAGGTTGTCCACAGCCACTTTGCGCTTGGCGGTGGTACGCTCTATCTTCTGTTGCTTACGGCTCAGCGTGAACGTCTTGCTGAGCCCTTCCACTTTCAATATCTCTTCCATAATCAATAAATGCTTCCTGTGTTAATTACCGGGCTGGCGCCCTCGTCGCCGCAGAGCACCACCATCAGGTTGCTCACCATGGCGGCCTTGCGCTCTTCGTCCATCTCCACCACCTTGTCGGCGGCCAGCTTCCTAAGGGCCATGTCGACCATCGACACAGCACCCTCCACAATCTTCTCGCGGGCGGCAATGATGGCCTCGGCCTGCTGGCGCTTGAGCATCACGCTGGCAATCTCCTGCGCGTAGGCGAGATAATTGATACGCGCCTCCACGACCTCGATGCCGGCTATGTCGAGGTGCTTGCTGATCTCCTGCTCTAGACGGCGGTTCACCTCCTCGCCGCCGGTGCGCAGCGTCACCTCGTTCTTGTCCTCGAGGTTGTCATAGCTGTAGAGGCTCGCCACCTTGCGCAGTGCCGAGTCGCTCTGCACCGACACGAAGTTGTCGTAGCCCTTCAACTGCTGCTGCACGGTGGTGCTGTTGGTGTTCACCGTCACCTGACGGCTCGCAGCAGGCTGCGTGGTGGTCTCAACGTCGATGTTGAAGCAAGCTTTGTAGGTGTCCTTGATGCGCCACACCAGCACCAGGCCGATCATGATGGGGTTGCCGCCGCGGTCGTTCACCTTGATGGGCGGCACGTCCATGTTGCGGGCGCGCAACGATAGTTTGCGCTTCACGTAGAAGGGATTGGTCCAGAAGAACCCGTTTTCGGTCACCGTGCCGCTGTAGCGGCCGAAGAAGGTCAGCACACGGCACTGGTTGGGCTGTATCACCATGAAGCCCGGCAGGTGGAACCCCCACACCACCCACAGCAGACCGCCCGCGAGGCCGGCACCGGACATCTCCTTGGCGCCGGCAATGACACACAGCCAGATGGCCAGCACCATCATGGCCAAATTCAGAACCAGATGCAGGAAACCATTGTTCCCGACACCCATCTTTTTCAAAACTTCTTTACTTTCCATATTACTTATTTTTAATTGTTTACCCAAATTTATGTGATATTATTTCAATATCATTACGACTGCAAAAGTACAAACATTCCCGACACCGGCAAAACCTTTTTTCATTTTTAACATATTTTAAACAATCCACCTCCTCTGCCGCTCCGGTGCCTCTCCGTACCCGCTCCGTCTGTTCTCCGGTTGTTCACCGGTTGTTTAACGGTTTAAACCGGAGAACAGTCATAGAACAACCGGAGAACAGACGGAGCAGGTACGGAGTGGATACGGAATGGGGATTGCAAGAAAAAGTACTCAACATATACTAAATCATCAAAACCAGCGTTAATAATGACGCTATAAAGCATCGACAGCGATGAAGAAAAGCACACTGATACTGACACTGGCGGCCATGCTTGCCGCAGGCACCGCCTTCGGACAGGTACCCGTCAACAGTCCTGCGAAGGGTCATTATACCTTCGGCACCATACTGGACGGCGACACCGTGCCGCTGTACTACCTGCCGGAAGCCACCATCTACTCCAGCGGCATGCTGCTCACGCCCAAGGAGATAAAGCAGAACGCCAAGCTGATACGCAACGTGCGCCTGATGCGTCCCTATGCCATCGAGGGCAAGCGCCGACTCGACAAGCTGGAGCTGGAGATTGCGGCCCTGCCGCGCAAGGATCGCCGTGCCGCCATCAAGGAGGCTGAGCGCCAGCTGCTTGCCGACTACAAGGGTGAGCTGGAGAACTATACTTTCTCGCAGGGCCTGGTGCTCATAAAGCTGATAGACCGCGAGACCAACCGGTCGGCATACAAGATTGTGGGTGAGCTGCGCGGCTCGCTGCGCGCTGGCCTCTACCAAGCCATAGCACGCATCTTCGGATACAACCTCAAGGATACCTTCGACCCGAAGCACAACAAGAAAGACGACCTCATAGACCGCATCTGTATCTCCATCGACCGCGGCCAGATATAATAAAGATGAAAGGATATTGTTTTCTGTCGGCCGTGCCCATGAGGGCCGAGGCCAGCGACCGCGCCGAGATGGTGAACCAGTTGGTGCTGGGCGACACCGTCGATGTCATTGACCGCAAAGAAAAGTGGTCGCTGGTGAAGAGCGACTACGACGGCTACGAGGGCTGGGTGGACAACAAGCAGTACGCTCCCTTCGAGGACGCCGCCTCGCTGGCGGAGAGCCTCTTCCTCGGCACACCCTACCTGTGGGGCGGACGCTCGACCGGCGGCATCGACTGCAGCGGACTTACGCAGATATGCTTCAAGGCCAAGGGCATATGGCTGCCGCGCGATGCCTCGCAGCAGGCCACCTGCGGCATCGAGGTGTGCGGCTGCGACGTGCTGCGCGACGACCTCGCCTTCTTCCGCAACGCCGAGGGCCGCATCATACACGTGGGTATCTGCATGGGCGACGGCCGCATCATCCACGCTTCAGGCCAGGTGCGCATAGACACCCTCGACACCCGCGGCATCCTTGTGGAGAAGACCGGCACCTACAGCCACACGTTGCACTCAATACGACGCGTTAAATAAAAGATACCATATGAAGACAAAGTACTTAACACTGGCGATTTTGGCGACGATGGCCTTTGTGAGCCTTGTCTCATGCCACAAAGACAGCGATGAGCCTGCTCATCAAACAATCAACTGGGTAGACCTTGGCCTGCCGAGCGGACTGCTGTGGGCCGACAGAAACGTGGGGGCCGACAGTCCGGAAGGCTACGGCGGCTATTACGCCTGGGGCGCGACATGCACCACATACACATATAACTATAGCACATACCCTTATGGCACTGCCACCAACCAACTCACAAAATACTGCACAAGGGCCGACCGTGGCCTCGACGGCTTCACCGACACGCTGACAATCCTTGTGCCGGGCGACGATGTCGCCACAGTCAAGATTGGCGACGGCGCACGTACACCGACAGCAGAAGAGTGGCATGAACTCATCGATAACACCAATGGTACATGGACTACACAAAATGGTGTCAGCGGACGCCTGTTCACCGGCCATAACGGCAACACTATTTTCATACCCGCTGCAGGCTATAGGGCTGGCCCTGAACTTTACCAGGCAGGGGAATGCGTCAAATGCTGGACTTCGACGCTACAAACAAGCGAGCCGATGTTTGCAATTTGCGTCGGCTTTATATCACACTACCCTTGGCGTTGGATGGGGAACGGCGATCGCACAACAGGATACCCCGTCCGCGCCGTAAAGAATGCGCAATAATACCGGTTGAGACATACCGTTATGTTAAAAAAGTGCCCAATAGGGCACTTTTTTGTTTGCATGTCGCAAAAAGTGTGTATCTTTGCACTTTATTTTAGAAACAATAAATAGACCAACATATTATGGCAGAACTAACTGAGCAAGAACAGATACGCCGCAATTCGCTGGCAGAGCTGAAGAACTTGGGCATCAACCCCTACCCCGCAGCCCTCTATGAGGTGAACGCCAAGAGCGCCGAGATACTGGAGAAGTTTCCACAGGACAACACACTGTTCCAGAACATCAGCATTGCCGGCCGCATCATGAGCCGCCGCATCATGGGTGCCGCCTCGTTCGTGGAGCTGCAGGACAGCTACGGCCGCATACAACTCTATATCAAGCGTGACGAGATTTGCCCCGGCGAGGACAAGACTCTCTACAACACTGTCTTCAAGCGCCTGCTGGACATTGGCGACATCATCGGCGTTACGGGTTATGTCTTTGTGACCCAGATGGGTGAGATATCCATCCACTGTAAGACCCTCACTGTGCTCAGCAAGAGCCTGCGTCCGCTGCCTATCGTCAAGGAAAAGGATGGTCAGATATTCGACGCCTTCAGCGACCCCGAGCTGCGCTACCGCCAGCGCTATGTGGACCTCATCGTCAACCCACAGGTGCGCGAGACCTTTGTGCAGCGCACCAAGATAATCAACACGATGCGATCCTTCTTCAACGAGCAGGGCTACCTCGAGGTGGAGACACCGGTGCTGCAGGTAATCCCCGGCGGCGCTGCGGCGCGCCCCTTCATCACGCACCACAACGCGCTTGACATGGAGCTCTACCTGCGCATCGCCGACGAGCTGTACCTCAAGCGCCTTATCGTCGGCGGCTATGCCGGAGTGTACGAGTTCAGCCGCAACTTCCGCAACGAGGGCATCGACCGCACACACAACCCTGAGTTCACCTGCATGGAAATATACGTGGCCTACAAGGACTACAACTGGATGATGACCTTCGTCGAGACCATGCTGGGACGCATCGCCCAAGAGTTACACGGCACCACCAAAGTGAACGTGTGGGGTCACGAGATTGACTTCGGCGGTCCCTTCCGCCGCGCTCCGATGTGCGAACTCATCAAGGAACAGACTGGCTACGACGTGGAGAACATGGACGAGCAGCAGCTGCGCGACACCTGCAAAGCCCTCAACATTGAAGTCGACGAGACGATGGGCAAAGGCAAGCTGATCGACGCCATCTTCGGCGAGAAGTGCGAGCCCACGCTGATACAGCCCACCTTCGTCACAGACTACCCCATCGACATGTCGCCCCTCTGCAAGCGCCACCGCGACAATTCCAACCTCACCGAACGCTTCGAGCTCTTCGTCTGCGGCAAGGAACTGGCTAACGCCTATAGCGAGCTCAACGACCCCATCGACCAGCTGGAGCGCTTCCAAGAGCAGCTGCGTCTGAGCGAGAAAGGCGACGACGAGGCCATGTTTATCGACATGGACTTCGTGCGCGCCCTCGAGTACGGCATGCCACCCACTAGCGGCATGGGCATTGGCATCGACCGCTTGGTGATGATGATGACAGACGAACAGAACATTCAGGACGTGCTCCTCTTCCCCCTGATGAAGCCCGAGAAGAAAGCCGCCGTCACCACCGACGAGGATTTCGTCAAGCACGGCGTCCCCGCCGAATGGGTGCCGGTAATCCGCAAGGCAGGTATCAATACCATATCCCAGCTCAAAGCAGCCAACCCCAACAAGCTCTTCAACGACCTCGGCGGCCTCCGCAAGAAGATGAAGCTCGACATACCCGCCCTCAAACGCGAACAGTTCGACGCCTGGCTCAATGATTAAGCAGTTTACGTTCAACCATTTTGAGGTTAACTGCTACCTCATCGTTGATGAGGGCGCAAAGCAGTGCGCCATCGTAGACCCCGCCTGCGAGGCTTCGTTCGAGGATGCTCAGTTGACACAGTACATTGCACAGGAGCAATTGCAAGTGACGCATATACTCCTCACCCATGCCCACGTGGACCATATCGCAGGCCTGCGACAGGTGTGCGAGCACTACAAGCTGCCGGTGACCATGCACGCCGAAGGGCGCAAACTTCTGAAGCAGGCTGAGGCCTATGGCTCAATCATGGGCTTTGCAGTAGACAACATGGGAGACCTCGAGGTAGCGGAGATTGCGGATGGCGAGATAATACACGTCGGCAGCCTCGACGTAGAATGCCGCTACGTCCCCGGTCATTGCCCAGGAAGCATATGTTTCGTGGTGCCAGCCGACAAGGCCGTCATCACTGGCGACGCACTGTTCCACTTCAGCATAGGGCGCACAGACCTACCCGGCGGCGATTACCCCACCCTCATTGAGAAACTCAAGAGCCGCGTGCTCACTCTGCCCGATGACTACCGTGTGCTCCCCGGCCACGGCATAGCCAGCCAGATAGGCAAAGAGAAGAAATACAACAGCTTTCTGGTATGAGTGTGAAGATAGACCCCAGCTGGTACGCCGTGCTGCAGCCGCAGTTCGAGGCGCCATACTTTGCGGATCTCAAGCAGTTCCTTGTGGCAGAGCGGGCACAGCACACATGCTATCCTCCCGGCAGCAAGATTTTCAATGCCTTCGACAGTACGCCGTTCGACAAGGTAAAGGTGGTCATCCTTGGCCAGGACCCCTACCACGAGCCCGGTCAAGCCATGGGGCTCTGCTTCTCGGTGCCGCAAGGCATACAGGTGCCGCCCTCATTAGTCAATATCATCACCGAAATCAATACCGACCTCGGCGTTGACATCCCCAAGACCTGCGGTGATCTCAGCGGTTGGGCCGCACAAGGAGTGCTACTCCTCAACGCCACCCTCACCGTTCGAGCCCACCAAGCCGGCAGCCACCAGCGACACGGTTGGGAGACCTTCACCGACGCCGCCATCCAAGCCCTCAGCCAGCAACGCACGGGCATTGTCTTCCTCCTCTGGGGCAGCTATGCCATCGCCAAACGCGTCCTCATCGACCAAAGCCGACACCTCGTGCTCACGGCGCCGCATCCCTCGCCGCTCTCCGCCTACAGGGGCTTCTTCGGCTGTCGCCACTTCAGCCAGGCTAACGCCTACCTGCAATCGCAGGGGCAGCAGCCAATAGACTGGACACGCATCGGCTAAGCATTGCGCCGCAACAGGAACTGCGGCAACATAAGCAATCCCACAACAAGCAACGTCACCGCTGCCAACATCGGCGCGGACAGGTATATATCCTCGGCCACCGCATACGGCAGCGAGCCCACCCATGCGGTGAGCGCGTCGGTACCGCGCAACAACATCTGCAGCGGCCAGGCCGTAACCATGCACGGCACCGCCATATAGAGCAGCGAAAGGCCAAGTATAACGCCTGCGGCTGGCACAACAACAACGTTGGCAATAATAAAGTATAGCGGCAGCCGATGGAATGTAGCCACCACCACGGGCAGCGTAGCCAGCGTGGCGGCGACACTCACGGCGGCGGCTTGTCCGAAGGGCGTATGTAGCGCACGTATGGCTGGCTGCGCCAGCAGTATTCCAGCAACGGCGCTGAACGACAGCTGCCATCCGACATCATAAATCAGCAACGGCTCGGCAAGGAGCATCACGATGGCAGCCAGCGCCAGCAGGTTGAGCGGAACCACGCGGCGACCAACCATGTCGTTGACAATAAACATTGAGAACATCAGTGCCGCACGCAGTGTAGAGGGCGCCGCACCGGTAATGAGCGCAAAGCCCCACACCGCCACAAGCTGCAGCGAGCCACGCACAATGCGTCCACGCCGTTCACGGCCAGTCCACCAAAACAGCATTCCCACAATCCCCGCCAGAATGCCGACATGCAAACCACTAACCGCCAGCAGATGCGCAAGGCCGGCGTTGCGGTAGTGCGACCTGGTGTTGCGGTCGACGTCAGCTTTCCAGCCGAGCGCCAACGCCTCGGCCACGCCTCCGTCCTGCAGCGGACCGCTCTGCATCCGGTGCAGCAGGCGTATGCGCAAATCCCTTATATAATCGCATTTCTCCGCCGCCAGGGGGGGGTAGCAACAGCTTGGAAATCAGCCCTCCAAAGACCTCCAGTGATGGCGACAAGAGCCATCAGCACCAGCGCCACAGGCACCAGTGGAATCCTACGCATGGTTGAGGATAAGGTCGTCGAGGCGCACCTTGGGCACATAGTGCACCCCGTCGCGACGGTAGTAGGCACGCGGAGCGTCGGCGTCAGTAGGCACAAGCTCTATGCGGTCGGCACCCTTGCCCACAGCCAGCAGCATCAGCGGCTCAAACGGCAACGAGAACGCCTCCTTGACCTTCTCGCGGTTGAAAGCGCCAATCATCAGCGTGTTAAGCCCCATCTCCACGGCCTTGAGAGCCATACTCTGCAGCGCTATACCGAGGTCAATGTCCACCAGCTTGCTCTCCGGCGCCACCGAACAGCAGATGATGAACGCCTCCGGCTCGGTACCCTCTACCGGCAGGTGAAGCTCCGGCAATGCGGCGCCCATCTTGAGGAGCGGCAGCAGCCGGTCGGCGCCGGTCTCCTTGGTCACCAGCCAGTAGCGCAGCACCTGCTGGTTGCAGCCCGAGGGCAGCTTGGTACATACGCCGACGATGCGCTCCAGCTCGGCGCGCGACACCACATAGGCCTTCTTGTATGCACGGTGACTGCGGCTGCGCGACAGCAGGCTGTCGACAGTGTTGCCGATGCGTTTCACCTTGGGTTTTGCCGAGCCGATGGTCTCCTCGTAGCGCTTCTCCAAATAGTTGTCAGCCATGGCTATTGTATCTTCTTCCAATGAACCGTCTCACGTATCATGAGCACAGAGCCCGTGATGGCGAGATTGCCGTCCTTGTCGAAGCACGCCGTCATTTTGGCCCTCACGCCACGCTGCGGGTCATATATCTTGGTATCGTTCCACTCCTTCTTCTTGGCGTCATACTTCAGGCCGCTGAAAACCACTATACGGTCGGCGGGAGTGTTGCGGAGGCTTTTGTCAGGGTTCTTCTCGTCGAGCCTTTTGTTGCCATCGGCGTCCTTGTCGTTCTCCAACCAGAGCATCTGTCCACGGTAGGTTCCATCCTTCAATTTTTCAATTTTTGCCCTGAAACGGTCGCCGTTTTGCAGGCCTTCGTACGTTCCGACAATATTGTCGCCGTTGTTGTTGAGCGCATTCTGCGCCATCGTTATCTGGCCACCCATCAACATGATTGCCAACAACATAAATACTTTCTTCGCTTTCATAACGTTTAGGTTTATAAGTGCAAATATACATTTTTTTTCAAAATAATTTTGTCAGTTTGAAAAAAGGTTGTACTTTTGCACCCGCAAATCGCAAGAAATGATCTGTTAGCTCAGTTGGTTTAGAGCGCTTGCTTGACAGGCAAGAGGTCACAAGTTCAAATCTTGTACAGATCACATACCAACCCACAAGCAGTCCGCAACGGACTGCTTTTTTTTACCATTACCTCCCACATCCTCCACATACCCCATCCGTATTCTCTCCGACCCCGCTCCGTCTCTTCCCCGGTTGTTTAACGGTTTTTTGTCGGATGGGGTACGGAGGGGAGTCGGAGGGGGTGCGGTTTATGTTTGTAAAATAATGTTTACCGTTTTTGGGGAAAATCGTATCTTTGAAGTCTCAAAAATGTGACTGCTGCGATGGCACTGACTGACAAACAACTGATTGCGGAATTGGCGGAGGGCAAATACAAGCCCGTTTACCTGCTCATGGGCGAGGAGGACTACTATATCGACAAGGTGTCGGACTGGATGGAGGAGCATATTGTCGACCCGACGTTGCTTTACCCGACACTCTATGCCTCATCGCTCGTGACGCTGTCAAGACATGGATACACGAAACATTATTTCGAGGAAGGGCGGCGCATTTGCAGCAAGATTGGCGGAGGTCTGCGTGGAAATGTGACTGCGGAAGAGATTGACGACAGCGTACCTGGTTTTGACTACAGGACAATGGCAGACAAGCAGCGTTACGGCATACGGCATACGTTTGCCGAATGCCAGGAAAGGGAAGCGCGAGTCAGTGACGAGTTCAACCTGCGGAAGATGCTTGTCGAATTTCAGATACCGCGAGACGAACCCGAACCCGCGTTGTTCTACCACAGCGACCATCTGGGCAGCACGGCATACGTGACCTACGAAGGTGATGTCGTGCAGACGCTGAACTACTTGCCATACGGCGAAGACTGGGTGGAAGTTAACACCCTCGACCATTTCTTTGATACCACAAACATTGGTATCTACCGTTTCAACGGGAAAGAGAAGGACTACGAGAGTGGCTTCCACTACTACGGAGCGAGGTACTATTGGAGTGAGTTGCTTACGGGGTGGCTTTCTGTTGACCCGCTATCGGATAAGTATCCCAATATTTCGCCTTATGCTTATTGTGCTTGGAATCCGGTTATACTTGTTGATCCTAATGGAATGAAGTTCGATTCGACGAGTGTGAAGTTTGTAAACATGTATCGTGAAGATATTGATAGAAGGATGAATAACGACCCCAACAACATAAATCAATATAAAACCGCACTTGGCGAGTTGGATGCTCTCGAAAAATCAACGCAGGTTTACCATATAAACAATAAAAGACCATCAGCAAAGGTTGGAGGAGAAACGGGATACAATATGGACAACAGCTATGTCGAAATAAATGCAGATATAGATGGTGGCATGTATAATTTGGCTCACGAACTAAAACATGCATACCAATTTGAGTGTGGCGATTTGTCTTTTAATTTGTCGGGAGGGAAAGGCGTACTTTATGATTTTTCAGACGAACGAGCTGCTTTTGATAGAGGAGCATTATTTGGAGGACTAAAGTATTCTGACAATGACATTAAAGGTAGATACAGATTTAATTCAAGTAAGAGCGTTTCCATAGGAAGTATAGACAAGTCCAGTTTTCTTGGCAATAACATGGATGCAATATATCGTGATACATTCATGTCTCCCTATTATGAAAACAACAAACAAATATTTAGATATGAAGGCCATACTTTCATCGGTAGACAGCGTGCAAACTAAAATGCATATAATTTGTATATTGTATCTGCTGTCTTTTAGTGGAAGCATTATTGCTCAACCTTTGTGGAAAGATTCGGTTGAGTTTATTAAATTTGACGATTACGGATATGATAAAATCATTTTCTATCCTGACAACAAATATTTACAGTTCTACTATAGTAATTCTAGATTGGATATAGCAGAATGCTCATATGGTAAATATAATTATGATAAAGAAGAAAAAACTATTACGTTAAAGAGTGATTCAAACATAGAATGGAACATTTATGTAGATTCATCAGAAGGTAAAGATAGTGTTTTGACAATCAACATCGAATGGACTTGTTATGATACGAGTGGCTGCCTATTATTGGCAAATGATGATACAATTGTTTTAAAAACGAATGACTATGATTGCATCATGGTTTCCGACACAAATCATCATCGTCATTTTGGTATGGTTTATAGAAAAATAACATTACCCTACCAAAAAACAAATAAAATTTGCATTGTCGACTATGCTACAAGGGGAAAACTTATGGATTATTGTACCGATACACACTGTCTCAATATCGTGATAAGTAAACAATTTATAATTCCTCCTAATATTTATATTTCTCATACCGGGAAAAGTTTTTTAATTGATGGTAATTTCAATCTCATATCCGAAGACGGGGAATTGCAATACTATTTATATGACAAAACCGGAGCTTCGCGTATACCAAACCGGCATCTCATTCAAAAAAAGTAAAGGCTTCAACAGATAATAATTGACCCGTACAGCACATAAAATCGCCCTGCCAAACCATGATGTTTAATGTTTTTTTTACCCGTCGAATTTCAACGGGAAGGCACCCCGTAAGGGGAACCGAACACCGATGAATCAAGACAAATACAGTGAGGAAGGGGACTGGGAATCAGGCTTTCACTGCTACGGAGCACGATACTACTGGAGCGAGTTGCTGACTGGTTGGCTGAGTGTCGACCCGATGACTGACAAATATCCCAGCATCAGCCCATATGCGTATTGTAATTGGAATCCGGTGAAACTGGTGGATCCGGAAGGAGAAGAGGCTATGGATAATGACGATGAATGGAAATATAATACTACCACAAAGAAAATAGAATGGCTAAATGGGAACGGGGGTAGTACTCATCAAACCGTCACACTTACATCAGGAGATGGTAATCACGAGTCTTTTAATTCCATGGTGTCATATAATGGTGTAATTGAAGATATGTTTGATTTTAATGTCTTTTCAAATCAAACTGATAACATTGTTGATGGGGGAGCCAATATTCTTGGAGGAGTTACGACATGTGTTGGAGGAGTTGCGCTTGCCGTGGCAACCGAGGGTGCGGCAACTAACATTGCCGTGCCAATAGCCATGACAGGAGGCGCTCAGGTGGGGTTCGGTATCGAATCAATTGCTAATTCTGGATCCCGCGACCCTAAAACCAGAAACGAAAAGATTGTTTCCATTTTGAAAGCTATAAGTTCTGACGCAGCAACAACAACAGCCGCGGCAATAACAAAAAAAGTATCACCAGAGAAAGTAATTTTGACGACATCAAAGCTAACAAAATTCATTACAGGCTATGCTGCGTTTGCTCTTGATGCAACATGGTCTGCCGTAAAATATAGAGCTTTGACTCACCCAACGATGAAAGGGATTCCCGACGGTTCAATAGTCACACACAACGAACAACGTAACAGAGGAGTCTGATTAATAGGGAAATAAAAAACGAATAACCAATGAGTTCATTTTACTACAAAAACAAAAAAAAACGACGGACAATGATTATGCAATATATCATGTATCCGTTGTTATACTTAATCACATTAGAGGTTATTTGCTGTATCGTTTTTTCAAACCGTATGACAACATTAGAATATATAAAAAATATTGCGCTGGAATGGGATTCTATAGCTTTTGATATTTTTCTAACGCTGTTTTTACTATGGTGGTATGGAGGAGATAAGGTGGTGTCTTTCGGATACAATTCGGAACAAAGAATATTTACAATACAATACTATGATTGGTGTTTCCGACCGAAAAATATGAAAATCCATGCTGAAAACATACAATATCAGGTTCTTCATACACCTGGTCCGACCATACTCCCTTTTAATGTTTGTATATTTTTAGTAGACCGTAAAACAAAAAAAACAATCAATTTTTCCAGCGGATTTGGTTGGAAAAACAAACAGGTAAATGAGATTGCCGATAGATTAAAGAAGCAAGGTGTTGGGAATCATTCCAGTGGATGGTTCAGGTGAAAACAACAACTAATTGATTACATCGTTACATAAAACTGAAGGGCTAAACCGCATGTTTTTCGTGCGGTTCAGCCCTTTTGTTTTAACCGGCAATGCCCCCCCCCCCGAAAGGGGAACCGAGCACCGATAAATCAAGACAAATACAGTGAGGAAGGGGACTGGGAATCAGGCTTTCACTGCTACGGAGCGAGGTACTACTGGTCGGAGGTTTTGACGGGTTGGCTGAGCGTCGATCCGATGATTGATAAGTGCCCATCCATAAGTCCGTATGCCTACTGCGTTTGGAACCCAATAAAGTTAGTTGACCCTGACGGCAAATGGCCAAGAAAAGGAGTCAATATATATACATTCAAGGCTAATGCAGGGGCTGGGGCGGGATATGGATTAGAAGCAGGTTGGAAATATGGAATAGCAACAGACAATAAAGGGATGACTCATTTCTCGGCCGCTTCTACAATGTATATTACAAACCAAAACTTACATGAGAGCAGTTCTAATCCGGCACTGGAAATCGGTCTTGATATCGGGGCATCATTGGGTTTTGAAAGGTAGTATTGAAGCTAAGCAATGGTCTGGAGCGGGCAAAATTGCACCTATAGAGCCCCGAGGGTACATAGGCGGTACATTAGCGGCACCTTCTTGTCACCATAGAGTTGGCATAGAGTTGGTATAGGCTTGGTATAATGTTGCTACGGAGATGATTACACGACATAAAACAGCGGTATATATTCTTTTTAAGAATATATAATTAGCATTCAATTTTAGGGAATCGGGAGTTAAATGCGCTGGCAGACAAAGTGGGTGTAGCGATACTGAAAAATTGTTAATTAAAGACTTTTTTTACTGTACATTATAAAAAAAAGCGTATCTTTGCAGATTGAAACTTTGCGAAAGAATAAATAAAATATAAACATATGAACGTAAATATCAAACCATTAGGTATGGTTGAGATGGCTTCCCCATGCTCTATCATTGATTTGATACTGCAGAAAAAGCCAGAGGATTTGAACAACTATTGCGCCGCCAAAATCGACGGCAATGTTGTGGATTTGAGAGATATCGTGGATAAGGACTGCGAGATTGAGCTGCTCGACAAGGAGGCTCCCGAGTCGTTGGCCATCCTGCGCCACACCACCGCCCACATCATGGCCGAGGCCGTGAAGCACCTCTTCCCCGAGGCCAAGTTGACCATCGGTCCTTCGACCGACAAGGGTTTCTTCTATGACTTCGATTTCCGCCCGTTCAACCGCGAGGACCTCGACGCCATCGAGAAGGAGATGAAGTCCATCATCAAGAAAGCCACGCGCCTGGAGCGCAAGATCGTGAGCCGCGACGAGGCCCGCAAGATTTTCGAGGAGAAGAACGAGCCCTACAAGCTGGAGCTGCTCGACGCCATCGCCCCCGATGCCCGCATCACCATCTACAGCCAGGACGACTTCGTCGACCTGTGCTCGGGCCCGCACCTGCTGAACACCCGCCCCATCAAGGGCTTCAAGCTGATAGCCAACTCGAACACCTACTGGCGTGGCGACCGCAACGGCAAGTCGCTGACGCGCATTTTCGGTGTGGCCTTCTTCAGCAAGGAGGACCTCGAGGCGCACATGGAATACCTGGAGAACATCAAGAACCGCGACCACAACAAGCTGGGCCGCGAGCTGGAACTCTTCACCACGGTCGACGTCATCGGCCAGGGCCTGCCGCTGCTGCTCCCCAAGGGCGCCAAGATTGTGCAGACACTGCAGCGCTGGATTGAGGACCTGGAGGACAACGAGTGGGGCTACATCCGCACCAAGACGCCGTTCATGGCCAAGAAGGACCTCTACGAGATATCTGGCCACTGGCAGCACTACCGCGACGGCATGTTCGTCATCGGCGACCCCGAAGACCCCGAGGTGCTGGCCCTGCGCCCCATGACCTGCCCGTTCCAGTACTTCGTCTACAAGGCTTCGCCCAAGTCGTACCGCGACCTGCCGAAGCGTTACAGCGAGACTTCGACCCTGTTCCGCAACGAGGACAGCGGCGAGATGCACGGTCTGACGCGCGTGCGCCAGTTCACCATCTCGGAAGGCCACCTCATTGTGCGTCCGGACCAGATGGTTGAAGAGTTCAAGAAGTGCCTGGCCCTGGCCAAATACTGCCTGACGACTCTCGGCCTTCAGGACGACGTGACCTACCACCTCTCGAAGTGGGATCCCAAAAACACGAAGAAATACATTGGCACAGCCGAAGAGTGGGAGGACAGTCAGCAGCATATACGCAACATCCTCAACGAGCTGAACATCCCCTTCGTGGAGGACGACGACGAGGCCGCCTTCTACGGCCCCAAGGTGGACATCAACGCTTCGAACGTCTACGGCAAGGAAGACACCATGATCACCATACAGTGGGACGCCCTGCTGGCACCGCGCTACGACATGTTCTACATCGATCAGAACGGCAACAAGGTGCGCCCGAACGTCATCCACCGCACCAGCCTCGGCTGCTACGAGCGCACGTTGGCCTGGATGATTGAGAAATACGAGGGAGCCTTCCCCACCTGGCTCTGCCCCGAGCAGGTGCGCGTGCTGCCCATCTCGGAGAAGTTCATGGACTATGCCAACGCCGTCAACGCCGAGCTGGTGAAGGCCGGTGTGCGTTCGTCGGTCGACGAGCGCGCCGAGAAGATAGGCTACAAGTTGCGCGACCTGCGCCTGCAGCGCATACCGTACGCCCTCATCGTGGGCCAGAAAGAGCAGGACGAGCAGCTGGTTTCGGTGTGGAACCGCAAGGCCGGCGACAAGGGCGCCGCCAAACTGGCCGACTTCATCGCCGAGATTCGCAAGGACATAGATACCAAAGCCCTCAGCCCTGAAGGATAATAAAATATTTTTGTCAGTATAATAAAAAGTTGTATTTTTGCAGTCCGAATTGTATAAAGGATAATTGTACTAAAAACAACAGGAACAAGCAGTTATACCCTAAAATAGGAGAACCAAGTTATAGCAACCCCATTCAACCCCAACGCATCGCGCGCACCGCAGAGAGGCCGCGGACCCGTAAAGAAGGAGCCAGAGCACCTGATTAACGAGCGTATCGACTCGCCGATGGTCAGAGTCGTCGGTGAAGGCATGGAGCCCACCATCATGAACACCAAAGAAGCCCTGCGCCGCGCTTACGACGAGGGCCTGGATCTCGTGATGATTTCGCCCACCGCCAACCCGCCGGTGTGTAAGATTATCGAGTACCAGAAGTTCCTCTACGAGCAGAAAAAACGCGAAAAAGAGCGCAAGGCTAACTCGCAGAAGATTGTCATCAAGGAGATACGTCTGAGTCCGCAGACCGACGACCATGACTTCGAGTTCAAGCTTAACCACGCCATCCGTTTCCTCAAGGAGGGCAACAAGGTGAAGGTTGACGTGTTCTTCCGCGGACGCTCGATAGTCTACAAAGAGCAGGGCGAGCAGCAGCTGTTGAAGTTCGCCGAAGCACTGCTGGAGTACGGCAAACCCGAGCAAATGCCGAAGCTGGAGGGCAAGAGGATGCTTATGATCATTGCTCCCAAGAAATAAGGAAATATCCAAACCGTATCAATATAGTGTAAACTTAAAAACAGTAAAGTAATGCCTAGAATGAAAACCAAAGCCGCTGCCAAGAAGCGTTTCACCTTCACCGGCACCGGTAAAATCAAGAGAAAGCATGCTTACCACAGTCACATCCTGACCAAAAAGGAGACGACCCAGAAGCGCAACCTCGACCACACCGCCCTTGTGAGCCGTGACGACGAGGCCCGCGTGAAACGTATGCTTTTAGCGTAAACAAACGGAGTTATTAACCATTGTTCAGCGCAGACAAGAGCAGCAGGTTAGAACAAACAAGGCACCGAGCTGCCGCCTGAACGAAAAACAAATTGAATTATGCCAAGATCAGTCAATGCAGTGGCCTCCAGAGCCCGCAGAAAGAAAATCCTCAACCGCACCAAAGGTTATTGGGGCAGAGGTAAAAACGTATGGACCGTCGCCAAGAACAAATGGGAAAAAGGTCAGACCTACGCATACCGTGACCGTAAGAACAAGAAGCGCGAGTTCCGCTCGCTGTGGATCAACCGTATCAATGCCGGTTGCCGCATCAACGGTATCTCGTACTCCGTCTTTATGGGCGAACTTCACAAAAACAACATCGAGCTCAACCGCAAGGTGCTTGCCGACCTCGCTATGAACAATCCCGAGGCCTTCACCGCAGTTGTCAAGATGGTCAAGAAATAAGTCTAACCGCTAAAGAATCTAAAAGTCATGGGAAAAAATCAGATAATGCAGTTCGTTGAGACCCTTGTCGAGCGCAAGGAGTTCCCCGAGTTCAAAGCCGGCGACACCATCACCGTCCATTACAAGATTAAAGAAGGTAACAAAGAGAGAATCCAGAACTTCCAGGGCGTTGTCCTGCAGCGCAGTGGAAGCGGAGCTACCGAAACCTTTACTGTCCGCAAGATCGCCAACGGCGTGGGTGTGGAGCGTATCTTCCCCATCGCCAGCCCGTTCATCGAGCAGATTGATGTCAACAAGCGTGGTGCTGTGCGCCGCGCCCGCATCTTCTACCTGCGCGACCTCACCGGTAAGAAAGCCCGTATCAAAGAGAAACGTTTCTAACAGGACTCTTTGGCGATACGGATTGGATACACGAGACACCTGCACGCAAGTGTGGGTGTCTTGCTTTTTTTGAGATTTTTTTTTGCCGTGTAAGGAAAAAGTTGTATCTTTGCACCATGAACCAAAGGTCGCGAATACCTTATAATCGTTATCTGCAATGAGCAAACGTATATTGTTTGTATGTCACGGCAACATTTGCCGAAGCCCTATGGCTGAATTCATCTTGAAGAAACTTGTGCGCTCGGCAGAACGTGAAGCAGACTTTGAGATTGCATCGGCTGCCACCAGCACAGAAGAACTCGGCAATCCGGTCTACCCCATGGCGCGACAAGAGCTGGCAAAGCACGGCATCGGATGTCCCGGACATACTGCGCGCCAGATAACGATGGATGACTACCAACGTTATGACATGATTATAGGCATGGATGACGAGAACATGAAGAAAATGACGCGCATTTTCGGTGGTGACCCCGAGGGTAAGTTGAGCCTGCTGCTCGACCACACTCCCGATAGCGACACCAAGCACCATGGACGCGACGTGTCAGACCCATGGTACACGCGCAAGTTCAACATTGCCTGGGACGATATTTACACCGGATGTACAGCATTGTTCATGAAGCTCAGCGATGGAGCAACAGATTGATTACGAGCAGGTAGAAGCGCTAGGCATCAGTCATGAAGCCTACGATGAAGTACTCGACATAGTAGGGCGCATTCCAACAATGGAGGAGCTGTCGACACTGCTTGCCATGTGGGGAAGCAATGGCCACCAACAGAGCCTCTACGGATGGCTGCGTGGGCAACACCATACCGTTGAGCGTGATGAATATCTCTACAACGGCAACGCCGAACACAAAGCCATCAAAGAGCCCAAGGTCAAAGAGTGCGTGGATATAGCCCACAGCCTCTGCAAGAACTTAGCACTGAACACAGAACACGTGGCACTTGGTACAGGAGTGTTGCTCTACATGGTTGGCAATGTAAGTACAGAATTCGCCGACAGCGAATATGCGCGCCGTTGCCTGCACCTTGTCGGCGAGCCAATAGCCACCGGAAGTCACGACGAAGACTGCCAGTACATAGAAATGATTCTCTCCGCCTTGCAAGACGGTGGCCTTACAATTGCCTCCAATACCATCGGCATCGGAGGCCTTTTTTGTTCTGCTCTGCGGCTCACCACACCTGGGGGATATGATATTCTAACCCCACGTGAGGTTCGCCTCGATTCTTTCCTTTTCGGTGAAGAGCCTGGACGTTACATCGTTGCCGTCAACGAAGACACTGACGACCAGTTTCTACTCAAGCTCGGCGAGGCTCGTCTCAACTGCTGTTTCCTTGGCCGCACCACCAAGAACCGCCTCATGGTCGACGGCTATGATTTCGGTCCAGTGACAGATTACACAATCATCAGCAAATAAATATTTGCCATATAAATTTTATTTATTATATTTGCAATTTAGATACGATAAACGATAACAATATAAACAGTTGATAATGAGACCTGATTTCAGCAAAGTCAACATCCAAAGCGCAGAGGAAAACAAGCATTCCTTCGCCGAATGGGAGAAAGAAAACCATATTGAGAAGAACTGGAAGACGCCCGAGCAGATTGACGTCAAGCCTGTATATGGCAAGAAAGACCTCGAGGGCATGGAGCACCTGAACTATGCAGCCGGTATCGCGCCTTTCCTGCGCGGACCATACAGCACCATGTACGTGATGCGCCCATGGACCATCCGCCAGTATGCCGGCTTCTCGACCGCCGAGGAGTCTAACGCCTTCTACCGCCGCAACATCGCAGCTGGTCAGAAAGGCCTCTCCTGCGCCTTCGACCTCGCCACCCACCGCGGTTACGACAGCGACCACGAGCGCGTTGTCGGCGACGTCGGTAAAGCCGGTGTGGCCATTGACAGCATCCTTGACATGAAGATTCTGTTCGACCAAATCGACCTCGGCAAAATGTCTGTTTCCATGACCATGAACGGAGCCGTGCTGCCCATCCTGGCCTTCTATATCATCGCCGCCGAAGAGCAGGGCGTACCGCAGGAGCAACTGCAGGGCACCATCCAAAACGACATCCTCAAGGAGTTCATGGTGCGCAACACCTACATCTACCCTCCCCTGCCGTCGATGAAGATTATCGCCGACATCTTCGAGTACACCTCAAAGCACATGCCCAAATTCAACAGCATTTCCATCTCGGGTTACCACATGCAGGAGGCTGGCGCTACCGCAGACATTGAGCTCGCTTACACCTTAGCCGACGGTCTTGAGTACCTCCGCGCCGGTGTGAAGGCAGGCATGAACGTCGACGACTTCGCTCCGCGCCTGTCGTTCTTCTGGGGCGTCGGTATGAACCACTTCATGGAGATTGCAAAGATGCGCGCCGCCCGTATGCTGTGGGCCAAGATAGTGAGCCAGTTCAACCCCAAGAACCCCAAATCGCTCGCCCTGCGTACCCACAGCCAGACCTCTGGCTGGTCGCTCACTGAGCAGGACCCCTTCAACAACGTAGCCCGCACCTGCATCGAGGCCATGGGCGCCGCCTTGGGTCACACCCAGTCGCTGCACACCAACGCCCTCGACGAAGCCATAGCCCTGCCTACCGACTTCAGCGCCCGTATCGCCCGTAACACACAGATATACCTCCAAGAGGAAACCAATATCTGCCGCGTCGTCGACCCATGGGCCGGCAGCTACTATGTAGAAACCCTCACCCACGAGCTAGCCCACCGCGCCTGGGCCCACATTCAGGAAGTAGAGAAACTCGGCGGCATGGCCAAGGCCATCGAGAGCGGCGTGCCCAAGATGCGCATCGAGGAAGCCAGCGCACGCAAGCAGAGCCGCATCGACTCCAATGTCGACACCATCGTGGGTGTCAACAAGTACCGCCTCGACCACGAGGACCCCATCGAGACCCTCGAAGTCGACAACACCGCAGTGCGCAAGGCCCAGATTGAACGTCTCGCCAAACTGCGTGCCGAGCGCGACAGCGCCGCCGTCGAAGCCGCCCTCAACGCTTTGACACGCTGCGCCGAGACCGGCGAGGGCAACCTGCTTGACCTAAGCATCGACGCCGCCCGCAAGCGCGCCTCCCTCGGCGAAATCAGCTACGCCCTGGAGAAAGTATTCGGCCGTTACAAAGCAAAGATAAACCTCATCAGCAACGTGTACAGCAGCCAGACCAAAGAGAGCGAAAGCTTCAAGAAAGCACAGGAGCTCACCGACCGCTTCGCAAAACTCGAGGGCCGTCGTCCCCGTATCATGATAGCCAAAATGGGCCAGGATGGCCACGACCGCGGTGCCAAAGTGGTGGCCACCGGCTATGCCGACCTTGGTTTTGACGTGGATATGGGTCCGTTGTTCCAGACCCCGGCCGAGGCTGCCAAGCAGGCCGTTGAGAACGACGTGCACATCCTCGGCGCCAGTTCGCTGGCTGCAGGTCACAAGACCCTGCTGCCCCAGGTCATCGAGGAACTCAAGAAACTCGGCCGTGAAGACATCATGGTTGTCGCAGGCGGTGTCATCCCTCCGCAGGACTACGACTTCCTCTTCAAGGCCGGCGTCGCCGCCATCTTCGGTCCCGGCACCGTCATCAGCGTCAGCGCCATCAAGATGATGGAGCTCCTGCTGGCTGGCAGAGAATAATCACATTATGAAAAGATTTTTAATCACCACAATGCTCCTCGCCACCGCCATGGTGGCGAGGGCTTTTGATTTCAGCGAAGCAGCTCCCACGGGGCAGATGCTTTTCTACACCATAACATCGGGCAACACCGTCAAGGTGGTCTCCGGCACCCCTAAGCCCACCGGCCGCCTCACAATCCCCGCCACTGCGCAAGGCTATGCCGTCACCGAGATTGCCAGCATGGCCTTCAACGGCTGCACGGAACTCACATCTGTGACTGTACCGGGCAGTGTCACCACCATAGGCATGCGTGCCTTCGCAGGCTGCAGCGCACTCACATCGGCCATCCTCGCCGAAGGCGTGCAGACCATAGGCATGATGGTCTTCTCCAGCTGCACCGCCCTTGACACCATCAGCCTGCCCACCACGTTGACACAGATATCGGCAGGGTGCTTTAACAACACAAGCCTGGACAACAATTTCGATCACTGGCAAGATTCTGTATTGTATATCAGCAACTACTTAGTATCTGCCAAGCCGGCACGCACCGGCATTCTTGTTATCGCTGACGGCACCATAGGCATCGCCAATACAGCCTTGGACAACTGCCATATCACCAAATGCGTAATCCCTGAAGGGTTCCACTTCATCGGCGAACAAGCCTTCTTCCGTTGCTCGCTCCTCGACACCGTGCAAATGCTCGACACCATACCGCCGACACTTGCCGCCAACGCTTTCCAGAACACGCCGTCCACCCTTACCATCATTGTCCCTGTCGGCAAAGTGCCCGTTTACCGCGCGGCACCCAACTGGAATAGCCTCAATATAGTCGAGTACACCTGTCCGCCGCAAGATCCGCCTGTCGACACTATTCCTCCCATTGACACTATTCCGCCTGTTGACACAATCCCCCCCGTGGACACCATTCCCACACCGCCCGTCAGCCTGCAGACCGCCGATGGACCCCAATTCACAGCTGTTGTAACCAGCAACATCCTCACCGTCAGCGGCGCCGAAGGGCAGCACGTCACCATCACCGATATGGCAGGTCGCTGTATCCTCAGAACATTCTGCCAGCAGCACGACATGCAGATAGCCCTCCCCGCCAAGGGGCTTTACATCGTCAACGTAGGCACCTCGGCCCCGTTAAAAGTATTCTACTCGAGATAAGCGGCACCAGCCGCATTGGCCGTATCCACATATACGGTGTCGGCCACCTTGGACACATCACCGTCCGCATGGCTCGAATCCTTTGACACACGATTGTGCAGAGTCTGTATAATCTTGGTACTCTGCGGCATAGCCTCTTGTTCCTTCTCCCTCACCTTCGGGTTGGTCTGGTACACAATCATCGACACCACCATGTAGATGCCGAAAGCCATCAGCACCACTCCGGTACCCTTGTTGAAGCCAATCATCACCCTCGGCGTGAACCATTGCTGCAGCAACGAAGCCAAGCGACACTTCAGCAAGTCGCACCCCAGTGTGGCGCCGAGGAGACCGGCGAAGAAGATATAGCGCTCCGTGCCGTAAAGACCCACCTCGCCCGAAAGCAACGCGATGACCGAAATCCAATAAACCCAGATGAACGGGTTGAGAAAGTTGAGCAGGAAACCGTGCAACATAATGTGGCGGCGCCCCACCTTGCCATCGCTGATCAGATGCAACCGGCCGCTTTTGTCGCGCCTCACACGCCCCTTCTTGCGGAAAGTGTAGACACCCATAGCCGCGATGCCGACGCCACCTATCAAAGCCACGTACACATTGTGAATCACAGCCTCCATATCCACGTTTTTGAGCACCGTCAGCATCAGGCCGACCACCACCACATCGCTCACGCTCACGCCTATAGCGAAAGCCATGGCGCGACGGAAGCCATGCTCTATACTGTTCTGTATCAGACCGAAGAATGCAGGTCCGAAACTGAAGAACAGCGACAACGCAATACCGCACAATATGCCAATTAGCAGTTCCATTGCTCAAAAATAGAGAATGCAAAAATAGCAAAAAATAATTACTTGGCAAAAAATATTTTTTTACCGTCCGGTCGCGCCACATTCGGACCCCCTCCACACAGACGCCTGTCCGTACCCTCTCCGTCTGTTCTACGGTTGTTCACCGGTTGTTTACCTGTTTAAACCGTCGAACAACCGGTGAACAACCGTAGAACAGATGGAGAGGGTACGGAGAGGATACGGCTTTACCACGGCGAAAAAAGGGAGACATTTCGTTTAAAAAACAAAAAAATTTTGTCGGTTTAAAAAATGTTTGTATTTTTGCAAACTCAATAGGAGTGTGAAAATGAGCCGGAACGATGATACCATAATCCGCTTGAGCGGCTTGAAACCAGGGCGTTACACCTATGATTTCACCCTCGGAAAGGAGTTCTTCGACGACTTCGAAAACGAGGAAATCCGCGACGGAAATGTACAAATCGGGGCCATTTTGGAGAAGACAGAGAGGGTGACAACGATAAAAATAGCACTCCACGGCGAGGTGACCACGCTATGCGACCGGTGCCTCGGCGAGATGAGGGTGCCGATAGAGGGCGAAGAGACACTGCTTCTGCGCTTCAGCGACACCGAGGAGAGCGACGACGAGAACGTCGCCATCCTGCCCGAAGGGGCAAATGAGATAGACCTCTCGCAATGGCTGTACGAATATGTCGCGGTGCGCATACCGCTGCAGCACAGCCACGAAGAGGGCGAATGCGACCCGGAGACGGTGAGCTACATAAAGAGCGAGGAGGAGCTGGAGAGGGAGCATGAGGAGAACCGCGAGGTTGACCCGCGATGGGAAGCTCTGAAGGGGCTGAAAGGTGAAGAGTGAAAGGTGCGAAGAGGCGAGGGTGATAGAATGGAAATGAAATAAATAAACAAAAAAAAATAATAATATGCCACATCCAAAACACAGATTCTCGCAGACCAGAACGGCCAAGAGAAGAACGCACGATGCGTTGGAGACCGCACAGCTGACCACTTGCAGCAACTGCGGCGCACAGGTTATGTATCACCACGTTTGCCCCGAGTGCGGCTACTACCGTGGTAAACTCGCCATCGCCAAGAACGAGGAGCAGTAAGCTACAGCCTGAGCAACAGAGAGAAGAGGGTTTCACAGAAAGGTGAGACCCTCTTTTTTTTGCCGTTATGGGAAAAATAATTTTGCCATGTGGCAGAAATGACGTATCTTTGCATTTTATTTGTACGCGATAAATATATGGAACGAGTGTATATAGAGACGTATGGGTGCCAGATGAACTTCGCCGACAGCGAGGTGGTGGGCGCTATACTGCGCGATGCCGGCCACAGCCTGGCTGGATGCGTGGAAGAGGCCGACTTTGTGCTGATAAACACCTGTGCCATACGCGACAATGCCGAGCAGCGGGTGCGCCACCGCGTGCGCGAGCTACGTGCGCGGCAAGGGCGCAACAAGCGCCTGCGCATAGGCATTCTGGGCTGCATGGCCGAGCGCTTGCAGAGCCGCCTGATGACCGAAGAGGACAATGTGTCGTTCGTGTGCGGCCCTGACGCATATAGGCGTCTGCCGCAACTGATGGCGCAGGTACGCGAGGGGCAGCGCGGCTCAGAGGTGGAGCTGAGCACCACGGAGACCTATGCCGACATAGAGCCCGTGCGGCTTGCCAGCAACGGCATCTCGGCCTACATAAGCATCATGCGCGGCTGCCAGAACTATTGTTCCTACTGCGTGGTGCCTTACACGCGCGGACGCGAGCGCAGCCGTGACCCACAGACCATAGTGGCCGAAGCCAAAGGGCTGTTCGACAATGGCTACCGCGAGGTGACGCTGCTCGGGCAGAACGTGAACAGCTACCGCTACGACGCCGTCGGCTTCCCAGAGCTGATGGCCATGGTGGCCGAGGTGAGCCCGCTGATGCGCGTGCGCTTCGCCACATCGCATCCCAAGGATCTCAGCGACGAGCTGCTGGAGGTGATGGCACGCTACCCCAACATCTGCCGCTGCATACACCTGCCTGTACAGAGCGGCAGCAACAGGATGCTGAAGCTGATGAACCGCAAGTACACGGTGGAGTGGTATCTGGACCGCATGGCATCGATACGGCGCCACATGCCCGACTGTTCGATAACGACCGACGTGATAGCGGGCTTCTGCGGCGAGACGCTGGAGGACCACGAGGCAACGCTGGAGCTCTTCCGCAAGGTGCGCTACGACTATGCCTACATGTTCAAGTACTCGCAACGCGAAGGCACCTATGCCGCCAAGCACATGCCCGACGACATCGACGAGGCCGAGAAGACGCGCCGCCTGAACGAGATAATAGCCCTGCAGGGGCAGATAGCCTTGGAGAACAACCGCACGGAGGTGGGGCGCGAATACGAGGTGCTGGTAGAAGGCGAGAGCCACCGCAGCAAAGAGCAGCTCTTCGGGCGCAACAGCCAGAACAAGGTGCTGGTGTTCGACCGCAAGGATGCCGTGCCCGGCACCTACCGCAAGGTGAAGGTGACCGACTGCACGGCGGCGACACTTATTGGAGAACTCATAGATTAGATTGACAGCAATTATGGCAAAGGAAAACATATTCAAGAGATGGCCGTGGCTGGTGCATGTGCTGGCCATGATAGGCATTTCGTTGGTGATACTGTTCCTGGTGTTCACCTTCATAAAGATCTACGCCCGCCAAGGACAGGAATACGAGCTGCCCGAAGTGGTCGGCATGAACATAGCCGAGCTGCAGCACGACAACCCGATAGAGCTCGACGTGGTGGTGCTCGACTCCATATTCCGCCCCGGACAGGAAGGTGGCCTGATACTGACGCAGGACCCGAAGGCAGGCACCATGGTGAAGAAAGGGCGCAAGCTGTACATCACCATGACGGCCTACTCGCCCGAGGATGCCGTGCTGCCCGAGCTGGCAGGCCTGACCGTGCGCCAGGCGGTGAGCGAGCTGCTGAGCGAAGGCCTTGAGGTGGGCACGCTGAAGTTCGTAGAGGACCGCTACAAGAACAGTGTGATAGACCAGACCTGCAAAGGCAAGACCGTGTATGCCGGACAGCAGATAGCGCGCGGCTCGGTGATAGACCTCACCGTGGGCCTCGGCGACAGCACCGGGCGCAGCGTGGTGCCCTTTGTGATAGGCAAGACCAGCGAAAAGGCACGGCGCGACATCCTGTCGTTGTCGCTCAACGTTGGCAAGGAGCACTTCAACGGAGTGAAGCACAAGGAGACTGCCGTGGTGTACCGCCAGGAGCCCGACTACAACGGCGTGAACAAATACGAATACGGCACCGAGGTGGAGTTGTGGTATGTGGACGAGGACAAGACCGACGTGCAGAAGATGGTGAGCGAGTTCAAGGTGGACTCGAGCAAAATAATCGACCCCAATGACATCAACGACGGGCGTCCGTCGCCCGAGGAAGTAGAATCGCGCGGAGGATGGCTGTGGTAAGACATATCGCTGCTATTGTGCTTATGGCACTGTGCGCCACGGCAGGCGCGCAGGAGTTGCTTGTGCCCGCCGGACGGTGGCAGCAGAAGCCTGCCGCCAAAGTCAAGAGCACGACGATACTAACCCTACCCTTTTTCGATGACTTTTCCGACTACGATGGTGTTCCTATAGGCAACCTATGGGCGCCTGGCGACGCCTATGTCGGCACCGACTACGGCGCCCTGCCACCGACGGTTGGCGTCATGACCCTCGACGCCCTCGATGCCGACGGCTATCTGCACGAGGAAGCATCGACAAGTTTATTCTCTGCCGACACCGCCATGTCGCTACCCATACGCCTCGACGGCTTGGACAGCAACAATGGTGTGGTGATGAGTTTCTACTACCTGCCCGGCGGCGGCGGTCTACATCCATGGGAGAGTGTGGGCGACACACCAGACCCGTCGGACTCACTATTCCTCGACTTCTACTGCACATTAACCGACACATGGCACACCGTGTGGTCGCGCGGGGGCACCAGCGTGGCACAACTGCGACAGGAGACTGGAAAGGACTGGCAGTATGTGGCCATCAAAATCACCGACAGCAGATACCTCGATTCGGCGTTCCGCTTCCGCTTCCGAAACTATTGTTCGCTGGAGAATAATGGCAAAAAGGGCATGATGGGGAACGTTGACCAGTGGAACATTGACTATGTGCTGATTGACCGCGGACGCACGATAGACAGCGTGCCGGCGTTCCGCGACATAGCCTTCGTCAAGCCTGCACCCACCATGCTTAAACATTACCGCGCTATGCCAGCACGCCAATACCGTGCCAGCGACATGGCCACAACGCTGAGCATGACAATTGCAAACCTCTATTCGTCGCCCATTGCGTCATACTACAGCTACCGTGTGGAAGACAGCAGCGGAGCGGTGCTGTACACATACGACGGCGGCTACCAGAACGCTCCGGCCGAGGGTTACCAGACCGAGCCCGTGCACGCCATGCCGTCGGTGGGCTACACCTTTCCGCAGAGCGACACACCGGTCACATACGCCATAGTACATAACGTTCGCGAAGGCGCCACAGGCGACGATTTCCCCCAGAACGACACCGTGTGCTACTACCAGCACTTTAGCGACTACTACGCCTACGACGATGGCACGGCGGAAAACGGCTATGGGCTCACATCGACGGCAGCAACTGTATCGCTGGCCTACCGCTTCGACCTGAATACCGCCGATACACTGAGCGCCATAGACATGGCCTTCAACCGGACCTTCGATTGCGCCAACTGCAACATACGGTTCCGGTTGACCGTATGGCGTGCCGAAAATGGTCTGCCCGGCACGATGCTCTATATCGACCAGAACGCACGCACGCCTATAATTCCCGACAGTGCAGCCCTGTATGGCGGGCGTAGCGCGTTTTACCGCTATGTGCTTGAGCACAATGTGGTAGTCGACGGCAGCATATTTGTGGGCTTCGTGCAGGAAGGTAGCGACTACATGAACATTGGCTTCGACCGCAGCTTCAACAGTGCCGACCGCATCTACTATTACACATCGGACACATGGCAGCAGAGTTTTCTTAGCGGCTCGCTTATGATTCGCCCATGCTTCGGCCAATCGGCCATCGTAAGCATAGCATCCGCCGAAAGTGAAAATGTGACGTTGACACTATACCCCAACCCTGCCGACAGAGAGGTGAGAATAGACGGCCTTCCTTATGCAAGCACCGTCACGGTCTACGACATAAGCGGCCGCAAGGTGCTCACCGTCGGCGGAGACCGCATAGATACTTCATGCCTGACCAGCGGCATTTACATGGTTCGGGCAATTACGACATCGGGGACTTTGCACACAGCCAAACTCATCATCAGACATTGACGCCATGGACGAAGAGATTGAAGAGATAGAACAGCAAGAACAAGAGCTATACGAACACCACCGCTTCACCGTAGACCGGGGACAGGAGGCACTTAGACTCGACATATATCTGCAAATGCGCCTCGGGGGAGTGTCGCGCACCAAGATACAGGTTGCCGCCAAGGCGGGATGCATACAGGTGAACGACAAAGCCACCAAGCCGAGCTACAAGGTGAAGCCACAGGATGTAATCACGGTGCTGCTACCCGAGCCGCCGCACGAGTTCGAGATGGAGCCCGAGGAGATGGCTATCCCTGTGGTTTATGAGGATGACGACGTACTGGTGATAGACAAACCCGCCGGCATGGTAGTGCACCCGGGCGTGGGCAACTGGACCGGCACGCTGGTGAACGGTCTGATGTACTATTTCGGTGACAAAGCCACACCGTATCTGGTGCACCGCATCGATAAGGACACCTCGGGGCTGCTGCTTGTGGCCAAGACCGAGGAGGCGCAGGTGGTGCTTGCCAAACAGTTTTTCGACCACACTATAGAGCGCAAGTACAACGCGCTAGTGTGGGGTGACTTCAACGAAGACAACGGCACTATTGTGGGCAATCTGGCCCGCTCGCCGCGCGACCGCCGCATCATGGCCGTCTGCGACGAAGAGCATGGCAAGCATGCCGTCACCCACTGGCACGTGTTGGAGCGCTTCGGCTATGTGACACTGGTAGAGTGTGTGCTCGAGACAGGCCGCACACACCAGATTCGTGCCCACATGAAACACATAGGGCACCCACTGTTCAATGATGCCTCTTATGGCGGCGACGCTATACTGAAAGGCACTACCTTCAGCCGCTACAAACAGTTTGTCGAGAATTGTTTTGCCACTTGCCCACGGCAAGCGCTACATGCACGCATCCTCGGCTTTGAGCATCCACGGACAGGTAAGCACATGCACTTCGAAAGCCCACTGCCAGACGACATGCAGGTGCTCCTTGAGCGCTGGCGCAAATACAGCACTAACAAAGACTTGGTATGAAGAGATACGTCACACTGGCAATCATAGTGATTGCTGCATTGTGCCGCACAACTGCGGCACAGTCTTTCCCTTGGCAGGACACAACAAAGAGCCTCGACCAAAGGGTTGAGTGGCTTATCGACAACCTTACACTCGACGAGAAGTTGAGCCTTATGGTGCACCAGAACCCCGCCATCCCACACGTAGGACTGCCAGCCTACAGCTGGTGGAACGAGGCACTGCACGGCGTGGGGCGAGCAGGACTGGCCACCGTATACCCCATGCCAATTGCGATGGCGGCAACGTTTGACCCGGCAATGATTCGTAACGTGTTTAACAACGTGGCTATGGAGGCCCGCATCAAGCACCAACAGGCGAAGGACACCGGCTACTATGGCGACTACGCAGGCCTCACCTTCTTCACCCCCAACATCAACATCTTCCGCGACCCACGCTGGGGGCGCGGCATGGAGACCTACGGTGAGGATCCCTACCTCACTGCCATGATGGGTATGGCCTGCGTCGAGGGGCTCCAGCATGGTAATACCGCCGCCTGCCTCAAGCACTTCGCCGTCCACAGCGGTCCTGAGGGCATACGTCACGAGTTCGACAGCCATGTGTCTGAGCGCGACCTGCGCACCACATACCTCCCGGCTTTCGAGTATATCATAAAGCACAGCGACGTGGCACAGGTTATGTGCGGCTACAACCGCCTCAACGGTGAGCCCTGCTGTACCAACCGCCGCCTGTTTGACATACTACGCAACGAGTGGCAGTACAACGGCATCCTGGTCACCGACTGCTGGGCCCTCAACGACGCCTACGAACGCGATACCGTCATACCACGCCACCGCACCCACGCCACCGCCACTCTTGCCTACGGCGACGCCTTCGGCCGCGAGGTGGACCTAGAGTGCGGCAGCGGCCTGCCCGCCCTGCGCGAAGCAGTGCAGCAAGGTCTGGTGCCCGAAAGCAAAGTCGACGAGCATGTGCGGCGGATACTGAAAACACGCTTCCGCGTCACCGAACAGACCTCGCGCTCAGCCACCGTCGCCGCCGAAACGCTTGACGTCACACCAGCATCCATGGTTCTGCTGAAAAACAACGGCGTGCTGCCGCTCAAAGATGGTGAAAACCTTCGCCTCGAAGGTCCCAACGCCTACGACAGCCTGATGCCACTGGGCAACTACAACGGCACGCCCAAACACACCGTCACCATTGGCGAAGCCCTCGGCCGCTACCAAGTCCTCAGCGCAGGCGACGGCAAGACACTGGTATACTGCGGAGGCCTCAACCCACAGCTTGAGGGCGAGGAACTGCCCGTGGAGAAGGAAGGCTTCTATAAAGGCGACCGCACCTTGATAGAACTTCCAAAGGAACAGGTATCTGAAATCAAGGCCTTCAAGGCCCAAGGCTACCGCATCGTCTTGGTGCTTTGCACAGGAAGTGCCATCGCCCTCGAGAACGTCATTGACGACTGCGACGCCGTGCTTGTCGCATGGTACGGCGGACAAGACATGGGCACCGCCGTCAAACAGCTGCTCTATGGCGAGCGCGACGACTTCGGCCATCTACCGGTGACATTCTACCGCAGCACCGACCAGCTGCCCGACTTCAGCGACTACAGCATGCAGGGCCGCACCTACCGCTACCCCGCCTCTGATCCATTGTTCCCCTTCGGCTACGGCCTGAGCTACAGTTTCTATCAGCTCTACGAGACAACTGTCAGCGAAGCCGACTTCACCGTCAGCGGCATCATCAGCCAATGCAACACCGACGTCCCCGAGGCCGCGAGCCACCGCGCCGCCATCCAAGTCTACCTAAAAAACGACTCCGACCCCGAAGCACCCTACAAGCAACTCGTAGGTCTCTGTCCTATCGTCTTCCACAAAGGCACACCTACCCGCAAGCCCTTCCGCATCGAGCTAGACCCATTCTGGTTCCGCCAGTACAACCCCACGACAGGCCAAATGGAAGAACCCGCCGACGGTACCGCCTTCACTCTACAGGTGGGCTTCAGCAGCGACGACCGCGACCTCTTCGACTACCCGTTCATATACCACAACAGAAAATGAGGAAAACACTATTTATAGGCCTAATCGGCTTAATATGTTTAATGGGCAGCGCAAAAGCCCAGCATGACAGCATACCCGAGAGCGACCCCACTATTCTCCAGCGCATCGACGAATGGCAGGACCTGAAGTTCGGTTTCATGATGCACTGGGGAATCTACGCCCAGTGGGGCATCGTGGAGAGCTGGAATATCTGCAATGAGCCGTGGATTAACCGCAATGGAGCCAACTACGAGGACTACAAGCGCGCCTATCAGGCTCTCAACCGCACCTTCAACCCCAAGCACTTCATACCTGAACAGTGGGCCGCTGCCGCCAAACAGGCCGGCATGCGCTACGTGATTTTCACCACCAAGCACCACGACGGTTTCTGCATGTTCGACACTCGCTATACCGACTACAGCAGCACTGGCAGCGAATGCCCTGCCAAAACCGACTTCACACGCGGCGTGGTTGACGCTTTCCGCGACGCAGGCTTCTGGACGGGCCTCTACTTCAGCAAGCCCGACTGGCACAATGACGACTACTGGGCTCACGAGTGGGCCACACCCGACCGTAACGTCAACTACAGCATCGCTGACCATCCCGACCGTTGGCAACGTTTCTGCGACTTCACCTACAACCAAATACAGGAACTAACCCGCAACTACCACCCCGACATATTATGGCTCGACGGCGGCTGGATACGTCCGGCATGGAGCGTCAACGACGAGACACGTCCCTGGCTTGGCTGCAGCGGTCAGGTGCAAGATATCGACATGCCGCGCATTGCCCGTATGGCACGTGGGTACAACCCGCAGCTTATCATCGTCGACCGCAGTGTCGGCGGCCGCTATGAAAACTACCGCACCCCCGAGAAGCAGGTGCCCGACACCCTCCTCCCCTACCCTTGGGAGACCTGCATGACCCTTGGCGACAGCTGGAGCTACGTGCCCAACGACAACTACAAAAGCACCAAGACCCTCATCCACATGCTCTGCGACATCGTGGCCAAGGGCGGCAACCTCCTGCTCAACGTTGGGCCCGACGCCGACGGCAACCTGCCTGCCGAAGCCCTGCAGCGCATGGAGGAGATTGGCCGCTGGCTGCAGAAGAACGGCCACGCAATCTACGGCACACGTCCGCTTGCTCCCTATAGCGAAGACAATATACGTTACACGCAAAGCAAGGACGGCAAGCACCAATATGCCATCACACTTACAGAAGAGGCACCCTATGCCACCGTCCGTGAACTAAAAGGAAAGGCACGCAAATGACAAAGGAAGAACACTACAATAGCCTGCTGCCGCAGGTGAAAGCCCTCTGCGAGGGTGAGACTGACCTTATAGCCAAGATGGCCAACGTAGCCGCACTGCTGCACCACGAGTTCGACTTCTGGTGGACAGGCTTCTACCGAGTCGTCAACAACGAACTACTGCTAGGTCCTTTCCAAGGCCCCATAGCCTGTGTGCATATTGCCTACGGGCGCGGCGTCTGCGGCACAGCGTGGAAAGAGCGCCGCACCGCCGTGGTGCCCGACGTCGAGGAGTTCCCCGGCCACATAGCCTGCTCCAGCGAGAGCCGCAGCGAAATCGTTGTACCCATCTTCAATGATGCCGACATCATCGCCGTCCTCGACATCGACAGCCGCGACCTCGCCACCTTTGACGACATCGACGCCAACTACCTTGAACAGATAGCAAAACTTATCATCAATTAAATACAAAGCGCCATGAAAAGAATTGCATTATCATTACTCCTCGTGCTGCCGCTGTTATTCGTCGGCTGCGACAAAGAGAACAACACAACCGGTAACGGTACATCATCCGGAAACCAGCAAACATCTGTGGTGGAATTCTCATTCGCCAAACTCAACACATGGATTGGCAAAGACACCACTACCATTATAAACGAACTCACCTCTCTCGGTTTCACCAGCGGAAGGCCCTACGGCAAGAATAGCACTATATCATACACACTGATTGACCAAGCAACCATGATGATGATTGAGTGCGACATGACTGCTGACGACAACGGCATTGTAAAGAGTGTCCAACTCAGCAGGTTCCTCTCAGGCCAGACCACTGCATCCAACATTGCGCTGATGAAACAACTGGTCTCAGAGGAGCGCACCCTTCTACAAGACGAACTACTCGTCAACTCTTCCGGCAACATTCACATCACAGACAACGACAATCCTTCATTCGTGTCTTGGGAAGAGTTCCAGACTGAAATGGAGAAATATGTCAACAATAATGACCTTGGTCTCAACTGGTACGACGTATACACACTTCATTCAGCATACGTGATGCTCCAAAACAGTGTCTACGAAGACTTAGTAAGTACCGCACAGACAATAGCCCTAATTGCCAACGGTTCCTACCAATAGATAGTCAATACTGGACAAGACGGCGGCCCCGAAGCTTTCGCTTCGGGGCCGCCGTCTTTTATCATCCCTCTCTTACTTAAACGCGTTCTCGCTGAGGCCGTGGCCGCTCAGGGCCAGGTCTTTCATATAGCCGGGCACCTCGCGGCCGAGGTACTTGTCCACATACAGCTTGGCGAGATACTGGCCCAGCATGAAGCCGTGGCCACGCAGACCGGTGAGCAGACCCACCTCGGGGTCTACGATGTAGCGCGGCTCGGTGTAACGTCCAGCCCAGCATGCTAGGAAGCTCACCTCCTTGAGGTTTGGCAGCCACTCAGCAAACACCTGGCTGACAATCTCGAGGAACTCCTTGCTGTTGTACTTGATGTTCTGGCGCGTCTCGTAGGCGTCGGTATCGGGGCTGGCGCAGCCGATAATCTGGCCAGTGTGCTCGAACTGCTGCCCATAGACAGCGCTGAAGCCCTTGTAATGGCGACGGTCGATAATCATATCCAGCGGGCCGCCGTTGGGTCCCATCATGGGCAGACGGCGTGTGATGAAGGCCTGGTGCTTCACGGGATAGAGGCCCGTGTCGATGCCAAGCATATCGGTGAACTTCTCAGCTCCCCAGCCCATGGCGTTCACGAAGTGGTCACACGTGTACTCCACATACTTTCCTTCGTGGTTACGCACCAACGCCACCACCTTGTCACCCTTACGCCACACGCTCAGCAGCTCCGTGTCCTCATAGTAACGGCCGCCAAGGCTTACACCGATACCGCGTATGTAGTCTATCACTCGGCCCGGCGTGGCCTGCCAGCAGTCACGCGTGATGAGGGCGTGGCTGTAAGTGTCGCGCGTGTCGTCCCACAGCGGCGATATCTCTTTCTTGAAGTCCTTGCGGTCAACCATGTAGGCGTCGCTCCATGCACGGCTGGCGTCGAGGGCCTTGTAGGTAGCCTCGTCGTGCACCAGGTTCACATAGTGCGTCGGCTTGTAGTTGATGTTGTGCACCGCCTGTATGCTCTTGAATATCTCATGGCTATGCTGCGCTATGTCGGCGATGTCGGGGTTGCTGAAGGCCGGACGGCCACCGCCGATGTTGCGCCACGATGCGCCGCGGCTCCAGTTCACCATCACCGGCTTCAATCCAGCCTCGCTGAAATAGCGGAAAAGGCCGCTGCCCGAGATACCGCCACCGGCAATGAATACCTTGACCTCCTCATGCTGCACGTCATTGCCCTTCGGGAACACATAGACCTCCTTGCGGCCTTCGGTGTACACGTCGCCCAGGCTCACCTGGTTGCTCAGCGGGGCTCGCGGCGTGGCATCGCCGGTCACCTCCACACCGTGGGCGCGCAACACCTGGCGTGCACGCGCTATGCAACGCTTGCCGCGGCAGGGGCCCATGCCCATGCGGGTGATGTGCTTCAGCTCGTCAACCGATATGTACTTGCGGTCACCCACAACCTCAATCAACTGTTTCTCGGTGATGTCCTCGCAGTGGCAAATATATGTCTCGCCCTCAACGGGACGTAGCGGTTGCATCTTCAACGGCTCGGGATAGCGGTCCTTGGCAATGAAGCCCTTGATGTCCGTCATCTGGCCATCGACCTGGGCCACGAACACCCTTGCCACATTGGTCTTGTTGTCTTTCTTGAGCACCTTCTCCACCTTGCCCTCGCCAATCTTGCGACCATTGTTGTCCACCAGATAGACCTCGGCACCGTCGGCCACATCGTATTCGATGGGCAGGAAGCATATGTTCTTGGCCATGTCGTAGCCGAAGATAGCCAATCCCGGGCAATGGTTGACGCAGGCCATACAGCCTATGCATTTGTTGTAGTCCACCGTCGGCGTGCTGCTCGTCGTGGGCTTGCTGATGGCGCCCTGCGGACAGCTGAATGTGCAGGGGTTGCAGGCAAAGCCATACAGGCAGTCCAGCTGCACAAAAGGCTTGGCGGCCATGCGCTCCACCGTCGGCAGGTTTGGCTTCTCAAGCAGGCGCACAGGGTGCTGCTGCGAATCTATGTACTGGCGCGAAATGTCCAGATACTCGTCGTAATTGTAGCGCAAGCCAAGCTCCTGGGCAATCTCATAAGCCGACTGGCGACCGCGCAGCACAGCGCTAGTGCCCTCGCCTATGCGCACCGCGTCGCCCACACCGTAGACGTGGTGACCGAAGAGCTCCTTGCCCTTGGTCAACAGCTGGTTGTCGGGCACCAAACCGGTACAAATATTGATGATGTCGATGTCGTCTATCACTTGCTCCGTGCCGGGAATAGCCTTGAAGTTCTCGCACTTGGCAATCACGGCGCCGGTGATGCCGGTATGCTCCTTGTTAGGTATCGCGCGCACCAGCGTGTAGCCCGTCATGATGGGGATGCCGAGGCGGCGCACACGGTTGGCCTGCACGGGGAATCCGCCCTCGCGCGGCATGGCCTCGATGATGGCCTTGATGGTGGCACCGGCCTGCATACCCTGATAGGAGGTCAGGTAGCCTATGTTGCCGGCACCCACAGTGAGCACCCGCTTGCCCAGCAAGGTATGCTCCTGGTTCATCATCTTCTGGAACACAGCGGCAGTGTATACGCCCGGCACATCGTCGTTCTCGAAAGCCGGCATGAAAGGCACTGCACCGGTGGCCACCACGAAGAACTGTGCGTCGACGTAGGCCATCTGGCCCGTCACCATGTTCTTCACGGCAATGCGCGGCCCTTCCAGTATGTCCCACACAGTGGTGTTGAGCAGGATACCGCTGTCGTCGCTCCCCGCCAGTGTCTTGGCAATATCGAAACCGCGCATGCCGCCGTACTTCTTCTCCTTCTCGAAGAAGAAGAACTGGTGGGTCTGCATATTGAACTGGCCGCCGATACGCGGATTGCTGTCGATGACGAGGTTGTCGATGCCGAAGGCGTTCAACTGTTCGCGGCAGGCGAGGCCGGCAGGGCCCGCACCGACAATGGCCACCTGAGTCTTATAGATCTGCACCGTATGGGCCGACTCCTGCGGACGGGCGGGAGGCTCGAAGGAGACTCCCGGCAGGTCTGCCTCATGGGTGATTATACGCACCTCATGCACCCCGTCGACGGCAGTGATACATATACGGCGCACGCGTCCGTCAACGAGCATCTCGCAGGCACCGCACTTGCCGATGCCGCACTCAAGCGAGCGGTTGCGACCCTGAAGCGAATGGCTGTGAACAGGATAGCCTGCCTCGTGCAGTGCCTTGGCGATGGTGTAGCCCTTGCGGCCACGTACCTTCTTGCCTTCGAACAGAAACTCGACCTCCTCGGTCTGCGGGATGTCGAGAATGGGGTGATTAGTAATCTCGTACATTGTGTATATGTTTTAGGATTAGTTTCTTACAGCATTATTACCGTTTTTTGTATCACCGCAAAGTTAGAAATAATCGCAAACAAATGCAACTTTTTTTTTCGATGCACACCAAAAATCCCACCCCCACCCCGCCCTTTGGCCGTATCCCCTCCGTACCCTCTCCGTCTGTTCTACGGTTGTTCACCGGTTGTTCGACGGTTTAAACCGTTAAACAGTCGTAGAACAACCGTAGAACAGATGGATAGGGTACGGAGAGGAGACGGAGAGGATGATGGGCGGCGATGGAGGGGTGGCATCACAGGGGAGATGGGGGGATAAGGGGCGTAAAATAATTACCGACACAATAAAAAAGATTTGCGCGCGTTAATTAGGAAAACACAAAACAAAACCATCATGGATCTCAAAGGGAGACGTCAGAGCACAAACTTCGAGGACCGCCGTGGGAAAGGCGGCGGCAAGATTGCCGGACTTGGTATCGGCGGAGCCATAATCGTAGGACTGATAGCGCTGCTATTCGGCGGCAACCCGACGGAGGTGATACAGCAACTGGGCAGCCAGACCGGCACCACCGAGGAGTACACGCCAACGGCGCAGGAAGAGCAGCTCAAGACCTTCGCACTACAGATACTGGCCTCGACAGAGGATGTGTGGAGCGCGCAGTTCAAAAGCATGGGGCGCACCTACCGTGCCCCCAAGCTGGTGATATTCAAAGGGTCGGTGCAGAGCGGCTGCGGCAACGCCTCATCGTCGGTGGGGCCGTTCTACTGCTCGGCCGACGAGTGCGTATACCTGGACCTCGACTTCTTCAACGAGATGCCCAAGAGCCTCGGCGCCGGTGGCGACTTCGCCTATGCCTACGTCATAGCCCACGAGGTGGGGCACCATGTGGAGCACCTGCTGGGAATCCTCGACAAGGCCCACAGCGAGATGGCCAATATGGGCGAGAAGGAGAAGAACCGCATGAGTGTGCGCATAGAGCTGCTGGCCGACTACTACGCCGGCGTGTGGGGCTACCACGAGAACAAGATGTTCGGCTCGCTGGAAGACGGCGACCTGGAAGAGGCCATAGGTGCGGCGCAGAAGATAGGCGACGACTACCTGCAGAAACGGGCCCGTGGCCAGGTGATGCCCGAGAGCTTCACCCACGGCACTTCGGCTCAGCGCGTGAAATGGCTGCGCAAAGGTCTCACCACGGGCGACCTGCGCGGCGGCGACACCTTCTCGCAGAGCTATAACCAACTGTAAGCATGGCGTCACGGATACCATACCTGAAGGCAGGCGACCGTGTGGCCCTGGCGGCACCGGCACGCGCCGTGAGCCCCGAGGAGATGGCTCCCGCCATAGCAACGCTCGAAGAGTGGGGCCTCAAGGTCGTGGTGCCCGACGGGCTCTATGAGCGCGACGGACAGCTGGCAGGCTGCGACGGGCACCGCGCCGCATTGATGCAGCGCCTGCTGGACGACCCCAGCATTGCGGCCATAGTATGTGCCCGCGGCGGCTACGGCACCGTTCGCATTGTCGACAGGCTTGACCTAACACGTTTTGCCGAGCACCCCAAGTGGATTGTCGGATACAGCGACGTCACAGTGCTGCACAGCCACCTGCATGCCACCCTCGGCCTGCCGACGTTGCACGCCACCATGCCGGTGAATTTCCCGACCGACGGCAGCCCATGTCCGGCAACGGAAAGCTTGCGCCACGCCCTCTTCGGCACGCCGCAGGACATTGCATGGGGCGCCCATCCCCTCGACCGCAAGGGCACGGTTCAAGGGGTGGCGGTGGGCGGCAACCTGAGCATACTCTACAGCCTGCTGGGCTCACGCTCGCAGGTGGATACACGTGGCAAGATTCTGCTGATAGAGGACCTTGACGAGTACCTCTACCATATTGACCGCATGATGCAGGCCCTGAGGCGCGCCGGAATGCTCGACGGGCTGGCCGGACTGGTGGTGGGCGCCCTGAGCGACATGCACGACAACACCATAGCATGGGGGCACACGGCGGAGGAGATTGTGGCCGAGGCCGTTGCCGACCATAACTACCCTGTGGCCTTCAATGCGCCAATAGGACACATAGGCACGGCTAACCAAGCCATCATGCTGGGTATACCGCTGACGCTGACAATAGAGACAAACGGAGAGAAACGAATACACACGCCATAGATGCTACTGATATACACACCACGGCTGACAAACAGAGTCGGATACACGCTGAACGTGATATTCAAGCACTTGCTGCATACGGAGTTCAGCATCACCACCGATGCTGAGGTCTTCGCCAAGAGCGACGGCGTAAAACTGTGCTACGGGCCGCAGCGCATAGGCGACGCCCTGTTCATCAAGAACTGCGGGCTGCTGACGAGCACTTCGATAGAGGAGCAGGAGACACATGCAGTGCAGCAGGACGGACAATGGGTGCTGTTCCCCGTCTACGGGCGCGATCTGGACTTTGGCTTCGACCTGCCGGCGGCGGTGTTCTATATGGTGAGCCGCTACGAAGAGTACCTGCCGCACAGCGAAGATATGCACGGGCGCTTCACGGCCGACCAGAGCGTGGCGGCGAAAGCGGGTTTCCTTGAGCAGCCCGTGGTGGACCAGTGGGCCGAGATGCTCAGGATTAAACTGACAGAGCGCTACCCGGACCTCAACATACCGAAGAGGAACTACCACTTTGTGCAGACGGTGGACATAGACGCCGCTTGGTGCTACCTGCACAAAGGCTCGTTCCGCACGGTGACGGGTGCGCTGCGCGACTTCTTTGCACGGCACGACTACACCGAGGTGAAGCGACGCTTCAGGGTGCTCGCCAAACGCGAGGCGGACCCATACGACACGTTCGACTTCATAATCGAGCAGCACAGGCAACGAACACCCGGTGCGATGCTTGTGTTCTTTGCCCTGCTGGCCGACTATGACCAATACGACAAACCGGCCAACTATCTCAACCCACACACGCGCGACCTGCTGCAGCACCTCGACGACTACGCCCACATGGGCATACACCCGGGCTACCACTCGCTGGAGGAGCCGCAGAAAGTGGACACCGAGGCCAAGAGGCTGGAGCAGATACTGCACCGGCCAATCGTGCGGGCGCGTTACCACTTCCTGCGGCTGAATCTGCCGATGAGCTACCGCATTCTGCTGCATGCTGGTATAAAGAACGACTACACCATGGGCTACGCCGACGTGGCTGGCTTCAGGGCTGGCATCAGCGTGCCGTATCCATTTTACGACCTCGACCGCGACATGGAGACAGAGCTCATGATACACCCCTTCTGCGTGATGGACACCACGCTGCAGAAGTATATGAAACTGACGCCGAGCGAAGCCGTGGAGAGATATCGCACACTGGTGGAAGCAGTGCGCCAGGTGGGCGGCGACTTCTGCTGCATTGTTCACAATCAGAATCTGTGCGAGCTGTTCGGATGGCAGGGGTGGCGCAAAGCCTACGAAGAGATGCTCGACATAGCAAAACCATAAAGACAACATGATAAACTACAAAGAGAAACTGGACAAGATACGCGCCTTTGTCTTCGACTTCGACGGTGTGATGACCAACGGAGACGTATGGGTCTACGCCGACCGCGAGACAGTGCGCTGTGGAAACATAAAAGACGGCTTTGCTGTTCAGTATGCCGTGAAGAAAGGCTACATCATAGCCGTGATAAGCGGCGCCACGTCGGCAAGCATCGACAACCGCATGGCGATGCTAGGGGTGACGCAGTGCTACACAGGGTGCGGCGACAAGATACACACCTACAACAAGTTCCTTGCCGACAACGGGTTGAAGGAAGAAGAGGTTCTGTGTATGGGTGACGACCTGCCCGACTACCCGATGCTGAAGCGCGCGGGCGTAAGCGCCTGCCCAGCCGATGCTGCTGTGGAAATCAAGGAGATGGTGGACTATGTGTCCCACTGTGAGGGAGGGAAAGGGTGCGTGCGCGACGTGATAGAGCAGGTGCTGAGGCTGCACGGCAAATGGTTTCACGAAGACGCCGTAGTATGGTAAAAGCAAGAACAATAGCATTGATGCTGGCACTGCTGCCGCTGACAGCTGTGGCTCAGCACTATTACATAACCGACACGGTGACGGAGCACAACAACTTCGGCACATTCTACCATGACCGTTTCGAAGGACGCAAGACCGCTAGCGGAGAGGTGTTCGACCAGAATAAGTTTACCGCCGCACATTGGAAGATAAAGCTAGGCACGCTGGTCATGGTAACCAACAGAAACACAGGACTGCAAGTAATCGTCAAGGTCAACGACCGCTGTCCGAAACACAACGTGTTGGACATGTCGCACCGCGCCGCCAACGCTATAGGCATAAAAGGATGCCAAAAAGTCACAGTACGCATATTGCCAGAGGGATACGAGGAGCGATGGGCAGCACAGGAGACAATGTTCGACTCGGTACGTTCGCGGCTGACAGACAAGCCTCCGACTAAGCAGCCAACGACAAAGGCCCAAGAGGCGCCTATTGCTGAAATCAAGACTGTTACAGGAAAAAAGGAGTTAGAGAAACCCACGGCCACAAAGCCGCCGACAGTGAAGCATCGATCGCAGGAATACAATCTGGTATTGGCATCAGAAACCACACACAGCGAAGCATTTAATAGCATAAATAAACTGCCCAAAGTGTATCAGAACAAAGTAATTGTTGAGCCACTTGATGACTCATCGCACGTAAAGATAACCCTCGACGTAAGGCTTCCTGAACAAAAAGCCAAAAATCTAAAAGCAGCGCTGAGACATTCGTTTCCCGACATAACAATGACACTTTGTGAATAAAAAAATAACTTTTTTTTCGCCATTTTAATAAATATTATTATCTTTGCACATTCAAACTCGATATGCACACAGGGCGCAAATTCGGGGAGAAAAAGCATATAGAAGACTAAATAACAAGCCGTTGTGACAATAAACAACAGACAAAATACAGGCTTAGCGATACCGAAAATAGCCGCATTTTTGGTGGCCTCAATGCTGTTTTTGTTGTCTGCGACGGCACAAAATGAGGGTCAGTACACCCACTTTATGTATAATCGCTTGAGCTATAACCCCGCTTTTGCGGGTAGCACGGGCGATATCTCGGCCACAGTGCTCTACCGTAGCCAGTGGATGGGCTTGCAGCTGCAGGCCCCGACGCCAAGCGGTGAGGCCGGTGCGAAACCCACCAACATGCTGTTTTCCTTTGATCTGCCGGTAAGATGGTTACATGGCGGCATCGGTGGCACTTTCACCTCGGAGAAAGTGGGTTATCATGACAATTCGACCTTTGCCATCGACTACGCCTTCCGTATCTTCTGGGGTGCCGGTACGCTTTCTGCCGGTATCGAGGCCGACCTACAGAACTACAAATTCAAGACATCGAATCTTTTCGGCACTAGTGATATGACCGGAGACCCGACGAATCCGACAAACTCAGCCAACGACCCGATGGTGAGCGCAAAGGATGTCTCCGACTTCTTGATAGACTTGTCGACTGGTATTTACTATCAAGTACCAAGCACGTTCTATGTCGGCCTTGCCGCCAAGAACCTGTTGGCTTCCAAAAGCGACGAGCTGAACATCAGAAACACCCGCACATTCTATCTTATTGGCGGTTATGAATACACCTTCCCCTACAACCCATCATTGAAACTCAAACCGTCGGCACTGCTCAAGACTGCCAACTTTTCCATCTTCCAAGCAGATTTTGCCTGTCTGCTGGACTACGAAAATATCTTCTGGGGAGGCCTCGGTTATCGGTTGGGCGATGCCGTCAACTTCCTGGCAGGCGTGAACTTCCTGAAGGTAATGCAATTCGGCGTAGCCTACGACCTGACAACATCGAAACTGGGCTTCGCCAACGGCCGCAGTATTGGCTCGGTGGAATTCTACCTCAATATGCACCTCCAGTTTACGTCGAAGAAACGTCCGCCAACGGTATCCGGCAATACGCTCTACTTACGTTAAATATAATTAATAGCGAAACAAAAACCAGAAAACTGCGTTAAAGAACAAAATAAAACGAAAACAATATGAAGAAGCTGTTTTTCCTGCTCGCCGCCTCCACAGCCATTATCATGGCCAGTTGCGGCTCGTCCAACAAGGGAGAGTTGGTCGGCGTCAACGACCGTCCCTTCTTTGAGGACATCGACCTGAAAGGTATGGTCTTTATCAACCAGGGCAACTACACGATGGGCGCTGGTGTGCAGAACGTCACCTATGGCGACGCCACCACCACTCAGCCGCGCAAAATGCAGATTGGCTCGTTCTTCATGGACGAAACCGAAATCACGAACAATGAATATCGCCAGTTTGTGGCTGACGTGCGCGACTCCGTGGCACGCCGTATGCTTGGTGAGGCCGGCGTTGAAGGCTTCCTGATTGAAGAGGATGCCTATGGCGAGCCCCTCGACCCTCCCATGCTAAACAAGAAAACCAAAATCAACTACAAAGACGCCGATGTGCGCCAGGCTCTGATTGACGGTGGTTTCTATATTGTTGATATCAATCACCGCCGCATTGTTGACCCTGCCAAAATGAATTATGAATACTATTATATAGATTATAGCAACGTTTCGAAGAAAGAGAACGGTGTGAACACCAAGAGTGAATATCGCGGTTCATCATTCGCAGTGCGTCCGAAAGGTCTGAACAACCGTTCCAGCCAGATACAGCGCGAGTATATCAATATTTATCCCGACACGCTGTGCTGGGTGCATGACTACGCATACAGCATGAACGAGGATTTCACCCGTAGTTATTTCTCGTCGCCCGCCTACGACAACTATCCCGTGGTCGGTGTGAGCTGGCGCCAGGCCAAGGCTTTCTGCGTGTGGCGCAGCAATATGCTGAACCAGTATTTGGAGAGCATTGACTACTCGCAGCTCAACGACTTCCGTCTGCCCACCGAGAGCGAATGGGAGTTTGCAGCCCGTGGCGGTATCGCCAGCCAGAGCTACCCCTGGGGTGGTCCATATGTGCGCAACCCGAACGGATGCTTCCTGGCAAACTACGAGCCTCTGAAGGGTGCCTATGACGACGATGGTGGTGTGAAGACCCTTATGGTTGGCCACTATGCTCCCAACGACTACGGTCTGTATGATATGGCCGGCAACGTGAGCGAGTGGTGTCTCGACGCCTTCAACGAGTCGACCTATCAGGTAGCAAATGCACAGACTCCTTACTACAACTACGATGCAAAGGATGACGACCCGCTGGCCATGAAGCGCAAAGTGGTGCGTGGAGGCAGCTGGAAAGACCAGAAATACTTCATCCAGGTTCAGACCCGTACCTATGAGTTCATGGACACTGCCAAATGCTATATCGGCTTCCGTTGCGTGCAGCCTTACCTTGGCCGTGTTAAGGGAGACAACCTGCGCACTGCAAGTAATGTGGCACGATAAAAACAGTTTCATATAGAAATAGGAAACACATTTTTAATTATAAGCAAACACAAAAAAAATAATACATTATGAGCTTCATAGACAATCTCGTTCGCAGTAAAGCGTATAAGAATTTCATGGCCAAGTTGTATGGCTGGGGTGCAGCAGTCGTTATCGTCGGTGCATTGTTCAAAATCATGCACTGGCCGGGCGCAAACATCATGCTTATCGCAGGTATGGGTACCGAGACTATCATCTTCTTCCTGTCGGCATTCGAACCGCCTCACAAAGAGTGGGATTGGAGCCTTGTGTATCCCGAACTTGCAGGCATGGTTGAGGATAATCAGTTAGAGCTTGATGAAAACGGTAACCCAACAGTGTCCAAAGATCCTCTTTCGGCGAAACTCGACAAGATGCTTGAAGAAGCAAATATCACGCCTGAACTGATGGACCGACTGGGACAAGGCATGCAAAATCTTGCAGAAAGTGCCAACGCCATGAACAAGATGGCCAGCGTTACTACTGCCACCGACAAATTTGTGAGCAATATGGACAATGTCGCAGGACAGGCTGGCAAATTGCTTGAAAGCATGCAAGGTGCACCTGAGGCAATCTCGACACTCTCCGCCATTTATCGCGAGACCGCCGAGTCGCTTAGCGGCGAAGTAAGTTATGTTGAGGAAATGAAGAAAATGTCGGCAAGTCTGAGCAGCATCAATGCAATGTACGAGATGCAGATCAACAACGCATCGACACAGATGAGCCTGAACAAAGAGTTCGAGGAGAAGATGTCCACTATGCTGACAAACTTCAGCGACAGTGCCGAAGGCATCACCAAATACAAAGAGCAGGTCGACGCCCTCACCCGCAAGGTATCTGAACTCAACAATGTGTATGGCAACATGCTTGCCGCTATGCAAACCCGTTTGTAATCGACCATACGTCTAACCAAATCTCTTAAAACAACTAAAAGAAAGGAATAGACAATGGGTGCAACAAACTGTCCGGAAACCCCGAGACAAAAGATGATTACAATGATGTACCTCGTGTACACCGCCATGTTGGCTCTCAATGTGTCGGCCGAGGTCGTCGAAGGTTTCAGGTCGGTCGGTACTGCAATGACCAACTCCAACATAAACCTTCAGACAAAGTTGGACGATACATATGTCAACTTTGACTTGGCTTTGGAAAACAGCCGTGACAAAGTGCAGGAAAGCTATGACAAAGCCCAAAAAGTTCGTGGACTGTCCAACGAGTTGAAAAATTATATTGACAGTCTTGAATATGAATTTATCGGCAAAGTGAGTACGGATGTGGCCAAAATACACACCGACCCAGAAAATCCGAAATCATTTATTGAAGTTACGCTAAAAAATGCCGACGGCACAACAAATATCGACAGTGTACGCCGTGCATTACAATTGGGCGGTTTTGCCTGGATGGAAAGAGGCTTGGATGACACACACGGTGCCCCTAATTTCTTCCTTGACGGCGCTACCGAAAAAGGAACTGGTCAAGCTTATGACCTGCACAAGAAAATATCCGACTACGTAAAGACCGTCAAAGAAATTTTGGGTGACGACTCTACCAACGTAAAGTTTCCTTTCGACGTTGACAAGACTTTTCTTGACAAAGAGCACAAGCCCGTCAACTGGGAGACAAAAAACTTCAGCGAAGTTGTTGCCGGTGCCGGTCTTGTGACCTTGACACGTATGAAAGCCGAAACGATGAACGCAGAGTTCGACGCCGTAAACATGCTGTACAAACAGGTCAGCAAGGGTGACTTCTCGTTCGACCAGATTGCACTTATCTCGCGTCCGAAATCCACTTATATTATCAGAGGTGGTGTTTATGAGACAGACATTAATGTAGCTGCCTACGACTCTAAACAGAAGTTCAATGCTACAGTCAATGGCCAGCAATTGGTGAGTAACGACAGTGGCTCTGTCCATTACCGTACTGTGTGCAATAACGTAGGTCAACAAAAAGTGAATGTCACTGCTTATGTCACCAGCCCAGACGGCGGTACCAAAGAATACCAATACACCGACAATTACTTCGTTGCCGAACCTGTTGGTGTCATTTCGCTTGATAACATGCAGGTGATGTATTCTGGAATTGAGAACCCTCTGACAGCTTCTGTGCCAGGTGTGGACGGACGCAATGTTGAGGTAAGCATCATTGAAGGACAGGGAAAACTGAATAAAGCTGAAGGAAATGGCAAATACATGATAACGCCCGCCAACGGCTGCAAGAAGATTGTCCTTGCTGTCGATGCTGCCATAGAAAAAGGCAAGAAAACACGAATGAACACCCTCACATTCAAGGTGAAGCCCATACCTGCTCCCGAAATTACCGTGGCAGGCTTTAAGAATGGTGCCAAAGTGTCACGCAAGAGCCTCACGTCAGGAGTCACCGTCACTGCTCGTGCACAGGAAGGCTTTGAATTCAAGATTCCGAAAGGTTCCATACGTGTGATGAGCCTCGAGGTATTCGTCGGTAACAAGCCTTTCAACTTCAATGGCAGTGCCTTCGAGCCTGACGGCCTGTCAGCTATCAGAAATGCCAACCGCGGTGACAATATTTATGTCACAGCCAAGGTCATGATGCCCGATGGCGTCCCACAAAATGCCAACTGTGTACTAACGATAACTAAATAATAAAAATATATTGCTATGAAAAAGGTTTTGTTTAGCATCCTTGCCATTGCCGCCTTCGCATTTGCCGGTAATGCTCAAAGCGTCATTGATGCTGAAGAAGGACGTAACCCCAACGATTTCTACCAGCAAGGTATCGTCGTCGGAAAGAAAGCCATGCCCTACCCATTCCTCCGCGAGAGCGATGTGGTATGGAAGACCACAATATGGCGCCAAATTGACTTTAACGAAAGTTTCAATCAATTCTTCTACTTCCCCTTTGAGACCGAGAAAAATACTCAAGGTAGAGTCAACCTCGTAAATCTCATCGTGAATGCCGCCGCAAACGGAGAATTTGATGTGTATGAAAACGACGACATGAAAGTGCCACAAGAATGGGAAAAAGCATATGCATTCCTGCAGGGAAAACAGTTGCGCACCCGCCAGGGAGAAGAAGATGAATTTGGTGATATCGAAGAATTTATCGATACTATTCCCGAAGACTTTGACCCAGCATCAGCAAAGATGGTCCAACTCAAAGAGTATTGGTACATTGACAAACAAGATACTCGCCAGAAAGTACGTATTGTGAGTATGGCATTCAAATTCTCAAAGAACGTACTACGTGCTGGTCAGGCAGAAGAAGTAACCGACTGGACATTCTGGGTACCAATGGATGATTTGCGTGTGCGTCAAGTACTCGTCAATGCTAATGCCTTTGACGAAAACAACGATGTGGCAGAACGTTCATACGATGACGTATTCATTCAGCGCTACTTCGACAGCTATGTGACCCGCGAGTCAAATAAGTTTAACCGTGCCATCACCGATTACCTTACCGGTGAAGATGCAATGCTTGAGTCGCAACAGATTGAGGAGCGCATCTTCGACATCGAAAGCGACATGTGGGAATATTAAAAATATTGAAATAGCCCGTAAAAAAAAACAAAAGAGAGGGTTAAGAGCAATCATACTCTTAACTCTCTCTTTTGACAATAAAAATGAGAAAGGCTGTACAAATATTGACGCTCCTATTCCCACTAATCACTGCAGCACAAGATGTGGTGCAAACCCCTTATGTACTCTACAAGGAAGAATTAACTGCTGGCCAAAAATATATGCCATACCCGTTCCTGCGGGAAAGCGACATCGTATGGTCTACAACTCTCTGGAAAACGATTGACCTCAATGAGACATTCAACCAGTATATGTATTTTCCCATTGATGAAAATGACAGGAGTGGGAAAAAGAGTTTAGCATATGTAATTTGGGATGCCGTTGCAGCAAACGAGATACCCATATTTGAGGACGATGAGCTAAAGATACCTATAGACAACCTGCTGTTTGTCGAAAGATACACGAAGGCCGACACTATACTATTAGAAATAGGCTACGATGATGACGACAATGAACTTTTTGAGACTGTAATTCAGCCTAACGACTTTGACGGTGCAGAGATATTCAGATACGCACTACGCGAAGTATGGTTTATAGGCAAACAGGATACTCGGCAAGATTCCAGGCGTATCGCGCTGGCTCCATTAAAGGAAATGAAAGTAAAATTCGGTGATACCGAAGAACTCATTAACCTAGGAATACAACCTTTGTTCTGGCTTCCAATGCAGAATCCCATAGTACGTACGCTTCTTTCCAAGAATAACTCATATTACGATGAGGTTAATGCTGTGGGACAGCCTACTTGGGATAATATTTTTATTTCTCAACTATATAACGCATACATAACAAAAGAAAGCAATATATACGGAAGATCCATTAGTAGATACCTGTCCGGTGAAGATGCAATTTTGGAATCAGATGCAATAGAAGAAAAGGTATTCAACATTGGTGAGGACATGTGGGAATACTAAAAAAACAACGACTATGGCAAAAACCACAGACACTGACTCTCCTTTAATGAAGCAACATGCGGAACTGAAAAAAAAGTTTCCTGATGCGATACTGCTATTCAGAGTTGGCGACTTCTATGAAACTTTTGGAGAAGATGCACATAAGGCATCAAATATACTTGGCATCACACTTACCAGAAAGGCTGCCGGTCACGGAACATATTGTGATTTGGCAGGCATTCCATATCACGCTGTTGAGCAATACCTTCCGCGCTTAGTTAGGGCCGGTTTACGTGTAGCAATTTGCGAACAACTCGAAGACCCTAAAACAGCCAAAGGTCTTGTAAAGAGAGGTATAACAGAACTTGTTACACCCGGTGTAGCCTATAATGACATGGTGCTTGACGTGAAGGAAAATAATTTCCTATGCGGACTGCATCTGACGGATAAAATACACGGTATAAGCTTTCTTGACGTGTCGACCGGTGAATTCTATATAGCAGAAGGCGACATAAAATACATTGACAAATTGCTGACAGATTTCCATCCAGCAGAGGTAGTCTTGCAACGTAACAAGATACATTGGTTCAAAGAGCAATTTTCTGAGCGTTATTATTGCAACACTTTCGATGACTGGGTTTTTGCGCCAGATTTTGCCAATGAATTGCTCCTGAAACAATTCGGCACAAACTCACTGAAAGGATTTGGCGTCGAAGACATTGAAATGGGAATTATTGCAGCCGGTGCCGTGCTGTACTATTTACAAGACACCCAGCATACACAAACCGCCAACATCACTAGAATAAATCGAGTAGAACAAGATAAATATGTGTGGTTAGACCGATTCACCATTCGTAACCTTGAAATTACGGGTTCTCATAACGACAATGCTCGTACACTTCTTGATGTTGTAGACAAAACACTCACACCTATGGGTTCTCGTCTTATGCGACGATGGATATTGATGCCGCTAAAAGAAGTTGGGCCAATCGAGGAACGACTACATGTAGTTGACACACTCATCAGAGATGCTGATATCAGAGAGAAACTGGCACAAAATATCAAGATAATCGGAGATCTTGAACGTTTGATAACAAAAGCTGCCGTAGGGCGCATCAATCCACGTGAAATGCAGCAACTAAAACGATCTCTCCTTGCAGTAGAAGAGGTTCGCCTGATTTGCGCCGCCAATGACTCTGATGCACTTAAACAACTTGGTGATAGAATTAATTCATGTATCCCTCTAACCGAACGTATCGGGCGCGAGATAACAGAAGAGCCTCCGGCAAAGATAGAAAAAGGTGGAGTAATCTCTTGCGGTGTCAATGACGAGCTTGACAAGTTACGTTCCATGGCCGGCTCGGGAAAAGAGTACCTGATGAACCTTCAGCAAAAAGAGAGCGAAGCTACCGGAATACCGTCTTTACGCATCGGCTTTAACAATATCTTCGGATACTATTTTGAAGTATATAACACTCATAAGGACAAAGTACCGCCAGAATGGACGAGAAAGCAGACTCTGACCAATGCGGAACGGTATATAACACCTGAGCTGAAAGAATATGAGGACAAGATACTTGGTGCTGAGGAACGAATAATGGCCTTAGAAATTGAGTTGTACAACAAACTAATATACACTGTTACTGAATATGTACAGCCAATACAGTATGACGCACAGATTATTGCAAATATCGACTGTCTGCTGAGTTTTGCGGAAATTGCTCTTAAAAATAACTACTGCCGTCCACAAATAAACACTAACGATATTATTGATATAAAGGCAGGCCGTCATCCAGTAATTGAAACCCAAATGACACCTGGTAACGAATATATCAGCAACGATATATTTCTAGACAAAGAAAGTCAACAGATTATCATTGTCACAGGTCCAAACATGTCCGGTAAGTCTGCCCTGCTCCGACAAACAGCCCTTATTGTACTTATGGCTCAGATGGGCAGCTACTGTCCCGCAAAAAGTGCAGAGATAGGTATTGTAGATAAAATATTTACACGTGTTGGGGCCAGCGACAACATAAGTAGTGGCGAATCGACTTTTATGGTCGAGATGAACGAAACAGCAAGCATCCTAAACAATATCAGCGACAAAAGCTTAGTACTCCTTGATGAGATAGGCCGAGGAACCTCCACATACGACGGTATCTCCATCGCCTGGGCCATCACAGAATACCTCCATAACAACAAACGAGCCCATCCAAAAGTAATGTTCGCCACACACTATCATGAACTTATAGAGATGGAGGATCAATACGAGCGAATAAAGAACTACCACGTAAGCGTTAAGGAGATTGACGGGCGAATTATATTTCTTCGCAAACTGACACCGGGCGGCAGTGAACATAGCTTCGGTATACATGTAGCAAAAATAGCAGGCATGCCGCCATCAGTAGTCAACCGGGCCAACTCAATGTTACAGATACTTGAAAGCAAAAATGAACATACAATTACGGATGACAAAAATGATGTCAAAAATGAGAAAAAAAGCCTTAAAAAAGACAATTTTGAAGGGCTTCAACTGAGTTTCATACAACTTGACGACCCAACATTACTTGAAATACGCAGTAAATTATTAGATATTGATATAGATACGCTTACACCGATTGAGGCGCTATTAAAACTGAATGAGATAAAAAAAATTGTAACAAAGAATTAAAAAAATTTTGCCAGTTTCAAAAAAGGTTGTACTTTTGCACCCGCTTTTGAGAGAAAAAGCGTGCCTAAATGATGCGGAAATAGCTCAGTTGGTAGAGCACGACCTTGCCAAGGTCGGGGTCGCGAGTTCGAGTCTCGTTTTCCGCTCCAAAAAAGACTCCTAAATCAGAGAAAGAGATGGGCTCTGGTGGTGGAATGGTAGACACGAGGGACTTAAAATCCCTTGCCCGCAAGGGCGTGTGGGTTCAAGTCCCACCCGGAGTACTAAGGCAATGCGGAAATAGCTCAGTTGGTAGAGCACGACCTTGCCAAGGTCGGGGTCGCGAGTTCGAGTCTCGTTTTCCGCTCAACGAGAGAGAGCTTTGAAATAATGAATGACAACATCAAAGTCCATGTTCAAAACGCCTTATAAATAAGGCCGATGAAGTTGTCGGAAACACAAGCGAGAGAGTAATAATGTCTTGGTAGCTCAGCTGGTAGAGCAATTGACTCTTAATCAATGGGTCCAGGGTTCGAATCCCTGCCAGGACACTATCGCGGGGTGTAGCGCAGTTGGCTAGCGCGCCACGTTCGGGACGTGGAGGCCGGAAGTTCGAGTCTTCTCACCCCGACTACAGAACCGCAAAACCGCCACTTTAGCTCAGTTGGTAGAGCAACGCATTCGTAATGCGTAGGTCCGCGGTTCGAGTCCGCGAAGTGGCTCAAAAAGATTAGGCAGAACATGGTGTTCTGCCTTTTTTTATTGTCAAACAATAACAACAAAACAAACAAACCAATGGTAAAACAGTACGAAACCGTTTTCATTGCAACTCCCGTTTTGTCTGAAGAACAGATGAAGGAAACGGTAAAGAAGTACACCGACCTGCTGACTTCCAAAGGTGCAGAAATTGTGTACGAAAACAATTGGGGCATGCGCAAACTCGCGTATCCTATCCGTAAGAAGACCACCGGCTTTTATTATCTTATAGAATTTAGAGCCGAGGGGAATGTCATTAATGACCTTGAGGTCGCCTACAAGCGCGACGAGCGCCTTCTTCGCTTCCTCACCGTCAGCCTTGACAAACACGCTGTCGCATACAACGAGAAGAAACGCGCCAAAAAGGCCGAAGCTGCCGAAGCTCCCGCCGAAGCTTAATGTTTAATCCATTAAAAGATCAAGAAAATGGCTAACGAAAGCGAAATCAAATATCTGACTCCTATCGCCGTGGAGACTCAGCGTAAAAAATACTGCCGCTTCAAAAAGCTCGGTATTAAATATATTGACTACAAGGATGCCGACTTCCTGCTAAAGTTTGTCAACGAGCAGGGTAAGATTCTGCCTCGCCGCATCACCGGCACCTCGAACAAATACCAGAAAAAGGTCTCGCAGGCTATCAAACGCGCCCGTCACATCGCCTTGATGCCCTACGTCGCCGATTGTCTCAAATAATCACATGGAGGAAGAATAGATGGAAATCATACTGAAACAGGATGTGGCCAACCTCGGCTACAAAGACGAAATCGTCAACGTTAAGAACGGCTATGCCAACAACTATCTTCTTCCCAAAGGAATGGCCATCATCGCCACTCCCGTGAACAAGAAGATCCATGCCGAAAACCTGCGCCAGCGCGCCCATAAGGAGGAAGCTCTCCGTAAGAACGCTGAGACCCAGCAGGCTGCCCTCAACGGCAAAACCGTGAAAATCATCGCCAAAGTCGGTGAGAACGGTCAGCTTTTCGGAGGTGTTAACAACATCATGGTTGCTGAGGCCCTCAAGGAACAGCACAACTACGACATCGACCGTAAAAACATTGTCGTCGAGACCATCAAGACTGTCGGCAACTATACCGCCAAGGTCAACGTATACAAGGAGATTAAGGCCGAGCTCAACATTGAGGTTGTCGCCGAATAACTCCAGACATCAACATTAAACAGGGTATCACAATTTGTGATACCCTGTTTTGTTTTAGTACCCCTTGCATACTTATTTTTTGCTAGTTTCAAAAAAATGTGTACTTTTGCACCCGAATTTAAAGTTCAACAACTCGAAACAATCATTATCATGAAGAAAGCAATACTCATCCTAACGTCTTTGACGATAGTATTTTCCTCAAGCATCGCATATGCAAGAAACGTTTCCGAACAAGAAGCCCGACAAGCAGCCGCATGCTATATGAACAACCTTGGGAATGGCCATAAAACCGATGTATCAGAACTAAATCTCATTCATCAGATAAACAATCCCGAGCTCAACATTCCATCGTGCTACTTCTTCAATGTCTCCGACTGGGGATGGATCATTCTTTCTGCAAGCACCGTCACCGACCCAATAGTGGCATACGGTGACAATGGGCAAAACCTCAACATCAAAGATGCCCCGGAAAACATGATGTGGTGGGTGAACAGCTACGCAGCTCTCATCGCCGCCAAGCAAGTGGAAGATTTAAAATACACACTTGATGAAGACAAAGCTTGGTACGAACTATTGGAAAACACCTATAGTTCTCCCAAAAACGGCCCCAAAGCCAACATAATCCTTCTGCAGGAAGAGTGGGGCCAAGGCGGCAATAGTGGCAACACATACAATATGCTCTGCCCCAGATACGAAGGCGTTCCCACTGTTACCGGATGTGTAGCGACCGCATTGTCACAAATAATACACTACTATAAGTTCCCCGTTCGTGGGCAAAGTTTCAATAACTATCAATGGTGCAATTCCGACTTAAACATGACAACACCTGTAACGATAAAGCTGAAATTCGACACTATGTTCTTTGACTATAGCATGATGCCCAACTTTATCACTAGCAATACTCCCTATGCTCAGCGCTACGAGGTGGCACGCCTTTGCTACGCTGTCGGCGTTGCCATGTGCATGAATTACGGCACCAACGCCTCTGGCGGTAGCGGAGCCGTATCCGCCAGCGTGCCCAATGTAATGTCCGTAAACTTCAAATACAAAAAATGCACTCAAATAAAACGTGCGGACGAGGGCGACTCCGCCTTCATGGCAAAGATCCGCAGCGATCTTGAATTGAACCGCCCCATTTATATGTCCGGAACCTCGAAGACAAGCGTCGGCAATGACGACCGCCACGCATGGGTATGCGATGGCTTCAAAACCACTTCGACCAAAATGTATCACATGAATTGGGGCTGGGAAGGTAAAGGTAACGGATACTACAATCTATACGACAATACCGCCTCCGGCATGCGCATATGGGACTACACCGTCACTCCGCCTAACGACATGCGCTACACCTTCACTATGGAGCAAACTGCAATGATTGGCCTCATCCCTCCCCACGCCGACTCGTCTAACGTCGACTTTATGCCCCACGTCGGCATCAACAGCTGCAGCATTCCCGTGCTCTACACTGCCTATCCCAACCCTGCTTGCTTCAGCGTCACCCTCCCTTACTCTATCCAGCAGGCTGAAACACTGACCATCTACAACATCGAGGGCAAAGTAATGGAGCAACACTCCTTGCAATCCGGCAGCGACCACATTGACATCAATGTAACCAATATGCCCGCCGGCATTTACACCTACCGTATCGGCGGAGCTTCCGGCAAATTCATCGTGCGGTAAAACGCACGTGTATCACAAAAAAAGGCTTCAGAAAAACTGAAGCCTTTTTTTATCCCTTTATCTGAATGCATACCCCTTCGTCAATCAATGGCTGTACAAGCGCCCTCATTTCATTTGGCGTGAACTTCTGCAGCCCCTGCATCGGGGTCGGACGGTCAATTGTGTAAACCATCCACTCACGCGGCTTTAGCTGCCTCACAATATCCAGCATGCCGTCTATCACCTCCGGCTTCGACGAATCGAAGTCGGTGGAACGCAGCATACATGTCTGCAGCACAAACTCGCCCTCGAATTTCCTCAACGCCTCAACCACCCGGTTCACATCATATCCGGGAGCAGGTTGGTTGATCTTCTCCACCAGCTCGTTTGTCGGAGCGTCAATCTTCATTATCGGGTTGTCCACCTTGCGCAAAGCGGCAAACACCTCTGGCAGATGCACCCTTGTGGCGTTGCTCAGCACGCTGACCTTGGCCTTGGGATAATACTCGTCACGCAAACGCAGCGTGTCGTCTATTATCTGTGCAAATTCAGGATTAAGCGTAGGCTCGCCGTCGCCGCTGAAGGTGATGCTGTCCACGGGAGTACCCTCCGCCACAAGCTTTTTCAGCATCCGCTCCAGGTCCGTGCGCACCTTCTCCGCCGTCGGCAGCACGGTGTCGTCTCGTCCGTCGCGGTTCCATCCGCACTCGCAGTATATGCAATCAAAGTTGCATATCTTGCCCTTCTCCGGCAGCAAGTTGATGCCCAGCGAACTCCCCAGCCTACGGCTGAAGATGGGGCCGAAAACAGTCTCTTCTCGTATCATATCCATTCGTTTTGCATTGTTAACGTCACCCTCCGAACAATTATTGTATTGCCACGTGAGAAAAAAGTCGTATCTTTGCATCCGCAACCAACCGCCCGCCAACAATGGATACACTCTCGCAAATAGCACTCGTTTTCACCGCCGGCCTCGGCAACAGCGCCATACGCCGCCTCGTCGACATCTATCCCGACGAAGACATCTTTGCCCTGCCCCACTCCGAGCTGAAGGCCGCCTTCGGCACACACACCAATATACTGGAAAGCATCGCCAACAAGAGCACCTTCACCCGGGCCGAGGAAGAGCTGCGCTTCTGCGAGAACAACCACATAAAGCCGCTTTTCTTCACCGACCCCGACTATCCCGCCAGGCTCAACACACCAGAGACCGACGACTGCCCCGCCCTGCTCTATTGCCTTGGGAAAGCCGACCTGAACCCCGAGCGCTCGATAGCCGTTGTTGGCACACGCCGCGCCACGGCAATCGGGCGCGACAACACCGACTTCCTTGTACATGACCTGAAAAGCTATAACCCGCACATCATCAGTGGCCTGGCCTACGGCATTGACGCCGCCGCCCACAAGGCAGCACTCGACTATGGGCTGCCCACGGTGGCCGTACTCGGCCATGGGCTCGACCGCATCTATCCCGCCGCCAACAGGCCGTTGGCCAAGAGCATCATTGAGAACGGTGGCGCCCTCGTCAGCGAATACCCGTCAGGCACCGCCATCAACCCACGCTTCTTCCCTGCACGCAACCGCATCATAGCCGCCATGGCCGACGCCACCGTCGTCGTCGAAGCCTCAGAGAAGGGCGGCGCACTCATCACTGCAGCCATCGCCGGCAGCTACCAGCGCGACGTCTTCGCCGTCCCGGGACGTCTTGGCGACACCTACTCCAAGGGTACCAACAACCTCATATCCACCAACCGCGCCCTGCTTACACGCAACGCTCGCGACATAGCCTTCCAGATGGGCTGGCCCATCGAAGGCGAGCAGCTGACGCTTGGCAACCTCGACGTCACGCGCAAACTAACGCCCGACGAGCAGCACATCGTCGACCTCTTCCAGGACCACGACCTCCTCACCATGGAAGAACTGACAACCCTCAGCGGATTCTCCCTGGCCAAAACAGCCTCCATCCTCTTCAACCTCGAGATGGAAACCATCCTCCGCGCCCTCCCCGGCCACGCCTACCAGCTCATACACCGCTGACCCTCAAGAGCATCTATTGCACCATCGCACCAAACCGTACCCCCTCCGCACCCGTTACTGTCCGGAGCCTGCGTGAATACGGCGACATAAAGTGCATCATAAACTCATCCACGGAGGCTTTTAGCAGGCAACAAAACGCACTCAATTCCAACATTATATCGTATCATCTCTTACATTACTCTTTATATTCTCCTTATAATCTAATTAAATAAAACTACGAGATTAAGCAATAATAAGTAGATATATACGTTATATGTATTGCTAATTTAGAGTAAAATATAGTATAATACCCTTGGAATATGGCAATTACGACAAACAGTCAGCTGATGGGGCTGAAAGGCCGAGTGGGGGCGCTGGTCAGCTACCAGTGGCGCGGCAAATGGGTGACGCGGAGTTTCTCGACGGCACCGAAAAACCCGCGCAGCGAAAAGCAGCAGGCGCACCGCATGCTCTTCAAACAGGAGGTGCAGCTGGCAGGCAGGATGAACTGGGTGCTGCGCGAGACGCTTGACGCCGTAGCCGGCGAGCATGGCATGACAGCCTGCAACTATTTCATAAAGAGGAACCAAGAAGCATTTGGCGCAGAGGACGGCGTGCTGACGGTCGACTGGCCGCGGCTCGTGCTAAGCGAAGGGCCGGTGGCGCCGGTAGCCTTCGGCGTGCCGGAAATCACCGAGGGAACGACACTTACAGTCGCCTTCGAGCGCAATCCGCTGCACATGCCGTCGGGCAACTACGACCGCGTGTATGTCTATTTGTATTGCCCTGAACTACAGACAGGTTTCTTCACGGCGCCCGTCTATCGCCGCGACCGCCGCCTGTCGGTGGTGCTGCCGGAGCAGATGGCCGACCACGAGGTGCAGTTGTGGGGCATGGTGCAGGACCATGCCGGTCGCTGGTCGGAGACGATTTACATTGGCTGCGGTCCGCTGGAGAACACGGCGGAGACGGCGCAGCACGAGCCAGGCGACGAAGAAACAGTGCCCCAAGAGGAGAACCAATACACTGAAAACATGGAGAATAGCACAAAAGAAAAAGCCTCCTTGCGGGAGGCTCCTGGGTGGTCTGTGGGAGATTCGAACTCTCGACCTCTTCCGTGTGAAGGAAGCGCTCTGAACCAACTGAGCTAACAGACCTCTTTGCCGTTAAAGCGGGTGCAAAAGTACAAAGATTTTTTATACTGGCAAAATTTTTCTTCAAATGGGTAACGGGAGAAGAGGCTTCACTCACTCACAATGGATTGGTATCATCTGGGTATCAGTGTCATTGCTGCTGATAATGGCTATAGGTTTTTTTTCGTCGCGCCGCATGCCGGAGGCGTCAGAAACAGACACTGTGGAGACCCGATACATCAAAAATGCGCCCCGGTACAAGGACAGCACATACCGAAGCAAGCGTAGCAATCACTACAGCAAGCATATAGACAGAAAACAGACCTATTACGACCGGCAGACGGACAGCATGTACAGCTCTCAGCCGACGCCGACGCGGCGCCAACCCCTTGTGGTTGAACTCAACAGCGCCGATACACTGACCCTGCAGCTGCTACACGGCATAGGGCCTGCCTACGCGCGCCGGATAGCGCGCTACCGTGACCGGCTCGGCGGCTTCACAAACAAGGCACAACTGCTTGAGGTCTATGGCTTCACGCCGGAGCTACTGGAGCACATCGGCCCATCGTTGACGATTGACACGACGGACATACGCCGCATGGACATCAACAGCGTAGAGCTGAAGCAACTGATCAAGCACCCTTACATCGAGTACTATCAGGCGCGCGACATAGTGCGGTTGCGCAACAAGGGGGTGGTGTTCCGCACTGCCGACGATCTGCGTGCGGTGCCGTCGATGGCCGACAGCACACTGGAGCGGCTGCTGCCGTACATCAGCTTCGGCGAGTGAAACAAATAACCATTCGACAACACAATAATAATCACACACAAGCGTTATACCCACCAAACGACAACAACAATGCTGACCTCAACCCCATCATGGGCTGCCGTTATGACCCGCGCAGGCGCCGAAGCTACCGTCGCCAAACGCTTTGCCGAAGCGGAACCTCCCATAGAACACTACCTGCCCCTGCTCGCCATCCGCGACCGTCGCCACAAGAAAGACGACATGCCGGAGAAGCCGATGTTCCCCTGCTACCTCTTTGTGCACATCAACAACAAGCAGATATTCCAGACGCGAACCACCAAGGGGGTCATTTACATCGTCAGCAGCCAGCACAGCATCATAGAAGTGCCCGACCGTGAGATTGAGGCCATACGGCGCTTCGAGGCGTCACAGCGCAAGATACACCTGCACGAGACGGCCCAACTGGTCAAGGGTGCCGAAGTCACCATCCTGAGCGGCGAGTTTGCCGGCATGACAGGGCGTCTAGTGAAAGACTGCAAAGATGGCAATTTCAGCGTACAGATTTCGGCCTTGAACATCTCATTCGTGGTGCAGGTGAAGCGCAGCGAGTTGCGCCCGCCGTCGGAGGAGGAGCCAACAGCCGACAAACCAGCCGAATAGACAAATCACCAACAATGGTTATTGTGGGGTCTCAGGAAAGGCTGTATTTTTGCAACCAGAAAATGGAGAACAAACAGTCTTTTTGAGCCCATTTTTGTTTTAGGATTAATGGCATAGAGGCCGCTCAGCAACGAGCAGCCTCTTTGTTTATTACGTAAACGGACCTGCAGCGAGCATGCGGTAAGCAACACAAGGGCAAAAGTCTACCAATTGCTGTCGTGTCCAAGGTCTCCAATAGCAAGAAAACCTCCGCACACCACTCCTGCCAGCGACAGGTGCAATGTGCGGAGGTGCACGGATTCTATTAAGGCTCTCGGTCTTACTTCATTTCGACCTTGATGCACAGCTCGTCGAGCTGCTCCTGGCTGATGGGGGCCGGTGACTGGCTCATCACGTCGCGGCCGGAGTTGTTCTTCGGGAAGGCGATGAAGTCGCGTATCGAGTCGGCACCAGCGAAGATGGAGCAGAGGCGGTCGAAGCCGAAGGCGAGGCCGGCGTGTGGCGGTGCGCCGTAGGTGAAGGCATCCATCAGGAAGCCAAACTGTGCGGCAGCGCTCTCGTCAGTGAAGCCCAGGGTGTGGAACATCTTGTTCTGCAGCGTGCGGTCGTGGATACGTATGCTGCCGCCACCCACCTCGGTGCCGTTCATCACGATATCATAGGCATTGGCGCGGATGTCGCCCCACTTCGAAGGGTCGTCGAGCAGCGGCTCGTCCTCGGGCTTGGGAGCCGTGAAGGGGTGATGCATAGCGTAGTAGCGCTGCGTCTCGTCGTCCCACTCCAGCAGGGGGAAATCGATGACCCAGAGGGGGGCGAACTTCTGCGGGTCGCGCAGACCGAGCTGGTTGCCCATCTCGAGGCGCAGGGCGCAGAGCTGCGTGCGTGTCTTCATGGCGGGGCCGCAGAGCAGCAGCATCAGGTCGCCGGGCTTTGCGCCCATACGGTCGGCGATAGCCTTGAGGGCGTCGGCGTCGTAGAACTTATCGACGGACGACTTGAAGCTGCCGTCGGCGTTGTATTTGATATACACCATGCCGCCGGCGCCCACCTGCGGACGCTTGACAAAGTCCGTCAGCGCGTCGAGCTGCTTGCGCGTGTATTCAGCGCAGCCGGGAGCCACGATGCCCACCACCAGCTCGCTGCCGTCGAAGAGGCCGAAACCGTGACCTTTGACCACATCGGTCACCTCCTGGAATTCCATACCGAAGCGGATATCAGGCTTATCGGAGCCGTAGAGGCGCATTGCATCGTGCCAGGTCATGCGGGGGAAGCGGTCGAACTCGATGCCCTTCATCTCCTTGAAGAGGTGCTTGGCGAGACCCTCGAACATGTTGAGCACGTCCTCCTGATGCACGAAGCTCATCTCGCAGTCAATCTGCGTGAACTCAGGCTGACGGTCGGCACGCAGGTCCTCGTCGCGGAAGCAACGCACAATCTGGAAATAGCGGTCCATGCCGGCCACCATGAGCAGCTGCTTGTACTGCTGCGGGCTCTGCGGTAGGGCGTAGAACTCGCCGGGGTTCATGCGGCTGGGCACCACGAAGTCGCGGGCGCCCTCGGGGGTGGACTTAATGAGCATGGGAGTCTCTATCTCCAAGAAGTCGCGGTCGGAGAGGTAGTTGCGCACCAGCATGGCCATCTTGTGGCGCATCACGAGGTTGTTCTTGACGGGGTTGCGGCGGATGTCAAGGTAGCGGTACTTCATGCGCAGGTCGTCGCCGCCGTCGCTCTGGTCCTCAATGGTGAAGGGCGGCACCTTGGCCTCGTTGAGGATATTAAGGGTAGCCACCTCTATCTCAATCTCTCCGGTAGGTATCTTGGTATTCTTGGAGCTGCGCTCGATGACCTTGCCGGTCACCTGAATGACGTATTCGCGGCCGAGCTTGCGGGCCTGCTCGCAGAGGGGGGCGTTGGTCTCCATGTTGAACGCCAGCTGCGTGATGCCGTAACGGTCGCGCAAGTCGACAAAGGTCATGCCGCCGAGGTCGCGCGAACGCTGCACCCAACCGGCGAGGGTCACTGTCTGTCCCACATTGGCGAGACGGAGCTCGCCGCAAGTATTAGTCCTATACATAATTACACTATATTTTCGTTACGAAATACAAAATGCAAAGATACACTTTTTTCCAGACATTTGTCTTTTTTTTCGTAAATTTGCACCTCTGAAATGACCAACATCGGCTCATATTTTGCACATCTGCGCGAACTTGTGGCGCAGGAGCTCGAAGAGGAGAAGCGTGGCGAACGGCCGTGCCGCTACCCCGTCAGGCTCGGCAACACGGCCTACAACCCCTTGGGGCAGCTGACGCTGGACCTGCACTACGAAGTCGACGAGGACGAGGTGGAGCAGGATTTCGAACCCGGCAAGCCGGTGGCGCTGTACTACATGGCCGGCGACACGCTGAAGGAGCTGCCGCACCTGTGCTATGTTGAGCATGTGGTCGACGGCAACATCACCGTCAGCCTGCCGTCGAAGGCTGCGGAGCAAAGCATCCGCGACATTGCGCAGCGGCAGCTGCTGGGCCTGCAGCTGGGAGTGGACAACACCAGCTACCGCGTGATGACAGAAGCGCTCCATGAAGCCGCCCGCAAGGAAGACGAACGCTTCGTGAGGGTGCGCGACGTGCTTGTCGGCAACCGGCCGCCGTCGTCCCGCACGCTGCCGCAGCTGTCGTTCCCCTGGCTCAACCGCAGCCAGCAGGAGGCCATACAGCACGCTGTCGAGTCCCAGGAGGTGTCCATAATCCACGGCCCTCCGGGGACAGGCAAAACGACCACCCTCGTCGAGTCAATAATAGAGACACTGCAGCGCGAGACGCAGGTGCTGGTGTGCGCGCCAAGCAACGCCGCCGTAGACTGGATAAGCGAGCAGCTGATGCGGCGCGGCATACATGTGCTGCGCGTCGGCAACCCTTTGCGCATGAGCGACGAGATGCTCGACTGCAGCTATGAGCGCCGCTATTCGGCACACCCCGACTACCACGAACTGTGGAATATCCGCAAGACGCTGCGCGACGGCGCCAAAGGCGAACAGGCGCACCGCCTCCGCAACCGCGAGACAGAGCTGGAGATAAAGATCAACGCCGACCTCTTCGAGCAGGCCCGCGTGGTGAGCTGCACGCTGATAGGCAGCGCCTACCGCATCATGGAGCGGCGGCGCTTCAGCACCCTCTTCATCGACGAGGCGGCCCAGGCCCTTGAGCCCGCCTGCTGGGCAGCCATCCTGCGCGCCGACCGCGTCGTAATGGGCGGCGACCACCAGCAGCTGCCGCCGACGGTGAAAAGCCTTGCTGCCGCCAAAGGCGGCCTCGCCGACACACTGATGCAGAAGGTGGTGAAACTGTGGCCACAATGCGTCAACCTGCTCACCGTGCAATACCGCATGAACGAGGATATCATGGCCTTCCCCTCGCGCTGGTTCTACCACGGGCAGTTGCAGGCCGCGACCGACGTGGCGCATCGCCAGGTGAGCCCCTTGGACACACCGCTCACGTGGCTCGACACCTCGGCGCTCACCTACGAAGAGCGGCAAGGGCGCAACATGAGCCTCAGCAACAGTCAGGAGGCCCGTCTGGTGATACACACCCTGCGCGACTACATCGAGATGATATCGCCGCAGCGCGTGGAGAGCGAGCGCACCGACTTCGGCATCATCACCCCCTATCGCGGGCAGGCACGCCTGATACGGCGCCTGCTCAAGATGCAGCACTATTTCCGCAAGCTCAAGCGTCATATCACCGTGGGCACCGTCGACGGTTTCCAGGGGCAGGAGCGCGACGTGATAGTCATCAGCCTTGTGCGCGACAACGCCGACGGCAACATCGGCTTTCTGCGCGACCTGCGCCGCATGAACGTGGCTATCACACGCGCCCGCATGAAGCTCATCATCGTGGGCAATGCCGAAACCCTCAGCCGCCACCGCTTCTACCGCGCGCTGGCGGAGCATATAAAAAAGCACGGCGAGTTCATCACCGTGCCCATTCCTGAAAACTAATATTATTACACTTCTATCTCACCGCTGATGCGGTCGTCGCCCCATACAGAGTACATATTGGAGCGACCTTCGTTGAGGGTCATCTTGCCTTGTGCCTCAAGGTGTAGGCGATAGAAGACACACTGGTGCAGATCGGCCTTGTCGCACACCACATCGGTGGCAAATGCCTCGCAAGTGGGAGCACCGCACACGCCGCAGTCAATCTGCGGCAAGTGCGTCTTAAGCTTCTCTATACGCTCCATCTTCTCCAAAGCCTTCGATATATTCTCGTCGAGCACCATCATTGAGCGTGGCTGCACCTCGTCCACCGTCGAGTTGTCTATCAGATAATCCTTGTATTCGTCCATCTCGCGGTCGCGTGGCATCTCGCCATTGCGCTCACGTTCGGCGGCACGGCGGGCACGGGCATACATCCTTTCGCCGCAGAGGAAGCGGTTGTCCACGCTCAGCAACGCGCCAGCACAGCCCTGGTCGCAAGCCCTGAGCTCCAGAAATTCCACACCCTCCACCTCGTCGTTTTCCAGCTTGTCGAGAAAGTCCATCACATTCTGTATGCCGTCTATGGCATAGCTGCGCTTGGCGGTGCAGAGGCGGCGCTCACCGTTGGTGAGGGTGCTCAGCACAGCGTCGGCACTGAGGCGGTGGCGCGTCACCGGCGGATACTGGTGGTTCTTGCCCATATCCTTGATATGCTTATAAACGCCGTTATAGAGCATATTCATATTGATGACACCGTCGATGATACTCTTCTCCTCACCCACAGGAGCCTTCACAGCCGACACCTTGGCGGCACAAGGCGTTATATAGAAGAGGCCTATCTGCTCGCGCGGCACACCGCGGCGCTGCAACTCCTCAAGGGCGTACATGGCGCTCAGGTCCAGCGGCACCTTTATGGGCATCACATTCTCCGCCAGCGAAGGATACTTAATCTGTATCAGACGCACAATAGCCGGGCAGAACGACGAAATCAGGGGCCGTATGTCGGGGTGCTCGCGAGCATATTTCTCCTTGGCCTCCTTGTAGATAATGGCGGCGCTCTCCACCTCCATCACATGGGCAAACCCCAGCTCATATAGGGCAGCGTAGACCTTCGAGACACCTATCTCGTCGGGGAACTGACCCAGGAACACCGACGGCAGCAGAGCCACCGAATGGGGGTAGCGGCGGAACATGCTGAAGTCATCGTCCTTGATGGCGACAGCCTGTGCGGGGCACACCTCATAGCAGCGGCCGCAGTCTATGCAACGGTGCTCCTGTATGAATGCTTTGCCCGCGTTGATACGTACTGCCTCGGTGGGACATATCTTCATGCAGCGCGAGCAGCCTATGCAGCGCGGTTCATCTATCTGGAGAGCGTGGTAAAACATACTATACGAAATTAACTTCCATCTCGACGGTGGTGCCCACGCCCACCTCCGAGGTGACATTCATCTTGTCGACATTCTTCTGCATATTGGGCAAGCCCATGCCGGCACCGAAGCCCATGTCGCGCACCTCGGGACGGGCGGTACTGTAACCCTCCTGCATAGCCAGCGCTATGTCGGGTATGCCGGGACCTTTGTCGGCCACCACCATCTTTATCTTGTCGGGGTCTATGTCAACAATCACCTTGCCGCCGTAGGCGTGGGCTATGGCGTTCACCTCGGCCTCATACAGGGCCACGACGACGCGCTTCACCACCTGCGGGTTCACGTTGAGCTGCTTCAGCGTCTTCTTCACCGAGCTCGAAGCCTTGCCGGCATTCACGAAGTCGCCTTCTATCACGGTATATTCCTGATGCATAATCGTGTGGGTTTTAGTAAAGAGGCTTCATGCCTGCCTGGTAAAGGATGCCGCAGGTCTTGAACATCGAGTACTGCGTGCAGATGAGCACCATGCCGTTCTCGTCGGCCAGCTCCACCATGTCCTCGGTCGGGCGCTTGCCGCGTACGAAAATAACCACATCGAGGTTGGCCATGTCGCAGGTGCGTATGGTCTGCACATTGCAGAGACCGGTGACCAGCACCGGAGTGTCCTTGAGCGTAAGCACATCGCTCATCAGGTCGGAAGCAAAGCACTGCTCCACCTCCATATCCAGTTTGTCGGAGCCGAGCCCAACGGTGGCGCCGAGTTTGTCTACTATTTCCTTTAGTGTCATATCAGTGTTTACATTTTTAGTTTTCAAGGTGCAAATATACGCATCTTTTTTCACATGGCAAAATTTTTGTATCTTTGCACTATGAAAAACATTGTCCTACTGATTGTAACGCTGTCGTTTGCAACGCTCAACGCCCACTGCTCCGCCTTTGCCGACTCGGCCTGGCGCTACGACGTGAAGACCGTCGAACTCTACCTCGAGGGCGGGCCTCAGCTGCTCCGCAACGAACAGGCCACCCCCGTCCTCACCCTCGGCGCCCGCCAGACACTCGTCCTCGAGTTCGACATCCTCGGCGCCGAGCCCGAAAGCCTCCGCTGGCACATCTCCCACTGTTCGCGCCGCTGGCAGGCCGACAGCCTTGAGGTGCAGGACTTCATGACCGGCTTCCCCGAAGGCACCGTCGACGCCTACGACCCCTCCTTCACCACCCTCAACGACTACATCCACTACCGCACCACATTGCCCGACCGCTACGCCGAGTTCATCCACTCCGGCAACTACGTGGTGGCCGTCACCACCGACGACGGCGACACCATCCTCACGCGCCGCTTCTGCGTCAGCGAGGAGCAAGCCACCGCCTACCTTCAGCTTACGCGCCCCTACGACGGCATCGACATCGACCGCCGCCAAGAACTCGACGTCACCGTCGGCTCGCAGAGCCTGAGTCTCATGCCGCAGTACGTCAGCGTCGAGGCCCAGCAGAACGGCCGCCTCGACAACCGCCGCTGGCTCGAGTTCAGCGGCTACGACGGCCAGCGCCTCGCCTTCCGCTTCCGTCAGCCCAACATCTTCCACGGCGGCAACACCTTCCGCTACTTCGACTGCAGCAACATCCGCACACCCATGTACAACGTGCTGCGCGTCACCGAATATGGCGGCGAATACCTCGCACTCCTCAAGCCCGACGAGAACCGCTCCGCTAAGCACTACATCACCGAGACCAACCTCCTCGGCGGCTACAAGGTCAACGTCTGGGACCGCAACAACCCGCGCACCGAAGCCGAATACGTGTGGGTAAGCTTCAGCCTCCCCGTCGAACAGCCGCTGATCGACGCCAACATCTACGTCGTCGGCGCCATGACCGACTGGCAGCTCGATTCCACCTCGCTCATGGAATACAACCCCCAGCGCCGCGCCTACACCAAGCGCCTGCAGCTCAAGCAGGGCTACTACGCCTACCAGCTCCTCGCCCACCCCACCTACCCCGTAGCCCAGCCGCTCAGCCACTCGGCCACCGCCCGCCTCGAGGGCGACCACCGCGAGACACCCAACCGCTACACCGTCCGCGTCTACTACCGCTCCCCTGCCGACCGCGCCGACCGCCTCCTCTCGGTGGCCTACAAGTAACCGCATATATATAAAGCCCTTCCGCTCGGAAAGGCTTTTTTTTCTATACCCTAACGTTTGGTGACATTGCTCCCTCACACGGAGGAACATGTATGCACCATCCATCATTGTAGCCACACCAAGCGGACTGCAGGGATACACTATCATGCATCCACCCGGTGCCTCTCCGTACCCGCTCCGTCTGTTCTACGGTTGTTCTACGACTGTTTAACGGTTAAAACCGTAGAACAACCGTAGAACAACCGTAGAACAGTCGGAGAGGGTACGAAGGAAATACGAAGGGGATACGAGGAGGGTGAGCTCTATTGCTCGGCGTCGCGGAGGCCGACGACGGCGAGGATACGGTCGTCGGAGTCTACGCGCACGCGTACATATTGTTTCTCTATGCGCGAGAGGTGGAGGTCTTTGAGGAAGTCGCTCACGAGGCGTGTGCCATGCATGCCCTTGGGGCGGAAACGGTCGCCGGGGCGCCAGGGGCGGGTGTATGCTTGCTTGACTGTCTGATTGCCAGATTGAGTAATGGGGGCTATGAGGAGCTGGCCGCGGTGGAGCTCGGCGACGTGGGTGGGTGTGTAAAAGAGGCGGCCGGAGATTGCCTGATCGCTTGATTGCTTGATTGTTTGAGTGATGTCGGCAACGGTGGCGGCGTTGAAGCCGTAGGGACGGAGAAGCTCGAAGAGGATTGTGGGTCGTAGTGTCGTTTCACGAAACGGCTCGGCCGAGAGGTCGAGGGCTTCGATTGGGGGCAGCTGGTAGAGGGTGGCGGGAAGTATGGAGACGTAGGCTTTGAGTGATTGCTGGCGGAGCTGTTCGACGTAGGCGTCGAGGAGAAGTTCGGTATCGTGGAGGCGCTCCATATTGGCCAGCATGGTCTGGTTGACACTGGGGTAGAGCTCGCGCAGCAGTGGCATGAGCTGGTGGCGGATGCGGTTGCGGCGGGCGTCGAGCTCGGCATTGGTATAGTCCTCGACATACTGCAGGCCGCGCTCGGCAATGTATGCGTCGATGTCGGCGCGGGAGAAGCAGAGGAGCGGGCGGATGATGGTGATTGCTTGATTGCTTGATTGCTTGATTGCTTGAATGGAGACGGGGCGGATGCCGTGGAGGCCATGGATGCCGGTGCCACGGAAGAGGTTGAGGAAGAAGGTCTCGACGGAATCGTCGGCGTGGTGGGCGGTGGCGACAACGCTCGATTGCTTGATTGCTTGATTGCCTGATTGCCTGAGTAGCTGGGCAAAGTAGTCGTAGCGGAGGTGGCGGGCGGCTTCCTCGATGGACATGCCGTGCTCTGCGGCATGGGCGCGGGTGTCGAAGCGGGCCACATGGCAGGGTACGCCGTAGCGGTCGGCGAGCTGGCGGACGAAAGCTTCGTCGCGGTCGCAGTCGCCGGGCCGCAGGTTGAAGTTGCAGTGGGCCATATCGAAGGGTATTGCGGCGCGGTGGAAGAGGTCGACCATGGCCACGGAGTCGCGGCCGCCGCTAACGGCGAGCAGCACTCTCGCCCCTTCGGGGAGGAGGTGCTGCCCGGCCATGTAACGCTTGAACCTTGCAAGCATTGGCAAGGATTATTTGACGATGAGTTTACGCATCTGGCGCTGACCGTCGACAACGATACCGTAATAGTAGATGCCGGTGGAGAAGTCGGACATGTCGAGCGACACTGTGTTGTCGCCTGCGGGGAAGTAGCCGTTGGCGGTGTAGACAATCTTGCCCATGGCGTCCATGACAAAGAGTGTGACAGGGGCGTCGTTGGGGAGGGTGAAGGGCACGGTGGTGCGGCCGGAGAACGGGTTGGGGTAGTTCTGTCCGAGGACGAACGAAGCACCGTTGACGGTGGGTATACCCTCGACATAGTTGACAACAGAGACCTTGGAGGTCTGGTTGTTTTCGGGGTTGACGTCGACGTCGAGGCCCGTTATACGTCCCGTGCCGGAGTACTGGCGCAGGGGATTCTTCGGTATGGTGCGGTTGAGCTCGACGAGGGCGTCATAGCCCGGGTCGATGCGGCGCACGACATTGTATGAAATGCTGTTGCCGTTGATGTTGACGCGAATGGGGATAGTCTTGCCGACGAGCGACATGTTGCCGAGGTTGCGGAGATGCATAAAGACGCGGCAGTCGGGATTGGCATTCTCTTCGACGACGAGGCCCAAGACTTCAATATCTATGAACTGGCGGACAATCTCGGTGGTGGTGTCGTTGGTCGGGTCGTTGTCGTCGGCCATATGGACAAAGGCAGTCACGTTGCTGTATCCAGCCGAGCGGTAGGGCAACTGGATATCGAAGAGGTGAGTGGTCATGTTGAGTGCCGTCAGGGGTGCGGCGCGATAGAATGTCTCTACGTGCTTGGTGAGAGTATCGTCGTCGTACCAGAAGCCTACCTCGAAGTTGTTGACGCCGCGTGAGCCACGGTTCTCGATGACAAGCTGGATGGTGACGAAGTTGTGGTTGGAGGTGTCGACAACGATGGCAGCGGCAGCGACGTCGGTGATAGCCGTGATACCCTTGATGCGCTTGGTGATGGTGTCGTTGTATATATATTCGTTGCTATCGCACTTGGCCACAGCGGTGAGGGACATGAAGCCCATTGAAGCGCGGAATTTCTGGCGGAAGGTGTAGTTGAAGTATTCACGCGTGAGGAGCGGTGCGCCCTGGAGCTCCACGATGTCCACCTGCTCGGTGACGGTGGTGTTGCCGACGAAATAGGAGAGCGTTGCGTTGGAGATGGGTTCCTCGCCGATGTTGCGGATACGCATGGTGACCTCGATGGAGTCGCCGGCGACAACCTCATCGAGCGGGTAGCGGAAGTTGACGGCCGCAATGTCGCCACCAAGCGGTGCAAGGACGTAGGTCTTGGTCAAGGTGTCGTTGTCACGGTAGATGTCGGTAGCAGTGAGGTTGGTGAAGCAGGTGATGGAGATAGTGTCGGGGAAGTCGTTGGTGACAACGAAGGGGGCCTCGAAGGAGAAGGTGTCGTTGCAGTCGGGCGGCAGGAGGCACGGAATGGTGGTTATTCGCGCCAGATGGGTACCATAGTAGGTGTAGCCCATCTGCAGCTGGCGGACGGTGTCGAGACCATAGTTATGGACGACGACCTCGGGATAGATAGTCTGTCCATACTTGGGTTCGACGGGATACGTGATGTCCACGACGCCGACATCGATACGCTGGCGACCACGCTGGATATGAATGTTGTCTATGGCACATCCGGCGCCGAAGTCGGGTGTGGCGCTGGTCTTCTGCGGCGCTGTGTAGACGACACGGAACTGCAGCTTCTCGTTGAAGTTGGTACGCAGCGAGTCGACACAGATGGTGTATTTTTGCCATGCGCGGGAGCCGTTGAACACCTGGTCATCGGTGTTGTTGTACCAAGTGTTGATGGAGTCCTTGTAGAGTTTTTCCCAGAGGTTGCGGTAGCTGTAGTACTCGATGTGTACGGTGGCGCCCTGTCCTGTCATGTTACGTACAAGATAGAGGGATATGGTGTCGGGACGGATTTGCGAGATGTCGATAATCGGGCTGTAGAGATAGCTGACATTGCCGCGCACGCCGGACTTGATGTTGGCATCGAGGTCGGTGCACCATGAGTTAGGCTCGGAGTAGGCTGTAAAGGTGGCGGCGCTGGGTTTCTGCGGTGTACCAAGTTCCCAGTAGTTGCGCGAATACTCATTGTAGCCTCTGGGAGCATACCACAGGTTGAGGGAGTCGAAGTTGTCGTCCATGGTGAGATAGACGGTGTGGAAGCAGTGGTACTCGCGTGTGATAACATTGTTAAGGAGGATGGTGTCGCCGGGAACGGTGTGGCAGATGCGCAGGTTGGTGGTACCAGCGGGGAACCTGTAGGGCGGAAGGCTGACGACGACAGACTTGCCGGGCATAAGGATGCCGGTCCAAGTGATTTCGTCGTCGAAGAAGTTGAGTGAGTCTTGATAGAAGCGATACTGGATATTGGCACTGGTGATAGGCTGGCTACCCTTGTTGGCCATACGGAAGCTGACGACACGCGACATGGTGTCGCGGATGATGCTGCTACGCGGCGAGACAATCTGAGTGAGAGCGATGTCGGTAGCCGGGACCTCGGGGTCTACAAAGAGGAGGAAGTCCATCATGTGGCCTTCGGAAGGCGTGGCAATAGCATCGGAAGGCTGTTTGGCATAGGTCGAGGCACTGACGCGCATCTTCATGTGGCCCAAGGAAGCCGACTGCGGAATTGTGACAGAGGCACGCAGCACGGAGTCGGTGAAGAGGGCAACCGGCGCCACAACGGTCTCGCCAGCATCCAGGAATGAGCCGTTGCGGTTGAAGTCGATATAAACAGCCACACGGCCACGGTCACGCTCAAGGCTGTTGCTGGGGTTGGCAATTTCAACAAAGATGGAGTCGGTGGTGCCGCGCGTGACATGGAGGACCGGGTACTCGGGATTGGCGAAGGGAGCGCCGAAGTTAGTATAGTAGCGTCCCATTGCCGGCAGCTCAACGTCGATTTCGTTGAACGATACACGAACAATGTCAATACTGTCGGACTGATTCAGCACATTGGAGAATGAGGGATATGTGGCCTCCTTGAAAGCCTTGAAGGGATAGTCTAGTGTGGTTGTGTTGGGGTTGGCGGGGCGCGGTTTGTTCTGGTAACGGATGGTGTCGTTGCCGCGTTCCTCATCAATATCTAGGTCTGTCCACACGCGGAGGAAGTAGTTGCCGTCGGCCAGCGGGTTGGCAAACTGGAGGAGCGAGTCGAAAGTGAAGATCATATCCTGTCCGGAAGCAAGCATGGAGGTGCATATCTCCGTCACCTCCATCAAGGGGGCTGTGTTGTTGTTCTTGCGGAGCTGATAAGTGACGGGGAAGTTCTGCTGATTATTGAGACCGTAGTTGGCTATGCGCACACGCACGGTGTCGTTCTGCATGTAGACGCGGCCGCCGAGGGGTGCAAGGACCTCAACGAAGGCGACGTCGTTCTGCTTACGAGGATTGATATGCACGTTCAATGTGGAGAAGTAGCTGGGACATGCCGGACTGGTTGTACCGGAGCACTGCAGGTAGAAGGTAGTGTCGCTAAAGAAGTTGGGAGTGGTGTCCCAGGTACAGGATGCGTTGTAGCTTCCCGGCATGTAGAAAGCAGCTTCGGTGGAGTCGCGATACCAGCGAATCTTGAGGTTGTTGCCCTGTGTGGCATGGAGGGGTCCTGTGGTGCCATAGTTGACGGCGGTATCCAGACCGACAGGTGAAAGTGGTGTGTAGTATGAGTCGAAGACATAGGATGAAGAGTTGCTGCCAGTACCTGCAGGCTTGGCCGTAGAGTCATTGGTGGTGGTAACGTCGACATCCAGACGGCTCCATCCGTATAGAGCAATCTTGATGTTGGCCATTGTGTCGGTGGGATAGAAATTGGGCTGTGTGGTGAAGGTTATTTCGCGAGTGGTAGTGAGCGGCAACGGTGTCACCAAGGACACCGTCTCGCGCACCGTATCAGGCATTGTGCTTATGTTAAGCTTGTTGTTGTTCGGGTTAGAGCTGCTGTAGGATTTATAGGCCTGAGCGAAGAAACCTATCTCGAACGGCAGGTTGGCCGGGATGGGTTTGAAGCCTTCGTTCTTGATTGTGATAATCACTGGCACCTCGTGGAGGTTACATCCGGTGATGCCGGGCCTAATCTTGTCGGCCTTAATATCGAAAGCAGGCGCAAGGTAGAACTCCTGAGACATCTCGTTGTCAGTAGAGTCGTAGTCGTTTGCACACAGGAGAACGACTTGTATGCTCTGAGTGTCGATGATGCCCATAGGAGCGGGTATCAAAACCGAATCAATCCTGGTGGCACCGGACTGCAGGCTGCCAATGTTTTTCGTGACGGAGGTGGTAGTGGCCTCATTACCCTCAAGGTATGCGTACCACGTGGCATCGTTCACCGTGGTTCGGCCGTTATTGTAGAACTCAACCTTTACAAGCACCGAGTCGGTTTCAATGTTCGGTGGCATATTGGTCGGCGAGAAGTTGTCGATACGTGCCGGCATTATCGGCGAGAGAATACGCACAATCGACATGTTGCGGGTAAGGCGGAACATCTCCTGTGCACCAATGGTGGGACCGGGAATCTGCGAACGGATGCTGTCGTCGATATCGTCGATGACGTCGGGGTTGTACTGCGCCTTTGCGACAAGGTTTGATATTGTCAGGTGCAGGTCGTCGTTGGCGACAAAGTATGGCTCTGCCTGCAGAGAACCACCGTCTTTGTTGCCGTTGGCCGCACGGAGATCAGTGAGATTGGTGCACTCAACAGTGCCCCACTTGGCGAACTTGCCGCCTTCGGGCGAGTAGTAGTCATTGTAGTCCGATGTGGCGACGATGGTGTCCCTAGAAACATAGTAGGCATAGGAGCTAAAGTTGGAGATGATGTTGTTCATCAGCTGGATGCCGCGCGAGCAGCCGTTGCTGGAGATGTCTGCCATGAAGGCTCGCGAACCGTTGGAGGTGCCGGAATAGACACGCAGACTGTTGAAGAGGATATTGATGTATTCGCAGTCTTTCATGTATATGCCAGCAGGAGTTGTAATGCCTTTGGAGTCGGTACCGTAGCTGCTTATCATATTGTTCACTATATATCCGCGCTGCATGCTGGTGCCTTTCACACCCTCAAGGTAGATACCCTGCTTGCCACCTTTCTTACCGTCAACAAGGTAGATGTGGTTCTTCTGTATGGTGAAGTTGCCGGAGACATTCTTGAGATAGATACCCTGCAGGCCACGGCTGTCGGTACTCTGCCCGCTAAGGAGGTCAGTCTTAGTCACCTCTATGTTCTCCACCCCTTGCAGATAGATACCGCCGTTGGCAAAGTTGGTGAAGCGGTTATTGCGGAATATGAAGTTGCTGTAGTTGTATACCGTGCCGTTGTATTTCATTGAGTAGTAACCGCTGTCTATCCAAGTATCCTGAACCATCAGGCCTCCGATGTTACCCTCCAAAACCACACACGAGCCATTAGCGTTGACAACCGACCCCTTCACTCGCACCATACTGTTCTGTATGGTCAACCGGTGTGAGATATTGCTGGCTACAATGACATTGGCATAGGTGACATTGCCTGTAGGACGCGATATTATACCCATATTGCGTATGGAGACATCTGCAACACCGTCAATCTTTATTACGTAGTTGGCACTCTGTGTTGTCACGGCGCTGAGCAGCGTGGTACTGTCACTTTGGCCAACAAACGAAATAGTATTGGTGTCCGATGTGCCGATAACGTCGTGCAGATAGACCTGCTCCTGATAGTTGCCGGCAGCAATGTTCAACACTACCGGACCGGCAATACCAACCACATTCATAGTGTCAACCACCTCACCAATGGTGTTGTAGTCCGCCGTGGCCGCAGAAGAAATAGTGTAGCTACCGCCGCAAAGGCGCACAGAGAAGTCTCTGTGTATAGTATCGTTGGCATGTATGGTGTCGCCTGCGACAAATACTACGGCGTCTATGTGGTGACGTCCAGCTTCAAGCGGTATGCTCATCAACTGAATGGTATGCGTAGTTCCCGCTGTAACCACCGTTGTCACGGGATGCGACACGTATGCTCCGCCGTCTATGGAGTACTTCAACTCATAATTCGTGAGGGGGTTGAGGCCGACATTACTTACATCAACATCCATCACTATGTTGCCGCACGAATTGTACACCAAGCTGTCGGTACCAGCAGGCCATGCAATGCCTGCGTCATATTCGGGCACTCCGACAAGATTGATGTGTATCACCTTTTGTGGACCCGGACAACCAAAGACACTGTGTTTTATCTGGATGTTCGGTCTACGGTTGGTTCTGGTTCCCGTACCGGTGAATCCCTGCACACCACCTGCCAGGCTGTTGTCGTCTGCCTTATGCAACGCGGTATTGCTCTTGGCCGTGTATACTGTCTGCAAACCTGAGGTAATCGCCGTACTGCGCTCAAACGATACCTGCACCACCAGCGACGACACTCCGTCCCAATGGAAGGCGTTGTCTAACTGGTGCTCAATCCACGTATGTTCGCTACTGCGATCCACCGTATAGTTCTGGCGGCTGTACACCAGCTGCGTGGTTTTCCAGTCCGTTGTGTTGGCGAATGTCTGGCTGTTCGTGAGCCCAAGGGAGATATAGTAGTTCTGGAACACCAGCGGTGTGGTGGTAGCGGCAGGTATATTGTCAAGGTTGAAGGCTATGCTATATATATCGCCAGACATCGTCATACCCATAGCCTCCAACTCGGCTGCTGTGTATATGAACTGCTGCTTGACGTACTTGTTTTTGGGGCTGTAGGGCGAGGGGTAGGCATTGTTACTCGTTGCCGTCGTCAGCGAGGTTCCCGTTCCCACTTGGCCTGTCTCACTGCTCAGGGCCAGATAGCCCAACCTTACGCTGTCGTTAGTGTAGAGCGCCGACGTCACATAGGTGTAGGCCGTATCAAGCACGTTGCCGGCGTTATCGTACCATACCGGCATAACGTTCTCGGGCGTGTGCGTCAACGTTGCAGGCTCGCCATACTGCGATATCACCGGTTCCTGCATATTCGGCATACCAGGGGTATAGAGCGCCGTGGCCGACATAACACAAGTGTCGTTAAGGGGGTTGGCGTCGCCACCGTTCTGTGTGGCATACACTTTGACATTGAACAGTGAGTCGTGCGGCACCGCCATGTTGAGCTGTGTCTGGAAGGTGTACATGGTGTCTCTACCGGGAATAACCGGCGCCGTAAGGGTTTCGCTCACCACAGTGCCACCGGCATTATAGTTCAGCACAAGGTTGTTGGCAGGCTGGGTACCATAGTTAGCCACCATCACCGAGACGTTTTCCTGACCAAGCCCGCAACCCTCGGGCAGTTCGGTGGCCGTAAGCTCTATGTCTATAGCCGGCGGCGCAATCATGTAAAGATGCACCACGCCGAAGTCCGTCGGACAGCCATTGTCTGTGTAGCGCTGCCATGTGGGAGCTGTCTCACCGATAAACATGCGGTCTTCATCAGTAGCCACGCGCCAATCGGCGGCAACACCGTTGAAGCCTGTGCGCACTATACCGCCCATAGTGGTGGCCGAGAAAGTCACTCCGGCTCCACCCCACATGTAGCCCGGCACATTCTGGTTGTTCCATGCCGTCGCCGTGGTAATGTTGTTGAACGCCACAGCATCCTCTGTCTTTCCTTCATGTCTATACACGATGCCAAGGTCGGGGCTGGCCGGTATCGAACTCGCCGTCACCGACGATGCGTAGACTGTAGGCGAACTGCTGGAATAGGCGCCAGAGCCGCTCATGAACTGCACCACTACAAACTCACCTGGCTGCAGCACTATGTTGCCAAACTTTATCAACTTGTTATTTATGCCCGATGTCGGCGACGCCGTGCGCAGGGTGTCCCCCTGCAGATAGGCCGGTGCGTCGCCCACATTGGTCAGCTGCACCGCTATAGGAGCTGATCCTCCCGATTTCATCCATGTTGGCATCGGGTCGGTAAGGCCAGTCACAGTAGCAGTCTTGCGCACCTGTACCTGAGTGATGCGAACTATGGGCAGCTCACGACGCTGCTTGATGTAGAAGTTAGTGTCTCGTCTCAGTACACCTGTCGTTATCGAGTCTCCCTCGTACAGGAGGCTCTCGTCGTCCATGCTGGTGTACCATCTCACCTGACCGCGTTTCATCGGTGCCGCCGGATTGTCGCTCACAGCCCACAGCGTCAGCGAGCTGTCGGGCACATACACCGTCGCCGCTGTCGCAAAGGGCACGCCCTGCTGGTAGTTGCCCGCAGAGGGCTGGCGGTAGCGGCTTATCACCGTGAACTCGCAGGTGTCGTTGGTCTGGTTCGGGTCATTGGCACAATCCAGCTTCATCCGTATGTTGTACACTGAATCCCACAGCCCGTTGCTCGGCATCTGCAGCATGTGGCCCGTGTGTATGGTTATCGTGTCGTTCGAGGGGAGCGTCTGCGTCACTGTGTATGTGGCAGTGTCGCCTCCGTTCACCGTGTACTTTATCTTCAATATGCGGCTGGTGTTGTTCGGCACAAAGGAGCTGGTACCGCTGTTGCGCAGCACCACCACCAGCTCTACCTCATCGGGCATACCGCACACGTCAGCCATTGGGCTGGCCAGATTCTCTACCTCAAAGTCATAGAAGAGCGACACAAACTCGAAGGCACCCGGACACGGATGTTGCGCGTTACGAACCGAGTCGAACATATCCGTTGTCACAGTGCTCACCGGTGTGCCCACACCCTTGATGAAGCGGTTGAAGGTGCGCAGGTCGACAAGCGAGCCGTTCAGGAAGGTGGGGTCTATCGACACCGATGCGTTGTCCATCGGCACCGCCGTCTGCCATTGGCTCAGAGTCTGGTACGACGTCGTACCCATGCGGTTCAGCGTAAAGCCTTCCGTGTAGTAATCGTTGTAACCTATCGTGTTCGTCGGCTGGCTGTAACCCGCAAAGTTGAGGGCATAGTTGCTCTGGTCGTAACAGGTCACTATGTTGTTCAGGAAGCGACTGTTGGTGAGTCCAGGACCGCCAAAGGTCGCCGCTGCTATGTTGGTACGGTCGGGAGCGGTCATCTTCACCGAGTTGTACACAACGTCAACCCAGCTGCCGTCAATGACGTTTAAGGGCGTCGTCAACAGGTTTGTGCTTCCGTCATCGTTGCACACCACCATGTTGTTGGCTATCACCACGCGGTTGCCCGAGGTGCCGTTCACCTTGCTGGCGCCCAATGCACCGGCGCCGTGCGACGTATATATCTTGTTGGCCGTCAAGCGCACCGTGCCGTAGCAGGCATAGGCCTGCAGCACATAGCTGCCATTGCTCATCACGTCGTACATCTCGTTCTTCGTAACCGTCACGTTGGTCAGGTTCTGCACGTTGACGGCATTGGTGTACTGTCCGCTGAAGTAGCAGCGCTCCACAACGGCGTCGGTCGACCGCATGTCCATGGCTTGGCCATGGATGTCCACGCCGATACCGCCGCCTATGAAGCGGCAGTTGCGCACCGTCACATGGTCGGCATAGGCGTTGTACAACAGGGCCTCGATCATCATGTTGCCCGTCGTTGTGGCGGCACTGTCGATGAAGCGGCAGTTGTCGAAGCGGCAGTACTCGCTGTTCTCGCCCAGTCGCACCATATAGTCCAGCTCGCCTCCGCGACGCACAAAGTCTATGTTGCGGAATCTTATGTTGCTCGCGTTCGGCACATCAACGATATAACTCGTGCCCGTGGTGTCGTCGGCATAGATGGTCACACTGTCGGTCAACGGCTCGAACACCACATAGTGCTGCTGCGTTACCCCGTCAACTTCGGGCACAACAAATGGCTTATAGGAGCCTTTCGCTATGCGCACACGCAGAGAGTCGTTCACTCCGCAGCGACTCAGCGAGAAGAGGAACTCTTCAATGGTGTTGTAGTCCGCATTCGGACCGCCAATGTTGCGCACACCACTCAGCGGACCCGCGCAGACAATGAACGATGTGTCGCTCGGCACATTCAACTTGCTGGCATTGTTCAGCGGCTCGTAGTCGCGCACGCGCACTGGATCCTGCACATGTGTGCCCACCAACAGGGTGTCGCTTGTCCAGGCATTAAGCGTGTGGAAGCCCGGCGCCAGTGTCAGCCCTGTGGCTATTGTCACCGTCGTCTCCTCGCCCGACGCCAGCGTGCCGTTCCACGTGTAGCTGCCCGTCATGGTGTCGTCGATGGAGTAGTTTATCTGCACCGAATTGAAAGCGCTCTCGCCAAAGTTCTTCAGCCTCACGTCAATGTGCGTCGGCTGCGTCACCACTGGCGTGTTATAGTTCGGGAACACAAGCCCAGCCACACCGGCATCATACACCAGCGGCTGGTTCTTGTGACTCTGCAGCACCATCGTCGGACGCTTGGTGTCCGTGAACGACGACACTGTCATCTCATAGTCTCTGTATACATGTGCGCCAAAGTTGGCTCGCTTGCCGTAGTAGTACTTCGACTTCTTGTTGTTGGGCGCGCTTATCGTCTTCAACTTCACAGCACCCGGGTCAACATCTCCGTCATGTATCTCCTGCACAATGATGTCGCCGCCCGAATAGAAGAAGGTATCCGTCAGGTGCACCGTAAGATAGCTGCCCGTCGACAACTGCTCTATGTACAGCGTCGAGTCGTAGGCTGCGTGCATATAGTCGCTCGTGAAGGGCACAGCGTCCTCGTTGGCAGGCACACTGTAGCTGTACGGCGCATTCTTGAAACGGAACTGGAAGTAGGGCCTCGACTGCGGCTGCACGTTGGCGGCCACAACGAAGCTGAAGTCGGTGATGGCACCGGGCCCGTAGCCCGCCGCAGCCAGCAACGCCGAGTCAAGCACCCACTCGCTCCTTGTGTCGGCAAAGTTACCCAGCGGGAAGTTCTCTTCCTGGCCGGTGCCTACAAGGACCTCCGGCGTGCCTGTGGGCAAAAATTCTTCACCACGCACACAATAGTACTCTATCCACGTGTTGGCCGATGCCGGATATGTGGCCTCGTTGTTGTTGATCGAACCATCCTTCACCACACAGCGGAAACGCATCACCGTGTCGTATCCGCAGAACGGTATGCGCGCACTATAGCGCGTCCAGGTCATGTTGTCAGGCCTCCACGAGCTGCCAAGCGACACCATCGGCACCCTCACCTCGGTGGCATCGCTGCCAACCGTGTAGAGCAGGTACACCGAGTCGTTGTTGATGCCCTGCGGCACATCGGTGCGCGCATCCAGCATGATGCGGGCGCCACGGCTGCTCGGGTGCTTGACGCCGTCGGGATAGAGAGCCATCTTCACCTTCGGCGTAACCATCTGGTTTTGGCTTGCACGCACACGCATGTTGTCTATCCACCAGCCCTTGCCGGCAGGCACGTTGCCGCTCAACGTCCTCTTCTTAAGCACAAAGCGGAATATCAGTTTGCGCTCCTCGACAGGCACCGTCGACGACAGTATGTCGTTGATGTCGAAACGCTCGCTCTTCCACTTGCTGTTGTCAACAGTTCCTTCGCGCCACACCGAGTACGAGTTCTCGTTGAAGGTACCCGTGTTGCGGAACTCCGTACTGAAGCCGTCGCGGTCCTGGTTGTACTCTGTGCCGCCAAGCTCACGATAGGCATTGTCTGCCTGGTGGGCCAGCTTCACATACACCTTGCCTATCTGCACATCGTTACCGCCATTGGTCTGGAAGTTACAGATATGGTCGAACTCAAGCGACACATAGTTCAACAGCACGCCCGTCTGCGAGAAATCAATCGTGTCTGTCACAAACATCACGTCGATGGTCTTCGACTGCAGAAGTCTGATGGAGCGTGCCCCACCAACATACAGGTCGGTGGAATACTCGTAGCCCGTCGAGGGATTAACGTTGTAGGTCACCGTCTCGCCATCTTCGAAGCCTTGGTTGTACATCACATTCACCTGAGCCTTGGCTCCAAAGCCCAGAAACGTAAAAATAGCACCGAGGATAAAAAGCCTGGTTTTCATATAGTACTTGTTTTATTTATTATCAATCAATTGTTTACACATATCATTCCGGCAAAACGCGCCCTGTGCGGACACACTTTTTGCCGATACAAATTTACATCTTTTTTTTTACATGTAGCCTTTTATTATACTAAAAATTTATAAATAATTTACAATATACTGTATCTCAAACTTTTTCGCACCCCGGAACCCATAATCTGCGATCTGGGCCCTTTCACCTTCGATCCCTCTCCGTACCCGCTCCGACTGTTCTACGGTTGTTCACCGGTTGTTCGACGGTTTAAACCGGTAAACAATCGGTGAACAACCGTAGAACAGTCGGAGAAGAGACGGAGGGGATACGGAGGGGATATAAAGAGGCCGCGGCGAGGCAGTGATGCCTCGCCGCGGCTAGTGTGTAATGTGTCGGCTGCTATGCCCCGCGCTGCTCTAGGGCTTCGTACATGAAGACGCCAGCGGCAACGCTGACGTTGAGCGACGCCACCTCGCCGACCATGGGCAGCTTGGCGCGCACATCACTCATTTTTAGCAACTCAGGACTGACGCCTGTCTCCTCGTTGCCCATGATGAGGAGGGTGGGCTTGGTGAAGTCGACGGTGCGGTAGTGGACGGCACCCTTCTCGGTGGCGGCGACCACCTGGAAGCCATACTGTTTGGCGAGGTTGACAACGGTCTTGAGGTTCTGCTCGCGGCAGACGGGCAGGCGCAGCAAGGCTCCGCTGGAGGTCTTGACGGCGTCTTCGTTCATGGCCGCCGAGCCGTGGTCGGGCACTACCAGGGCACTCACACCGGTGCACTCTGCGGTGCGCGCTATGGCGCCCATGTTGCGCACGTCGGTGATGTGGTCAAGAAGCACGACGAGGGCTTTGTCGCCAAGCGTCTCGACGAGTTCCATGAAGCTGTGGTATTTCACCGCAGCGATGGTGGCCACAACGCCCTGATGGTTGCCGGTGGTGAGCTTGTTGAGTTTCTCCACTGGCACGTACTGCAGGGGGATGTCGTGTTCCTTGAGCCTGGTGCGCAGCTCGTTGAGCAGCGACGAGTTCAAACCGTTTTGTATCAGCACGCGTTCCACCTGCTGGCCGCTGGCGACGGCTTCTATTACCGGACGCAGGCCATAGACGACCTGTTGCTTATTCTGTGTTCTTTCCATCTTTTATGGTTATCTTGCGGTCGGCCATCTCGGCCAGTTCCTCGTTGTGGGTTACTATGACGAAGGTCTGCCCCAGCTCCTTGCGGAGGTCGAAAAAAAGATTGTGGAGCTCGCGAGCGCGCTGCGAGTCGAGGTTGCCGGAGGGCTCGTCGGCGAGCACCACCATAGGCTTGTTGACCAGTGCGCGCGCCACGGCGACGCGCTGGCATTCGCCGCCGCTGAGGGCCGCGGGCTTGTGCGACGCGCGGTCGGCCAGGCCCAGGCGCTCAAGCAGCTCCATCGCGCTTCGGCGAGCCTCTGTCTGACCTACGCCGCCTATCAGGGCCGGTATCATCACATTCTCGACGGCGGTGAATTCCGGCAGCAGATGGTGCGCCTGGAAGACGAAGCCAATCTGCCGGTTGCGGAAGGCCGCGAGCTCTTTTTCCCTCAGCCTGGTGACGTCGGTGTCGCCGTAGAGGAGTGCGCCGCTGTCGGGCCGGTCGAGGGTGCCCAGTATCTGGAGCAGCGTGGTCTTGCCTGCGCCGCTGGCGCCGACGATGGAGACCACCTCGCCGGGGGCTATGGCGAGGCTGACGTCGCGCAACACATGCAGCGAGCCGTAGCTCTTGTTGATATTGGTAGCAGTTATCATATTTCAATGCCGTTCAGGAAGATGCGCTCCACCTTGTTCTCACCGTAGGCGTAGGGCATGTACTCGTAGCTCGGGATGGGCTTGGAGATGTAGAAGTTGGCCTTCTTGCCGACGGCAATGCTGCCCACCTCACGGCTCACGCCCATAGCGTAGGCGGTGTTGAGGGTGGTGGCGTTGAAAGCCTCCTCGGGAGTGAGGCGGTAGCGTATGCATGCCATCGAGAGGATGAGCTGCATGTTGCCCGAGGGCGAGGTGCCGGGGTTGTAGTCGGAAGCCATTGCCACCGGCAGCCCCGCCTCGATCATCTTGTGGGCGGGCGACAGAGGCAGGTTGAGGAAGAAAGCGCAGCCGGGCAGTATGGTTGGCATCGTCTCTGTGCCCTTCAGGCATTCTATCTCGGCATCACCCATCTGCTCCAGGTGGTCTACGGATATGGCGCCGTACTTAACGCCCACCTGCACACCGCCCGATACGGCCATCTCGTTGGCGTGAATTTTAGGCTTCATGCCGTACTTGATGCCGGCCTCGAGGATACGCGCGGTGTCCTCGACGGTGAAGAAACCCTGGTCGCAGAACACGTCTATGAAGTCGGCCAACCCCTCGGCAGCCACTTTGGGAATCATCTCATTTATCACCAAATCCACATAATCCTCCTGATGACCGCGGTATTCCATGGGGATGCCATGGGCGCCGAGGAAGTTGGACTTGATGGTCATGGGCGAGTTCTCCTTCAGGCGCCGTATGACGCGCAGCAGCTTCAGCTCGCTCTCTGTCGAGAGGCCGTAGCCGCTCTTTATCTCGATGGCGCCGGTACCCAGACGCATCACGTCGTCGAGGCGACGCTGAGCCATATCGTAGAGCTCGTCCTCGGTGGCAGCGGCGGTGGCTTTAGCGGAGTTGAGGATGCCGCCGCCGCGCTTTGCTATCTCCTCGTAGCTGAGGCCACGTATCTTGTCGACAAACTCATGCTCGCGCGAGTTGGCATAGACGATGTGCGTGTGCGAATCGCAGAACGTCGGCATCACCAGCCGTCCCGCGGCATCCACCTCTTTATCAGCAGTGCCATTACATTCGCTCATCGGCCCGAAGGCCTTTATCTTTCCGTCCTCTACGAGCAGGTAAGCATCCTTGACGGTCTCCAATTGAGCCATCTCCTTGCCCTGCTTTCGCAGCTTTGGTAAGGTCTCCACACCCACCAGTTCCTTGATATTCTTTATTAGTGTTCGCATATATCTTTATTTATTCCCAAAATCCTATAATGTGAAATAAAGCCTTCCAATAGACTATACACCACCTTTTTGTCACGTCAGAACAGCTCCTGCTGGTTGCCGTTGGTCTTCAGTTTGCCGAGGTGCTGGTATGCGAGGGCGGTGGCTTCGCGGCCGCGGGGGGTGCGCATGAGGTAGCCTTCCTGGATAAGGTAGGGCTCATAGACCTCCTCGACGGTGCCGGCTTCCTCGCCGACGGC
>CADAWR010000002.1 GCA_902791695.1 uncultured Bacteroidota bacterium
ATAATGCAGCATGAGGTGGTGCCTGCCACGGGCTGTACCGAGCCGGGCGCTGTGGCGCTCTGCGTGGCAAAGGCGGTGGAAACCTTGGGCGCCGAGCCTGAGCGTATCACGCTGCGCCTGAGCAAGAATGTGTTCAAGAACGCCATGGGGGTCGGCATCCCCGGCACCGGCATGATAGGCCTGCCCATAGCTGTGGCAATGGCCGTCTCGCACGGCGACTCGAAACGCGGACTCGAAGTGCTGACGATGGACAAGAATGAGGTGGAGGATGCCAAGCAATGGCTGGCGAACAATGTCGACAGGATTGACATCAGTGTCAAAGAGACTTCCGACAAACTATACATAGAGTGCATCGCGGAAGCCGGCGGCCATACCGCGACGGCCGTCATTGCCAAGCGGCACACTAACTTCATATTCCTGAAGAAGGACGACCAGCTGCTGCTCGACCACAAGCAGGGTCTGTTCCAAGAGCAAGACAATGACGACGACCCCAAGGAGGACAACCGTCAGCGGCTGGAGCTAACGGCCCGCATGGTCTACGACTATGCCACCACAGCTCCGCTGGAGGAGCTCGACTGGCTGCGAGAGACCGTCGAGTACAACAATGCCGCCTCGGAGTGCGGCCTGGTGGGCATGGGCTTGCATACCGGCGAGATACTGATGGAGCAGGCTCGTGGCGACATGGTGCACACCGTTGTGGCACGTACCGTCGCTGCCAGCGACGCCCGTATGGACGGCTGCACGAAGCCCGTCTACAGCAACTCGGGCAGCGGCAACCAAGGCATCTGCTGCACGCTGCCCACCTACTACTACGGCAAACTCAAAGGCAACAGCGACGAACAGATATTGCGCGCGCTGACCATGAGCCACCTGATGAGCATCTATATCAAGCGCGGCATCGGGCGTCTGAGCGCCCTCTGCGGCATCGTCAACGCCACCATGGGCGTGAGCGCAGGCCTTACATACCTCGAAGGAGGCAACTTCGAACAGATAGGCTATGCCCTCAAGAATATGATAAACACAATCGCCGGCATGGTATGCGACGGCGCCAAACCCAGCTGTGCACTGAAGATGAGCGTGGGTCTCTACAGCGCCTTCGTTTGCGCCGAACTGGCGGTCCACGGTCGTGTGGTAGACTGCACCGACGGCCTCAGCGAGAGCGACCTTGACTGCAGCATCCGCAACCTTGGCCGACTTGGCAAAGATGGTATGAACCAGACCGACGACATGATACTCGACATAATGACCCATAAACGCAATTAAATAAGTGCTGTTGATAACTTTAGAAAAACGACACCTGCCGTAAAAAAAATAATGGGTAATTTTGCAATTTGAAAACAACTGACAAACAAATCATAGAAATGGAAAATCAAGAGACCAGAAAAGAAGAACTCTACAGTCAGGCCATCCCTGCCGGTAAACGTAGATATTTCTTCGATGTGAAAGAGACCCGTGGAGGTGACAAGTTCATCACCATCACCGAGAGCCGCAAGCTGTTCAACAACAATACAGGTGACTTCTATTTCGAGAAGAACAAGATGTTCCTCTACAAGGAGGATTTTGACAAGTTCCGTCAGGGTCTCGAGAATGCATTTTCGTTCATTGAGACAGGTATTGTGCCGCCACCTGTTGTCGTCGAAGACAACTACCGCACTGACGATACCGACAGCAAGTTGGAAGAAATTGACTTTAAATTCTAACGATGGGAAAGATTATATCCATAGCCAACCAGAAGGGTGGGGTGGGGAAGACGACAACGGCTGTCAACCTCTCCGCTGCGTTGGCTGTACTGGAAAAGAAGGTGCTGTTGGTCGACTGCGACCCGCAGGCCAACGCCACCTCGGGGCTCGGCATAGACCCCGACGGCTTGGAGAAGAGTGTCTATGAATGCATACTCGGTCAAGTCGATGCGAAAGATATCATTACTGAAACTACCACGCCCAACCTGTATATCCTCCCCACCCGTATTGACCTTGTGGGTGCCGAGGTGGAGCTCATTAACGAGAAAGGTCGTGAGCAGTTTCTCAGCCGTGCATTGGCGGACGTGAAAGACGACTACGATTATATCATCATCGACTGCTCACCCTCCTTGGGCCTTATCACCATCAACGCCCCTCGAAGGACTCGGCAAACTCCTCAATACCGTTCGCATAGTGCAGACTCGCCTCAACCCGCAGCTAGCCATAGAAGGTCTGCTGATAACCATGTATGACAACCGTCTACGTCTGGCCCGTCAGGTGGTGGAGGATGTGCGCAGCCACTTCAAACAGCTGGTGTTCGACACCCTCATCTTCCGCAACACCAAGCTCGCCGAAGCTCCCAGCTATGGACAGAGCATCATCATGCACGACGCCGCCTCGTCGGGTGCCGTCAACTATCTCAACCTGGCAATGGAGATACTCCGCAGGAATAAAAAACAATAGAAAGAAAAAAAACAATGGCAATAAAGAAGAGTGGAGGCTTGGGGCGCGGTCTGGGATCGATACTGCCCGATATTGCAGACCTTGAACCCGTAGCGAAGAAAGGCAATGAGGCTGTAAACATGGTGCAAGTCGGTCTTATAGACCCCAACCCATTCCAGCCCCGCAAAGAGTTTAGCGACAGTGATCTTGAAGAACTGGCACAGAGCATCAAACAACAGGGCGTCATAACGCCAGTCACATTACGCCAGATGCCCGACGGCCGCTACCAGCTTGTAGCCGGTGAGCGCCGCCTGCGTGCAAGCAAACTCGCTGGCCTCAAAGAAATACCAGCCTATGTGCGTACCGCCACCGACATACAGATGATGGAGATGGCGCTGGTCGAGAACATTCAGCGTTCCGACCTCAACGCCATAGAGGTAGCACAGGCTTACCGTCAGCTCATCGAAGAATGTCGCCTCACCCAGGACCAGCTCAGCGAACGCGTTGGCAAAGACCGCTCCACCATCAGCAACTACCTTCGTCTACTCGGCCTTCCGGCAGAGACGCAGGAAGCCTTGGCGTCGGGTCGCATCAGTATGGCTCACGCCCGCGTGTTGGCCGGTGTGGACGATATCGAGCGCCACAAAGAGATATTGCAAGCCATTGAGGAACGCCACATCTCCGTCCACCAGACCGAGGAAATGGCTAAGCAGGCCAAGCCGGTCCCTAAGGTGCAGCCCAAGCGTCGAGACCGTCTACAGTCCACTGTGGAGATTAAGCGTTCGCAACGCGGCAAGGGCACGCTCACCATTTGTTTCAATTCCGACAGCGACTTTGAGCGCATTATTGCGCTGCTTGAGAAATGAAACGCCTGCTGTTACTGACGCTGCTGGTGCTGACATTCGGCGCAAAGGCGCAGACGTCGGTAGTAGGGGAACACTCCCCGGACGTTGCGTTGCGCTGGTCGCTCATCCCCGGAGCTGGACAGATTTACAACCATCAGGCTTGGAAAGCTCCGATCATATATGGCGCCTTTGCCGGTGTCGGCTACTTTATCTACGACAACTACAAGGCTATGCGTCTCTTCAAGAACGAGTATCTGTACCGTGTCAATAACGATGACCAGCCACAAAACGCCGACTATGCCGGTTACACTCCTACAACCATAACTTCCAACTCATGGTGGTCATCGCTGTCGGCATCTATGGACTCAACCTACTCGACGCCTATGTCTTTGGGCACCTCTTCGACTTCTCCATCGACGATGATATAAGCCTCAACCTCATCCCATCAATGCAGCCCACCCTTGCAGGATGGTATCCGACCATCGGTGTCGGACTGACATTTTAGGCTTGCGCCAACAATAAAACACTTTCATAAACGTTAAAGTAAAGACAAAACAAATAACACATTAAAAGATATGATAAGCAAACTCATCTTTATTCAGACCGATGCCGCCTCGGTTATAGACACCGCCGAAAATGCCGTCGCCGCAGCTCCCGAGCGTATCACCCTTTGGGATATGGCCCTCAACGGCGGCTGGATTATGCTAGTGCTGGCACTCCTCCTCGTGCTCGCCATCTACATTTTTGTCGAGCGTTACCTCACCCTCAGCACTGCCCTTAAGGGCGAAGCCGACAGCCAGTTCATGGACGACATCCGCGAGCATGTCCATAATGGCCAAATCGACGCAGCCCGCAATCTTGCTCGCGACACCCAGACCCCTCTGGGCCGTATGATCAACAAAGGCTTCTCCCGTCTCGGTCGCCCTCTGCCCGATATCCAGGCAGCCATCGAGAACGAAGGACAGCTCGAAGTAGCTCGCCTCGAAAAGCACGTCTCACTCGTCGCCACCGTCGCCTCCCTTGGCCCCATGATAGGTTTCCTCGGCACAGTAACAGGCATGATCACTGCCTTCCAGGAAATGGCCTATGCCGGCAACAACATCGACATATCGCTTCTCTCCACAGGAATCTATCAGGCAATGGTCACCACCGTAGGCGGTCTCATCGTCGGCATAATCTGCTATTTCCTCCACAACCTTCTCGTTAACCGCATCAGCAAAGTAGTCTTCGAACTCGAAGTCCGTGCTAACGAATTCATGGACCTCCTCCACGAACCCGCTTGATAATGTTTAAAGTTTGTGGCTTAAGGATTGTCGCTCCCTAAACCGTATACCGTGAACCGTAAACCTTGAACCAATGATCAAGAGTCAGAACCAAATTAAGATAGAAACGTCCTCGTCGAGTATGAGCGACTTGGTCTTCCTGTTACTAATATTCTTCATGATTACCTCCACCCTCATCAGCCCCAACGCCGTCAAGCTCCTCCTCCCAGAAAGCAACAGCAAGACTATGGCCAAGGAGTCCGTCACCGTCTACATCGACGAGAACCACAACTTCTATGTCGAAAACGACATCCCCATTGTCCCTTCCGAGCTCGAGTCCTATCTCCGCACCAGTATCTCCGCTGGCGACACTAGCGCCTGCGTCGTCCTTCGTGCCGACAAGACAGTCCCCGTCCAGGATGTCGTCCTCGTCATCGATGCCGTCAACAGCATCAACGCCACCACCAACACCAAACACAAAGTCATCCTCGCCACCTCCCCTAAAAAATAAGCCATTAGTATGAACAACAAAATCATATCCGGCATCGTCACCGCCGTCATCATGGCTGTGGTTGTGGCAGTGTTGTTGGCCTTCGGTTATGACCCTCCCGACCCACCGATACCAGAAGAAGGGGTGGAGGTGAACCTTGGCGACAGCGACTACGGCATGGGTTACGACGCCCAGCCGGCAAGTACGGCGGCAGCCACACAGGCGCCGATGGCGCCCAACCAAGTGGCTACGCAGCAAGCCGAGCCGACACCAAATGTTGGCGCCAACACCAGCGAGGGCAATACCGTCAAGCCTGTCGCCGAGCAGCCGAAAGAGGTGGTGAAAGAGCCGGAGATTAACAAGAACGCCCTCTTTACGGGCCGTCGCAACCAGCAAAGTGGCAGCGGCAGCCAAGGTGTTGCCGGCGGCACCGGCGACCAAGGCAAGCCCAACGGTAACCCCAACAGCAGCAACTACACGGGCAACGGCGGTGGCAACGGGGACTTTTCGCTTGCCGGTCGCAGCAATGTGACGCTGCCCAAGCCACAGTACAACTCCAACCAGCAAGGCCGCGTGGTCGTGCGCATTTGGGTTGACCAGCAGGGGCGTGTGACGCGTGCCGAGTATGAGCCCAAAGGCTCAAGTACTTCGGACGGCGATCTTGTGACAAAGGCAATATCTGCTGCCCGCAAGGCCCGCTTCAACGCCGACCCCAGTGCTCCCGAAGAACAGAAGGGTACCATAACGTATATCTTCAAGATATGAGGCTCGACAAATACCTTTGGGCCGTCCGCCTTTACAAGACTCGCTCCATTGCCGCCGACGCCTGTCAGTGCGGCAAAGTCCTTCTATCCGCAGACGGTCGCCCCCTCAAGCCCTCTCATGAAGTCAAAATCGGCGAGCGCTACTCCCTCAACATAGACCAACTGCACAAGGAAATTGAAGTCCTTGCTCTGCCCCCTAACCGCGTAGGTGCACCGCTTGTCCAGGGTTTCATCATCGACCGCACTCCGCAGGAAGAATACGAGCGCATTCAGATGGCTCGCCAGTACGCCTTCGAAAAACGCGATCGCGGCTTAGGCCGCCCCACTAAGCGCGAACGTCGCGAGATAGAGGAGTTTAAATATAAATAGGAAAATTCCTAAAAAAATATGGAATTTTATGCAAGCAGGTGCAAGAAATGTCATCAATGTCGTACTTAACTAATGATTGAACCGGTGGAAGACAAGCAGATAGTCGAGGCTGTGCTCGCGGGCGACACCAATAAATACGCCCTCATCGTCGAGCGCTACCAACAGAATGTCGCCAATCTTACCTACAAGCTCTGCGGCTCCCGCTTGGAGATTGAAGAGGTTACACAGCAGGTCTTTGTAGAGCTCTACTCTGCTCTGCCTCGCTTCCGGTTCGACTCGAAACTGAGTTCTTTCATCTATCGCATCACTGTCAACGTCGTCTGCAAGATGATGAACAAGGCCCGCCGCCTAGTCTCATCTGACGCCAGAGAAGACCTCCCTGAGCAACGCTCCGAGGATCGCAACGCTCAGCAGCAGATTATATACGACGAGCAGATGGAACAGTTGCGCACCGCCATCGGCCACCTCAAGGACGAGCAGCGCACAGCTCTCATCCTCTACACTTTCGAGGACTTCAGCTACCAGCAGATCGCTGACGTGATGCAGTGCACACTGAGCAAAGTCGAGAGCCTTATCTTCAGAGCAAAGAAAAACCTGTCAAAAGAGATAAAACGATGACATTAGAACAACAACTGGACAAACTGGCACAACTGCAATATCCCCACAAGGTGGATGTCGTGGACAGCGTGATGGCACAGGTCACACAGCGTCCTTATCTGCGACCCGTACGCCGCAGCGTCACGTGGCGTTATATAAGCATCGCTGCCGCTGCCGCCGTTGTTGCACTTTTTATAGTCAACATCACCATTTTCCGTCCCGCGGCATACAGTAACGAGGATATGGGCTTTGCTATCGCCCAGTTTAACGACTACTCCTCTTGGAGCACAGTCGAAGAAGCCGCCGTCAACCCCTTTGATTACATTTACGAAGAATAAACAGCATTTATTATATGAAGAAAGCTTTACTACTGTCGCTCTTGGCCGTTTTTACGTTCCCTCTCGCAGCACAGCCTGGCGGAAAGCATCATGATGCCAAGCGTAAAGATATCACTGAACTGGTGAGTGATCTTTCCAATGCGCAGAAACGCAAGATTGAGAGCATAAGCAAAGAGTCCAAAGAGCGGGTCTCCACTCTTCGTGCCCAGCAGAAGGCTGTGCTCGACAGCATCAACATGTACATGGAACGCGAGGGAGACCAAAGAGCCGTCCTCTATCCGCTCTTCGACCGCGAGGCCGCCCTGCATGCAGCCATCGACCGTGAGATGTACTCCGGCAAGCTCCGCATCGACGAGGTGCTCACCAAGGAGCAGCGTGCGGAACTGCGTAAGGCCTGCACCAAAGATAGGCACCCCCACCGTAAAGGTAAATAATAAAAAAAAGCCCTGCATCTGCAGGGCTTTTTTTATTGCTCTCTGCTCAGCGCACTGCGCAGGTGTTCGGTGGTGTTCTTGAAGTGCAGCGTGTGCGGATTGTCAGGGTACCGTTCCTGTAAACCTTCCAGCACCATATCGTACCACTCGATGCTCTGCGGGTTGCGCGTGTCTATCAGCAGCCGGTTGTTGAATGGTTTGTACAATGCTATCAGTGTCGAGAGCGACCCACGGTTTTCCTCTATGAAGCGGCACACATATTCTTGCTGCTCGCTGAAGATCGTACGGTATATTGAGTCGGTCTCCTGCTTCTTGGCAGTTACAGTGTTGTCGTCTGCAAGTCCGCGCTCGCGCAGCATTGCGTAGTATTCCGACGTGTCCACCAACTCGTTGAGCATTTTGCCTCCGTCGTTGGTATACTGCTGCAACTGCCACAGCAGAGCGCTCTCCGGCGAGCCGCTGACGTCGTATGTCATCGACAGGTTATTCCAGTCGCCGCTCACCTCCAGCTTCTCGCCATAGTCAGGCAGTGTCACTATGTAGTTGTTCTCCGTCGTGTGCAGATTGTAAAGGCTGCGATAAGGCATCTTGTATGTATATTTGAAGTGCCCTTTGCTGTCCACTGGTATGCTGTCAATGAACAGTGGACCTTCCGGCGCAATCTCTTCGAGCCACAATGTCTTTCCAGCCCCGTTCTCGATGGTGCCGCTGATTGTAAATGTGTCGTGTTTGCAGCCCACAGCCAGCAAAGCCACGCAGGCTATAAGTATTATCTTTTTCATAACATATAGTTTATTAGGCATATGGCTGCCATGGCCTCAACCACTGCTGCAGCACGCTCCACGTGGTGCCGGTCATGTCTGCCGCCTATTGTCATTGTCTCCAGATGGCCGTCCTCGTGCAGGCACTCCACTGGTTGCGGTATGGTCACAACAGGGTGGAATGCCACGCTGAACTCTATCGGCATTCCGTTGCTTATGCCACCCTGTATACCGCCACAGTGGTTGGTCTTTGTGCTTCCGTCGCTGTTCCAGCGGTCGATGTATTCGCTGCCTTTCATCTTCGCTGCTGCGAAGCCGGCCCCCATTTCGAAGCCTATGGCCGATGGAATGCTTATCATGGCTGCCGCCAATGCTGCCCCCAGCTTGCCAAAGAGTGGTTCACCCACTCCGGCAGGCACTCCGGTGATGCTGCATCGCACCACACCGCCTATCGTGTCATTCTCCACATCGCACATTGGGCTGGACACTTCACATTTTATGCTCACTTCCGGCATCAGCTGTCGTGCAATGGCTCCGGCCACCACACGCGCCACCGTCTCGCGTGCCGATGCGCGTCCGCCACCACGGTGATCTCGCACACCATACTTCATGTAGTAGGTGTAGTCGGCGTGTCCCGGACGGAAGAAGTGCTCCAGCTGGGTGTAGTCTTCGGACCGCGAGTCCTTGTTGTGTATGGTGAATGCTATAGGTGTGCCCAGCGTGATGCCCTCATTCAGCCCCGAAAGCCACTCTATCCGGTCTTCCTCCTGGCGCGGTGCGCCGGTGCGGCGACGAGCCAAAGCGTCGGATATGGCTTCCATATCTATCGCCACTCCCGCCGGACAGCCGTCTATTACTGCACCTACGGCGAGTCCGTGGGACTCGCCGTAGGTTGTCAGTCGGAACTTGTCTCCGTATGTGTTCATTTTGGATTGATCTCAAGCAGTTCGACCTCGAATACCAATGTCGAGCCCGCTGGAATGTTGCCCATGTCGCGCTCCCCGTACCCAAGGTTGTAAGGGATGTAGAGCAGGTACTTCGAGCCTTCGTCCATCAGCTGCAGGCCTTCCGTCCAGCCCGGTATCACCTGGTTGAGTGCAAATGTTATGGGCTCGCCGCGATCCACACTGCTGTCGAATGTGGTGCCGTCGATCAATTTGCCGGTGTAATGTACCTTCACGCGGTCGGTGGCCTTGGGCATCTTGCCGTTGCCGGCGCGCAGCTTGCGGTATTTCAGGCCGCTCTTAGTGGTGTAGACCGACTTGTTGTTGCTCACCTCTTTCAGGAACTGCTCACCGGCCTTGATGTTTGCCTGCACACCTTCGCGCTGGCGGCGCTCAAACTCCTGCTGGAAGCGCTGCAACAGCGGGCGGGCCATCTGGTCGGTCCAGCTGTTCTGTCCTTTGGCACAGTCAATCATAGCCTGGCCGGCCATTGCGCCGTTGATGCCGAGGTTCTGCTGGGCCCACTGGTTGTAGATGTCGCGTCCGATGGCGTATGAAGCCGAGTCGTTGAAACTCTTGGGCCAGACCTTGGCGTTTTGCTTGCGCAGGGTCGTCAGCTCGGCCTGAGCCTTGTCGTAGGCGTCGGCCTTGGCCTTGAGGGCGTTGTACTGTTCCTCGGTCATCGTCGCCTTGCCGCGTTTAATCTTCACCTCCTGGGCGCTTGCTGCTGTGACCATGAGACACACGGCAAGAATTAAGAAGACTTTTTTCATTTGTAACCTGTAAACTGTAACCTGTAACCTTTACTTGTATTCTTTGACTTCCACACCGTCGAGCACTTCCTTGCCGCAGATGGCGAGGGCCAGCATCTCGTTCTCACCCTTGTAGATCTTCACGGGGGCAATCCAGCCCACGCGCTCCTCAATCATGGCCATCCAGGGTTTGCTGTAGGCAATGCCGCCAGTGAGGATGATGGCGTCCACCTTGCCGTTGACGACAGCGGCCAGACGGCTGATCTCCATAGACACCTGGTAGGTGAAAGCTTCCACCAGCATCTGGCACTTCTCGTCGCCTGCCAGTGCGCGCTTCTCAACGTCGTAGGCATCGTTGGTGCCAAGATAGGCCACAAAGCCGCCCTCGGCAGTGACCATCTTCTTCAGCTTGGCCTCGTCGTACTTGCCGCTGCAGGCTACCTCGATGAGCTTCGAGGCATTGATGGAACCGCAACGGGTGGGCGAGAAGGCGCCGAGGCCGCAGAGAGCGCGGTTCACCTCGACGCAACGGCCGTGGTTGTGCACGCCGACGCTCACGCCGCCGCCCATGTGGGCGATGATGAGGTTGAGGTCTTCATAGTGCTTGCCAAGTTCGCGGGCATAGAGCTTGCCGGTCATCTTCTGGTTCAGGCAGTGCCAGATGACGCCTTCGCGCGAGGGGTCGAGGTCGAACACAGGGTGGCCGCTGATCTTGGCAAAGTCGGGACGCTCGTCCACGATGCCCGGGTCGGCGATATACGCGCAAGGCAGGCCAATCTCGGTAGCGATGGCGTCGCTGATAAGGGCGCCGAGGTTGCAGGCATGTTTGCCCTGGATACCGGCGTGGCACTCCTCCTTCATCAGTTCATTCACTCGGTAGCAGCCGCTCTCGCAGGGGCGGGTCAGACCGCCGCGGCCCATGACAACGGCAATCTCGTCGGTGCCCACGCCGTGGCGCTTCACCATGTCGAGGATGGCGGTCTTGCGGTACTCGAACTGGTCGGCTACTTCGTGGAACTTCTGTATCTCCTCGATGGGGTGGGAGAGGTTCTCGGTGAAAACTTCAGTCTCGCCGTCGTAGATGGCGGCTTTCGTCGATGTGGCACCAGGGTTGATTACCAACGTGTATTTTCTTGTACTCATTGTTGTATGGTTTATTTATTATTACTATTATTCAAACTTGAAATCACGGTGCAAAGATATGAAAAAAAAACGACACTATATCTTTTTTTTATCTTTTTTTATCAACTTTCCCTTTTGTGCCAGTCGTAGCCACCCCGTGTGATGGGTATGGCAGGTACGCATCCTCTCCGTACCCTCTCCGACTGTTCTACGGTTGTTCACCGGTTTAAACCGTTAAACAATCGGTAAACAACCGTAGAACAGTCGGAGGGGAGTCGGACTGGAGTGGGGGCAGCGAGGTAGAGGCGAGGGGGTGCCGCTACTGTTTGCTGCGCTTGAGAAGGAAGGGGAGGAGGATTTGGTGGAATCCTTGTGCGATGTCGACGGGGATGTAGTCGATGCGGTACTGTAGAGCACGTTGCTGGAGTTCGGCTTGTTGGTGCTCCATCTGTTGGCGGTAAGTTGCGGCGATTTCTGACGGGTTGATATTGAGGGTGTCGCCTGATTCGAGGTCTATGAAGCGGTAGGGGCGTGCATCGTAGCCGAGCTGTAGTTCGAGGGCGCGGTGGAAAGTGTGGAAGAGGATGACTTCGTGCTTGTTGTGGCGGAGATGGCGTAGGGCATCGAAGAGTTCTTCCTGCGGCTCTTCGGTGAAAGCGTCGGTGAAGATGACGACGAGAGAGCGGCGGTGCAGCTGCTCGGCGAGGAGGTGTAGTGATTGCTTGATTGTTTGAGTGCTTGCTTGATTGATTGCTTGATTGCTTGATTGCTTGATTGCTTGATTGCTTGAGTGCTTGATTGCATGAGTTGTCGAGGGTTGGAGTAGTTTTTCGAGCTCGGTGTAGAGGTATTGCTGGTGAGCGGTGTTGGAACGACAGGGGGTGTTGGTGTCGATACGGTCGGAGATGAGGGTGAGGCCGAAGGCGTCGCGCTGGCGGTGGAGCAGCTCTATGAGTACTGCAGCAGCATATACACTGAATGTTAGTTTGTTGGGGTGCTCTATCTCGCCCTGCCCTTCAAGTGGGAAGAGCATGGATCCGCTATGGTCGATGACGAGCTGGCAACGGAGGTTGGTCTCCTCCTCGAACTGTTTGATGTAGAGACGGTCGGTGCGGCCGAAAAGGCGCCAGTCGATGTTGCGGGTGCTTTCACCGGTGTTGTACTGGCGGTAGTCGGAGAATTCGACGGAGAAGCCGTGGAAGGGGCTCCGGTGGCGGCCAGTAATAAATCCCTCGACTACTTGGCGTGCAAAGAAGTCGAGGGATTTATAGCGGGAGATTGTGTCAGAGGAGAGCATTGAGTTTCTCGATGAGGGACTCTTTGGCTACAAGTCCGACAGATTTGTCGACAGGCTGTCCGCCCTTGAAGAAGAGGACGGTAGGGACGTTGCGGATGCGGAACTGAGCGGCGAGGTCGGAGCACTCGTCGACGTCGGCAGTGGCGACGATGGCGCGTCCTTCATATTCGGCGGCGATTTCCTCGATACGGGGGGCGAGGGCTTTGCAGGGGCCGCACCAGGTGGCGCCGAAGTCAATCATTACGGGCAGCGGCTGCTGCATGATGCTGTTGAAGTTTTCTTCTGTGACTTTCATGATGTTATTCTTTTATTTTGTTGTTATTTTGCTCTGAAAAAGATGGAGATGGGTACGCCGTGGAAGTCCCAGAGTTCGCGGAGGCGGTTCTCTACAAAGCGTTTGTAAGGGTCGCGCACATACTGCGGCAGGTTGCAGAAGAAGACGAACTGGGGGTAGGGCGTGGGCAGCTGGGTGATATACTTAATCTTGACCCACTTGCCTTTGACCGAGGGTGGCGGGTTCTGCTCCTTGACGATGGGCAGGAGCGTGTCGTTGAGCTCGGCGGTGGAGATACGGCGGCTGCGGGCTTCGTAGACCTGTTTGGCGGTCTCGAGAACTTTGAAAATGCGCTGCTTGTTGATGACAGAAGTGAAGATGATGGGGACGTCGGTGAAGGGAGCAATGCGTTCGCGGATGAGGTTCTCGTAGTCGCGGTGGGTGTTGGTGTCCTTTTCGACGAGATCCCACTTGTTGACAACGATGACCACGCCCTTGTGGTTGCGCTGGATGAGCGAGAAGATATTGAGGTCCTGTTGCTCGAGACCCTGGCTGGCGTCGAGCATGAGGATGCATACGTCGGAGGCCTCGATGGCACGCACGGAGCGCATAACGGAGTAGAACTCTAGGTCTTCGCTGACCTTGCTCTTGCGGCGTAGACCTGCGGTATCGACGAAGTTGAAGTCGAAACCGAAGAGGTTGTAGTGCGAGTAGATGGAGTCGCGAGTGGTGCCTGCTATGGGGGTTACCACGGAGCGGTGCTCGCCGGTGATCATGTTGATGAAAGACGACTTGCCAACGTTTGGGCGGCCGACGACGGCTATGCGTGGCAGGCCGTCGGTGGGGTCGTCGGTGCCTTCGGAGAAATCCTTAACGAGGGCGTCGAGGAGGTCGCCTGTGCCGCCGCCGGTGATGCCGGCGATGGGGAAGGGGTCACCCAGACCGAGAGCGTAGAACTCGGCGAGACCGTCCATCTGGGCGCTGTTGTCGACTTTGTTGGCAGCCAGTACCACTGGTTTGGGACATTTGCGCAGCATCTCGGCCACATCTTCGTCCATTGGGGTGAGCCCTTCGCGTGCATCGACAAGGAAGAGGATGACGTCAGCCTCGTCGACAGCGAGGGCGACCTGCTTGCGAATCTCGACCTCGAACTCGTCGTCGCCGCCCATGACGTAGCCGCCGGTGTCGATGACGGAAAAGTGTTTACCATTCCAGTCTGAGTGGCCGTACTGGCGGTCTCGGGTGACACCGCTGACGGAGTCGACGATAGCGTCGCGACTCTCGGTGAGGCGGTTGAAGAGGGTTGACTTGCCCACGTTGGGGCGACCTACGATAGCTATTATATTCATTTAGTTCTGAAGGATGCGGTTGCCACCGCCATTGCCGAAGAGGAGGTTGATGCCGAACTTGAGGCTGAAGGACTCAGCTTTAACGAGGTAAAGGCTGCTGACGTAGTCGCCTATGAGGTAAATTTGGAGAACGGTGGCGGGGGTGAAAACGAGACCCACACCGGGGTTGATGGCGTCGAAGTGGCTGCCGTCGTAGACGAACGAGTTGCCGGCGGTGACCTCGAGCCAGTTGAAGAGATTGGCGCCGAAGGAGAGTGTGGTGTTGAAGCGGAAGGTATTGGTGATGTTGTTGCCGAGGTCGTGCTTGAAGACGTTGCCCTTGCTGAGGAGGCCGCGGTCGAACTGGCCGTGGAAGAGGAGGCCGGCGCGGAACATCTTGGCGAAGTTGTAGGAGGCACCGAGGTTAATTTTTGTGGGGATGCTGTACCAATAGCCCTCGGTGGCGTTGGTCGACGGACGGATGCCGGCGAAGAGGCTCTTGTAGTAAGCCACCAGCGAGTCGGTGTTCAGCTTGCCTCCGTGGAGCATCGCCGACGCATCCTCGCCGCTGAAGGTAAGGGTCATGTGGCCGTCGCGCGGGGTGATATCGTTGACGTTCTTGTTCCAATGGATACCAGCCGAGAGGTCGTTGATGGCGAACGAGAAGGTGAAGGGGCCCATATCGTAGCGTGCGCCGAGGTCGAATGCGAAGCCGCCGTTGCCGCCGAAGATGTCGAGCATCTCGCCGACGGAGGAGGTCATCTTGCCGGTGGTGTCGAAACGGGCAATGGAGGAGGCCTGGAACTGGTAGTAGAGGTCTACGTTGATGTTCTCGAAGTTGTCACTGGTGTTAATCACGGCGCGGGTGTTGTCAGACTGGATGTTGAGGATGCCCCATAGATATTTGGCGCGAGCACCGACTGTGAGGCCGATGGGCTCGAAGTAGTGGCCGCCACCGATGGCTAGCTCGCCGTACATGGTGGTGTTGAGCAGGTCGCCGTTGAGGATGTTGACCTCGCTGACGGCGTTGCCGGCGGCATCGACGTTACCTTTGCTTAAAGCGTCAATGACGGAAACGGGAATACCGAGGTTGAAGATGGTGACCAACCGCGAGTTGAAGGTGAAGAAGGTGTTGTGGGCCTTGAAGCCGAAGCCAAACAGGTTGATGTCGGCGTCGAAGTGGATGCGGTTGTCGCCGCGCAGTGCCTCGAATGCTTTGTTGATGTCTATCACCGTCAGCGTGTCGCCCTGGTTGCGCACTATGTCGCTCAGCGACACCGGCGAGCCGAACTGCAGGCCGACACTCGGCAGCCGCAGGTAGACGGTGTTCTTGTTGGGGAAGAAGGCCGCGTTCAGGTCACCGCTCTGCGGAGTGCGGAAGGTGTGGTAGAACAGGTTGTTGGTCTCACTGTGCTGGGCCGTTGCGGCACCGCCGATGAGGAGCATGAGGGCTGCTATGATGAATCTCTTTTTCATGGTGTGTTCCTCCTAGAATCGTTATTTAATGAGACCTTGGTTTGTGAGCGGTATGTCGGCATTGGCTGTCGCGTGCACCATTACATACGCTTTGACGTACAGGTAGTCGTCTCTCCTTATGGCCACAGTGCCCGTGCCGGCGGTGGCTAGCGACAGGTTGAAGCCTATCTTCCTCGTCTTCTTCATGTCTCTCAGCCGCTGCTCGTCAATCTGCGCCACAAGGTTGGTGCGCGTCGAACCCACCGATATTATGTCACCGTTGGGGTCGGTGCCCAGCGGTGCCGCCGCCAAGCGTGTTTTGTGTATCAGCGTGTCGCCTATGATGGCGTCGTTCTCGTCAATCAGGTAGGTAGTGATGCACAGATCCACCGGCAGATGGTTGTCGAACGCCAGACTCAGCTTGGCCTCGCTCAGGTCCACACTCAGTCCGTTGGCTATGCTGTCCAGCGTCTCCTGAATGTCGAAGCGTGCCAGACTGTCGCCGTTGAGCTTCAGCTTGAAGTTGTACGGCAGCTCGTTGATTTTCACGTCGAGCGGGAAATCAGCGTGCAACGTGGCGTCATAGGCTATCCTCAGCTTGTTGATGCTGTCTCTAAGCTCCATCATCTGTGTCGTCGACATTCCACCAAACAGTGTCGCCAGCGATACCTTGAAGTCGTAGTGGAATCTGATTCGTATGCTCTTGGGCATCTTGTTGATGACGCTAGCCATGTTGACGACGCTCTCAACCGTGTCGCCGTCAATCAGGTGCTTCAGCGTCTCGTCCGGCAGTAAGCTCTCCGTGAACTTTATCTCGCTGCCGCCGCTATGCGGTGTGTACCATATCTCAAACTGATCCAGATGCGACCTCACGTTGTCGTCGTTGTTAACAAAGGCTTCCACATTGTCAGGCACCAAAGCTTTCAGTATCATGTGCAGGTTCAGCCAGAGCTCGTCGATCTGGATGTTCTCGTTGCCCACCAGCTCGTTCTCCGCCACCTTGTCGAACAGCGTTATCGGCACGCTGTATTCCATTATGGTGTCCACCATGGTGAAGAACTCCGGGTCGGTCTTCATTCCCTTACTGCTGGGCGTTGTCGCCGGTATGATGTTTTTGATGGTATCCACTGCGTTGGTGTCGAAGTAGATGGTTATCACATCACTGTTGGCGTCTATGCGGCCCGTGTACGACTCGTCCAGCATTCCAAGTATGTCGTGCAGCGTCATCTGGCCGTAAGCCACCGGCACTCCGTAGCTCGGGTCCACATGCCCTTGCAGGTGTATCGGATTCTTCAACAGCTTCCAGTCTTCGTCGCGCATGCAGCTGCTCATCGCCAGCACCGCCACTGTGGCTATTAGTAGTAGTTTTCCTTTCATGGTCTTTTGTTTTGTTTGTTATTATCTATTTGCTAACCATAGCATTATGTGCCATTTGCCCGCATAATGCATTTTACAAAGGTATAATATATTTTTTAATTGTGCAACTTTTTTTTCACCCTCCTCAGGTCCAGCGTGTTCATAGCGTCGCTCCTCAACCCCGTCACACCCTTGTGCGTGAAGTGCAGCACCTGGTCGTAGTACAGTACCACCACCGGCGCCTCCTCCATCACCGCTCTGTCCATCTCCCTCATCAGCTCTTCGCGCCGCTCGCCGTCGGTTTCACGTCTCAGCTTCTCGTACAGCTTATCTATCTTCTTGTTGTCTAACCTCGTATAGTTCGGTCCCGCAGGTGTCCGGTTCGGTCCGTAGAACAGCATCAGGTAGTTCTCCGCGTCCGGATAGTCGGCTACCCACGACTTGCGGAACCACCCCGTCTTCCCCTGCGCCACCTGCTCGCTCAACGCCGCCGGCGGGTTCACGTCTACCTCAATCTCCAACCCCAGCAGCCCAAGTTGCTGCTGTATGTATTTGCACAGATCCACGTAGTTGGCTGTCGTCGACAGCTTCAGCTTCGGCAGCTCGCCGCCGTTCTCCTTCTTCACCTCCGCCAGCAGTTTCCGCGCGCGCTCCGCGTCGTACTCGTAGCCGCACTCGCTGTAACCAGGCAGCCCCTTGGGTATGAACCCACCGGTACCCGGAGCCCCTATGTTGTTCCTCAGGTACTGCATCATCTTCCTCCTGTCGAACCCACAGCTCACTGCCTGCCGCAACTTTCTGAAACTTGTAGCCTTCAGCCCGTAACCGTCGCTCTCCATATTGAATCCCAGATACTCTGTGTTCAAAAACGGCGTCGACACCAGGTCTATCGTCCCCGCATACTTCTCTTTCAGCGTCCCGTCGCGGTTCAGTATCTCGTCCTTGTAGCTCGCGTCCAGCGAGTTCATGAAGTCAAGGTTGCCTTTCATAAACTCCAGGAACGCCGTCTGCTTGTCTATTATGAACGTCACAGCCACCGCGTCCAGATAGGGCAGGGGGCTCCCGTCGTCGTCTCGCTCAAAGTAATGGGCATTCTTGCGTAGCACCAGTTTTACGCCCTCCTTCCAGTATTGGAACTGGAACGGACCTGTGCCGCACGGGTGGCTGCGAAAGTCCTTGCCCCACTTCTCCACCACCTCCCTCGGCACCACCGAGCAGTACACCATCCCCAGCTGGCTCAGGAACGGCGCAAAAGGCTCCTTAAGCCTTATCGTCAGCGTCGTGTCGTCCTCAGCCTCCATACCCTCCACCTCGCGCATTATCCACGCTCCCGGCGACGCTACCGCCGGGTCCGTCAGCCGCCCCAGGCTATACACAAAGTCCTCAGCCGTAACCCTCCGCGTGCTGTCGCTCCCCAGCAGCGCGTCCTTGTGGAACCACACGTCGTCCCTCAGCGTGAACCGGTACTCCATGCCCCCGTTGCTTATCTCCCACCTCTTCGCTATGCACGGCCGTACCTCCAGCCCTGTGTCAAGCTGCACCAGACCGTTGTATAACTGCCGGCACGCCCACGTCATGCTCTGATTCTTAGCAAACGCAGGGTCCAGCGTCGTGATGCCGGCGCTCTCGTTGTAGCGGAATATCATCTTGTCGTCATTCCGCCGGTGCCCGCATCCCGCCAGCACCGCCACTCCAATGGCTATCATCACCAGTCGTCTCATATTCTTCTCTGTTCTTTTTATTCTTACTCTTGTAACCAGAAACCTTTAACCTTCACCTCTCATACACATTCCCGTCCTCCAGCCGCCGCTCGCGCCCAGCGTTGTAGTGGGCGTTTACCACACTCCTCGAACTGTCGAAACTCGGCGTCGCCACACCTGCCAGGTCCAGCAGCGTGTGGTACAGGTCGTCTATCATGTACGGTGTCGCCACATGCCCACGCTGCATCTCCTCCCACTGCGGCCGCCACACTATGAACGGTATCTCAACGTTCACTCTCGGTATGCTGCCCGACCAGTCGTGTCCCGCATACTCGCCCTCGTCGTACACATTCTCCCCGTGGTCCGAAAAGTACAGCGCCGTCAGCCGCACCCCTCTATGCTCCATCCCGTAGGCCTCCAACATCCTCAGCATACTGTCAACCACATAGTCGTTGTACAACACAGCGTTGTCGTAGGCGTTCACCGTCCGACTCCGCTTATCGCCACTCGTCTCGTAGCGCTCAAACCCTCGTGGGTACCGTTTGGCGTAGTCCGTGTGGCACCCCATCAGGTGCACAAACACCATCCGGTACTTCGCCCCATCCTCCAACGCCGCCTGCAGCGGCACCATCAGCCGCTCGTCGTACGACGCCATCTTCGTGCTCTCCATCGACGAGTTCGCCGTCAGGTTCACGTACGTCGTCACATCCGCATTCTGCGCCAGGCTCGTCACCCCGTTGTCCCACAACCCCACCGGCGACTGGTTCGACAGCCACCATGTCCGGTACGGTGTCGCTCCCAGCACATCGAACACATGCACACAGCTGTCCATCGGCAGCGCATGCTCCATATTGTTCTCCGTCAGGAAATTCATCACCGACCCCAACGTGTTCGAATTGGCACTCACCACATCGTCGTACACCGCTATGTCATCCCTCGCCGACAACCTCGGCGTCGTCTCCCTCCCGTATCCGTACAGCGACATGTGGCCGCGGGCGGTCGACTCACCGATGATCACCACCACCAGCGTCGAATCCTCCGTCCTCATCTGCGCCTCCACCTCCATCAACCCTCGTGTCCGCAGGTTGCGGAATTCACGCGACTCGCGCGCAAACGACACCACCGCACGCCCCACGTCGGGCATCGCCAGTCGCACGAAGCGTCCATTCACAGCATTCTCAGCGAAAAACACTCCCGCCGTCAACCACAACGCACCCCACACCATCACCTCGCACCTCCTCCTCAAGCCCAGCGCCGGCACGCGCATCAACGCCATCACGTACAACCCCGTGTAGGGCACCAGCAACAGCAGCGCCGGCGTCATCTTCACAGTCATGAACTCCGTCGCCTCGTCCCAGTTCGTATTCATAAACACAAACATCGACGACGCATTCAGCGGGCACCTCAGCAGCGCCCAATGGAACAAATTGATGAAGCCCTCGGCAAACAGCAGCGTCGCCGCCGTCACGTAAAGCCACCTCCGCCCCGTAGCCACATATGGCGCCAGCAACGTCACTGTCCACGCAAGCACAATCGCCACACTCCTCCATGTGAACACGTCATAGTTCAGCACTGCCCCCGCCAACGGCGTGAACAGCACCATCGCTATGAGCCATAATATCCTGACAGCCATCGCTAGCCCCTTCATTAAACATCTACAGTAACGCCACTTCCACCTTTTTATTATCTCACCTCCGCCATTTCCCCCATCGCCGTCCCCACATCACCCTTCACCGGCACCCAGTCACCCCTGCAACCCCTCTCCGTACCCACTCCGTCTCTTCTCCGTCTGTTCTACGGTTGTTCACTGGTTGTTCTACGATTAAAACCGTTAAACAACCGGTGAACAACCGTAGAACAGTCGGGGCAGATACGGTGTGGTGCCGGCCGAAGTATGGCGGCGGTGGTTTTTTTGTCTGCCGGATTTCTGAAAAAATGTGTATCTTTGCAGCCGTTTTCAGCAACGACGGCAAGGCTTATGACCGAAAAAGAACTGTATAGGGAACTGGGGGCTCTGACAAAGGACAGGGGCCGCTGGGAGGAGAGCATACCATCAGTGGCGTCGCTGCTCGGCACGGAATCCGTTAAAATAAAGGCCAAAGCGCTCTGGCTGCTGGGAGAGATGGGGTTGGCGTTTCCGGAGGCCGTCGTGGACAGCGTGAAGGCTGTTGCAGCGTTCCTCGACAACCGTGAGCCGCTGCTGCGCGAACGCGCCCTGAACGCCATGGGCAGGATAGGCAGGGGCTGCTACCGTTCCGTGGAGCCGTACTGGCCCAGGTTGTTCCGCTTCGCACACGACAGCGAGGCGAGCGTCAGGCTGGCGTTCATCTGGGCGTCGGAGAATATCGCCACCAATACTCCGGACGTATACCGCGACCACATGCCGGTTTTTGCCGTGTTGCTGGGCGACGGCGACGAGCGTGTACGCATGGAGGCGCCGGAGATGTTCCGGGTCGTCGGCAGGCGCAGACCGGAGTTCGTGGTGCCATACGTCGAACAGCTACGCAATACCGCCGAAACCGACAGCAACAGCGTGGTCAGAATCCACTGCCAGGGGGCTGTAAGAGCAACAATGTTGTCAGACAAACCAAAGAAATGATGGAAACAGAACGTATAATGCTGCGCCCGTGGCGCGAGAGCGACGCTGAGGCGCTGTACAAATATGCTAGCGACCCCGAGGTGGGGCCGCGTGCAGGGTGGCCGCCGCACAAGAGCGTGGAGGAAAGCCGTGAGATTATCCGCACCATTTTCAATAGCGACCACATGTGGGCCATGGAGCTCAAGGCTACCGGCGAGCCCATAGGCTGCATGGGCTACATGGTCCACGGCGAGAGCAACATAGATATCGGCGAGAACGATGCGGAGGTGGGCTACTGGGTGGCGCGTCCCTATTGGAACCGCGGACTCTGCACCGAGGCGTTGCGGGTGCTGATAGACCACTGTTTCAGTGTGAAGGGCTTCCGTACCCTATGGGCCGACTATTTTCCGGAGAACCCGGCAAGCGGCCGCGTGATGGAGAAGTGCGGCTTCTGTGACACCGGCGAGGTGAACCGTTGCAGCAAGCTCCAGCTCGGAGCCGACATACCGGTGCGAATTATGCGTTTAGACAATCAAACGAGGATGGCTATTTGTTGACGACTACCGCTTTGGGGTATTTGCTCATGTCGAGCTTGAAGTAGTTGTCGCTGAGGCCTTTCTTAACCTTCTTGATGATTATCGTGACTTTGGCGCCCTTGACACTCATCTTCATCTCTTTGATTTGGTAGTTGCTTTTTGAGACTTTGACGTTGACGCTCTTGGCCTCGCTTTTCTTGTCGATGGGGTCGGAGAAGTCTATGTCATAGTAGTCGCTCTTGACCTTCATCTTTGCTTTCTTGTAGTTTTTGTAGATGCCGAGGTCGGCGCCATTGTCGTCGTGGTCGGGGGTGGTCGTTTGGGTTATATATACTGTGTCTTTTGTGGCCACCCATTCCTGGGTTCCGTCGAAGCCGGACTCCATCTTAATGTCGGTACCGAGGAGAGAGAAGGACATAAGGGCCTTGAATCTATCGTCTTTGCTGCCCATGACAATGTTTATGTTAGTCAACGTGACAAAGGCGAGCGACGTCTTCATATCCATCGTTATCTCCACGCCGTTGGTGCTGCTCATTGCTGCGTCGCTTTTCTTCATGATCTCAGCCACTTCTGCAGGGATCTGTGCCTGTGCGCTCACGAGGGCCATCATGGCGGTCAGAATGATGATAAAGTATTTCTTCATTGTTGGTTGTATTCTATTTACTATACACTTGTTTTCCATCAACAATTGTGATGGCCACGCAGTCGCCGTGCGAGGCGTAGACGAGGTCGGAAAGACTCTTGACGTCGGCCAGGAAGAGGCAGGCGGGCTGCCCCGGAGCTATGGTGTGGCCGAGTGAGGCGATGCTGAGTATCTGCGTGGCAGGCACTGCGGTGGGGTCTCCTCGCCAGCCTTTCTGCAGCAGTGCTGCAGTCTTCATCACCTCAATCATGTCCAGGTTGTTGCTGCTGGCGCTGCCGTCGGTGCCAAGGGTGACCCGTGCTCCGGCTTCGAGCAGTTCGAGCATCGGGAAGCGGTAGCCGCTGCCAAGCTTGAGGTTGCTGTTGGGGCAGTGCACACAGGTGATGTGGTGATTGCCGATAAGCCTGATTTCGTTGTCCGACAGATGCAGACAGTGGGCGGCGATGATGTTGTCACCCATCATGTCGAGTATGCCGAGCCGGTCTAGGTATTCCCACGGGCGGCAACCGTGTTCCCGCAGGCAATCGGTTACCTCTTTATGCGTCTCGCTCATGTGGATATGCATCGGCAGCCCGAGTTCCTTACAGGCATCGGCGCAGCGCCGTAGACCTTTCTCGCTGACGGTGTATATCGAATGGGGCGCTATGGAAACGGGCACACCCATGTTTAACAAATCGTCCAGCGTGTTGAGCTCATCCCCGTCGCCGAAGACGTTCAGGCCAAGTCTGGCGCGTATGCCGCTGTCCTTTACCGCCTTCGCCATCGATGGAAGGCGGAAGTACATGTCGTTGAATGCTGTGGTGCCGCTGGCGAGCATCTCGCGGCAGGCCTGTAGGGTCCCCTCATAGACCAGCTCGTCCGTAAGCTTTTGTTCGGCGGGCCAGATGTATTCCTTTAGCCACACGTCCAGCGGCTGGTCGTCACCCAAGCCGCGGAAGAGCGTCATCGGTGCATGCGAGTGCATATTGCACAACCCCGGGAAAACAGCAAGCCCATGCGCGTCGATGTCCGATGCACATGGGCTATGTGGTGTAACGCTCTCTATCAGGGAGCCGTTTATGGCAATGTCAACAGCTTTGCCGTCGAGGATGGCGCCGCCGATGGTCATTGCACCAGTATCATCAGGTCGTTCTGCTGCCCTTTCACTACGCCGCCACGTATCTCGAAGGTCTTTTCGCCCTCGTTGTTGACCAGACGAATGGTGCCTTTGCTGAGCGACGAGATTATAGGGGCGTGGTTGTCCAGCATCTCGAACAATCCACCTGTACCCGGCAACTGGACCAGCTTGGCGTCACCGTCGTACAGCGTTGTATCAGGCTTGCTAATTATAACTTTCATATCAGTAACCTGTAACCTTTACTTCGTTTCCGCCAGAATCTTCTCACCTTTCTCAATGGCTTCCTCGATGGTACCAACCATCAAGAATGCCTGCTCGGGCAGATAGTCGACCTCGCCGTCAAGAATCATCTTGAAGCCCTTTATGGTATCTTCAATATTGACGAACTTACCTTCCAGTCCGGTGAATGCTTCGGCCACGAAGAAGGGCTGCGAGAGGAAGCGCTGCACACGGCGGGCACGGCTCACTACGAGCTTGTCCTGTTCGCCCAATTCCTCCATACCGAGGATGGCAATGATGTCCTGCAGCTCGTTGTAGCGCTGCAGCATCTGCTTCACTTTCTGTGCGGTCTCGTAGTGCTCCTCGCCGACGATGTCTGGACTGAGGATGCGGCTCGTGGAATCCAGCGGGTCGACGGCAGGGTAGATACCCAGCTCCGATATCTTACGGCTCAGAACGGTCTGTGCATCCAGGTGCGCAAAGGTTGTTGCGGGAGCGGGGTCCGTCAGGTCGTCGGCAGGCACGTAGACAGCCTGCACCGAGGTGATACTTCCGCGGTTGGTACTCGTGATTCGCTCCTGCATCAATCCCATCTCCGTAGCCAGCGTGGGCTGGTAGCCCACGGCGCTCGGCATACGGCCCAGCAGTGCCGACACCTCGGAGCCAGCCTGCGTGAAGCGGAAAATGTTGTCGATGAAGAGCAGAATGTCGCGTCCGCCGGTCTTCTCGTCACCGTCGCGGTAGTATTCTGCAAGGGTAAGTCCGGCCAATGCCACACGGGCGCGGGCACCGGGCGTTTCGTTCATCTGGCCGAAGACCATCGTGCACTTCGAGTCCTTCAGGGCTTCTTTGTCTATCTTGCTCAGGTCCCAGCTGCCCTCTTCCATGCTCTTCTTGAACTCGTCGCCGTACTTTATAACGCCGGCCTCGATCATCTCGCGCAGCAGGTCGTTACCCTCACGGGTGCGCTCGCCGACGCCGGTGAAGACGCTCATGCCTGAGTATTTCTTTGCAATATTGTTGATGAGCTCCTGAATAAGCACCGTCTTACCCACACCGGCGCCGCCGAAGAGGCCAATCTTACCGCCCTTCAGGAACGGCTGGATAAGGTCGATAACCTTGATGCCGGTATAGAGAATTTCCTGACTGGTGCTGAGGTTCTCGAACTTTGGGGGCTCACGGTGGATGCTGTAGCGCTTCTCTGTCTTCGGAGCCGGCATACCGTCGATAGCCTCGCCGATGACGTTGAAGAGGCGTCCGTTGATATCCTCGCCGACAGGCATTGAGATGGGGCCGCCGAGGTCTAAGACCTCCATACCGCGCTCCAGACCGTCGGTAGAGTCCATAGCTATGCAGCGCATCGTATTCTCGCCGATGTCCTGCTGACATTCGAGAATGATGGTAGTGCCGTCGGGGCGCTTCACGCTGAGGGCCGTATAGATGTCGGGCAGAGCTACGCCGTCGGCGAACGTCACGTCCACGACAGCGCCAATGATTTGCGATATTTTACCTATTAGTTCCATATACAAGTATTACATAAATTGCGGTGCAAAGATACGCATTTTTTTCTTTGCACCGCAAAAAAAGTTTGCTATTGGCACCCAATTATAATATAATAGTCATTGTTACAGAAGAATAGTAATAGCGATAGGGTAGTGGTCGGAGATGTAGGGCGCGCCGTAGTCGGTGGTGAGAGTGTTGTATGTCGATACCTTGGCGTTGCGCACAAAGAAGTGGTCGATTGCTGAACCCTCGCCTTTGCCGAAGGCGTTGTAGGTTATGTCGTTGCTTTCACTGCCAGACAGCTCTTTTGCCGACTGTAGGCCGTTGGCGTAGAATGTGTTGAAGATTGTATCGTCTATGGTGGAGTTCATATCGCCGCCAAGTATCACCGGCAGGTCAGTGGGGAAATCCTTGATGGTGGAGGCGATGAACTTGGCGCTCTCGGCGCGTGCTACCATCCCTACGTGGTCGAGGTGTGTGTTTAGGTAGACGAACTCTTTGCCGCTATGGCGGTCACGCAGTTTCAGCGTCGTCACCGTCCGGCGGCATGCGGCATCCCATCCTAGCGATGGGACTTCGGGCGTCTCGCTGAGCCAATAGGTATTGTATCCTAGATTCTCCAGTCTCGTGGTATCATAATAGATTGCCATGAACTCGCCGCCTTCATTGCCGTCGTCGCGCCCCACTCCGACGCGGCGGTAGGTCGGCAGGCTGCTGTCGAGATACAGCAGTTGGTCTACCAGAGCTTCCTGCAGGCCAATGGCGTCGGGGTGCTCCTGCAAGATCATGTTGACCACTGCCTCCTTACGTAAGGGCCAGCCGTTGGCGTCGTCAATGTTGTTCCACGAGTTGTAGCGGATGTTGAATGAGATAATCTTTAGGTCGGGCTCTGCATTGCTGCATGAAGAGAGCAGCAGCGTTGCTGTAGCTGCAAGCATGATGAATATCAACCGTCTTAAAGGCATACTTGTCCTTTTTTTACATTTCTTCTAACGACAGAATATTGAAAATATTGCCCCCGTTCCAGACAAAAAAGTAATAATCTGAGGAAAACGGTCAATTACATAAATGAATCAGCTGGGAACAGGCGGCCACGGGCTAAAGCTTGCGTGGGTTGTTCCCAGCTGATTCGGCTGCAAAAATACAACTATTTTTTAAACTGACAAAAAAACTTGAAATATTTTCAAAAACTATCAATCTCTATCCCTTCTATCAAATCTATCAAATCTATCATCTCTATCCCCTCTATCAAATCTATCAAAAAAACAGGCGCGTCACCTTGATGCGACGCGCCTGTTTCATTTATTGTTTCGCTACCTTACTTGATTCTCATCTTGTAGAATGAGCGGTAGACGAAGATGAGGGCGATCACCAGGAACACCACGCCGAACCACGGGGCTATGCCGCGGAAGCCTTCGCTGATGGCTATCTCCATAGCCAGCACGCCGAAGAGGGTTGTGAACTTGATGATGGGGTTCAGCGCCACGCTGCTCGTGTCCTTGAAGGGGTCGCCCACCGTGTCACCCACCACGCTGGCGTCGTGCAGCGGGGTGCCCTTGGCCTGCATGTCTACCTCAACAACTTTCTTCGCATTGTCCCATGCGCCACCCGCGTTGGCCATAAACACAGCCTGGAACAGTCCGAAGACGGCTATCGAGATAAGGTATGCGATGAACAGGCACACGGCGTTTTGGCCGCCGATGCTCTCGGGGCTCGACAGGCAGGCAAAGGCCAGCGCGAAGCAGAAGATGGCGATGAAGATATTGATCATCCCCTTCTGTGCGTAGTTGGTGCATATCTTCACCACCTCCTGGCTCTTCTCTATGTCGGCCTTCTTCGGCGCGTTCGGGTCGAGCTTGATGTTGTCCTTGATGTACTCCACAGCGCGGTTGGCACCCGTGGTCACAGCCTGCATACTTGCTCCCGTGAACCAGTAGATGACGCAGCCGCCGAGGATGAATCCGAGGATGCTGTAGGGGTTCAGCATGTTCAGAATGGCCGCGGGCTCGATGCCGAGGGTCTTCTGTATCATCAGTATCAGGCTGAAAATCATCGTCGTGGCACCCACAACGGCAGTGCCTATAAGCACCGGCTTGGCAGTGGCCTTGAAGGTGTTGCCCGCGCCGTCGTTGGCCTCCAGGTAGTATTTGGCTTTCTCAAAGTCGGGCTTGAAGCCGAACTCGCTCTCCACCTCCTTGGTGGTCTTCTCAATGTCGTCTTCGATGAGGCTCAGCTCATACACGCTCTGGGCGTTGTCGGTCACAGGGCCGTAGCTGTCAACGGCGATGGTCACGGGGCCCATGCCAAGCATACCGAAGGCCACGAGGCCGAAGGCGAAGATGCTGTAGTAGGGGCCGAAGACCGGCTCAATATTGAAGAACGAGGAGGCGAAGTAGGCGATGACCATCAGCACAAAGAACACCATGCCGGTCCAGAAGCCGCCCATGTTGCCGGCCACCAGGCCGCTGAGGATGTTCAGCGAAGCGCCGCCCTGCTCAGAGGCTTTGACGACCTCTTTGACGTGCTTCGAGGTGGGGGAGGTGAAGAGCTTGGTGAACTCCGGTATAAGCGCAGCGCCCAGCGTGCCGCAGCTGATGATGATGCTCAGTGCCAGCCACAGGTTAGGCATTCCCTCCACGTCGCCGAGGATGAAATAACTTGCGCAGAAAGTGCCCACGATGCTCATGATGGAGGTAATCCACACCAAGCTCGTCAGCGGCTGCTCGAAGTTGATGTCGTCGGCCTTGCTGTAGCGTGCCTTCGCGATGGCACCGTTAATATAATAAGAAAGGACAGAAGCAATGATACCGAGTATGCGCATCACGAAAATCCACACCAGCAGCTTCACCTGCATGCTGGGGTCCGGCACAGCAAGGAGTATGAACGACACAAGCGCCACGCCGGTGACGCCGTAGGTTTCGAAGCCGTCGGCCGTGGGTCCTATCGAGTCGCCCGCATTGTCGCCCGTGCAGTCGGCAATGACGCCCGGGTTGCGGGGGTCGTCCTCACCGATCTTGAAGACAACCTTCATCAGGTCGCTTCCTATGTCGGCAATCTTCGTGAAAATACCGCCGGCAATACGCAGCGCACTGGCACCAAGGCTCTCACCGATGGCAAAGCCGATGAAGCAGCTGCCAGCCAGATTCTCAGGCATGAACAGAAGGATGGTCAGCATCAACACCAGCTCCACGCAGATAAGCACAATACCGATGCTCATACCCGCGCGCAGCGGGATGTTCAGCAGGTCCAGCGGCTTGCGGCGCAAGCTCGCGAAAGCCATGCGGGCATTGGCGTAAGTGTTCATCCTCACACCGAACCAAGCGACACCGTAGCTGCCCAGAATGCCGATCACAGTCCAGGCCAGGATCAGCACCACGGCGCCGCCGCTCATGTGGCTCAGCACACCGAAGTACAGTGCAATGGCAGCACCGATGAAAAGGAACAGCAGCAACAGGAACTTGCCCTGCTGCTTCAGGTAAGTGGAACAAGTCTTAAAGATGACGTTGCCAATCTCCAGCATCGACTTGTGCGCCTTCAGCCTGCGCACCTTGCTGAACTGCCAGAAGCCGAACAGCAGACCCAGCACCACAACGGCAAAACCCCAATAGAGGATGCCTGCGTCTGATGTCGTAGCGAAGCCCTGCGGCATTTCGAGGTCAGCTTCGCTGGCAAAGGCCAAAATTGGCGCCGCCAGCGCAATGAGTGTAGTTGCTAATTTCTTCATATATAGTTTTTTTTGTTAATTTCACATTCGCAAAACGACGTACAAATATAAATAATTTTTGAAACTCCAATAAAAAAAATGTACAGCCGTTTCATGAAACGGCTCTACCGTCACACCTCCACCTCTCCGACACCCCTCCGCACCTGCTCCGACTCTTCACCGGTTGTTCACCGGTTGTTCTACGATTTAAACCGTTAAACAACCGTAGAACAACCGGTAAACAGTCGGAGAAGAGTCGGAGAGGGTACGGCTTTGTTGCAATGGGGTTAAGAAAAGGAATTTTAAATTATTTCTATAAATATAAAAAAAAGTTGTATTTTTGCAGCATGATTACTAACAACGATATGGCTGCACAGACAGCCGAATTCTTACTGACAGTGAAAGCGGTAAAGCTCAACAATGAGCACCCGTTTACGTGGGCGTCGGGCCGCAAATCGCCCATTTATTGCGACAACAGGGTCACTCTTTCGTACCCCGAGATACGCACTTTTATCCGCCAACGCTTCTCGGAAATTGTCTCCGAGATGTGGGGCGACGTGAATGTCATCGCCGGTGTGGCGACGGGCGGCATTGCCCAGGGCGCCCTGGTGGCCCAGGAGCTCGGCAAGCCCTTCGTGTACGTGCGCTCCGAGCAGAAGAGCCACGGCCTTACCAACCAGATTGAGGGCGAGATTCACGCCGGACAGTCGGTGGTGGTGATTGAGGACCTCGTGTCGACCGGCAAGAGCTCGCTGATTGCTGTGAAGGCACTGCGCGAGAAAGGTTGCGTGGTGAAAGGTATGGCCGCAATCTTCACCTACGGCCTGCAGGTCGCTGCCGACAACTTCAAGGAGCAGGATGTCGAGCTGGTGACGCTGACCGACTACGACACCCTCATCGGTGTGGCCAAGGACAAGGCGTTCATACAGCCCGACGCCCTGGAGAGCCTCTCGGCCTGGCGTGTCAATCCTGAGCAATGGAGCAAGGATCACGGTGAGTAAACGTCACATATTGGTGGCAGCCATGCTGTTTACGGCGCTTGCAGCGCGTGGACAGCAGCGCGACAGCGTGGTGCGCGTCGAGCTGCCCGAAGGCCAGGCTGTGGAAATGGTCTGGGTCGAGGGCGGCACCTTCACCATGGGTAGCAACGACGGCGCCGGCGTGGAGAAACAGTACGACTACACACGTCCGGCGCACAAGGTCACCGTGGGTGGCTTCTACATGGGGCGCTTCGAGGTGACGCAGGCAGTGTGGCGCGCCGTGATGGGCGAAGAACCCTCGTGGTTCAAAGGCGACATGCTGCCTGTGGAACAGGTGACGTGGACCGAAGCACAGCGCTTCGTGACAATGCTGAGCCAGATGACCGGCAAGCGCTTCCGCCTGCCTACCGAGGCCGAGTGGGAATATGCCGCCAGAGGCGGTAAGGAGCTCCCCTTTGCGGGCTGCGAGCGCAAGCAGCTGACGGACTATGCGTGGTTCTGCGTCAACAGCGAGGGCCACACGCACCCAGTTGGACAGCTGCTGCCCAACGCGCTGGGGCTCTACGACATGAGCGGCAACGTTGCCGAGTGGTGCTCCGACTGGATGGAGCCCTACACGGACGCCGAGCAGAAAGACCCCCGCGGCCCCAAGAGTGGCGACAGCCGCATACTGCGCGGCGGCCACTACAACAGCACGTCGCCAGGCTGCGCGGTGTTCGACCGCGGCTGGTACGTGCCCAGCGGCAAGACCGAATACTACGGGCTGCGCGTGGTGATGGAGGCCGAGCAGGAGATGAACGATGAGTTATGAACGATGAGAGTTGCTTCTTAGAATGAAGATAAAAGACAAAGAGTTTGTGCCGTATATAGATGAGGCTGAGCTTGCTTCAATAGTGGGCAGACTTGCAGCCGAGGTGAGTCGCGACTATGTGGGGCGCGACCTTGTGGCCTGTCCGGTGCTGACAGGTGCCTACATGTTCGCCGCCGACCTGGTGCGCCGCCTGACTGTGCCTTGCGAAGTAAGCTTCATCAAATACACTTCGTACAGCGGCATGAGCAGCACCGGCGAGGTGAAATGCGCCTTGCCGTTCCTGCCAACCATAGAAGGCCGCGACGTACTGATAGTGGAGGACGTGATAGACAGCGGCCTCTCGATGCGCCACGTTATCGACGCAGCGCAAGCGCTGAAGCCACGCAGTCTCCGCATCTGCACGCTCTTCTACAAACCGGAGGCCTTCAAGGGCGACTACAACGTGGATTATGTGGGGCGAGAGATAGGCAACGAGTTCATTGTCGGCTACGGCATGGACTACGACGAGCAGGGGAGGACCCTGCCCGAGATAATGGTGGTGAAAGATTAAATGTTACTGGTTATTACTGGTTACGAAATGAATAAAGCAAAAATATTTATAGTGGCCGCGCTGGCGGTGATGCTGCTGGCTGGATGCAAGAAGGACAAGGTGTCGTTGAACCTCAGCGACAGCGACGTGACGGGCACCTGGAAGAAAGACGGCACAAGCGAGTACTGGCTCTACCGTAGCGACCATACCGGCTGCAAGTACAACACCGACGAAGGCTTCTCGGAGGACTTCCCCAGCTACGACTACGAATGGAGCGTCAGCGGCGACCAGCTACGCCACGTGACCTACGAGCAGGGGGCGCCGATAACGAGGACATATACCGTGACGGAGATAAGTTCTACAAGCATGGAGCGTGAGGAAGAGGTGGCCACATATAAACTGACGAAGATATGAAAAAGGGCTGGAAGATAGCGCTGATAAGCTTGGGCTCGCTGCTGGGACTGGTGATAGTCGTGGTGGCGGTGGCCCTGTGGCTGGTGTTCACGCCTGCCCAGCTGACGAAGATAGTGAACCGAGTGGCCGCCAACTACGTGAATGCGGAAACGCACTTCGACCGCGTCGACCTGACGCTCTTCAAAACGTTCCCCGACGCGGGACTGACGATAGACAACGTATACCTTGTCAACCCTGTGGAGGGTGCGCCGAGCGACACCGTGGCGCATATAGGCAGCCTGACTCTGGGCGTCGACGTGAAGTCTTATCTCAAGGAGAAGAAGGTTATAGTGCACCAAGTGTTGCTGGACGATGTGGACGCCGACCTGTATATCGACAAAGAGGGGCGCAGCAACTACGATGTGTTCCCCAAGAGTACCGACACCACCAAGAGCACGTTCAGCCTCGACAGCCTTCCGCTGATTGACCTGCGCAAGATAGCCGTCAGCGACCTCGGTGCGCGACTGCTCGACGAGAAAGACGGTCTTGATACCGGCGTCGAAGGTTTGGACCTCGACATCGTTGGCTCGCTCAAAGAGGGCCTTGTGGATGCCGACGTGACAATAGACGCCCAGGCAGTGGCATTGAACAGGTTCACCTCGCTGGACTCTACAAGCTCGACGCTTGAGGTGGCCTTGCAAAACCTGACGCTGGCGCTGAAAGGCGAGGGTAACATGGACAACGTGGAGGGCAAGCTGAAACTTGGTGTCGAGAGCGGAGAACTGGTGTTGGGTGACAAACAAATGATAAACGAGACGCTGCAGAACTCCAAGAAGGACCTGCTGCGCATGCAGGTGCCCTTCAAGGCCGACCTGCAGAAGATGCACATAGAGCTCGCCGAGAGCGAGTTGCAGCTCGACGACTATGCTCTGGGTCTTGAGGGTGACGTCCAGTTGAAGACCGCCGAGGAGCCGATGGCTGTGGATGTGGCGCTGAAGACCGACGGCAAGTGGCAGGTGGCACCGCTGCTGGAGCTTTTGCCAGCACAGTATGTTGCATTCAAGAAAGATATGAAAGAGCTGGACGGCAAGGTCGAGCTTGCCGCCACCGCCAAGGGCACAGTGACCGACAGCACTATGCCGCTGATAGATGCAAAGGTGAAGCTCGCCGACGGGCGCTTCTACATGCCCAAGAGCCTGCCGTACAGAATCAACAGGATAAACGGCGACGTTGCGGCACGCCTCGACCTCGGCAAAAGCGGTGTGAGCAGCGCCAAGATAAACAGCCTGAAGGCCCACACCCGCAATACCGACGTGAGCGTGAAGGGTAGGGTGGACGACCTGACTGGCGACATGCGTGTAGATGCCGACATCAAGGCCCTTCTGCCCCTTGTGGACGCAATGCCCATGGTGCCCGACAGCCTCAAGCTCACCGCCGACGGCGATGCAGACCTTGATATAAAGGCCAACTTCCGCATGAGCGACATCAAGGCAAAGGCCTTCGAGAGGATAAAGGCCGACGCCGACATAACGCTGAAGAGCCTCGATGTAGTGTTCGACACCATACATGCAAAAGCACCCGACCTTCATCTCAAGATGCATATGCCTACCGCGGTGCAGGCTGGTAAGATGGCCGACGCCACCATTGTGAGCAAAGAGCTGAATGTGGAGATGGGCAAGCATATGAAAGCTGTGCTCGAGCGGGCCAACATCGCCGCCGTGATAAACAACCCGATGAAAGAGCAGATTGCCGCCTCGTTTGACATCAAGGTAGGCGAAGGTGAAGCCAACATCGACTCCATGATGGTGTCGCTCGAGGCACTGGCGCTGAAGGGCTCGGTGCGGCTCGACTCGACGCAGACAAACATTATAAGACAATATAACCCCAATGTGAACCTCGACCTGCACGGCGCAGTGCTGTATATGCCAGATCTGCCCGACGCTGTGCGCCTGTCGCAACTGGGAGTGGCGTACACCCCCAAGGGCGCCGATTTGCGCAAGGTGGAGGTGAAGCTGGGTCACAGCGACTTCCAGCTGTACGGCAGGGTGGAGAACATCGAGCAATGGCTGGATCACAAAGCACTGCTCAAGGGTGACCTGAACTTCACGTCGGGCTATGCCGACGTAGACCAACTGATGAACCTCGTCAGCGGCATCGGCAGCAATAAGGACACAATAGAGAAGATGCGCGAAGAGGACAATGTGCCCAAAGAGGCCAACCCCTTCATAGTGCCACTGGATGTCGACGTGACGCTGCACACGCACATAAAACGCTGCATAGCTTTCGACAACGACCTCGACGACGTGGCCGGTGCAGTGACGGTGAAGGACGGAGTGGCAGTGCTGGACCAGATAGGCTTCGTGTGCAAAGCAGCGACGATGCAGCTGACGGCCATGTACAAGTCGCCAAGGCCGAGTCACCTGAATGTGGCGCTGGACTTCCACCTGCTGGACATACAGATAGACGAGCTGATAGAGATGATACCCACCATCGACACGCTGGTGCCTATGCTGAAAGACTTCAACGGCGAGGCCGACTTCCACCTGGTGGCGAGCACGTACCTGAACGCCCGCTACGAGCCGCTGATGAGCTCGCTGCGGGGAGCCGCCGCCATCACCGGCAAAGAACTGACGGTGATGGACAACAAGTCGGTGGGACAGATAGCCAAGCTGATGGGCTTCAAGAGCTGGAAAGAGAAGGACAACAAACTGACAATCGACAGTCTCGACGTAGAGCTCACCGCCCTGAACAGCATCATCGAAGTGTATCCATTCCTGCTCAACGTAGGCAAGTATCAGATATGCGCTTCGGGTATGCACTCGCTCGACAACAAGTGCGGATACCATGTGGAGCTGTTGAAGAACCCATTGATGGCGAAGATAGGTGTCGATATAAAAGGAGAGCTCACCAACCCCAAGATAACGCTCGGCACGGTGCGCTATGCCGACTACTACCGTCCGGAGAAACAAGGAGTGGTGGAGAAACAGACACTGGAGCTGAAGCGACAGTTGAAAGAAGCGCTGGAGGCGAAGGTGAGGTAATAAAGGTTAAAGGTTCAAGGTTCAAGGTTAAAGGTTCAAGGTTAAAGGTTAAAGTTCAAGGTTAATGGTTAGAGGTTAATGGTTAAAGGTTAATGAGATGAAAGTATTTCATAGATACAACAGCACTATACACGGGAACTACCGCAAGGCCTATCTGCGATGCGGCCTGATTACCGGTGTGCTGCTGGCGGCATACGTGCTGGTGAGGCTGCTGATGGGGACGCCGCTGGAGAGCCCGACGTCATACGTCAGCGACGCCGTGATACTGGTGGCAGTGGTGCTCTTCACGGCCTTCTACCGCAACACGTTGCCCGAGAAGAAAATCACCCTCAAGGAGGCCATGCTCTTCGGCATAGGACTGTCGGTGACGGCGTCGTTCATCTACGGCGTCGCGCTGTGGGCCATAGGCTTTGCCCATCCGCAGCAGGCGGTGCTCTTCACCAACACGGTGACGGCGCAGGAGATTACCATGCAAGAGCCACAGCTGCACTACTGGGCGGCCTGGTGGGGCATCTACTCGTTCATGCTAATGGCGCTATTGGGAAGCTTCGGTGCTTTCGTGGCGGCCATCTTCCTCCGCAACGAGAAGGCAGAAATAAAGACAAGAAACAAATAAAGCATAAAGAAAATGGATATTTCAATAGTAGTACCATCGTACAACGAAGCAGAGTCGCTGCCGCACCTGGCAGGATGGATAGACCGAGTGATGAAAGAGCGCGTCGCCGACTTCGGAGGCAACGTGTCCCCGGAACGGGGTGTCAGCTATGAGGTTATCATAGTCGACGACGGCTCGAACGACGGCACCTGGCAGGCAGCAGAGAAACTGCACGCAGAGAACCACGCCTATCGTGGCATTAAGTTCCGCCGCAACTACGGCAAGAGCGCCGCCCTTAACACCGGATTCGCCGCCGCACAGGGCGATGTGGTCATCACCATGGATGCCGACCTGCAAGACAGCCCCGACGAGGTGCCGGAGCTCTACCGCATGATAAAAGAAGATGGCTACGACCTCGTAAGCGGATGGAAGAAGAAGCGTTACGACAGCAAGATAGCCAAGAACATACCCTCCAAACTCTTCAACTGGACGACCCGCAAGATGAGCGGTATCTACCTGCATGACTTCAACTGCGGCCTCAAGGCCTACCGCCACGATGTGGTGAAGAGCATAGAGGTCTATGGCGAGATGCACCGATACATACCGGTGATAGCCAAATGGGCAGGATTCAGCAAGATAGGGGAGAAGGTGGTGCAGCACCGCAAGCGCGAGTTCGGTGTCACCAAATTCGGCATGAACCGTTTCATAAATGGCTACCTTGACCTTATGAGCATTATGTTCATGAGCAAGTTCGGCAAGCAACCTATGCACTTCTTCGGTGCTGTGGGCAGCATTTCGGGCCTCTTCGGCCTCATATCGCTCATAGTGGTTATCATCATGCGCCTCAGCGGCCGCATAGCGCTCACCAACAGCGTATGGTTCTACCTCTCCATGTTGTTCCTCGTGCTGGGCGTGATGCTCTTCCTAGCCGGATTCATCGGAGAGCTCGTATGCCGCAACTCCACCACACGTAACCAATACTTAATAGAGAAAGAGATATGAGCCTGCAATGTGGTATAGTGGGACTTCCCAACGTGGGCAAGTCGACCCTCTTCAACTGCCTGAGCAACGCCAAAGCGCAGGCGGCCAACTTTCCCTTCTGCACCATAGAGCCCAATGTTGGCGTTATCACGGTGCCAGACGAGCGCCTGGCCAAACTTGTCGAAATTGAGCGACCGGCAAGTGTGGTGCCTGCCACCGTGGAGATAGTAGACATCGCAGGCCTCGTCAAGGGTGCCTCGAAAGGAGAAGGCCTCGGCAACAAGTTCTTGGCCGACATACGCAACTGCGATGCCATCATCCATGTGCTGCGCTGCTTCGACGACGACAACATCACCCATGTCGACGGCACTGTTGACCCGGTGCGCGACAAACTAACAATAGATACCGAGCTGCAGTTCAAAGACCTCGAGACTATTGAGAACCGCTACGACAAGGAGGTCAAGAAAGGCAAAGCCGGTGGCGACGCACGCGCCAAGAAGCTGGTGGAGGTGATGGACCTCTACCGCGACGCCCTGCTGGCGGGCAAGAGTGCACGTACCGTGCAGCTCGACGACAACCAAGCCGAAGTGGCCAAGGACCTGATGCTCCTCACCACGAAGCCCGTCATCTATGTCTGCAACGTCGACGAGAGCGCCGTTGTCAACGGTAACAAATACTCCGAGGCCGTACGTGAGGCTGTGAAAGACGAGAATGCCGAGGTGCTGCTCATCGGTGCCGGTATCGAAGCCGACATAGCCGAACTTGAGACCTATGAGGAAAAACAGATGTTCCTCGAAGACCTAGGCCTCAAGGAGAGCGGCGTCAACCGCCTCATCAAGGCCGCATATCGCCTGCTCGGCCTCCAGACCTTCCTCACCGCAGGTCCCAAGGAGTGCCGTGCATGGACATTCAAGAAAGGAATGAAAGCTCCTCAGACAGCGGGCATTATCCACTCTGACTTCGAGCGCGGCTTTATACGTGCCGAAGTCATCAAGTACGATGATTATGTCACTCTCGGTTCTGAAGCCAAGTGTCGCGAGGCAGGCAAGATAGCCGTCGAGGGTAAGGACTATGTCGTGCAGGACGGAGACATCATGCACTTCCGCTTCAACGTATAATATTAAAGCCCATCAAAACCATCAAGCTCATATTGCCCATCATAGCCTTGGCGCTGTTAGCCTCCTGCTCCACGCAGAAGGCCAAGTGGGCCAATGTGCAGTACCACAACGTCACCTGTCACTACAACGTGTGGTGGAACGGCAATGAGAGCCTCAAGGAGGGCCGCGAGAAGCTCTTCAAGGCAGCAGTAGACGACTACACGATGCTGCTGCAGCCCGAGAACCTCGGTACCGAGGACAACGCCCGCAGTGTCAACCCTGAGATGGACCGTGCCATAGAGAAAGGCGTCAAAGGTATCAAGAAACACAGCATCTTCGTCAAGGGCGAGGAGCACGTGCCCTACATCAAAGAGTGCTATCTGCTTACCGCCTACGCCACCTTCTACAAGCAGGACTATGTCTCCACCGCCAACACCTGCAACATACTCATCTCCCAGTTCCCCGGCACCCGAGCCGGCGACGAGGGCGCAGTGCTTCTGGCGCGTTGTTACATAAGAGAGAAGCGCTATGCCGAAGCCGAAGCGGCTCTCGACCAGCTGGTCATGAACCTCGGCAAGGGCAACTTCTCACGCTCACAGCGCGACAAGCTCTACACCGCCATGGTGGAGGCCACCGTGCCGCAGGAGAAATACAAGAAGGCTGTCGAATACATTCGCCTCGCCATCGAGAGCTCTTCCGGCAACCGCGCCAAAGCCCGCCTCACGTTCCTCATGGCGCAGATTTACCAGATGCTTGACAAGCGCCCCGTGGCCGCCAAGTACTACCACAAAGTCCTGTCCTACAGCCCAGAGTACGTGATGGAGTTCAACGCACGCCTCGGTGAGGCCTCCTGTGCCGACCTCGAACACAGCGACATCGCCAAGCTCGAGAAGCAGCTCGACGCCATGCTGCGCGACAAGAAGAACGAAGAATACCGCGACCAGATATACTATGCCAAAGGCGAGATGTTCCTCGGCGTAAAGGACGCCCAGCGCGCCTGCGACAACTACCGCCTCTCGGTGGCTGTCTCCAAGAACAACCCATCCTGCAAGGCTCGTTCGGCCATACGCCTCGGCGAGGTGCTCTACGAGCAGTACGAGAACTACGATATGGCGCAGCTGTACTACGACACCGCCATGCAGATCATCAAACCAGACTACCCACGCTACAACGCCGTCAAAAACCGCCACTCCATCCTCACCGAGCTCGTATCCTTTACGCGCGTCTATGAGCACAATGACAGCATCGTGGCTGTGGCTTCAATGCCCGAGGCCGAACGGATGGCTCTGATACAAGCCACCATAGACACCCTCAAGAAGCGTGAGGAAGAGGCCAAGGAGCGCGAGCTGCTGGCCGAGATGATGGCCGAAGCCAAAACGCAGCAAAACACCCTCAACGGCGACTGGTACTTCTACAACTCCAACACCGTGCAGAAGGGCAAGGAGACCTTCCGCCAGCGCTGGGGTGTGCGTGCTCTCGAAGACATGTGGTTCCTCTCCAACAAGACGCTCCTCACCATGCAGGTGCCCGATGAGGAGTTGGAGGAGGACGACAGCGACACCACCGATGTGGCCGACGCCGACTCAAGCAATCTGGCAACCAAGCAATCAGGCAATAAATACGGCAACCCCGACAACCCCCACGACATAGCCTACTACCTCAAGGACCTCCCAACCAGCCAGCAACAGCTCGACTCCATCGACTCGCTGACCTCTGCTGCCCTGCTCGGCGCTGCCTACATATATTATGACGGCATCCACAACACGCCGCGAGCCCTCGAATGTTACCTGCGCCTCGCCAAAGACTACACCTCCTACGACGACATCGTGCAGGCTTTCTTCATGCTCTACCGCATATACGACAGGCAAGGCAACACTCCGCAGGCCAACTACTACCGCGACATGGTGCTGCGTGGCTTCCCCGACTCCGACTTCGCCAACCTCATTCGCGACAACGAATACTACCGCGAGCTGATAGCACGCGACCAGCGCATCGAGGACGACTATGCGCGCCTCTACGACCTCTACCAGTCGCGCCGCTACTCGTCCGTCATCACCCTCGCTGACCAGGCCGAGGAACTGTACCCCGCCAACGCCATGCTGCCGCGCTTCCGCTTCTGGCGCGCCCTTGCTGTGGCGGCACGCGGCGACACCAAGGAAGCCGTCAGCCAGCTGCAGGCCATCGTTAACGCCGCCGCCTCAAGCGACAGCATCGGCCCCATAGCGCAGGCACAGATAGAGCTGCTCCTCAACGACAGCACACGTCTCGCTTCCGCCGACAGCGAAGAGATAACACCCGCCGACGAGCGCCGCGCCAAGCAGCCGGTGGCCGCCATGCAACCCAGCAAGCCTGTTGCCGAAGAAGAGGAGCTGCCCGAGGAGGCACGCGTCTACCGCTACCGTGAGCGCCAGCAGTACTACGCCGTCATCATTGTAGACGACCGCCGCGTTAAGGCCACTGAACTGCAATACAAGCTGTCCGACTTCAACACCCAGTACTACAGCAACTCCGGCTACAAGGTCAACGCCCTCCTCTTCACCGACACCACGCAGCTCATCACCATTCACCGTTTCGTCGACGACCAGGAGGCCATGGCCTACTACCGCCACCTCACCAGCGACGAAAGCCCCCTGCGCCAGCTCGCCGACACCGACCACACCGAATTCATCATCTCGACCCAGAACTACGCCACCTTCTACAACCGCAAGAACATAGAAGCCTACATGGCCTTTTTCCGCAAATACTATCTTAACAAGAAAAGTCAATAAATAATAAATATTATGGCAAAGACAATGGAAATGGAAAGCACCGCCATCAACATCATCACCGATGGCACATTGGTAAAGGGCGACATCACCGCAACCGGTGACTTCCGCCTCGACGGCACCCTCGAAGGCAACATTCAGCTCAACGGCAAGCTCGTCGTCGGCGACTCCGGTGTCGTCAACGGCAACGTCCTCTGCCAGAACGCCAACATCATAGGCACCGTCAACGGCAACCTCTCCGTCAAAGAGCTCCTCTCGCTCCATGCCTCCGCCCGCGTCCGTGGCGACATCCTCATCAACAAGCTCTCCATCGAGCCCGGCGCCGTCTTCTCCGGCAAATGCCGCATGATTGACGAGGTCAAGGCCCAGCACGAGCAGGCTCCCGAAGAAGCACCCGCCGAAGCTTGATGGAACGCCTCAAAGAACTCTTCGCCGCCTGGGCCTCCGAACCCTGTGCGGAATGTCTCGCCATTGGTGCCAGCAGCGGCTCGTCGCGCCGCTACTATCGCCTCGTGGGCACTGCGCACCAGTGTGTCGGCGCCGTGGCCGACAATGTCCCAGAGAACCGCGCCTTCTTCGCCTACACGCGTCATCTGTATGCAAAGGGGATGCCCGTCCCCGAGCTCTACATTGTCGACAGCGACGAGCGCCACTATCTGCAGCAGGACCTCGGCGACCAGACGCTCTACGGTCTCCTCTACGAGAAGAAGCAGAAGGGTGGGGGCTTCGACGCCGAGATGCTGGCCCTCTACCGGCAGGCCCTTGCCGACCTTGCCGCCATCCAGCAGGCAGGCGCCGACCTTGACTTCAGCGTCGCCTATCCGCGTGCCGCCTTCGACCGCCGCTCCATACTCTGGGACCTCAACTACTTCAAGTACCACTTCCTCAAACTCCTCGACATACCCTTCGACGAAGAGCCCCTCGAGAACGACTTCAACACCCTCGCCGACTACCTCCTCTCCGCCGACACCGGCTACTTCCTCTACCGCGACTTCAACCCACGCAACATCATGCTGGCCGACGGTAAATTGTTCTACATCGACTACCAAGGCGGACGTCAGGGAGCCGCGCAGTACGACGTCGCCTCCCTCCTCTACAGCGCCAAGAGCGACCTGCCCGACCCCATACGCCGCGAGCTCCTTGGCCACTACCTCGACGTGCGCGGCCTCAGAGGTGACGCCCGGCGCCAGTGGACCGACCTCTACTACGCCTACGTCCTCATCCGCATACTGCAGACCCTCGGCGCCTACGGCTATCGCGGCCTCTTCCAGCGCAAACCCTACTTCCTCCAGAGCATCCCGCTGGCCATCAACAATCTGCGCACCCTCATCAATGACCACCCGCTGCCGATAGCGCTACCGGAGATAGCTCGTATTGTAGAGACGTTTCATGAAACGTCTCCTGATAATAGAACCACCCTCAATGAACCGTCTAATGAAACGGCTCTACAGGTTTCGGTGAGCAGCTTCAGCTACAAGCAGGGGTTGCCGGAGGACCGCTCCGGCAACGGTGGCGGCCATATATTCGACTGCCGCGCGCTGCCTAACCCCGGGCGTTACCCCGAGTACAAGACCTATACCGGCAAAGACCGTCCCGTAATAGAATTCCTGCAGCGCGAGGATGCTGTGTCCACATTCCTCGACCACGCCGAAGCCATAGTCAGCCAAAGCGTCGACAAATACTTAGAGCGCCACTTCACCCACCTCAGCGTAGCCTTCGGCTGCACCGGTGGCCAGCACCGCTCCGTCTACTGCGCCGAGCAGCTCGCCGCCCGCCTCCGTCGGCGCTACCCCATGGTCAACGTCGTCGTCACACACCGCGAACAGGACTGACCTTCTCCTACCCATCTCTCGTCCTTCTCCTACCCATCTCATACCCCCACAGGTGGCACATATTTGAATTGGTTTCTCAGTATGTCAAAGAACTCTCTCTTGGAATTCCGATGCAAAGATACGACCATTTTTCTTGGGGTTCGGTGTTTAGCGGTGTTTAGCGGCGGATTTCGTGCGATTATGGTGTTTAACGGCGAATTAAACGAATTACACGAAGGCTACGTTGGTTATTATTTAACGGCGAATTGAACGAATCTGGCGAAATGGTGCGGGCGCCGGTCAAGTGCTGGCGAATTACTCGAATTTTGGTCGGCGAACCGGATGAGCCAAGTGCCATTTTGACATAAAAAGACCCTTCAAATGTGGAGAAAGGGCGATTTTCTGCGACGATGATATGTGCGCCAAGTAGGGAGGAATGTGTCGGAAAGAAGTGTTTCTTGTCAGTTTTGGGGGCTTGGAGAGGGGAATTTTGATGTAAACTGTCCCGCAATGAGGGTTGGCAAAGGTGGTGACGGATGTTAAGCGGCCTGGTAATGTATTGTTTATTTGCTAATTAAGTGAAATTGACTGGAGCATTCATGACAATATGACAATATGACAATTGATTTTTGAGGGGTGACAATTCCTCTTATTCTTATCTATATATCTATATATTAATTAGTTATATATTATATAAAAGGGATATTGCCATTCATTTTTTTTTATTGTCATATTGTCATATTGTCATGGTGTTTCTCACACATCTTTGAGTCTTAACTGGTTAAGTTGATTTAGCGTTCCAGTTCCAGTTGTTCCAATTGTTTTTTGATGGGTGCCATTTCCTTCATTCTTTATATATATTATTAATTATTAATAAGTTATATAGTATAAGAAAGGAACGGGTATCCCTTTTTTTAATTGGAACAACTGGAACTGGAACGGATATTGGTACATCATTCCCCTACAAGGCATTGGTTTTTAGCTTTATAAGTTGACCGAGCGTTACAGTTACAGTTGTTACAGTTGTTTTTAAGGTGTATCTAACTTTCATAATCATCATCCTTTATTATATATATATTTAATTATTAATATATTATAAGATTATAAGGAATTAACGAGTAAAATGGTATCCCATTTTTTAACTGTAACAACTGTAACTGTAACGGAACAAAAACCAAACATTCTCTCTATCAAGCCCTCCCCGTCGAGTGTTGCAGTTGTTGCAGTTCTTAATAGAGCGACAGGACCGCCCATCCGTAATGGCAACGGTGTAACAAGGCCATCCATTCGCCATTTCGACCATCCTTCAACTATCGTTCGACCATCCTTTAACCATTATATATGGTAAAACTATGGTTAAGTTATTTTAGAAATATGTTTGAAATACCCGATGAATGACGAGTTAACTACGACCATAGCATAAAGACACTCTTCTGCGAGGTGAACGACAAATAACAAATGTCCACAAATTTTCATGAATTATTTTGCCGGTTCGTAATTATTTTGTACTTTTGCAGTCGCAAACGGGGAGAAAAACGTTTGCTATAATAGATAGAAGCGTTATGCTTCCTTGTACTTGAGAACGTCGGAACTTTTCAAGTGGAATTATCAAGGTTGTATAATGGCTTCACGCTGATAGCGTGGGCTGTTATTACATTCGATAATTCAGGTTTCCGACGACCTTCAAGTACGATGTGAGACATACAGGCCCACGCTTCTTTTGTGTACCCGCCATCATGGGCTGGATGGCGAAGTGGTTGCGCCCGACACAAACAAGGGAATTTAAAATATGAATATAATACTTGCTGTCACCGCAATTATTCTGTGTACCATTGGTTTGTCATTAGGTAGTGCGGCATCTATTGCAGAAGTCAATCGTCCAAGAACAGGGATTGCATTAATAATATCAATTGTGGCATTTATTATAGCAATCATCTCCATGGGATTAGCTTGGTATTGGGCAGTAATTATTGCAATTCCTATCGCGATATTTATTCCGATGCTGATTGCGGCTGCAATAAGCGGAACACATACACAATGGGCTCTTGACAATATGTGTAGATTTGGTTCCCAGGGATATTCTGAGATAAAAATAATGGCTTGGGTATTTGCCGGATTGATAATATCTATCATTGCAATAGTGTTATAATGAACTATCACGAAAAAGAAATAGCGCAAAAGGAATCTTTTCTTATGCATATTACTGGCGATTTCTATGATTTCGTCTCGGATTTTGCAATACCAATAGTTCGCATTGGCACTCCTGTATTCTTTGTATTGCTGGGGCTTACTTTTGTCTGTCATTGGAGTATCGTCTGCGACTTGTTCTCTATTGCAAGCGGGTTTTCCATTTTGTTTATTGCATACATTATTTCGCTAATATTCATCATTGACAGATTGCTGCTATATCGTGTTTTCAAGTCAAAATCTCCCCAATATTCGCTAACTGCAATATGGGGGATTGTTTTGATAGTAGTAGGTATTGCTGCATGCATACTAACGAACAACCACAAAAAACAATACAGGTTTGAATGTACCGAATGGTATGTGGACGAACCCAACGGCATTTATCATTGGAACGATAAATGTAAGAGAATGAGTACGTCCACCTATACGGCAAAAGGCTACGAGTTTTGCGACAAAGGTTTGGCATTATGTGACTACTGCAAAGAAGAAATGGATGAATATGAGCCAGAGCCTATACGTAAAACATAATTATTAACATAATTTCATGTTGAAACAATGAGTACTCTTGGCATTATCTTAATTGTATATTTTGTTGTGGCGATTGCCATAATGTCTGTTGTCATATACCGTAGGCAACATAATACTCGGCCCTGGGGTGATATGGTAGAGAAGAAACCTCTTTGGAAAATAATCTTACCGCTACCCATATATCCTATTGCCGGCATATTTTATGTGTTGATACAGGCTTTTGACCCCAAAGAGCGTCGCAAAAGAGAAGCCAAAAAACATCTAAAGACAAAAGATGATTTTGAAAAGGAATATGCGGAGCTGAAAGTTGACGAAGTGGATATAGAGGAAGGTCTTGATGACACTTTACAGAAAAATGCGTCTTTATGTATGGCAAATGGTTTGCTCAATAGAGACCTATTATCTTTCTTTTCCTTGTTGGACGAAAACGTATGTCAAGTATTGTATGACGAAAAACTATTTGATAAAACCACGGGTAAATCTAATGTTGAACAATATTGGAGCAATTGGTTAAAGCGACAAGCTGAAAAGGGATTAACCCACAAATACAAGATTGTTAAAGCCAAATATTTTTCAATTGAGGCATTAGAAATATTGTTCTACAATGGAGAAAAGCGTTACTGTGGTGCAATGATTGTGGTGTTCTGGATTAATACTCAAAACAAAATACAGAATATCCTTTTTTCTTCGGAACCGGTCCATTATACCCATTTTTTAGAGAATAAACCAAAACTGTTGTCTACTTTGGAATCATTGAGTTCAGATCCTGTGACGTCAGATTTTGAAAGAGGTAGGCATCTTCCATGCTGCGAATGCGGTACAGATTCTGCTAAGTTGATTTGGTATGGATTTAGAGATATCGCATATGGTGGACAAGTATCATTTTGTCCTAAATGCAAAGATATTGTTGAACACTATTGCCATACACACTTTTATGTCGACTATTGGACAGAACATTTTCCAATGGGCGACAATATTGATTACATCGAGAATGTATTGAATACAAAAGATATTCTTGATGAGCCAGAAGAACCTGCTGTGTTACGTGCGCCTGGCAGGGTCTTTCTGGAACCAATCAGGGATGTGTTGTCACAATGTGATAGAATTGTAGATGGAACAGAAGAGGACCAACTACTATATGCTGCAAATAATGGGGTATATGAAGCATATAATAACCTAGCAATAAAACTGCTTAGCAAGGATACCGAAAAAGCTATTGAATATTTTAAACTGGCTGCGGATCATGGTGTTGCAAACAGTATGCTAAACCTCTCCCTATGGTACTATTCAGGACACGAGATGTCTCAATTCATTAACTATACACATCTGGCCGCAAAGGCTGGAAATATTATTGGATTATATAATGATGCAGTAACATGGCATTCTGCAGTCTTTGGAGGTGCTCCTCAAATTGATAGAGCCGAGAAACGGTATCGGGAAGCAATAGAAGAGTGTCTGAATCAGATATATGAAGAGGATGAGAATCAGAAACCAAAAGATGCCTTTTGTGATTATGTTTTGCAATATGCATACTATGGTTTAGGATTATTATACTACCGAGACTTCGGGGAATACAAAAAGTACAATCTTAATTTATACTTTGGTAAAGAGGAAGAATTTGCCGTCATGCTAAAGGCTTATGCATATCTTAACGATTGTCCGAAACAAGATAACAAAGTAAGATACTTGAAGGCGTGTATCTACAAAAAAATACTGGATATACAAAAGGGAGTGGATACTGACGAGAACAAAAAAAAGCAAAACAACGATGACCTGCCGTTTTAAATGTTCTCAAATAAGGAACATATAAGGCATGGGAAATAATTCATGATAATTCGCGGCCATTAACGGTAATTCGCGTTGAAAATAGTATTACGGCAATTCGACTCAGGTGAGGGCGTTGTCGAAGGGGTTCTATTCTCAAATTTTATTCTATATGTAAAAAAATGTGTATATTTGCATTTTAAAACCAAGTCTTGGATATGGGCAAGGTTTTGATTGTTTGGTAATTGTAAAGAAATATAAATATAAATATAATAAAAATATGACACCTTCACACATTGAACACATCGGCATCGCCGTGACGAACCTCGACGAAGCCATCCGCTATTGGGAGGACGTGATGGGCCTCAAGTGCTACGCCATCGAGGAAGTCAAGGACCAGAAAGTAAAGACGGCCTTCTTCCGCTGCGGCGACGTTAAGATAGAGCTCCTCGAGCCCACGTGCCCCGAAAGCACCATAGCCGCATTCATTGAGAAGAACGGCGGCAAGGGCGGCATGCACCACATCGCCTTCGCCATGGAGAACACCGACCAGGCTCTCAACGACGCCAAGGACAAGGGTGTCCGCCTCATCGACCAGCAGAGCCGTCCGGGTGCTGAAGGCTTGAAGATTGGCTTCCTGCATCCGAAGAGCACGCTGGGTGTATTAACTGAATTTTGCTGCAAATAAATAAAACACAATAATTATGGCTTTTGAACAGAAGATAAAGGAGCTGCTTGACAAGCGTGGTGAAGCCCGCATGGGTGGAGGCCAGAAAGGCATTGACAAGCAGCACGAACAGGGCAAACTGACCGCCCGTGAGCGTATCGCCCTCCTGCTCGACGAGGGTTCTTTTGAGGAATTCGACATGTTTGTCACTCATCGCTGCACCAACTTCGACATGCAGAAGAAGTCGTACCTCGGCGACGGCGTGGTGACGGGCTACGGCACCATCAACGGCCGCATGGTGTATGTCTTCGCACAGGACTTCACCGTCCTCGGTGGTTCGCTCAGCGAGACCATGGCTCTCAAGATCTGCAAGGTTATGGATCAGGCCATGAAAGTCGGCGCCCCCGTCATCGGCATCAACGACTCAGGCGGAGCACGTATCCAGGAAGGTATCAACGCTCTGGCCGGCTATGCCGAAATCTTCGAGCGCAATATTCTGGCCAGCGGTGTGGTGCCGCAGATCAGCGCCATCTTCGGCCCCTGCGCCGGTGGCTCGGTCTACAGCCCGGCCCTGACCGACTTCATCCTCATGAGTAAGGAGAACAGCTATATGTTCCTCACAGGCCCGAAGGTGGTGAAGACCGTCACGGGCGAGGACGTCACCGTCGACAAGCTCGGCGGCGCCATGGTGCACGCCAGCAAGAGCGGTGTGGCCCATTTCGTCGGTGAGACCGAGGAGAGCACCCTGCAGCTCATCCGCGAGCTGGTGGGTTACATCCCCAGCAACAACTTCGAGGAGGCCCCGATGGTTGCCACCGGCGACCCCATAGACCGCTTGGAGGACAGCCTCAACACCATCATCCCCGAGAACCCCAACGAGGCCTACGATGTCAAGGATGTCATCCATGCTATCGTCGACGACGGCAAGTTCCTCGAGGTGCATGAGAACTTCGCCAAGAACCTCGTCGTCGGTTTCGCCCACATGGGTGGCGTGAGCGTCGGCGTGGTTGCCAACCAGCCCAAAGCTATGGCCGGTGTGCTCGACTGCAACGCCAGCCGCAAGGGCGCCCGCTTCGTGCGCTTCTGCGACGCCTTCAATATCCCGCTGGTGACCCTAGTCGACGTGCCCGGCTTCCTGCCCGGTACCGGCCAGGAATACAACGGCGTCATCAACCACGGTGCCAAGATGCTCTTCGCCTATGGCGAGGCCACGGTGCCCAAGGTGACCGTCACCCTGCGTAAGAGCTACGGCGGTGCCCACATCGTCATGAGCTGCAAGCAGCTGCGTTCGGACATCAACTACGCATGGCCCACGGCCCAGATTGCCGTCATGGGAGCCAGCGGTGCCACCGAGGTGTTGCATGGCCGCGCTCTCAAGGAGATCACCGACCCCGAGGAGAAAGCCAAGTTCATCGCCGAGAAAGAAAAGGAGTACAACGACCTCTTCGCCAACCCCTACAATGCCGCCAAATACGGCTACATCGACGATGTCATAGAGCCGCGTAACACCCGCTTCCGCGTCATCCGTGCCCTCCAGGCCCTGCAGACCAAGAAGGACTCGCTGCCCATGAAGAAGCACTGTAACTTACCCTTGTAAACAATTCATTCAAATCAATAATTTTATTAACCAAAAAACATCAAAACAATGAAGAAAGTTCTGTTTACCGCTATGGCCGCCGTCGCTATGTTCGCTATGGTTGCCTGCAACAACAACAAGGCCGCCGAGGCTACCGAGGACACCTGCGCCATCGAGCAGACCGAGCAGACCTGCGACATGACCTGCGCCGACACCTGCATGTGCGGTGAGGAGTGCGCCGCCGCCAAGTGCGAAGGCTGCCCCAACCACGGCACCGAGAACTGCTGCAAGGCTAAAGCCGCTGTCGAAGGCCAGGCCTGCGAGCAGACTTGCGAGCACAAATGCCAGAAAGCCGAAGGCCAGGAGTGCCAGAAAGCTTGCGAGAAAAAGTGCGAGAAAGCCCAGTAATCATTCGAGTGCGGCGGCACTGCCGCCGCACTTGTTGATACTTCTTTTTTGATGTTTGAGTAAAATGTATTAAAAAGAATGAATACAATTTATAAAATAACCCTGGCAGTTCTCTTCAGCATCTCGCTGATGACGGCCACAGCGCAGCCGCCCATGCATGAAGGCGCCTGTGCCGGTGGTCCTGCAGCCGAGGAGCAGCCCCACGAGGGTTGCATGATGCACGGCATGATGCCCACGGTGGACTTCCAGAGCGTGAAGATATGCTTCGCCCCCCAGATGGGCGCTTTTGTCGCTGTCGACAGCGTGGAGTGCTCGGTGCACCTTGTCGCAATGACCGAGAATGGTCTTGACACCATCAGCAGCTACAAGACTGACAATACCCACAAGCGTCACGACCTTAAGAACATCCTGCGCCCCGTGAGCGTCGGCTTCCTCGGCAAGTATGTTGTTGTGCTGGCTTCGGCCGTCAACGACAGCGCCTATGTGGCCCTGCTTGACGAGAACATGAACGTGGTGGCCCGTCGCGACTTCCGCAGCCCCATGTATGCCTTCCATCTCGAGCACGGTTTCATGTTCGTCGTCGGACGCAACCCCTACGGATACGACATCAATATCCTGCCCCTCCACGGTGGTCTTGACAACTTCTCCAACGGCGAGATCATGACCCACCACTACCGTGTTGCAAAGCAGTCGGAGAAGATCAAGCAGAGCGACCCCATCGGCATCGGCCTTGCTGCTGTCGCCGTCGCCGTGGTGTTCCTGGCTCTGGTGTGCATCTTCCTGCTCATCAGCGGCACCGGCAAGCTCCTGGCTGGCATGGACGACAAGAAGAAAGCTCCCAAGGCTGGCAAAGGCATCAAGCCCGTCTCCGAGGGCAGCTCGGCCGCTAATGACCAGGAGGTCTTCGCCGCCATCGCCGCCGCCATCCACCTCTACAACGACGAACTCCACGACGAGGAGGACGCCGTCATCACCATCCAGAAGGTGGAGCGCGAATGGACACCGTGGAACGCCAAGTTCTATAATATGAATCAATACTTTAACAACAGAAGATAGTCATGAAAAACTACAAACTCAAGATAAACGGCAACGAATACAACGTTGACATCAACGAAGTCGAGGGCCAGGAAATAAAGCTCAACGTCAACGGCACCGACTATGTGGTCACTGTCGACCAGGAGATCAAGCAGCAGAAGAAAGCCGTCGTGCGTCCCGCCACTCCGGCAGCCCAGGTGGCTCCCGCCAACGGTGGTGTGCAGAAGGGCAACGCCCCCGCCGCAGGCAGCAAGGTGACCACGCCGCTTCCCGGCACCATCCTCGACGTGTTCGTCAATGTTGGCGACAGCGTCAAGCAGGGTCAGACCGTCGTGCTCCTCGAGGCCATGAAGATGGAGAACAACATCGAGGCCGACGTCGCCGGCACCGTCAAGGAAGTCAAAGTCCGCAAGGGCGACAGCGTCCTCGAAGGCGATGTACTCGTAGTAATCGGATAGTTTTGAATTAACGTTTTAACGTTATAGCGTAATAACGAATAAAACAATAAGAAATGATTAGTTTAGCAACAGGTGGCTTCATGGAGTTCATGTCGACCCAGCTGGTACAGTTCCTCGAATATACCGGCTTTGCCAACGTGACCTGGGGCCATATAGCAATGATTGTTATTGGCTTGGTGTTCATCTTCCTGGGCATCAAGTATGAGTTCGAGCCGCTGCTCCTTGTCCCCATCGGATTTGGTATGCTCATCGGCAACATTCCCTTCTATCCGGGACTCAAGATTGGTATCTATGAACAAGGCTCCGTGCTCAACATCCTTTACCACGGTGTGCAGAACGGCTGGTATCCGCCGCTAATCTTCCTGGGCATAGGAGCAATGACCGACTTCTCGGCGTTGCTCTCCAACCCCAAGCTGATGCTCATCGGTGCTGCTGCCCAAGTCGGTATCTTCGCCGCCTATATGGGTGCTCTGGCCCTCGGTTTCATGCCCAATGAGGCCGGTGCTATCGGTATCATCGGTGGTGCCGACGGTCCAACGGCTATCTTCATCTCCTCGCAGCTGGCTCCCGACCTGATGGGTGCCATAGCCGTGTCGGCCTATAGCTACATGGCTCTCGTGCCCGTCATACAGCCTCCCATCATGCGACTGATGACCACTCCAAAGGAGCGCACCATCCGCATGAAGCCGCCGCGTCAGGTCTCCAAGCTGGAGAAGATCACTTTCCCCATCATCGGTCTTCTGTTCTGCGCCTTCATCGTGCCGAGCGGCCTGCCACTGCTGGGTATGCTCTTCTTCGGCAACCTCCTCAAGGAGTGCGGTGTCACCAAACGCCTGAGCGATGTAGCCTCCAATGCCGTTGTCAACATCTGCACCTTGCTCATCGGCATCACCGTCGGCGCCTCCACCCAGGCCTCGGTGTTCCTCAGCGGTAAGTCGGTGATGATCTTCGGCCTCGGTGCCGGCAGCTTCATCGTGGCCACCTTCTGTGGTGTCCTCTTCGTGAAGATCATGAACCTCTTCCTCAAGGAAGGCAACAAGATCAATCCCCTTATTGGCAACTCCGGCGTCAGCGCTGTGCCCGACGCCGCCCGCGTGTCGAACAATGTGGGTCTGGAGTACGACAAGACCAACTACCTGCTGCAGCACGCCATGGGCCCCAACGTGGCCGGTGTCGTAGGCTCGGCAGTGGCCGCCGGTATCCTGCTGGCCTTCCTCCACTAAATAGGGAAGACTATACAACACCAACAAATAGAGGATGCTCCCCGCGAGCGTCCTCTTTTTTTTACATACCGCGCTAAAGAATATTTTGCCAAACAAGAAAAGATATGTATCCTTGCAAATAAAAATCAGATAACAATTACCTGATGGCAGACAGCATGACCATACAGAATAACAAAATTATGCCGTTGGTTGACGACCTGCGGCAGATAATCAACCAGACGCGCAACCGTGTCGCCGTCAATGTCAATGCTGAACTCACCTTGATGTATTGGCATATCGGCAAGCGTATCAATCGTGAAGTACTTGGAAATGAGCGCGCTGAATATGGAAAACGAATTGTTGCGACAGTGTCGCAACAATTACAATCGGAATATGGTGACAAAGGATTTGAGAAAAGTTCCATCACAAGAATGATGAAGTTCGCACGGCTATTCCCAAATTATCAAATTGTTGCGACACTGTCGCGACAATTACAATGGTCTCATTTTGTAGAGGTTATTCCCTTAAAGAACGACCTTCAACGGGAATTCTACCTAACGTTGGCTGTTTCCGAAAGATGGTCTATTCGGCAGCTGCGCAAGGAGATTGACGGCATGTTGTATGAGCGCACCGCCATTGCGACGAAGCCTGACGAGCTGATCAAGCAGGAGCTGACGGAATTGCGGGACAACAACGTCCTCACACCCGACTTGGTCTTCAAGAGCCCTTATTTCTTGGAGTTCACAGGGCTGAAGGGAATGTACAGCGAGAAGAGCCTCGAGGACAGCTTGGTGGCGCATCTGGAGCAGTTCATATTGGAGTTGGGTAATGGATTCACCTTTGTCGAGCGGCAGAAGCGGATGATAATCGACGGCGAGGACTTCTACCTCGACCTGCTTTTCTACCATCGCAGGTTGCACCGATTGATAGCCATTGATTTGAAACTCGGCAAATTCAAGGCGCAGTACAAAGGCCAGATGGAGTTGTATCTGCGATGGCTCGAAGCCCACGAGATGGAGGCTGGCGAGGAGCAGCCCCTCGGTCTGTTGCTCTGTACCGAAGGCGGCGACGAACAGATAGAGCTCCTGCAACTCGACAAATCCGGTATCAAAGTAGCGCAGTACATGACCGAGCTGCCCTCCAAAGAACTGCTGCAACGCCAGCTGCACAAAGGTCTGGAGGCCGCCCGCCAGCGCTGGGAGAATTGCCAAGAGGACTAAGCGCCAAAGATTATTTTGCCAAATAAGAAAAGATTTGTATCTTTGCAGTCGAAATAACATAAAAGAATGCGTTAATGTGTAAATGCGTTAATGCGTTAGTTTTAATAAATGAACAACTAAAACAGAATAGAAACAGAGAAATAAAATAATAGAATAAATACATAAATTAGAAGCGTTTTTGCTTTTCAAGTGAATGGAAATCTGGACAATTTCTAATCCCAACGAGAAGGCAAGAAACGCTCACGGTGTTATCCGTGGGCTTTCTCGTTTTGGGATATAGGCAGTCCAGAGCCTCCATTCAGACAGAAGTTCACGGATTTTTCATTGTTCTGAAAGGCGAAGCGCCAATAACGCCAAGCCTTATGAGCACCAAGTTTTTCAACAATATCGAGTCGACGCTGATGGACAAGTTCCACGGCATCGCCTCTGCAATGGCCAACTTCGACATATTCCATGCTGTAGTTGGCTATTTTCGTTCTTCGGGATATTTCAAACTGCGACAGGAATTGGATGCCACACAGGAAATCAAGATTCTTGTCGGCATCAATATCGACAATCTCTTCCGTCAGTCGCAAGCGGCTGGTAAGCTCTTCTTTGGAGACAAAGAGATGAGTCTGGAACAATACTGTGAGGATTTCCTTCGTGATGTCTATCAATCCGAATACTCATCCGAGGTGGATGAGGGCATCCGCCAGTTCTGTGAAGATGTTTCGAGTGGTCGCCTGCAACTGCGCATCCACCCCACCAAAGACCTGCATGCCAAGTTCTACCTCTGCCTGCCCAAGAACCACAGCGAACACAGCGACGGCTGGGTCATCATGGGTAGCAGCAACCTTAGCGCCCAAGGACTTGGCACCACCGAGCCGCCTCGCTACGAGCTCAATGTGGCCATGAAGGACTATGACGATGTGCAATATTGCGAGGAGCAGTTCCAGCAACTTTGGGATGATGCCATTCCGGTGACATTGGACGATGTGAACCATATCGTCGGGAAGACCCATCTTGCGCCAGAAGAACATCAGCCCACTCCATACGAGCTATACATGCGTATGCTCATCGACCACTTCGGCAATCAGGTCGAGGATGATTTCATTCCTCAACTGCCCGACAACTACGACAACCTTACCTACCAGCGTGACGCTGTGGTGCAAGGCTATGACATTATGATGCAGCACGGCGGCTGCTTTATCGCCGATGTGGTGGGATTGGGCAAAACCGTGGTGGCCGCTATGATTGCGCAGCGCTTCATCGCCGCCAATGGCGACAACACCCGCATCCTTGTCATCTTCCCACCAGCTGTTAAAAGCAACTGGGAAGACACTTTTGCTGACTTCCATATCAAAAACAAATTCAGTCACTTTATCACCAATGGCAGTTTGGATAAAGTGATTGAGGGATCTGACAACTTCAGTCAACCAGGCTATTACGACCTTATCATTGTCGATGAGGCCCATAACTTCCGGCACGACAGCAACGACAACTATGACCTTCTGCAACGTATCTGCAAGTCGGCCCGCCTCAACAAGGGCAATGTCAAGGGTGCAAGCGCGTCCTCCTGCTCTCGGCCACACCGCTCAACAATACGCCCGAGGACATCAAGAACCAGCTGCTGCTGTTCCAGGATACCGCCCGCTGCACCCTCGACGGTGTGGGTAACATCGCCGACACTTTCGCCCCTTGGATTAAGGCGTTCAAGAGCCTCATGTCGCAACGTCGCGTCCTGAGTGCCGATTACCTTACCAGTCATATAGACGACATCAACCAGCAGATGCGCCACATTGTGTTGGAGAAGGTGATGGTGCGTCGCACCCGCAGCAATATCCAGCACGAACCCCGTTATGCCGGCGAGATTCATTTCCCGCAGTTGCTCGACCCCACCGACCGCACTTATCAGATGTCGCCCGAGGTGTTGATGCTTTTTGTGGACACCTACAAGAAATTGGTGGACACTCCCACCGCCAACTTGAAAGAAGACAATCCCGATATGTTCGACGGCAGCGGCTTGCGCTATGCCCGATATAGAGCCATAGAATATTGCCCGTCTTACAAGATTACGTCTGGCAAAACAGCGAAACACATGGCCGACTCGCTGGCCGGAATCTACCAAACCCACATGGTCAAACGTCTGGAGAGCAGCTTCGACGCCTTTAGAAAATCGCTCCATACGCTCCTCGATGCCACCAACGGTATGATTAAGATGTTCAAAGAGGACAAGGTGATCATCGCCCCCGAACTGAATGTAAAGAAACTGCAAGCCGACGGCATGGAGTTGGACGAGATAATCGAGCTGGCCATCGGCAAGGGCTTTGAACAGAACGAGATTGTGTTCCGTGCTGCCGACTTCAAGCCCGACTTCTTGCCGATGCTGGAATACGATGCCGAAGTGTTGGACAAACTCTGCAAACGGTGGGACAAGGTGAAATCCGACCCCAAGTTGGACCTCTTTGTCAGAATGCTGGAGGATGAGCTCTTTGACAAGAGCAAGAACCTCGAAGGCAAGCTGGTGGTGTTCAGCGAGAGTGTTGATACCGTCAACTATCTGGAGAAAGAACTGAAAGAACGTCTGCATCGCAACGATATCCTTGCCGTCTGTGCCAAGAATCGCAACCGTCTGCGTGAGACCATTCAGGCGAACTTCGATGCCAAATACAAGAAGGAATGGCGTAACGACTATAACATCATCATCACCTCCGACGTGCTGGCCGAAGGTGTCAACCTGCACCGCGCCAATGTCATTGTCAACTACGACAGTCCTTGGAATGCCACCCGTCTGATGCAGCGCATTGGTCGTGTGAACCGTATCGGCTCCACCGCCGACGCCATCTACAACTATATGTTCTATCCCTCCGACCCGGGCGATGCCATCATCAGCCTGAAGAAGAACTCGCTCATCAAGTTGCAGAGTTTCCATTCCGCCCTCGGCGAGGACACCAGAATCTACTCGCACGAGGAGATGGTACACGAATTCAAGCTCTTCAACGCCGACGTGCGCGACGAGACCGACCGCAACTTCGAGTTAATCCGCGATGTGCGCCACCTCCACGATACCAATCCCACACTCTACCGCAAAATAAAACAGTTACCACCCAAGAGCAGATGCTGCAGAATTGAAAATTCAAAATTGAAAATTGAAAATTCAACAGTAACGTATCTTTCTTCTGACTTTAAGAAGGCTTTCTATCTTGTCGGAGAATCCATCCGCGAACTTTCCTTCCTCGAGGCTGCGGACATATTCTATGCTGAGCCCGACGAGAAGGCCGTGCCTTTCGGCGACAGCGAGTCCCTACACTATGAGCAAGTGCAGACGTCTTTGAAGCAATATACCCTCGACCAGCAGCGCGAGCATCAAGACGACAAGCCCAAGATTGGCAGCAAAGACAACGACGCCAAGAAGGCCGCCGCCTTCCTGCGCGAGGTGCGCCCTCTGCTTGACGATGAAGGCCGCCACACCGTCGACCAACTGAAGCATCTGGTGGAACGCGGCACCTACAACCAGTTGGCCGACGCACTTATCCGCATGTCAAAGAAACAAAAGAAAGAGCCAGCTCCCATCATCAAGATCTTGGAACAGCTCGAAGATTTGGACAGCCGTTATGGACAGCCGCAAACCGAGACGACTACCAAACAGGTTGCACTCACCACAGCAGATATCATCCTTTCTGAAACATTCAAATAAACAATACCATGAACCCCGAGGCCCTACGCAAGATATTCAAATCCCCGTTCGACTATATGACCTACAGCAACGAGATTGTCCACCGCCTTTTCGGCTGCAACGATGTAGCCACAAGTCCTGAAATGCTCGACACCAATGCCGAAGGCGACAAGAGCTATTTCATCGGCCAGATGGAAGATGTCGATGGTCGTCTGCTCGGTTTCTTCTACACACGTGTGGCTGAAGGAGGCGATGTGCGCCGCAAGCGGGTGGGGCTGCGCAAGCTGATTCAGCCTTACCTGAAATATGATGTCGATGGAGCCATTGCCATCTTCGACGACGGAAATCATTGGCGACTCTCCTACATCTGCGACCTCAAGGAGGGGAGCACTTCGGCCAAGCGTTTCTCCTATATCTTGGGTGATGAGCAGGGACAATACAAAACCCCGATAGAGCGATTAGGAAAGGTGGCGGAGAAGAATGGCCGTTTCAAGTTGTCCGACCTCAAGGATGCCTTCTCCGTCGATGCCCTCAGCAAGGAGTTCTTCGATGAGTACCATCGCCACTACGACATTATCATCAATGAATTGAATCGGCAAGGGTTTGAAGGTGCCACCATTCACGACTATGTCAAGAAAATGATGGGACGCATCGTCTTCCTGCATTTCCTGCAGAAGAAGGGCTGGCTGAACGGCAATCTAGCTTTTCTGCGCGACCTATTCTTCTTTAGCCCGCATCAAGGCGACTTCCTTGAGCAGGTGCTGGAGCCACTTTTCTTTGGAATCTTCAATACAGAGAAAGCCAACCGAGAGCAACTGTTCAAGGCAAAAGGTTGGGATATGGGGTTGTTGGAAGACTGGAAGGAGTTACCGTATCTGAATGGCGGACTTTTTGAACGTGATGCTGTCGATGAGCAGAATATCACCTTGCCGACCTCACTCTTTGAGGACTTGTTCACCTTTATGGCCTCTTACAACTTCACCGTCGATGAAAACGATCCCGACGATGCCGAGGTGGGTGTCGACCCCGAGATGCTGGGCAAAATCTTCGAGAGCCTATTGGAGGACAACAAAGCCAAAGGCGCGTTCTATACCCCCAAGGAGATTGTCCGTTACATGTGCAAAGAGTCGCTCATTGCCTATCTCGCCACACAGATAGACAAATCTCCATCAGAACGAAAAGAGCAAAAAGAAAAATCAGATAGTCCTGATTGCGATAAATACATTCGTGCTTTCGTCGAGACTCACGAGATGCAACCCGAGTTGGAGCCTTACCGCGACACCCTCAACATCGCCCTCCGCGAAGTAAAGATATGTGACCCCGCTATTGGCAGCGGTGCTTTTCCCATGGGCCTGCTTAATGAGCTTTGGCGTTGCCGCGAAGCAATAGAAGAGACCTCTTCCCGCGTAGAGTTGAAGAAAGAAATCATCGAGAACAACATCTATGGTGTCGACATCGAGAAAGGTGCCATTGACATCGCCCGCCTGCGCTTTTGGCTATCCATAGTTGTCGATGCCGAGGAGCCGGAGCCACTGCCCAACTTCGACTACAAGTTTATGCAGGGCAACAGCCTTATCGAGAGTTTCGAGGGCTTCGACCTCAGTCGTATCTCGAGCCGTCTGCGTGGCGGACAATCTAAATCGATGCAGTTGGTGTTGGGTATTGATAGCCATACCAGCCGACAGAATCTCCAACGCCTGTTGCGCGAGTATTTCTCTGTCACCGACCACAAGCAGAAATCCAGTATGCGCCAAGCCATCAACGAAGAGGTAAAGACCCTTATCCGCGATAGCATTGGCGGCACACCCGCATCCCTCGCCAAGTTAGAGAAGATGGACTGCTCCGCCAACCAAGATTTCTTCCTCTGGCACACCTGGTTCAAAGACATCTTCGACAACGGCGGGTTTGATATCGTCATTGGTAATCCGCCGTATGGGGCAACGATAACTGAACAAAAAGAAGAATATAAGAAACGTTATTTATGTACTGAAGGCAAGTATGAAATTTATAAATACTTCTTTGAACAAGCAACGAATATCGCAAATTTTAAGGGCATAATTGCTCTAATAACACCTAATACTTGGCAAACATTAGGATATTTTAAGAAAATGCGACAGCTCCTCTTTGACAGATGCGAAATAATATCCATTACAGATTCTCTATATAATATATTTGCAAGTGCAACCGTTGACACAATGATAACTTTACTTCGGGTTAATAAAGGTAATAAATCAACAAAATATAAATTTGTAGAGGAGAACTTAAACACATTTTATTATCTGGATGTTAACATTGGTAATGATAAAATACTCTATGTGAAAACCAATCCGATTATTCAGAAAATTGAAAAAAGTGGAACAACACTTGGATCTATTGCCGAAATCTGGCAAGGATTAATTGCATATGCAGGAAAGAGCCAACCAAGAGTATGGTCTTCTACAGAAAAGGAAACGGAGTTTCACAGAAAACTATTATACGGAAGAGACATTTCCAAATACGCAATAACATGGAGTGGGGAATATCTTAAATATGGAGAATGGTTACATCGGTCAAGGCCTTCCTATATTTTTGAAAAAGAGAAAATTCTTGTTCAACGCATTCGCAATCCCAAGTTAAAAACACGATTGGTTTGTGCATATGATATTAATGGATATATTAATGGCACAGGTTTGTCAAATATTGTATTGTCAGGTCAAAATGAAGATTTATATTCACTCAAATTCATAGTAGGATTACTTAATTCAAAACTATTAAATTATTGGTTTTCTTTTTATTTTGTCGACGTAAATATAAAACCAGAACAACTGAGAAAAATCCCACTCCCTATTAAAATGACAAACAATGAAATTATTCGTCTCGTAGATAGAATTATGTCTGCTAAACAAAATAGTCCTAATGCAAATACAAATGATTTAGAGCAAGAAATCGACCGACAAGTCTACGCCCTCTACAACCTCACCCTTGAAGAAATCGGTATTATTGAGAATTCTTAATGCTTTTTGTTTAGCTTTTTTAAAATGTTTTCAATATATGTTGGGCTAACATACGATAAATGCTCCCTGCCATAATCTGTTTTAAAGAAGTTGTTTTGTAAGATTTCTTTTGATATACCAAAATCCTCTTGAACAAATTCGTGAATCTTCCCTAAAAAGGTTATGCCGATATGTATCATAGGGTAAAATGTTTCTGGCTTGGTATTATCAATGGAAAGATTGCTCGAACTCAGTCCATGAACATATTGAGAGAGGTAAGATAGAAAGAAAGTGCTAGATTCTTTTCCGTTGATTAAAGGATATATTTTCTGCCAAGAAAATTTTTGCTTAAAATTTTTTAGTGATTTAAATCTCCAGTTATCATAATCAAGACTGATCAGATACTCTATCTCTGTTTTATATTGTTTGTATAAAACGTTTCCCCTTATTTCCTTTAATGAATAATCTATAGCATTTAAGGTGTCTCCAATCGCAACTCTTACACCCTGTTGAGTTTGTTTTTTTTCAGATTCTGAAATTGTAACGTCATCAGTGGGTTTGATTGATTGTATGGCTTTCAATCTTGTATTTAGACCATCATACAAGAACAGATAATGTCTTAATGCGATTTCATCAGCATTTTGATTCCGATAGATTAAAATATATGAGGCAAGATTATCTGCAATAGAACGAAGAATCGTGGCAGCAGATGAGTAATCATGATTGTTTTCTATAACGGTCATAAATGAACATGATGCAAACATGAGTTTTGTTAAAATACCCACTTTGTATCCATTAATATCATTAACAGCCCCTTCTGGAAACATCGACCTGAGTTGTGTGACTTCATGAGCCACCAAACTATAAAGTCCTTTATAGGCATTAAAGTATGATCCGTTAAACATATCAAGTTCAGAAACTTTCATTATATTTATTGTTTTAATTATATTATTGTTAATCAAAACATTTATCTATGAATTTTATGTAGTTTTCTCGATTCGTGAACATCATGTTTAAAGTTCTTTCTTTTGCAGTCTGTCTATCATTTAGTTCATCATCTGTAGGCGAATCGGTCACATCAACTTCGAAGAACATTTCCGCTTTATGTTTGTTTTTACCCTTATGTTTTGAAAAATAGTTCAACAAAAAATCAAAAAACGGAGATTGGTAGATATTCCCAACACCAGTTTCTCTATTTAATGCTGATGCAGTAATAATGTTACAAAGAACGTCTTTTCTATCAAATAAATTATCTGTAGTACATTTGTTTATTGATAAAAATCGACTTACATTTTCAACTAGTAGAGATTGTGCATTTTTATAACTTCCAATCAAAGTATGGCCTTCATCACCTGTTCTTTCAAATGAGTTTGCCTCAAATTCACATAACCTTGCCAATGACATTGCAAAAAGTTCATACTCCTGTCCGTGGTTGGCGTTTTGTATGTATCTTTGGAATTCCGATATTGTGAATGTTTGTAGCTCCTTAAATAAAGTATCTTGAAAATGATTTGAGCGTAATGTCCAGGGAAACAATTTATCAATTATTTTAGAATTCATACTTGGAAAGTGTGCGACCATCGATAAAACCGTTGAGATATACCGTCTGCAATTATATGAATCTGTAGCTGGTGTATAAGACATTACGATACGTAATAATGAATTATGTTTCCTGTCTGAACACCATTTCTCAACCTGACTGTCAATATTATTTTGGCCTGCGATGAGACTATGAACTTCGGATATTGACAATTGATCAAAACTGAGTCCAAAGGAAAAATATTTATGGTAGGACTCCGTAAATGCAAGTTGTGTTATGCTTTTGAAATTACGTTTAGGATTAAACAATTTCCAAAGTATAGTGAGGCTTTCGGCCTTTAGGGGTTTGCCTGTATAGTTACCCTCATCAACAATACTTGTTTTGCGAGTTCCATCTATCCCAGGAAGAAGAGTGAATCTGTTGATATGTAATTTCTCATCTACAACTACCATTAAAATACTTGTGGGTTTATCCCTAAGTTTGTTATATAGTTCGGAATCATGGTAATATAAAAGCTCCAGCAAGAAAAAATCCTCTGTATTAATTTCCATAGATTCATTTGTGCTACCGTTTTTAAGAATATTTTGAACGGATTCAAAATCAAGAACAAATTGTCTTGCGAAACGTTTTACTTGCCTATATGATACTAGTACTTGGTTTATGATATTTTCATTTGAATTTATTATGTATGTGATTGCCCTTTTTAGATTAGAGTTGTTTGACATTTCTGGTATTATTTCGGCCAAACATCTGGCCTGATAATGAGGTTCGGGGCGCTGCAATTTGATTTCAAGAGGAAATATTTTCTCAATATACAAATTTGATGATTCGATACCCAAAGCTGTCAATTGCTCACAGACATATCCTTTATCATATGAAACAATATAAACAACATTAGCAAAGTCTGCTGTATTTCGGATTAGCTTAAATGTTTCATATATTTCTTGTTCATTTAATCGGTCGATATCATCAATGAGGACAAAAATCCTTCCACCCAATTCGGAAAGAAGAACAGAAATTCTTTCTTTCAGCTTGCTAATGGTTGGATGTTTTTTCTTTTCCATTATTTCTGATACTGAAACCAGCCAATTAGGTGCATCCACCATTGTGAGTAATTCGGCATATTTCAATATTGGCTTTTTCACTGCCGAATAATGCGGAGCAACCTTTTCGCATAATGTGTTAAAAAAATCCACAATTATTTGCCTGCTATCAGAACTCTCCCATGGACAGAAATTGACTATCAAAATATTGCTATTGTTCTTCTGTTGTTGTACTATGGAGTTTTCTATATGCTTAAGGAAAAGCGTTTTTCCAGACCCCCAATCTCCGGAAATGCCAATTGCCAAGGAGTCTTTTTGTTTGGTCGCAAGGACTTTCTTAATTATTAAATCTGCATACGGTTGTCGAATATGCGGGTCTGTTGTATTTTCTTCGACATTATCTATGCAGAATCCCGAAATATCATCTTCCTCAATAGAGTCCATATTAGATTTCTCAAAGTTTTTATTTATTATGCCTTTTGCTTTTGATTGAATATTCCGAATGCCTTGCTCGGACCATTTTATAAAACGTCCTTTGCTTTTCTTTGAGAAAATCAACGAGACAACGACAGGAACTGTAATTGACAACAACAATAAAAGCCACCATTTTATTCCAAATAAGGACCTGTTCCATACCCAATATTTAGTTGAAAACAATAATATGCAATCTAAAACTAATACAATATATAGGCCAAAATACTTTTTAGAATAATCAGTAAGGTTTATGTAGGAGAAATAAAACATTATAAATATGGTTGCTAATGATAGTAATGTGTTCACATCACCATTTTCATTTAGATAGTTGCTAATATTAGATATAGTTTTCCCCCAATGCACAAACACCCATTCGTTTTGCATATCGGATGTAAAACATAGTAACAGCAATAAAAAAATGTATACAAATATTTTTGTTATTTGATTTGTTTTCATTTTGATACTTGTTTAAGTTTATTTTTGCAAAGATACAAAAAAGTAGTGAAACAAATACACCATATTTATCAACACATTTGTTAATTCTAAAGAAGGCACAAAGAAGGATCGTATAACCCACAAAGAAGGGGCTGCGAGCCAACATCGCTGAGAGATCGCCGAAGGATCACCGATGGATCACCGAAGGAATAATAAGCTTGAATGTTTGAATGTGTTAATGCGTTTGCTCCAGTCCCCTGCACGTTGCCGTGCTTACGTGTCTCGCTGCATTAATTCTTATTTCAACGGTGCTGATTCGCTGCATTAACTTTGATTCATTGGTGCTCGCGACCTATGGTTCGCAGGCATACCACGCAAGCCGGCAAAACGGCCACAGGCAGTTTCGCTCATATGGAGCCAGACAGAATGTATTAGTGATATACTTTGTATATGTTTTCTGTATGTTTTCTGTATGTTTTGTATATGCTTTGTATATGTTTTGTATATCCTTTCTATATGTTTTCTATATGCTAAGTATATGGTAAGTATATGGTAAGTATATGGTGGGTATAAGGAATCAATAATCCTGCTGAAGAAATAAATCCCCTGCTGGCGGTACCGGCAGGGGATTCTTTTGTTTTTTTAGTATTCTATCTTACTCCGCCCAGCGGACGTAGTCGGCTTTGCGGGGCAGGGGAGCGGGAATCGGTTTGGCGGGGAGGCCGAGGACGAGGTGGTCGATGCCTTCGTAGTCGCCCTCAATGCCGAGGTCGCGCAGTATCTTCTTGCCTTTGTCGCTGTCGAACTCCTCCTTGGCACGGTGTATCCAGCAGGAGGCGAGGCCCACGGCTTCGGCGGCATTGGCAAGGTTGGTCATCACGGCGCAGCCGTCGTAGAGGTAGGTCGGCACCTTGCGGTCGGCGAGCACCACGAGCACCACGGGCGCCCCATAGAAGGGGTCGAAGCCCTCCAGCGGTTTCTCGCCACGCTGCACCTTGAGCTCGTTCCAAATGCGAGCGTTCATTGCCGACAGGCGGTCGCGCAGCCCGCGGTTGGTGACGGCCACAATCAGCGGGCTCTGTTTGCCGTGGCCCGTGGGGGCCCATGTGCCGGCCTCGCAGACGCGGGCTATCAGTTCCCTGGACGGCATATCAGGCAAAAAAGCACGGCAACTGCGCCGTGCTTTCATGTTGTCAAGTGCACCCTGGTTCATTGGTTGACGACTTTCAGGAGGTTCGCAATGGCAATGGCTGTCGATGCAGTCTGTGCAATGTTCTGGCTGTTGATGTTTGACAGGCCCGAAGTGGCAAGCAGTCTGTCGACAAAAGCGGTGGCGTTGGCGCTGGTGATGAGGCCTGCCGAGGAGGCGATGAGGCCGGCGGTGAAAGCCTTGCGGTAGTCGGCGTTGTCCTTGTTCTGCTTCAGGTTGGCATAGCTGGTGGCCAGCGCGAGGGCATTGTTGAGGTTGGTGGGGTTGCTGAGGTCCACATTGCCGGTGTTTCGGTAGGAACCGTAGAGGCCTTGCACGGCGGCGCCGCAGGTCTGGCCCGAAGCCTTGGCCACGGTGTTGCTGCTTGCAGCGGCGTTGAAGAGGCTGCACGACGTCAGTGCCAGAGTGGCAAAGCATACCAAAAGAACACTTAATCTTTTCATAATCATTGCTTATTTGTTGTTTTTGTTTCTGATTGTTGACTGCAAATATACAACTTTTTTTTATATCAACGCCAGAAACGTGATGTGATGTCGTGCAGGGTGCCCTCCACCACGCGGTAGAGGCGCTGGTTGGTGCGGCGGCTCTTGAGTGGGCCGAGGTGGGCAAGATAAGGGCCAAGTTTAAGGTAGTCGAGGTTTGAGAGGTTGACCTGGGGTGAGGGTAGGGTACGGCCGCTCCACCAGGCGGTGTGGAGTCCCGGATGGCGCTTGCGCACCCCTGCCAGCAGGCTGTCCACCTCGGCTGGTGCCGCGTCGCCGCCGAGCAACGCCAGACAGCTCACGCGTCCGCTGTGTTTGCACAGCATCCCCTCGATGGCATCGCCGTCGAGCGGTTCGCCGCAGTCGCTCCACAGGTACTTCGAGTGGCACCCCGGGCAACGGCAGGGACATCCGCTGAGGTTGACGGCCAGCGTCACCTCGTCGGGAATTTCCTGGAACACTATGTTGCTGTCGATGTATTTAAGCATGCTTACATGGTGGCGTAGTAGCGGCGCGAAGCCTCCTCCTGGCGCGGCTTGCTGAAGTTGGAGACGCGGCGCAGGTAGCCGATGACACGCGTCAGATAATCAACATTTTGTGAGTGGCACTTCGGGCATTCCTTTAAGTAGCGCTTGTCGATGTGGCCGCAGTCGTTGCAGATGGTGTTCGGTATGTTGAAGGTGAAGTAGTTGCAGCCTTCCTTGGCGGCCACCTCGAGCAGCTGGCGGTATTGCTGCTGCGTGAGGTGCTCCTCGAGGTTGCAGTGCAGTGCCGAGCCGCCGGTGAGGTGCTCGATGTAGGGGGCGCCGTGCAGGCGGAACTTGTCGAGCACCGTCAGAGAGGTGTCCTCGACGATGTAGAAGTAGCTGTTGTAGCAGTCGCGCGGCACGAAGTAGCCGTCCTCGCGGTCCCACTTGGCGTGCTTCACACCCACGTTCTCGGCCGGTATCATCTCGCAGTTGAACATCACATCCTTGGTGCGGTATTCCTTGTTCTTCTTCTCCACCAGGCCGAGCACCGTCTGCACGAACTCGCGGTACTGCGGGTTGTCGTTGATGGGAATGCCCATGAACTCGGCGGCCTCTACGAGACCGTTGACGCCGATGGTGAGGTACTGGCGTGCGATGTTGATGTATCCTGCATCGAAGAGCGGCAGCATGCCGTGGGCCTGCAGGTCCTTGAGGTTCTCGTTGTAGGCCAGCTGCACCTTGTGGCAGAGGTCTATGATGTCGGTGAGGAACTCACGGTAGTCCTTGCCGTTGTTGACGGCGTACTGTATGCAGCGGTTGAGGTTGATGGTAAGGACGCTCTTGCTGCCTGTGCTCACGCCGCCGGCGCCAAGGGTGTAGCTGAAGCCGTTGTCGGTAATCTCGTTGCGGAGGCGGCAGCAGCTCGACAGCGAGTCGGCGTTATCGCTGATATAGGTGAAGAACGAGTGGCCTTCGGCGTACATCTCGGCCGTGAAGTTGGCCATATCCTCGTCCACGAACTTGCCGTCCTTGTCGTACAGCAGCGCCATGGTCTCGACGGGGAAGGTGAGCACCGCCTTGGTGCGCTCGGCGTTGAACCAGCGCATGAAGCGCTTCTGCAGCCAGCAGAGGCCGTCCCAGTCGGGCTCCGAGCCGTCGGGGAATCGGAACTCGCCGAAGAGCGACTCGAAGTAGGGCTTGTCGTAGTAGGCTATGTTCCAGAACACCGACTGATAGTTGCGGGCGCCGGTGGGCTGGTTGAGGCTGTAGGCGATCTGCTCGAAGCAGTCGGTGATGACCTTGTCCATGGTCTTTTGCCTGAGGCTGAGGTCTACCACGCGGTCGGGCTCCTTCCAGTAGTCCTTGCCGTAGTCCTTCTGGATGAAGTAGTTGAGGTACATGAGGAACTCCGGTGTGGCGCAGGCGCCGCTGAGCATGGAGGAGACCATGAAGACCATGTTGATAAACCCGCCGCAGAACGACTTGAGGTTTGTGGGGGCCGTGCTGTTGCCGCCGATGCTGGCGGTGCCGCCCAGCAGCCACGGGTACATGGTGATGGAGGCGCAGTAGTTGGCCAGCGAGGTCTCGTCGTTCTTATATATAAAGTGGTGCGTGAGCAGGTCGATATAGCGGTTGGAGAGCTCCTTGCCGTACATCTGCTTGATGCGGTCGGTGAGCAGGCGGCGGTTGAGGCGTATGAAGTTGCTCTTGGGGAGCTCGCCTATGAGGGTGGCAATGTTCTTGTGCTCAACGTTGGCGTTGGCGTCGTACTTGCTGCCTGTGGCGGCGTTGGCGGCGTCGACATAGTCGGCCAGGAACTTGAGCTTTTCCAGGGTCTCGCGGTCCTCGGTGTGCTGCTGGCGGTAGAGCATGAAGCTCTTGGCTACCTTGTAATAGCCCTCCTGCATCAGGGCCACCTCGACCTGGTTCTGGATTTCCTCGACGGTGATGCCGTTGTGGATGTCCAGGTGCGACAGTATCTTGGCCAGGCTGCCGAGGTCGACTGGTTCTTTGACCGACTCGAACGCCTTGACGATGGCGTTCATGATTTTGTCAAGCGAGAAGCGTTCGGTTACACCCTCTCGCTTCGTAATCGATAACGTGTTCTCCATGTTGTTTGTTTTCGCGTTTTGTTATACAGCCGTGGCAGGTCTCCTGGCTCAGTCCGCCGCAGGCGCGCCTTCTCAGGGCTCTGTCTGCCCCAATGGCATCATGCACCCGCTTTTCAGGAACGTTACAGTTGCGCGTCAGCCCGTGATTTTCACACGGTTCCCTATTGTCCACCTATGGTGGGCCATAGCCTTTTCCGGTTGCAAAAGTACAACCATTTTATGGTCCTGCAAAATTAAGTTTTTCACATAAATATGTTGAAAACCCCTCCCGTCCCTTGCCGTTGCGGAGTTCCGCCGAGGTCACCGTTTTTTCTCACCATCGGGGGTGCCCGCATCGTCCCGTGCCACCACGTATCCCCACTGTACCCGCTCCGTCTGTTCTACGGTTGTTTACCGGTTGTTCGACGGTTTAAACCGTTAAACAGTCGTAGAACAACCGTAGAACAGACGGAGCGGGTACGGAGAGGGTAGGGAGTGGGAGCGGGGAGGGGGTACGGAAAAGATGGCGTGAAAAAAAGTAAAATAATTTGCAATTATAATGAATAATTACTATATTTGCACATTGTTATTTTAACGACGATTAACGGAAAACAACAATCAATCAATAAAATAAACACTATGAACAACAGTATTTTCATGTTTCCCAAGCCCGAGAACGAACCCGTTAAAGGTTATGCTCCCGGCAGTCCTGAAAGAGCAGAAATCCGCAAAGCCCTCGACGAGCTTTACAAGAAGGTGACCGAGATTCCCGCCATCATCGGTGGCAAGGAGGTGAAGACCAAGAATATGGGCGAGATTGTGATGCCCACGGAGAACCACCACGTGCTGGCCCGCTACCACAAGGTGGGCGAGAAGGAGGTGCAGGCCGCCATCGACGCTGCCATGAAAGCCCGTCAGGAATGGGCCGAGACGCCCTGGATGGACCGTGCGAGCGTGATGCTGAAGATTGCGACGCTGATCAGCGGCAAGTACCGCTACCTTATCAACGCCGCCACTATGCTTGGCCAGGGCAAGACCACCATGCAGGCCGAGATTGACAGTGCCTGCGAGCTCTGCGACTTCCTGCGCTACAATGTGCACTATGCCAGCCAGATATACAACGACCAGCCTTGCAGCGACAAGGGCACGCTGAACTATGTGACCTACCGCGCCATGGAGGGCTTTGTGTTCGCCATCACGCCGTTCAACTTCACCAGCATCGCCAGCAACCTGTGCATGAGCCCTGTGCTGATGGGCAATGTGTGCATATGGAAGCCCAGCACCACCGCAATGCTGAGCAACTACCTGCTTATGAAGATATACAAGGAAGCCGGTCTGCCCGACGGCGTGGTGAACTTCCTGCCCGGCAGCGGCGCCCTGATTGGCAAGGTGGCCTTCGCCAACGAGAACCTGGCGGGTGTGCACTTCACCGGAAGCACAGGCACCTTCAAGGGCTTCTGGAAGGCTATCGGCCAGAACATCGACATCTACAAGACCTACCCGAAGATTGTCGGCGAGACCGGCGGCAAGGACTTCATCATGGTGCACAAGAGCGCCGACGCCGACCAGGTGGCCACGGCCATTGTGCGCGGCGCCTTCGAGTTCCAGGGCCAGAAGTGCTCGGCAGCCAGCCGCGCCTATGTGCCCAAGAGCATGTGGCCGAAGGTTGAGAAGATTGTGGGCAAGATGCTGAAGGAGATAAAGATGGGCGACGTGCGCGACTTCAGCGCCTTCGTCAATGCCGTCATCGACGAGGCTTCGTTCGACAACTGCAAGCGCTACATCGACCATGCCAAGAAGAGCAAGGACGCCGAGATAGTGTTCGGCGGCAAGTGCGACAAGAAGAAGGGCTGGTTTGTGGAGCCAACGGTCATCCGCGCCCTCAAGCCCGACTACAAGAGCATGTGCGAGGAGATCTTCGGACCTATCATTACTATATATGTATACGACGACAAGGACTATGAGAAGACCTGCCAGCTGTGCGACCGCACGTCGCCCTATGCGCTGACGGGAGCCATCTTTGCCAGCGACCGCAAGGCTTTGCGTACGGGCTACGACCTGCTGAAGAATGCCGCCGGCAACATCTACTTCAACGACAAGCCCACGGGAGCCGTGGTGGGTCAGCAGCCCTTCGGCGGTGCCCGCGCCAGCGGTACCAACGACAAGGCAGGCAGCTACCTGAACCTGCTGCGCTGGGTGAGTCCGCAGGCCATCAAGGAGACCTTCGACCCCGCGAGCGACTACAAGTATCCGTTCATCAGCAGCGCCAAGTAATCATTAAAAACAAGAAAAATATGAAGTATCTGAAATTTGTAGCCCTGATGCTCTGCGTTGCAGTATCGGCAACTGTCTTCAACGCCTGCAGCAAGGATGACAAGACATCGTCCACCACAACGAACACCAACGCGCCCACCTCGGTGGCCGACACTGAATGGGAGTGGTATGATCCGGATGCTACGGATGTGTACCGTGTACAGGTAGAATTCAACGGCCCGATGCTTGTTTCCGTCATCAAAGAGGAGATGGTTGATGATATTATGGATGTACAATGCTATTTGGGCAACTATACCTACTCCAATGGTAGCGGCACCCTGTCGCTTAGTGACGACTACCAGGAGTCTTTCAGCGCCACGTTTACAATCGACGGCAACCAGATGAAGCTCACGTTGCAGGGCGCCACCTACACTCTCCCCAAGAAGTAGCAAGCGGCCTTGGACAAAGAAAGGCGGTTCGAGAGAATCGCCTTTCTTTTTAAAGACTTACAGTATGAAGCATAGGTTATTGATATTGGCGATGCTTTCGGTGATGGGTGTGGCGACGGCCCAGGACAGCGCTTATGCACGGCGCATAGTCCGCGACCTGTCGTCGGAGGCGATGTTTGGACGTGGGATGCAGAACAGGGGGGACTCTATAGCAGCCGACTATCTGCGCCGCGAGCTGATGGCCAACGGTGTGAAGCCGCTGGGCGACGACTACTACCAGTACTTCCGCTTCCCCAAGACGCGCACACGGCCGCCGATAGTGACTGCGGGCTACCGTTCGCAGAACGTGTGCGGATACATACCCGGCGAGACGGACACTATGATAGTCTTCACCGCGCACTACGAGCACTTGGGCATGAGCGGCGACACCATCTTCTACGGCGCCCACGACAACGCCAGCGGTACGGCGGCGGTGATGGACCTGGCACGTGTGGCTAACCTGCAGCGTGGGCACTACACCTATGTGTTCCTGCTGTTTGGCGGCGAGGAGAGCGGGTTGGTGGGCTCGCGCTGGTTTGCCGAGCATCCGCTGATACAGCTGAGCAAGGTGAAGCTGCTGGTGAACATAGACCTCTTCTGCGGAGGCGACGACGGCCTGATGGTCGTCAACGCCAACAGCCGTGAGACTGCGGCCTACGTGGACTTGTTGGAGCGCATCAACGAGGTGCAGGGGCTGACGCCCAAGATAGGGCGACGCGACAATGCGGCCAACAGCGACCACTACTGGTTCACGATGCATTGTCCCGCAATATTTATGTATACCCTCGGCGGCCCCTTCGGAGGCTACCACAGCCCAGAGGACACATGCGAGGGCTGCGGCCTGGCCAACTACCACCGCCATATGACCCTCATAAAGGCTTTTTTAGAGCAGCTATAATGTAAGATGAAGAGGTTTCTGATAGTAGTTGGACTGTCCTTGTTGCTTGCATTCCCTGTGTCGGCGCAGGTGGGTGCGCCGATTGTGGAGACGTGGGAGAGCGGTGATTTCACGGCCATGTCGTGGGAACGCCCAGATGCGCAGTACCGGTGGGAAATCACGAGCGAGGGAGCGCACAGCGGCCGCTACTGCGCACGCAGCGGCAACTACTACACACTGAACACCGAGTCGGTGCTGCAGCTGGCGATGTACCTGACTGATGCCGGCACATTGTCCTATTACCGCAAGGTGTTCTCGGCTGAGGGGAGCGGCGGCTTTCTGTTCTGGCTCGACGGCGAGTTGCGCGACTCGCTGGCAGGGTACGTAGAATGGAGTGAGTTTCAATGCCCCATATCTGCCGGCTTCCACACCTTGAAGTTCTGCTACACGAAGAACCAGACGAAAAGCAGGGGCTCGGACTGCGTGTGGATCGACGACATACATCTGCCACAAGGCATAATAGTGACTCCTGTTCCGAGTGACAGCACATCGGGTGGCGAAGAGCTGGTGATTGTCGACGATGTGGAAGGGCATGAGTATGGCGCTGTGAACTCGCCGGGGGCGGTAGGGTGGAGCTATATCGACGGCGACGCGGCCGCAACGGCTACATTTAACCTATTGGATTTCCCCAACGAGGGATTGCCAATGGCTTTTGTAGTGCTTGACGACTATCTGCTTGTCGGCAATTACTATAATGTCACGGCCCACTCGGGGCACCGGTTCTTCGGAACACCGTATCGCTCCAACGGTGCAAACGACGACTGGATAGTGAGCCCTGAGCTGGACTTTGCGGAGCCGTTCACATTCTCATTCTTCGCCCGCAGCTTTGCCGACCGCTTTCCTGACGAGCGGTTTGTGGCGGCATATTCGCTCACATCTGCCGACGCAGAGAGTTTCATCCCTTTGCACTGCGACACCATCACGACGACCGCCGCGTGGACAGAATACACCTTTGCGGTGCCTGCCGAGGCCAGGTATGTGGCGGTGCATTGCGTCTCGCACGACCAGTATATGTTCTGCCTGGACGACCTCACCATACGTGGCCGCAGGGCGGTAGAGGCGTTGCATGAAGTGGCTGTACAGAGTGAGACTGTGGCACATGCGGACAGGGATTCCTCGATCAAAGACCATCATACATCAGCCAAAGAAACGCAAGACATCACCACCAGCCACATGGCCACCACGCTGGAGGAAATGCTCCGCTGGAACAAGTACCCGACCTACGAAGTATACACCCAGCTGCTGCAGCATTTCCAGCAGACATTCCCGAACCTTTGTCATATAGACACCATCCTCGACAGCACGCCGCATCCCGACCTGCACCATTCCATCTTCGCCATCCATATCAGCAACACACTGGGGCAGACCACCACCAAACCGGCCTTCCTCTACTCGTCGACCATGCATGGATGGGAAGTGACCTGCTACTACATGGTGCTGCGTTTGGCCGACTATATCCTGAACAACGCCACCACCGACAGCGCTGTGCAGCATCTGCTTGACAATGTAGACCTCTATATCTGTCCGCTCGAAAACCCCGACGGCACCTATCACTTGACCAACGACCTGATCTGGAAAGACAACATCCATTCCACCTACCACAACTACAACGACGTGCAGCTCAACCGCAACTACCCGCTCCTGCCCGGGGTGGTAGACACAGTGAACATACAGCCGGAGACGCAGGCCATCATCGACTGGGTGACGCCGCGCCATTTCGTCATGTCCGTCAACTTCCATTGCGGCGCCGAGATAGTGAACTACCCGTGGGATGCCTGGACTACGGCGCAGCGCCCGCATGCCGACGCCGACTGGTTCCGCTACACAGGCCAGAACTACGCCTCCCTCTGTCAGGCCGTCGACACCGCCTACCTCTACGGCGACTACCGCGGCCGTTCGGTCATAGAGGGCGCCGACTGGAGCCCGCTCAACGGCGGCCGTCAGGATTACATGACCTACTATCAGCGTTGCCGCGAGGTGACCATCGAAATGAGCTACCATTCGGTGATTACCGACACCTTGGTGCTGCCCACTTTCTGGGACAAGAGCAAGGACGCCCTGCTGAGCTACGCCGCCGAGTGCAGCTACGGCTTCTGGGGCACGGTGACCGACGCCCTCACCGGCGAGCCCGTGGAGGCAATGGTCAAGGTCCTCAACCACGACTACTTCCACTCCGAAGTCCTGTCGCATCTGCCGCCGGGCGACTATCACCGCCCCATCATGGCAGGAACCTACACTGTCGAAGTCTCCGCCCCCTGCTACCAGACAGCCACCTTCACCATCACCACGCGCCCCGGAGTGGGCATCCGTCATGATGTGCAGCTTATGCCACAGACGGTCGAGCCCGTGGCCTTCGACCAGTACATCCTCGCCGGCATGCAGACCACCGTCGTCGCCCTTTCGCCCAACGAAGTGTGGTGGTTCGACAGCGACACCGCCACCGTGCCCATCGCCACCGGCAGCCACTTCACCACCCCCGAGCTCTACGACACCACAACCTATTACCTTGAAGCCCGTTACCAGGACGACACAACGCCCTGCGTCAGCCCCCGCAGCGCCGTCACCGTTTATGTCATCGACACAGCTGGCCACGCTGCCATTGATGCAGATGCCATTATCTCGGGAGATGTCGTCTATCCGAATCCGGCCGATGATTATCTGATTGTGGAATCAGATGGCAAAGGCCCCTTCGTCGCCGAGATATATGACCTCAAGGGAACCATTGTCTCGCACCGGAAGCTCTCATCTCCCGCAAGACTGGACATTGCGCACCTGGAGCCCGGCGTGTACTTCCTGAAGTTGACCCACGGCAACGGCAGCGCATCCATGGCGAAGTTTATAAAGAACAGACGCATTTATTAACCAATAAAACACAAAAATCATGGGTATCATTATCACAATCCTCATCGGTGCACTGGCTGGCTTTCTGGCAGGCAAAATCATGAAAGGTGCAGGCTTCGGCTTCTGGATCAACCTCCTCGTCGGTATCGTCGGCGGCTTCATCGGCGGCAACGTCCTCGGCTGGCTCGGTATCCACTGGGGCGCCACCATAGTGGGCCAGATTGTCACCGCCGTCATCGGCGCCGTCATCCTCCTCTGGGTCATCTCCCTCATCAAAAAGAAATAAGGAAACACCCTAACCCTCTCACATTCAACGCTGGCCCACCGCCAGCGTTTTTTTTATAAGCTGGAAAGCAGCCTATAGCCCATCTCACCGGCTCCCCTCCGTATCCGCTCCGTCTGTTCCACGGTTGTTCTACGACTGTTTAACGGTTAAAACCGTAGAACAACCGTTAAACAACCGGTGAACAGACGGAGCTGGTACGGAGGGGGTACGGTGTTCCGGCGCCTCTTCGCCTGAGGGTATACTGAGTGTTAAAAATGTTAAATATATGCCAGCCGTGACAATTTTCTTTAGGATTTATATACCTTTTCCTCCGTGTTAGGGAATAATATTGTGAAACGTTAAAGTTTAGTTAAAAAGGCCCGGTCGCACGACTTGGCCTTATATTATAAATGCGCCGCTTCCTCACGGGAGCGGCGCATTGTTCTCTGAAAGCTTGAGAATATTGGTTTATCGGATGAAATAATCCTCTACCTGGTCGAGCTGGAGGGCGTTGGCGACGGTGTAGGAGCCTATCTGCTCGCGGCGGAGGGCCGAGAGAAAGGCACCGCTGCCGAGGGCGAGGCCGAGGTCACGGGCTATGGAGCGGATATAGGTGCCCTTGCCGCAGTGGATGCGGAAGTCGGCCTGCGGCAGGTGTGGCGGGACGGTGCCGAGTGGATTCTTATATAGTTGGGAGTTGGGGGTTGAGAGTTGGGAGTTGTTGAGCTGTTGTTGTGTTGTCTCGCTGCCTAACGGGTTGCCAGGGCGGAAGGCCGTTATCTCGAAGCTGTAGATGTTGACGGGCTTGGGCTGGATGGTGACGGTAGGGTCGTCGGCACGGGCGTACTCATAGGCGCGCTGGCCAGCAATCTTGACGGCGCTGAACATCGGGGGCACCTGCATGACGGTACCGGTGAACTGCGGCAGCGTCTGCTCAAGCAGGGCAGGGGTGATGTGCTCGTAGGGGTAGTGGTGGTCGATGGGGAGCTCGAGGTCGTAACAAGGGGTTGTGGCGCCGAAGACGAAAGTGCCGGTGTAGACCTTGTCGCCGTCCTGCAGGGTGGGGATGGTCTTGGTGGCCTTGCCCAGACAGACGAGCAGCAGGCCTGTGGCCAAGGGGTCTAGGGTGCCGGCATGGCCTATCTTGAACTTTTTAAGGCTAACGTTGTTGTCGGCCTTCGCTCCACTTTGGTCGCATTTAAGGCCAACGTTGGGACCGGCCTTCGCTCCACTTTGGTCGCATTTAAGGCCAACGTTGGGATCGGCCTTCGCTCCACTTTGGTCGCGGTGGCCGTAGGTGTTGCGCACTACTGCCTTTACTTTGTTGACGGCCTGGAAGGAGGTCCACTGGCGGGGCTTGTCGATGGGGAGGACGATGCCTGCCTGCAGTTGCTCGAGGGTTATCACAGCACGTAGGGCAGGATGATGGTGGCAGCGCCGACGATGGCGCAGTAGAGGGCGAACCAGATGAGCTTGCCGCGCTTGACGATGTTGATCATCCACTTGCAGGCTAGGCAGCCACTGATGAAGGCGGCCAGGAAGCCAATGGCAAGCGACAGTGTGGGGAGGCCGGCCATGGCCTGGCTGACGCCCATCTCGGCCATATCCTTGACGTCGAGCAAAGCTTCGCCGAGGATGGGTGGGATGACCATGAGAAACGAGAACTGAGCCAGCTTTTCTTTCTTGTTGCCCAGCAGCAGGCCTGTGGCTATGGTGCTTCCCGAACGCGAGAGACCGGGCAACACAGCCAACGCCTGCGCTATACCGATGATGAAGGCATGCAGCGGCGATATCTCCTCACGCTGGCGCGGTTTAGCCCAGTAGCTGAAGGCAAGGAGGGTGGCTGTAATCATCAGGCAAATGCCCACCACCAGCAATCCGCTGCCGAATATGGCCTCCACTTTGTCTTTAAAAAGAAGACCTACAACACCGACGGGAATCATCGAGATGATGATGTTGACGATGTACTTGGTGCCCTCGTTCCACTTCCACTTGAAGAGGTCAGTGAAAAGCCACACAATCTCTTTCCACAGTATGACGCAGGTGCTCAACACAGTGGCCACATGGACGGCGACGGTGAAGGTGAGGTTCTCTTCGCCGGAGAGGCCGAAGAGGTTGGCGCCTATGGCCAGATGGCCGCTGGAACTGACGGGCAGATACTCGGTGAGACCCTGGATGATGCCAAGGATTAACGCTTCAAACCATTCCATAGCTTACTTCTTCCCTTTGTACATGATGGCCACAATCTCCACCACGAAGCCCAGCACTATGAGTATGGGTGCCACATAGAGACGGCGGGTGTCGAACATGGCGGGGTTGAACACATTGGGGTCGTCGCTTCCACCACCGGCGAGCAGGATGTAGCCGATGGCGAGGACTATGATGCCAACAGCCATGAGGATGTAGTTCACTTTGCCGAAGGCAAGCTGGAGGCCTTTCTTTTCTTCATTCTGTTCCATTTGTTTCAGTTTTTTGTTATGTGGTGGCGCACGGTGAATGCCGTTGCAAGCCACGAGATAATGATGCCGACAACAACAAGCGTGATGGCAATGATTATATACCACGTCCAGTGCTCCTGTGCGGTGAGCGACAGCTGGAACTCATTGGCACAAATCCAGATGGCGAGGACCATAAGCGCCGACGCAATAATACCGCCGATGGCGCCGCAGGCTATGCTGCGCCGCAGGAACGGCCGCATGATGAAGCCTGTGGTGGCACCCACCATGCGCATGGTGCGTATAGTCTCGCGCTGAGCGTAGAGGGCTATGCGTATCAGGCTACCTATGAGCACCACCGAGATGAGCACAAGGACAAGCATCAGCACAATGAGGAACCATGTGAGCTTGTAGAAGTCTTCGCGCAACTCCACAACGATGTTCTCCTGATAGGCCACTCCGGTGACACCATCTTCGGCACCGACTTCTTTGCAGAAGCGGTCGAGCACTTCGGTGCTGTTGTCAGGCAGCAGGCTGACGTTGAAATTGACCATGAGGGAAGGGTAGAGGGGGTTGTAGCCTATGAAGCCCACAAAGTCCTCGCCCAGCTCTCCGGCGAAAATCTCGGCGGCCTGCTCTTTGGAGATATAGTCCACATGCTTGATGTAGTCGCGCTGTTCGATGCGACCCTTGATGGCCAGCGCCAACGAGTCGCTGACGTCGGGCGACAGGTCCACCTTGTAGGTGATGCGCTCCTGCGCATCGTGACTGATGCGGTACGAGTGGTACTCTATGCACAGCAGCAGGCCGAGCATGAAGAGTATCAGCGTTATGCCGAGTATGGTGGCGCCTTTCTTCATGGTTTAGTTAGCAAGCATTACGGGCATTACGAGCATCAGGATGTCGTCCTGCTTGCCTTCGGTATCTTCGCCATAGGGGAAGATGATACCTGCGCGCGAGGGGTGCGACATCTCCAGCATCACCTGTTCCGAATCAAGGTTGCTGATCATCTCCGTCAGGAACTTGGCGTTGAAGCCGATGTCCATCGGGTCGCCTTCATACTGGCAGGGCATTGTCTCCTTGGCGTTGTTCGAGAACTCAAGGTCTTCGGCGCTGATGGTCATCTGGTCTTTGCTTATCGACAGGCGCACCTGGCGTGTGGCCTCGCTGGCGAAGATGCTTACGCGGCGCAGGGTGTTGATGAACGACTGGCGGTCGATGACGAGTTTGTTGGGGTTGTCCTTCGGTATGGCGGCCTCATAGTTGGGATAACGACCGTCAACCAGACGGCAGACAATGTAGAAGTTGTCGAAGGTGATGAAGAGGTTGGTGTTGTTGTACTCTATCGTCACGTCGCCCTCTTCCTTCCTTGCAGCAAGGATGTTCTTCACAATGGTGATGGGCTTCTTCGGCAGGATGAAGTTGGTGCTCACGTCGCTGGTCACATCGCGGCGGCGGTAGCGCACCAGCTTGTGGGCGTCGGTGGCCACAAAGGTCACTCCGTCGGGCGTCATCTCGCAGTAGATGCCGCTCATCTGCTGGTGCATCTCGTCGTTGCTGGTGGCGAAGTAGGTCTTGTTGATGGCGTTGACCAATGCCTCGCAGCTCATCACCACAGTGGCGGTGCCTTCGGCTGTCGGCATGGTGGGATAGGTGTCGGCGTCCATTCCGGCCAGATGGTACTCACCCTGGCCACTGCTCAGCTCTATGGCGTGACTCTGGGGGTCTACGCTGAACGTCACCGGCACATCGTCAAAACTCTTGAGTATCTCCAAAAGCATCTTCGAGGGAATGGCGACCTCTTCGGCTTTTTCCATGCGGCCGGTTTCTACCTCCATGCGCGCCACCAGTGTGGTGCTCAGGTCTGTTGTCTTCACTGTTAGCGCTCCCTCCTCGAGGTGCAAGTGGAAACAATTGATGATGGGCATGGTGTTGTTCGACGTCAATACGCCGCTCAATGACTGCAGTTGTTTCAGCAACTGCTGGCTGTTGACTATGAATTTCATATAGTTCTGTGTGTTATTATTTCAATAAAACTTTTTGCAAAAATACTATATATTTTGCATTTGGCAGTGTGAGGCGCCAAGGTTTTTATACACATTTAATCAACATATACCTTTGTGAACACCCCCTGCGGTAGCTCGTCGTCGGCGTGGATATGCAGGCTGCAGTTTGCGCGCGAGTAGTCGTTGTCCATGTAGAACTTGCCGCTGATATGATTTCCGTGCTGTATCTGACGGCCAGGCTCGTACAGTATCACTACGTTCTGGAACGTGTCGGCTCCGTGTATGAATGTCCCACCTGTGCCCTCCGGCGTCTCAAGGGCCGTGTAAAAGCCAGCGTTCGACTGTATGTCCTGTGTCGCGCAGTACTCGATGTTAACTACCGTCCCGCTGAAACTAATCTCTTCGCGCTTTGTACATGAGACCAGCAGGGCTATAGCCAAAAGGCTAAAACAAACGCAATGCTTCATTTAGAGAGGTCTTTAGGTCTGTCGATTCTTTTCGTTTTCCAATAATCAGCGCACACGGCAGGCTGTAGTCACCCGCCGGGAAGTGCTTCTGGTATGTGCCGGGTATCACCACGCTCCTCGCTGGCACTCGTCCGGTGTATGTCACAGGGTGCTCCTGCGTGACGTCTATGATATGCGTCGACGCCGTAATCACCGTCCCTGCGCCTATCACCGCCTCTTTCTCTATTATGGCGCCCTCAACGATTATAGCGCGGCTACCGATAAAACAATTGTCTTCAATGATTACCGGGCTCGCCTGCAGCGGTTCCAACACACCGCCAATTCCCACGCCGCCGCTCAGGTGCACGTTCTTGCCAATCTGCGCGCAACTGCCCACCGTGGCCCACGTGTCCACCATAGTGCCGCTGTCCACATAGGCGCCGATGTTCACATAACTCGGCATAAGCACCGCTCCGGGAGCTATATACGAGCCATATCGCGCCGTAGCGGGCGGCACAGCCCTGATGCCCCTCTCGGCAAGGTTATGCTTCAAAGGTATCTTGTCGTAGTACTCCATCTCGCCAGCTTTCATTGTCCGCATCTCGCTGATAGCGAAATACATCAATATCGCTTCCTTCACCCACTCGTTTACCAACCAAATGCCGTTCTCCGACGTTTCCGCCACTCGTATCTCCCCGCGGTCCAACATCTCTATCGCCGCAAGGACAGCCTCCTTCGTCGCCGACTCCTTCAGCAACTCCCTGTTACTCCACGCTTTCTCTATCGTCTCTTTCATGGTTTCATTCTAAAAATGTTATGCAAAAATACAAAAAAAAATAGATATATATATTTTTTCGTATCTTTGCACTAAACAAAAATCATACACTCATGAAACAACTTATTGAATGCGTGCCTAATATAAGCGAAGGCCGCAACATGGATATCATCAATCAGGTCACCGCCGAGATTGAAAAGGTTGAGGGCGTCAAACTCCTCGATGTCGACCCCGGTCAGACCACCAACCGCACTGTCATCACTTTCGTGGGTGAGCCCGAGCCCGTCCTCGAGGCCGCTTATCAGGTGGTGAAGAAAGCCGCCGAGCTCATCGACATGACCCAGCACCACGGTGCCCACCCGCGTCAGGGTGCCACCGACGTCTGCCCCCTCATCCCTGTGAGCAACATCACGATGGAGGAGGTGGTCGAGTATGCCCACAAGCTGGGCAAACGCCTCGGCGAGGAACTGCAGATTCCTATCTACTGCTACGAGAACGCTGCCTTTATCCCCGAGCGCCGCAATCTGGCCTACTGCCGCACCGGCGAGTACGAGAGCCTGAGCTCGCGTCTCGGTACCGAGCAGTGGAAGCCCGACTTCGGCCCCAACGCCTGGAACGACCACACCGCCCATACCGGCGCCACCCAGGTGGGTGCCCGCGACTTCCTCGTGGCCATCAACTACAACCTCAACACCACCAGCACCCGCCGCGCTAACGCTATCGCTTTCGACGTGCGCGAGAAAGGCCGTCCGAAACGCGAGGGTGGCAAGCCCAGCGGCAAGCCCATCAAGGACGAGAACGGCAAGACCATCATGATTCCCGGCACCCTCAAGGGCACCAAGGCCATCGGCTGGTATATCGAAGACTACGGCATCGCCCAGGTCTCCATGAACATCACCTCCATCAAGGTTGCTCCCGTGCACCTCTGCTTCGACGAGGTGTGCCGCTGCGCCGCCAACCGCGGCCTGCGTGTCACCGGCTGCGAGATCGTGGGCCTCATCCCCAAGAGCGTCCTCATCGACGCCGGCAAGTATTACTTGGCCAAACAGCAGCGCTCCCTCGGCGTCAGCGAGGAGGAGATTATGAAGGTGGCCATCAAGAGCATGGGCCTCGACGACCTCAAGCCCTTCGACCCCAAGGAGAAGGTTATCGAATATCTCATCGAGGACCACAGCAAGAAGAAACTCGTCGACCTCACCTGCCGCGGTTTCTGCGACGAGACCGCCAGCGAGTCTCCCGCCCCCGGCGGCGGCAGCGTCAGCGCCTACATGGGCGCCCTCGCCGCCTCGCTCGGCACTATGGTGGCCAACCTCACCGGTGGCAAAGCCGCCTACGACGACGAGTGGGAGAAGTTCAGCGACGTGGCCGTCAAAGGTCAGGCTCTGAAGGACGAGCTGCTGCACCTCGTCGACGAGGACACCGCCGCCTTCAACAAGATTATGGATGCCTTCGGCTTGCCCAAGAAGACCGACGAGGAGAAGGCCGCCCGCAGCGCCGCCATCCAGGAGGCCACCAAGTTCGCCACCGAGGTGCCTTTCCGCACCATGCAGCGCTCCCTCGAGGCCTTCGAGGTCTGCCGCGCTATGGTCGAGTGGGGCAACCCCAACAGCGTCACCGACGGCGGTGTCGGCAGCCTGGCCGCACGCAGCGCCGTTATGGGTGCTCACCTCAACGTTAAGATTAACGCCAGCTCGTTGAAGGATGAAGCCTTCAAGGCCGACATCCTGGCTAAAGCACAGGCCATCGAGGACGAAGCCATCAAGCAGGAACAGGAAATCCTCAAGATAGTTAACGAAAAAATAGGACTCTAATGAAACGCAAAGCATTGATGCTTCTTGCCGTCGTGGTGCTTACGCTCGTTGCAGCCGCCTGCACCCACCACACTTGCCCGGCTTATCGCGGCAGCGTGGTGATGGCTGAAGCCACCGAATAATCGGTAAGGGTCATAAGGAAAACCCTCCACAGAATATGCAGATGTTCTGGGGAGGGTTATTGTGTTTATAGCAGTCGTATAAGTTGACTTATGCGTCAGCTCCGAACTCCATCAAATATGCTTTGATGAACTCGTCGAGTTTGCCGTCGAGAACACCGGCCACGTCGGAGGTCTGGTAGTTGGTGCGATGGTCTTTTACGCGGCGGTCGTCCATTACATAGCTGCGTATCTGCGAGCCCCATTCAATCTTTTTCTGGCTGGCCTTAATCTTTGCCTGCTCTTCCATGCGGTGCTTCATCTCGCGGTCATAAAGCTGCGAGCGCAACAGGCGCATGGCATTCTCTTTGTTCTTGGGCTGGTCGCGCGTCTCTGTGTTTTCAATGAGTATCTCTTCCTCTACACCAGTATATGGGTCCTTGTACTGGTAGCGCAGGCGCACTCCGCTCTCCACCTTGTTGACGTTCTGTCCACCTGCACCGCCGCTACGGAAGGTATCCCACGACAGTTTGGACATATCTACAACCACCTCGATGGTATCGTCTATAAGAGGCGTCACACTCACCGACGTGAAGCTTGTCATACGTTTGCCTTGTGCGTTGAAAGGGGAGACGCGCACCAGACGGTGCACGCCGGTTTCACTCTTGAGGTACCCATATGCGAAGTCTCCCTCTATCTGCAGCGTGCAGCTCTTGATACCGGCACCGTCGCCGTCGAGGGAGTTACTGATAACGACCTTATAGCCGTGAGTTTCGGCGTAACGTATATACATACGCATCAGCATCTCGGCCCAGTCCTGCGCTTCCACTCCACCGGCACCGGCATTGATGCTTAGCACAGCGTCCAGACGGTCACTCTCGTTGCGCAGCATATTCTTGAACTCCAGTTCCTCGACCTTCTTCTGCGTATCGGCAATCTGCGCCACAAGCTCCTCCTCACTGGCATCACCGGCCTCGAAGAATTCACCCATAACCTCAAGGTCGCCACAGGCAGTGTCGACCTCCTTGTAGGCTGTCACCCACGTCTTTTTGGCGTTGATGCCCTTCACAACCTTCTGCGCCTCCTTCGGGTCGTTCCAGAAGTCGGGTGCCTCGGTCTTCTTCTCCTCTTCGGCAATCCACGCCGCCGTGTTGTCGATGTCGAGAAACTTCTTCAGCGCCTCTTTGCGCGTAATAAGGTCTTTTATCTGTTCTTGGTTAGTCATAAAAACACATTAAAAAAAGGGCAAGCTATTTATATCGCACCGCTACAACCAAACACCCTTGCTGTATTCCTACCCTGGGGGATTCAATGGGAGCTGGTCGTATAAGACTTGCCCAATCCTATTGATATACAGGTATTACCCTGCAACCGTTGTCTCTCTTTCGGACTGCAAAGATACAACATTTTTACAATATGGCAAAATTATTTTAGCAGGGATCCACGTCGAAAAGGACGGCCACACGAGCCCATCCTTCCTGCTTCACCAGGTCGTCAGCCATCTGCATCATCACCCTCTTGGCGTCGGATATGGCCTCGTTGCGCTCGAAGCGCACGGTTATCGTCTTCAGGTACAACGCCCTTATACGGCTCACCAGCGGATATTCCGGCCCCATCACACGTTGGCCGAAAGCCCCGCGCAGCTCCGTCGCCAGCCAGTCGGCGGCGGCGCCCACAACATCGTTGTCGCGGTGCTTCAGCGTAATCTCCACCAGCCGGTAGTAGGGTGGGTAGCGGAACACGCGCCGCTCGTTGTCCTGGTCCTTATACAGCCCTTCGTAGTCGTTGTCCTCCACCTTCTGCAGCAGCTGGTGGCCGGGGTTGTAGGTCTGTATTATCACCCGTCCGGCATCACCGTGGCGCCCTGCGCGCCCACTCACCTGTGTCATCTGCTGGTACGCTCGCTCGAAACTGCGGAAGTTGGGATAATTGATCAAGTTGTCGGCATTGACGATTCCCACCACGCTCACATGCTCGAAGTCCAGACCCTTGGTCACCATCTGCGTGCCCACAAGTATGTCTATGCGCCTCTGCGCAAAGTCGTTGAGCAGTTCAATATACTGGTTTTTCTGTAGCGTGCTGTCAAGGTCCATGCGTGCCACACGCGCCTCAGGGAACATGATTTGCAGGTCCTCCTCAACGCGCTCGGTGCCTATGCCGGCCATGCGCAGGTGCGTCGAATGGCATGCCGGGCACTCCGCCGGCACCGGTATCGAGTAGCCGCAGTAGTGGCAGCGCAGCGAGTTAGTGGCTTTGTGGTACACCAGCGACACATCACAGTGGACGCACTGCGGTATGTGGTGGCAGTCGTCGCACTCCAGCCTCAGCGAGAAGCCCCTGCGGTTCTGGAACAGTATCACCTGCTGCCGTGCGGCCAATGCGTCGCGTATGGCCCGCAACAGGGTGTCGCTGAAGTGGCCGTGCACCTCGCCCTGCCGTGTGGCGGTCTTCATGTCCACCACCTCCACCTGCGGCAGGTTGAAGCCTCCGTAGCGGTGCGCCAGCGTCGCCAGTCCGTACTTGCCCTCCATCGCGTTGTGGTAGCTCTCTATGCTCGGTGTGGCGCTGCCCAGCACGGTGCGGGCGCCCCACAGGTGTGCCAGATATACGGCCGCGTCGCGCCCATGATAGCGCGGTGCAGGGTCTTGCTGCTTATATGAGGCGTCGTGCTCTTCGTCCACTATTATCAGCCCCAGGTTCCTGAACGGCAGGAACAGTGCGCTTCGGGCGCCCAGCAGCACCTGATAGCGGGCCTCCTCGTTGTCCGTCGACGTACGGCGCCAAACCTCAACCCTCTGGCTCGCCGAGAAGCGCGAGTGGTAGACACCCACCTTGTCGCCGAAATGGCGCCGCAACCGGTTGATAATCTGTGCCGTGAGGGCTATCTCCGGTAGCAGGAAGAGCACCTGTTTGCCGGCACGCACCTGCTCGTCTATAAGCTTTATGTACACCTCTGTCTTGCCGCTCGACGTCACGCCATAAAGTAGAGACGTTTCATGAAACGTCTCTTCCGATAGCATATTATACGCCGCCTGCTGCTCATCGTTCAGCTTTATGCTCTCCACCGGCACAAGGCTATCGGCATCGAAATGCTCCAGACGGCTCTCTTCGCGCTCCTCAGTCACGAACACACCGTTCTTTATCAGCGTCTGCATCGCCGACCCCTGCGGCAGCTCCCGTTTGGGCACCAATTCCTTTCCAAAACCGGACTTCTGCATAAACTGCATAAGCACCGCCACCTGCTTGGTCCGCTTCTTCTTCTCCAGCTCGTCGAATAGGCTTCGTTGCGCCACCTCGTCAGCATAGGCTTCCGTCAGCCTCACATACGTCGACCGCCTGGGCTTGAAACGCTCCCGCAGCTCTTCGTACATCATCACCACCTCGCGCTCTATCATGCCGCGTATCAGCGGCATAATCTTCTGCACGCCGATGGCTCGGCTGATGTCGTCCAGCCTCATCGAGCTGTATTCTGTCAGCAGATTTACCACCTGCAGCTCGTACTTCGTCAATCGCGACAGGTCGCCGTCGAAGTCTGGATGTATGCTCACCGTGCTCTCGCTGGCCAGCTTCATGCCTGCCGGCAAAGCCACAGCCATCACGTCGCCCGCGTAGCACATGTAGTACTGCGCCATCCACTCCCAGAACACCATCTGGCGCTCCGTCACCAGCGGTCTGTCGTCGAGTACCGACAGGATATACTTGGCTTTCCACTTCGGCGCCTCGGTGTGCAGACGGCGCACCAGAGCCGAATACATGCGTTTCTGCCCGAATTGCACCACCACACGCATGCCCACGGCCACCTCGCCGTTCATCTCGCGCGGCACCCTATAAGTATATGTGCCAGGCAGATGCAGCGGCAGCAGCACGTCAACGTAGTATACTTCCTGTTCGTCCATCGAGACTGCAAAGATACACTTTTTCCCCGACATCAAGCCACATTTTCTTCGGTACACCGACTCCTCTCCATACCCGCTCCGACTGTTCTACGGTTGTTCACCGGTTGTTCTACGGTTTAAACCGTTAAACAGTCGTAGAACAACCGGTGAAATGACGGAGAGGGGTCGGAGGGGGTAGGGTGGGGATGCGCTGTGGCGGCGGTGAAAAATTATGTTAATATTATTATACAATAAAAGTAAATATATGCCGTTATATGGAACAATGATTATGCGACGACTCATAGCAACGATGCTCATGGCGACAATGGCCATGGCAGCCGTACAGGCTCAGGACAAGGCCGTTATGGCGCAGCACCAGAAGCGGCTGGCATCGCTCCTCGAGCTGGCGGCCACGGCGCCGACGGACAACGAGCGCTATCTGGCGTCGGAGCAGGCTGTCGGCGAGCTCACCGCCGCCCTCGACGAGGAGGGGTCGGAGCGCTGGAAATGGCAGCTGCCGACGGTGGCCTCGGTGCTTGCGTCGCCCGACGGACAGCTGCGCATCTTCACCTGGGCCGTGGTGCGCGACAATGGCGAGTTCGAGTGCTTCGGCGCCGTCCAGTTTTACAACGACCGCGAGGAGGAGTACCAGTACTTGCTGCTCAACGACAAGAGCGAGGATATCATGAACCGCGAGGAGTCGGTGCTGTCGGCGTCGAATTGGTTCGGGGCGGTGTATCAGGATATTATACAGACTTCGCACGCTGGCAAGACATACTACACGCTGCTCGGATGGAACGGGGTGGACAACCTCACCGAGCGCAAGATCATCGAGCCGGTCGTCCTGCGCGGCGGTGTGCCGCAGTTCGGCGCTCCGCTGTTCCGCCGCGAGCGCAACCTGCGCCGTGTGGTGCTCGAATATCGCAACGACGCTATGGTGAACCTCAGCTACGAGGAGCAGTTCGTGGAGGAGGTGCAGCGCGACCGCGTCAAGGTCAAGGGCAGCAACCGCTACCGCACCGTGGAGAAGCGCAAGCAGCACAAGGAGAAGATGATAATATTCGACGAGGTGGAGCCCCAGATTGCTGGTATGGAAGGCCTCTTCCAGTACTATGTGCCGTCGGGACTCGAGCTCGCCTACGCTTTCGTCGACGGCAAATGGGAGCTCCGCAACGGCGCCCAGGGCCGCCTCAAGGACAAGAAACTCAACAAGGCCTTCGAGCCGCTGCCCAAATCGGCACCAGCCTACGGCTCACGATAGACTAAACACAGAACACATAACGCTGAAATGACCCTCAGAGACATACACTCACCGGCAGACCTCAAACGCATACCCGTCGACCAGCTGGCACCGATTATTGACCAGCTGCGCGACTACATCATAGACACCCTCTCGTCGCACCCCGGCCACCTGGCGTCGAGCCTCGGGGCCGTCGAGCTCGCTGTGGCGCTCCACTATGTATTCAACACCCCCGACGACAAGCTCGTGTGGGATGTCGGCCACCAGGCCTATGCCCATAAGATACTGACGGGTAGGGGAGAGCAGTTCTCCACCATCCGCACCTACGGCGGCCTCAGCGGCTTCCCCAAGATGAGCGAGAGCCCCTATGATGCTTTCGGCACGGGCCACAGCTCCACCTCCATCTCCGCCGCCCTCGGTATGGCCACCGCCAGCAAGCTGCAGGGCAACACTACGCGCTGCCACATCGCCGTCATCGGCGACGGTGCCCTCAGCGGCGGCGAGGCTTTCGAGGCCCTCAACAACGTGGGCGACTCGCGCGCCAACATCCTTATCGTGCTCAACGACAACGGCATCTCCATCGACAAGGCTGTGGGCGGCATGAACAGCTACTTGACGCGCATCACCGCTTCGCGGCGCTATAACAAACTGAAACGCAGGGTGTGGGACCGTCTCGATGGCGACGAGGGCGACCGCAAGCATTCCACAACCATCGGCTTGCTGCAGCGTCTGACTTCTACGGCAAAGACCGCTGCCCTAGGCGGCAGCAACCTCTTCGAGGCTCTCGGCATACGCTATTTCGGGCCCGTCGACGGCAACAATGTGAAGGAACTTATTGACATCCTGCGTCGGCTCAAGGAACTGGAAGGCCCCAAGCTGCTGCACATCGTGACCAAGAAGGGCAAAGGCCTCCGTCAGGCCGAGCAGGACCCCGTGCTCTACCACGCACCGGGACTTTACGACATTCGCACCGGCAACCAGATAAAGGCCGAAGAGGTGGACAGGCCGCTCAAATACCAGGAGGTCTTCGGCCGCACCATCATCGAGCTTGCCGAGAAGAACCCGGCCATCGTGGGCATCACGCCGGCAATGGCCACGGGCTGCTCGCTCAACATGATGATGGAGCAGATGCCCGACCGCGTCTTCGACGTGGGCATCGCCGAACAGCACGCCGTAACATTCTCGGCGGGCTTGGCTGCCGCCGGAATGGTGCCGTTCTGCAACATCTATTCGTCTTTCGCCCAGCGCGCCTACGACCAGATTATACACGACGTGGCGCTGCAGAAGCTGCCGGTGGTCATCTGTCTCGACCGCGCCGGATTGGTGGGTGATGACGGCCCCACACACCATGGGACGTTCGATCTGGCCTATCTGCGCCCGATTCCGAACCTGACAGTCTGCGCCCCCATGAACGAGCACGAACTGCGCAATATGATGTATACGGCACAGCTGCCCGGTCGTGGGCCCGTGGTCATACGTTATCCACGTGGCGCAAGTGTACATAGTGACTGGCAATCAGATTTTTGCGAAATCAGAATAGGGGAGGGCCGCCGCATGCGAGAAGGCAAGGATGTGGCTATCATCAGTCTTGGACATCCCGGCAACGACGCCGTCGCAGCCGCCGTTGAGCTCCAGAACAATGGCATTTCGGCCGCTGTATACGATATGCGCTTCCTCAAGCCGCTCGACACGCGTTTGCTCGACGAGATTGCCGCAGCCGGTTACCGCCGCATCGTCACAGTGGAGGATGGCTGCCGCCTAGGAGGCTTCGGCGAGTCCGTGATGGAATATTTCGCCGAACGGCATCCGCAGATGGTCGATAGAATAAAAATCCTCGCAATACCTGACGAGTTTATCACTCACGGCAGCGTAGCACAACTGAAGGCCGATTGCCATATCGACCGTGCAGCCATCGTCGCCGCTTGTCAATGAGTCATAATTTAAATAAACATAAGTAAAGCCGGTCGAAAACCGGCTTATATCTTATATTTTAGTTATCTTGGCTGTGATACTTGTGCCACGAGAATTGGCTATTTGAATGTAGCGCACATCGTCCACTCGTTTGGCGTAAAGATTTAAAGTATCACCAAGACGTGATTCGTGTGCGTAATTCATCTCGAGCGCAAATGGCTGCGCTGTGCTGTATCCTTGTTCATGCAGGCAGTCGAAAATCATCCTGATGTATTCCGAGTTGTTCATATGCTGCGTGTGATCGAGCATCGCATAACTCACAGGACGCTGCATAACCATATCGGCTTCTGTCATCTCAGGAATCTGCAACTTGTTGAGCTTCTCAAACTGTGTGGCACATTCCGGATGGTTCTCATAATTGGCAATCAAATCATTCAGGCGCAGCACGCGGCGTGTGGTCATATCTATCATAGGCCAAGCCGATGTGCCGGTAAGCAGCACCTCTCCGTTCTCACCGACCATCCGGTAATCACGGTATGCTATCAGGCCGTTGTTGCCGCGCGACCATGTATTTAACATAATCTTTTCGAAGGCCATCGGCAACCTATATATATTATAGTAAGCGTGCGTAATCACCCAGGCGCGGTTCTGCTGCACGAGCGTCTTGAAGCCAATGCCGGTGGCATTGCCATGATATTCCGTAACCTCCTGACACAGACGTATTGCCGCACATACGTGCAGCCGGTCGTCAATGTCGCACAGATACGACGGTACCTCTAATTCCTGCTTGTAAATCATCTTACATCCTTTCCGGCACCTCGATGCCAAGGATGTTCATCGTAGTCTTGAGGTCCTCTGCAACGGCGGCGCACAGGCTTACACGCATAGCCTTAACCTGGGCATTCTCCTCGCGCAATATCGGCGTATCCTGATAGAAGCTGTTGAATGACTTAGCCAGATCGTAAGCATAATTGGCAATCATTGCCGGACTGTAAGCATTTGCTGCTGCGACAATTGTATCTGGCAGTGAATGCAGAACTTTAAGCACTCCCCTCTCCTTCTCGTTGAGCTCGACCTGCTCGTATGACACTTCGCCGAGGTCGCCGGCCTTGCGCACGATGCTGCGTATGCGAGCATGTGTGTATTGGATGAACGGGCCCGTATTGCCGTTGAAGTCGATGCTCTCTGCGGGATTGAACAGCATGTTCTTGGTCGGGTCGACCTTCAGAATGAAGTATTTGAGTGCTCCAAGTGCCAATATATGGTACAGGTGCTTGCGCTCCTCATCGCTTAGGTCGTCGTTCTTGCCATGCTCGCGGCTCATCTCCTCGGCGGTCTTCTCCATCTCGTCGATAAGGTCGTCAGCATCCACCACAGTGCCCTCGCGGCTCTTCATCTTACCGTTGGGCAACTCAACCATACCATAGCTCAAATGGTACACTTTCTCCGCCCACGAAAAGCCTAATTTACCGAGTATTAACTTCAGTACCTTAAAGTGATAGTCCTGCTCGTTTCCCACCACATAGATGAGCCTTTCTGCACCGAAATCGTTGTGGCGCAGAAGGGCTGTACCAAGATCCTGGGTCATGTATACGCTGGTGCCATCCTTGCGGAGCAACAGCTTCTGGTCTAGGCCGTCACCCGTCAAGTCGCACCATACCGAGCCGTCTTCCTTGCGGAATAGCACACCCATATCCAAGCCTTTCTGCACCAGCTCTTTGCCGAGCAGATAGGTCTGACTCTCATAGTACACCTTGTCGAAGCCGACGCCCAGACGGTTATAGGTCTCGTCGAAGCCGGCATACACCCAGCCGTTCATCTTCTCCCACAGGCTTCTGACCTCTTTGTCACCCTCTTCCCAGCGCTTCAGCATCTGCTGGGCCTCCACCATCAACGGGGCCTCGCGCTTGGCCTGCTCCTCCTCTACCCCACTCTCCATCAGCCGCTTAACATCGTCCTTGTAGTGCTTGTCAAACTCCACATAGTACTTGCCCACCAAGGCGAGCATGCTCTTGCAGATATGGATGCCGCGATCGTTGACCAGGTTCACCTTCTTCACGTTGGCACCGGCGGCGGCCAAAAGCTGACTCACCGACCATCCAAGAAGGTTGTTTCTAATATGCCCTAAGTGTAACGGCTTATTGGTATTAGGGCTACTATATTCAACCACTACTGGAGCAGTGTTTGCATCGGATTTGACGATGCCGTAGAGCGGTTTTCCGGCCGTTTCGGCGAGGAACTTCAGCCAGTAGCTGTCGGCAATTTCGAAGTTCAGGAAGCCCTTGATGACGTTGTAGCCCGAAACCTCAGGCAACGCCTTCTTGACGGCCTCGCCAATCTCCGCTGCCACCGCCTCTGGGCTCTTGCGGGCCTGCTTCACGTATGGGAACACCACCAGCGTGCTGTCGCCCTTGAAATCGCGGCGTGTCTCCTGCAACACCACGTCGGCGGGCTGTTGCTCAATACCGTAGAGTTCCTTCAGTGCCTGAGATATGGCACCTGTCAACGAGTCATTTATGTTCAATGTCATAGCCATTTATTTCGTTCAAAACAAAGTGCAAAGATACGAATTATTTTTACAAACGCAGCCACATTTTCGTTATGACTTTTTAACAGCCGCATATCTTATTACAACACAACTACTTCCGTGCTCATATTTTCAACAAACCCTTGCTGCAACTGCGTCGGTCCGTACCCGGTCCGTACCCGCTCCGTACCCGCTCCGACTGTTTAACGGTTTTTGTCGGAGAAAAGTCAGAGAGGAGACGGAGAGGAGTCGCAGGGGGGCCGAAAGAGATGGCAGGCTATTGACAGTGGGGTGTTGAAAATAAGTTGTGGCACGGAAGTTGCTATAGGTATAAATGTAGTATTTTTGCAACTTGAATTAAAGCGATTTATATGGACAACAACCTGAGCGAGAACACCCGTAAAGCCGTGGCTTTCAGCCGCGACGAAGCTATACGCATGAAGAACGGCGCCATCGGAGTGGAGCATGTCTTTCTCGGCATCACACGCGTGCCGGAGAGCACGGCGCTGGGAATGCTGGCGGCATTAGGGGTGAACAGCGACGAGATTAAAGAGAAGATTGAGAAACATGTGAGCCAGGCCGACGCCGACGTGCGCTACAGCGAGGACAGCGAGATACCGATGCTGCGCCAGACCGAGAAGGTGCTGAGGCTTAGCTACCTGGAAAGCATAAAATACAAGTCGAAGGAGATTGGCACCGAGCACTTGGTGCTGGCCATGCTTCAGGAGGGCGACAACCTGGTGAGCAATCTGCTGCAGAAGGCTGGCGTAGACTATGAGCGCTTCGCCAAAGTGGTGCGTGCCGAAGGACCGGCCACGGAACCATCGGACCTGCCCGACTTCCGCTCGCAGACCAGCGACGACGACAACGACGACCCCTTCGACGACCCGACGCGGGCCGAAGGCGGCAAGCGCAAGGCAGAGACCGGCAAGAGCGGCACGCCGGCGCTGGAGAACTTCGGCCGCGACCTGACGAAACTGGCCGAGCAGGGCAAGCTGGACCCCATCGTGGGCCGACAGAAGGAGATGGACCGCATAGCGCAGATACTGTCGCGCCGCAAGAAGAACAATCCCATACTGATAGGCGAAAGCGGTGTGGGCAAGAGCGCCATCGCCGAAGGACTCGCGCTGCGGATTGCCGAGGGCAACGTGCCACGTACGCTCTACGGCAAGCGGCTGCTGAGCCTCGATTTGGCCGGACTGGTGGCAGGCACCAAATACCGCGGCCAGTTTGAGGAACGCATGAAAGCCATCATCACCGAGCTTGAGCAGCATCCGGAGATTATCATCTTCATCGACGAGATACACACCATCGTGGGCGCCGGCAGCGCGGCGGGAAGCCTGGACGCAAGCAACATGTTCAAGCCGGCCCTGTCTCGTGGTGCCATACAGTGCATCGGCACCACGACACTCGACGAGTACCGCCAGTATATAGAGAAAGACACGGCCCTCGAGCGCCGCTTCCAGAAGGTGCTGGTGGAGCCCGCCACCGTTGAGGAGACCCTTGAGATACTGACCAACATCAAAGACAAATACGAGGACCATCACATGGTGCGCTTCAGCGACGAAGCCATCAAGGCCTGTGTAGACCTCACCGAGCGGTACGTCAGCGATCGTCTGCAGCCCGACAAGGCAATTGACGCTATGGATGAAGCCGGAGCACGTGTGAGAATTGCCAACGTGAAGGTCCCCGAAGAGATTATAAAGCTCGAGGCAGAGGTTGCTAAGGTGGCCGAGCAGAAGAAAGAGGTGCTCGCCGGCAAACGATACAGCGAGGCGGCACAGTACCGCGACCAGGAGCGCGACCTGACGGCCAAGCTTGCCGACATGAAGAAACGCTGGGAGGAAGAGGAGCGCGAGAAACGGGTGATGGTGAAGGAAGAGGACGTAGCCGCCGTGGTGGCCATGATGACCGGCGTTCCGGTGGAGCGCATAGCGGAGAGCGAGCAGGGACGTCTGCTGACCATGGAGAACGAGCTGAAGGGCTCGGTGGTGGGTCAGGACGAGGCAATAGCCCAGATAGCAAAAGCCATACGCCGTAACCGCGCGGGCCTGAAAGACCCCAACCGACCCATAGGCAGCTTCCTCTTCTTAGGTCCCACAGGCGTGGGCAAGACCTACCTTACCAAGATACTGGCCAAATATCTCTTCGACAGCGAGGCAGCGATGATACGCATCGATATGAGCGAATACATGGAGAAATTCGCCGTGAGCCGCCTCATAGGAGCGCCTCCGGGATATGTGGGCTACGAGGAAGGTGGACAGCTGACCGAGCGTGTGCGCCGCAAGCCATACAGCATTGTGCTGCTCGACGAGATTGAAAAGGCTCACCCCGATGTGTTCAACGTGCTGCTGCAAGTGCTCGACGACGGACAGCTCACCGACGGCATAGGCCGCAAGGTGGACTTCAAGAACACCATTATAATAATGACCTCGAACATCGGCAGCCGCCAGCTCAAGGACTTCGGCACCGGCGTGGGCTTCAACACCGCTGCACGCGAGGCCGAGAAGGCGGAGTTGCAGCGCGACGTTATTGAGAAGAGCCTGAAGAAAGCTTTTGCGCCCGAGTTCATCAACCGCATAGACGACATCATATACTTCAACAGCCTGGGTCGCGAGGAGATACACAAGATTATTGACATCGAGCTCAAGGGGCTGTTCGGAAGGGTGAGAGCTATGGGCTACGGTGTGGAGATGGACGAGAAGGCCAAGGACTTCCTGGTGGCCAAAGGCTGGGACGAGCAGTACGGCGCACGTCCGCTACGCAGAGCCATACAGCGATATGTGGAGGACGACCTGGCCGACGAGATTATCAAAGCCGACATACTGCCTGGTGACACGGTGAAGATTACCGCCGCCGACGATAAGATATCGTTCGAGATAGAGAAAGGCGAGACTTCGCGCCAGCTGGAGGAGGCTTTCGCGGGTGAGGCAACAGTGAATGTCTGATGATTGACGGTTAACGGTGGGTTCTCTTGCGGAGGACCCACTCTATGACCTCTTCGATATAAGGGCCGAAGACCGTCTGGCCGCAGAAATAGCCCGCATGGGCACTGAAACCGCCGATGTTGTACTCAAGCAGCATCGGCTTTCCGTTTTGTGAGATTGCCATATCGAGGGCAAAGAGACGGTGATGTGGAATGCAACGTGCCACATGCAGCGAGAGCTCTACAGCTTCGCCCCATGAGGGAATGCACAGGCCAGCATCCGGGAAGGGCGCACTGAAGCCATGGTCATCGTATGAGGTATCGTGCAGACGTCCGTCGACAAGGTCTACACCCACGTAGCGCCCACCGGCATGGCAGTTGTCCACAACAGCTCCTGGGCCGCCAAAGCGAAAGTAGGCGCTGGTGAGGTGCGGCTGTTCATCCACTATAGAGCGGTATACAACCATACGCATTGTGTTGGCTGCTGTTGGGCATAGGTGCGCGGTGAAGGGGTGTTGAATGACAGCCTCTTGTAGTACAAAGTTGTCGTCGTAGGCCATAAGGAACGGAATGTCAAGCCGCTGTCCGGAAGAGGTAATGTAACCGTCGGAACTACGTATAAACTTCATTACGCGCAAGCCATTGCATGAATCAACAGAAGGTTTCAGTATCAGCGCGTCGTATGGGCTGTCGGCAATAGCTTTTGCTGCATCGGGCAACACACGAAAGTCGGCATCAAGAAGAGCACCTCCACGCACTCGTGCGGCGACGGTTGTCGGAACATTGTCGGCACCAATTACCCGTGGGAACATTGTCTTGTCTTCATAGACATCCCAGTAGCTGCGCGGATTGAGAGTCTCCTCAATCTGGCGATGCAGGATATCCTCGGGAATGATGTCGGGCGTAGGTCCGCAGAAGTGGCTTTGCAGACGGTAGATATATGGGTCCACCCACGGCGAGAACTGCCGCCAGCGCCGATGGTAAATCTCCTCCCCCGCCGCTTTGCCTGTCGGCAGGCCGAGCTCTTTCAAGGCACGGTAGCAGAAACGGCTATAGAGCAGATAGTCGTAGAACGGGTCGCCAAAAATGCGGCGTGCTATCTTTTTGAGGCTCTTGTTCATTATTAAAAAGAAGGCACCCTACCCTATTTTCGGGCGGGTGCCTTCTTAGGTTAGATATTACTCAGCCCAGACGGCCTGCAGGTTGCGGTCGCCGTAGGCGTCGTCGATCTTGCTGATGGTGGGCCAATACTTCTCGCAGTGGGGCTGCGGGAAGGCGGCTTTCTGACGGCTGTAGGGACGGTCCCATTCGTCGGCACAGACGACCTGCATGGTGTGGGGAGCGTTGGCGATGGGGTTGTTCTTCTCGTCGCTCTTGCCGGTCATGATGTCGTCAATCTCCTGACGGATGGCAATCATGGCGTCGCAGAAGCGGTCCATCTCGCTCAGCGGCTCGCTCTCGGTAGGCTCGACCATGAGGGTGTTGTGCACCGGGAAGGCCACCGTGGGAGCGTGGAAGCCATAGTCCATCAGACGCTTGGCGATGTCGCCGACACCGACCTTGAGGCTGAACTCGTTGAAGTCGACAATCATCTCGTGGCCGCACATGCCGTTGCGGTTGGTGTAGAGAATCTTATAGTACTTCTGCAGGCGGGCGCGGAGGTAGTTGGCGTTGAGGATAGCATGCTTGGTGACATCCGTCAGGCCTTCGCCGCCGAGCATCAGCAGGTAGCCGTAGGTGATGGGCAGGAGGTAGGCGCTGCCGTAAGGGGCTGCCGCCATAGTGTTGCCCTTCTTGCCACCGACCTCGACCACGGGATGTGTGGGCAGGAAGTCGACGAGCTTCTGGCTGACGCAGATGGGGCCGACACCGGGACCGCCGCCGCCGTGAGGCATTGCGAAGGTCTTGTGGAGGTTGAGGTGGCAAACATCGGCACCCATGTGACCGGGGCTGGTGAGACCCACCTGGGCGTTCATGTTGGCACCGTCCATATAGACGAGGGCGCCCACGCTGTGGATGATGTTGATGATGTCGAGGATGCCCTCTTCGAAAGCACCGTGGGTCGACGGATAGGTGATCATCAGGCAGCTGAGGGTGTCTTTGTACTGCTCGGCTTTTGCCTTCAGGTCGTCGATGTCCACATCGCCCTTGTCGTTGCATTTGACCACGACCACCGTCATGCCGGCCTTAGCGGCGGAGGCGGGGTTGGTGCCGTGAGCGGAAGCGGGGATGAGGCAGACGTTGCGCTGCGGCTGACCATTAGCGATATGATAGTTACGGATAACCGTGAGGCCGCTGTACTCGCCGAAGGCACCCGAGTTGGGCTGCAGCGAGCAACCGGCGAAACCGGTGATGACAGCGAGCTGATGTTCAATGTCGCGGATCATCTCGAGATAACCCTGAGCCTGGTCGGCGGGCACGAAGGGGTGCATGCCGGCGAACTTGCTCCAGCTGAGGGGCATCATCTCGGCGGCGGCGTTGAGCTTCATGGTGCAGGAGCCCAGCGGAATCATGGCGCGGTTGAGGCTGAGGTCTTTCTCCTCGAGCATCTTGATGTAGCGCATCATGGAGGTCTCGTCGTGGAAGCGGTTGAAGATTTTCTGGGTGGTTCGGCGGGGATAGCCTCGTCGGCGAACTTGCAGCAGCAACCTTTGCATTCCAGCGGCTGAGCGCTCTTGCCGGCGGCTTCTGCGAGGCAGGCCACGATGGCGTCGAGGTCGGCCTTCTCGGTGGTCTCGTCGATGGAGATGCCGATGCACTCGTCGCAGATGTAGCGGAAGTTGATCTCGTGCTTCAGGGCCACCTCACGCACTTTGGCGGTGGGCACGGGGCACTGGAGGGCGAGGGTGTCGAAATAGACCTTGTTCCACTGCTTGTAGCCGTACTGCTCGAGCTCCATAGCCAGACGGTGGGCGCGGGCGCAGATGCGGACGGCAATCTCGCGGATACCTTCAGCACCATGCCAGATGGCATAGAAGCCGCTCATGTTGGCCACGAGGGCTGCGGAGGTGCAGATATTCGAGGTAGCTTTGTCGCGCTTGATGTGCTGCTCACGCATGCCGAGAGCCATACGGAGGGCGGGGTTGCCCTTGGCGTCGACGCTCCAGCCGATGATACGGCCGGGGAAGGCGCGCTTGAAGGTGTCGGTGAAGGCGAAGAAGCCGGCGTGAGGGCCGCCGAAGCCCATGGGGAGACCGAAGCGCTGGGCGTTACCAACGGCGCAGTCGGCACCCATTTCGCCGGGAGTCTTCATCAGAGCCAGAGCCATCAGGTCGGTGGCCATGCAGACGAAGATGCCCTTCTCGTGGCACTTGCTGATGAAGGAGGTCCAATCCTGAGCCTCACCGAACTGGTTGGGATACTGCACGAAAGCGGCGAAATAGCTGCCGTCGAGCTCGGTCTGAGCGGCTTTGCCGGTGACAATCTCGATACCGCGGGGAGCGGCATTGGTCTGCATCACAGCAAGAGTCTGTGGCAGGATGCCCTCGTCGACGAACACCTTGCATATGCCATCCTTCACAGCCTGACGCGAGCGGCTGTTGAAGAACATAATCATAGCCTCGCCGGCGGCGGTAGCCTCGTCGAGCAGACAAGCGTTGGAGAGCGGCATACCGGTCATGCTGGCAATCATGGTCTGATAGTTCATGAGGGCTTCAAGACGGCCCTGAGAAATCTCGGTCTGGTAGGGAGTGTAGGAGGTGTACCAGCCGGGGTTCTCGAAGACGTTGCGCATGATGACGGCGGGAGTGATGGTGCCGTAGTAGCCCATACCGATGTAGCTCTTGTAGAGCTTGTTCTTCTGAGCCAGCGAGCGCACATGGTTGAGGAACTGGTACTCGCTCATACCTTCTGGCAGGGGCAACGGCTCTTTGAGACGGATGGCGGCAGGCACAGCCTTCTCTATGAGCTCATCGATAGATTTGACGCCGATAACATCGAGCATCTTCTGCTCTTCGGCGGGGTTTGATACGCCGTTGTGGCGCGAGGCAAAATTATTCTTTGTCATATTTATTGATGTTTATTTATTTTTTTGAATGGAAGAAACGCAGGTAATAATCGTCGTCCATGGTGGTGATGCGGATGATGTAATAGCCCGACGGGCGTGAGCGCATACTGATATATCCAAGGAGGGGTTTACCAGTATAGACACATTGGCCTATATCGTTGTAGAGAGCCAGCGACATGATTTCACGTCGGGTAAGGCCTATCTCCACACGGTGGTTGGAGCGATTATAGGCAATCACATCCTGCTGTCCGATAGGTTTGGCCATATCGTTGGCCTCAACTGTACGGTAGATGGTCTGAACACCGTCGCGGTACACAGTGTCATGCACATACTCCACCTCATGCAATACCTCGGCGCTCTTGAACAAAGCTGTATACGTGGTGGTGTCGGTGATGATGACACGGCGTGGGTTGTCAGCTACGCTGTCGTTCCAGCCTTGGAACGAGTATCCGACTTTACATACTGCCACAAGTGTCGCTGTGTCGCCTATACGGTATAACCCCGAACCCATGACCACACCAGCCGTTGTGTCGTTACTTTTCACCGTTATTTCAAGAGAGCAGGGCTGCATGGGCTTCATGTTATGCAGACTTCCCCACCCTTCGGCCTGACGGTAACGGTCGACACTTACGCAAGGTACGTTGACCACTGCCGTATATCTGATTCCTGTAAAGGCATCAGCCTCTACGGTAGGTGGCAGCAATGCATAGCTGGTCAGCTGGGCCAGATTGATGCATTGATGGAAGGCCCTCTGGCCGATGCTCTCGACGTGCGACGGGAATACTACAGACTTGATATCATGACATTGCGTGAAGGCGTATTTTCCGATGCGCCTTGTCGCAGCCGGAAGTGTCAGCGTACCGTATATCGAACTGCAGAAAGCAAAGGCGTAGTCACCGATGTATTCCAGTCCTTCAGGCAGATTCCATTCCATCTTCAGCAGATTCATGCCAGTAAAGGCATAATCGGGTATACGGCGAACTTTGGAACCGAACGTTACCGTGGTAAGCGAGCGGCAGTTACCAAACACCGTACTGCTGCGCGAACCTCCCATAAACTGACAAGCTTCGGCGTTGAAGTGCACCACCTTGATGCCGCCGCATCCGAAAAATGCCGAGCGACCAAGAGATACAATGTTCTCACCAATGGTTATCTCACCTCTCAACGCCGTACACATGCTGAAAGCATATGCGCCGATATCCGTCAATGTCGGCGGCAGCGTCAGTGCGGTGATATCGGTGCAGCCGTAGAATGCACGGTCACCGATAGCCACAACGGTATAGGTACGGTCGTTGTATACCACTTCGCCCGGAATGGCGAGGATGCCAGCCGGAGGTACCTCCCCTGCCCATCGGTTATTGCCCTCGGTTAGCGGTGCAGTGACTTCAACAACACGCTCGTCAGCATCTATGATGTTGAAGTAGAGCGCATAGTCGCGTATCTGGACCTTGAAGTCATAAGCCCAAGTAGCGGTCGCTGAAGCAACGAGTAGCAGCAGTATGCAAAAACGTTTCATATTACAGTTTAGGACCAGCTGCAACGAGAGCCTTGCCGGCCTCGTTATGCGTGAACTTCACAAAGTTCTTTACAAATCGGTCGGCCAGGTCGCGGGCCTTTTCGTCCCACACCTTCGCGTCGGCATAGGTGTCACGCGGGTCGAGAATTTTCGGGTCAACACCGGGTAGCGACGTGGGCACCTCGAAATCGAAGTACGGTATTTTCTTCGTCTCGGCCTTCAAGATGCTACCGTCAAGAATGGCGTCGATGATTCCTCGCGTGTCTTTAATAGATATGCGCTTGCCGGTACCGTTCCAGCCGGTGTTGACCAAGTAGGCCTTTGCACCACTCTTCTCCATGCGCTTCACCAGTTCCTCGGCATATTTGGTGGGATGCAACTCGAGGAAGGCCTGACCGAAGCAGGCACTGAAGGTCGGTGTGGGCTCGGTGATACCACGTTCTGTACCGGCCAGCTTGGCAGTGAAGCCGCTGAGGAAGTAGTACTTGCACTGCTCAGCAGTGAGAATGCTCACAGGAGGCAGCACGCCAAAGGCGTCTGCACTGAGGAAGATGACGTTCTCGGCAGCGGGACCGGCACTCTTACCGTGGACCGGCAGCACTATTTTTTCGATATGGTCAATTGGATAACTCACACGAGTGTTCTCTGTGACGCTCTTGTCGGCGAAGTTAATCTTGCCATTGGCATCCACAGTCACATTCTCCAGCAGAGCGTTGCGACGGATAGCATTGTAGATGTCGGGCTCGCTGTCCTTGTCAAGGTTGATGACCTTGGCATAGCAACCACCCTCAAAGTTGAACACACCTTCGTCGTCCCAGCCGTGCTCGTCGTCGCCGATAAGCAGGCGCTTGGGGTCGGTGCTGAGGGTGGTCTTGCCTGTGCCGCTCAGACCGAAGAAGATGGCGGTGTGCTCACCTTTCATGTCGGTGTTGGCGGAGCAGTGCATGGCGGCGATACCCTTCAGAGGCAGGTAGTAGTTCATCATGCTGAACATACCCTTTTTCATCTCGCCACCGTACCATGTGTTGAGAATAACCTGCTCGCGGCTGCTGACATTGAAAGCCACGCAGGTATCGCTATTGAGGCCTAGCTTTTTGTAGTCGTCGACCTTTGCCTTCGAAGCGGCATAGACGGTGAAGCTGGGCTTGAAGTTCTTGAGTTCCTCGGCCGAGGGCTTGATGAACATGTTGGTCACAAAGTGAGCCTGCCAAGCCACCTCCATTATGAAGCGCACAGCGATGCGGGTATCCTTGTTGGCACCGCAGAAAGCGTCGACAACAAAAAGTTCCTTGTTGCAGAGTTCCTTGCATGCCAAGTCTTTGACATGAGCCCAAACCTTCTCGTCCATCGGATGGTTGTCGTTCTTATAGTCGTCCGAGGTCCACCACACAGTATCCTTGGATTGGGCGTCCATGACGATGTATTTGTCCTTGGGCGAACGTCCGGTATAGATGCCGGTCATCACGTTCATTGCGTCGAGCTCTGTAAGCTGGCCTTTGTCATATCCTGTGAGGGCGGGGTCGCTCTCCATCTTGAACAGTTCCTCATATGAGGGGTTGTAGTGAATATCCTTAACGCCGGTAATACCCAGCGCTTCGAGCTCTTTTCTGATTTTTTCGTTCATGGCTATATATTTTTATTGTTTCATTGTCATTTTGTATAGGTTGACAGAACCGTCGATGTCTTTTTCTGCAGCTGAGTTGCCATACTTGTCAACATCGAACACATTCTTTGGCGAACGAGTGATGCTCAATGGACCGCCCACACATCCACCGTCGCAGGCCATGCCTTCGAAGAAGTTGGCGGTTTCCTTCTTGGCTCGCAGCAGGGCTAAATGCTGACGGCATTGGTCAATACCGTTCATTACGCATGGGGTCACTCCTTCCAGCCCAAGTTTCTCGGCCACATGAACCACACCTTGGGCTATACCACCGCTCTTGGCGAAAATACGTCCGTAGAAAGAAGCATTGTCAAGGTTGGTGTCTTCACATTGCGTTGTGTCAATTCCTCGTGCATCGAGGAACGCCTGAAGTTCTTCAAAACTCATCACACAATCAATCATTCCCTGTGTTTTCTCAAGAGTATATTCGAATTTCTTTGCGGCGCAAGGGCCTATGAAGACAACTTTTGCCGTAGGGTCGCTACGCTTGATGAGTCGTGCTGTCGTGATCATCGGCGATGGCGAGGTGGATATGGCGTCCTTGAACTCTGGGAAGTTAGTCTCGATGAAACGTACAAAAGCTGGGCAACAACTGGTGGTCATCACCGGATTGTTGCTCTCTGCGGCCTTGTGCTGGAATTCACGAGCTTCTGTATACAGGGTGATATCTGCACCAAGGGCAGCTTCCACCACTTGGTGGAAACCGAGACGTTTGATGGCAGTGACAACCTGCTCTATGCGTCCGAAACGGCATTGTCCCACGATTGCTGGGGCAATGACCGCATAAACGCGGTATTCGGTATTCTCCTCACTCTGCTTCAACATGTTGATAATGTCGAGTACCAACGAGCGGTCTGTAATGGCGCCAAACGGGCAACTGACCACACACGCACCACATGAGATGCATTTCTCGTTGTCAATGACGGCCTTGTCGTCTTCTTGACGGATACTCAGGGCCTTTGGCTTGCAACTTTTTATGCAGGGTCGTTTCTGGGCAATGATGGCACTGTAAGGACAGGCTGCGGCACACTTGCCGCATTCTATGCATTTCTCCTTATCTATATGGCAACGGTGATTGACAATGGTGATAGCACCCTTGGGACACACTTCTTTGCAGGAGTGCATCATGCATCCACGACATGCTTCGGTAACCAGCATGCCTGCAGCCGGACACTCGTCGCAAGCAGTCTCCATCACTTGCACTGGGTTCGGGTTTTCCTTGTCTCCTCCCATAGCCATGTGGATACGTTCCTGAACAATGGCGCGTTCTTTATAGATGCAGCAGTTTAGCTCCGACTTGGGCCCTGGGCTTATGAGTTTGGGTATTTCTATATATGCCTCTTCAAGTCCTCCTTCGTATGCACGACGGATGACTTCCTTGAGGACTTTGTATTTTATCCATTGTACGTTAGTATCGAATAGTTTCTGCTCCATTAACAATTAGCATTTAACAATTAACAATAAACTCATAACTCATAACTCTTAACTCTTAACTCTTAACTCTTAACTCTTAACTAATCATAGTTCACAGTTACATGTTTTCCCATCTTGCGGAGGTTCTCTGCCAATCGCTCCACAAGTTTAAGCTTCATCGTTATATCAATATCAAGCCCCTGATGCGCCGCGTTGACGTTTTGCCCGACATAGAATACCACATGTGTAGCTTCCTCAAAGATAATGTTCGCCAGTAACGACCCTCCATCTTTCTTGGCGTAGGTCTTCGGCGTCAGATCTTTCTCCGACGCGTATTTCTCCGACAGCGCCAGAAGCCTCCTCAACGTTATAACACCCTCCGTCACCAAGTCTATGCCATCGATGAACCCAATCGGCGGCACATCCTTGTCAGGGAAGTCGAAACTGGTCTTCAGTTGACGACCAATACAGCGGGCAACCACCTGAGAAGTGGTACCGCCGCACACAATGCGTTTATCAGTGTCCATCATAAACCTATGGACATATTCCTCGTCCTTTTCCTTGTCCACCGGCGGTCCCACCATGATGTGCACCATCGTGCGAGGACGCATGCGGATGGCCGCCACCGTGGTGTCGTCGCCAGGCTTGTCAAGGTAAAGGTCGTTGCAGGCCGATGCCAGCAAGCAGGCAGCAGCGCGTGCCGACATGTGGGCATCGATGTTATGGTCGAGGTGCTCCATTATTTCTTTGCGCTGCCAGCCAAAGTTCAGCATCTGACCGATGCCGGCATGTATGGTGCCGTCGCTCATCACGAAGACCATGTCGCCATCGTCAAGCTCAAGCTCGCTGACGAACACGCGCTTGTCGTAGACGTTCAGCTCCTCACGCGGGAAATCACAGGTGTGGCCGTGATGGTACCAGATAGCCTCAGGGTTGTCAAACTCGAAGAGGTGTCCCCTACCCTCGTTGTTGACGTGGATGATGGAGAATGTACTGTATGCCACACCACGCTCTTTGCAGACAGGTAGCGTCTGAACAATGGTACCGACGCAATCCTCTATGTCGGCACCGCCGGCCACCATCGTACAGAGTATCTTGCTCGTTAGCGTGGAAAGTATGTTGGCTTTCACTCCACTCCCAAGTCCGTCAGCAAGCACTAACGTCGTCCACTCACCATCCGAGGTCATCTCCACGTTGTCCCCGCAGAGTTCCTCGCCATAGTGGTTCAGCGATGTGTATCCGTATTCTACACAGAGTTGTTTCATAGTTCACTATTCACCATTCACTTATCACTAACCCTTGCTGTTTTCCAATCTGTAGGACGTCCGTCCACCCCAAGGTCACCCTGGCCGTCGCTGAGCGTCTTTTTCAACTTCAGCAGCGCCACCTTGGTTTCTGCCGTGGTCTCGCCAAGCAGCGAAGCTATCTCCTGCGCCACACGCATCTGCTTCATGATGAGGTCGTCGGTGGTGCTGATGGTGTCCATTCTCACCTTCTCCAACTTCTTGTCGTAGTTCACCATCTCAGAGATGTCCTTCATCAAGCCGAAGAGCAAATTCTGCTCACTCAGCAGACTCACCGTGAGGCTCAAGTAACGGTTCGTGGCTTGAATGTGCAACTGCGGGTTCTCAACACGCTGCTTCTTAGAGTAGGCATTGTAGAAATCTATTGGCTGGAAGCTCTCGGATACAGGACGGCCTACCACACTCTCCGGCTTACCGTTGAGACCAAGCATCTTCATGGCCGAGGCGTTGATATCTACAATATTCATGTCGGGGTCGACTATCATTACACCCTCCGGCGAGTTGCGGACAATATCAACTGCCAGGCTCTCGGCGCGTTTGCGCATATAAGGCAAACAGATGTCTATGTCGGCATAGCCGTTCACAACAGCCCATGCTTTCTCGCGGCATGTCCGGTAGCCACAAGCTCCACAGTCAAGTTCATCGGCCTTGGTAAACTTGCCGGTACGGCGAAGCACATCCTCAATTTCCTTTTCAGAAGCAGGACGGCTTTTGGCGCGCAGACGGGGATAGGCATAAGCAAGTTGCACACCGGCATCGGGAGCAGGCAGGTGCTTGCGCATAGCCAGCTCCTGCTCAACATAACGGTCAATATCGGCCTCTGCCTTTATCATGCCGCCTTCGTGGGATATGGAACATGGACCATTGATGCAGCCGCCTGGACAGACGTTCATCTCTATGAACACATGATCCATAGATTCTATATTATCCAAAACATCGGCTATACGGTCCACACCATCCACCGACATGTATCGATAGCCTTCCGGCATTGCATCGAACGAACGAATGATACCCTTAGTGGCAGGATAGGCTTTGGCACGGTTGGCAACGGTGTTTTCGTCACATACCGTCAACCTGTTGATGGTATTCAGGTCGATGCCGTTTTCTTCGAAAAGCTGCAAGAGCTCCTCGAAAGTAATGACAGCATCGATTGCATGTTCGTCAGCCTCTCGTTTCTTGGCGATGCAAGGTCCAATGAAGACAAGCTTGAGGTTGGGGTCGTTACGCCGCAGCATCTTGGCATGCGCGACCATCGGGGAGTTGACAGGTGCCAGAAAAGGCAGAGCTTTGGGATAGTACATCTGTATCAAGCGGCAGGCTGCCGGGCAAGCCGATGTGATGAAATTACGCATCTCGCCTTTGGCAAGAATACGCTTGTATTCTTCAGTAACGGCTTGGGCTCCCACGGCTGTTTCCTCTGCGATGCAAAAACCAAGCTTGGCCAATGCTATGCGGAGTAAGGAGAAATCCTCCTGGCCAAGACTGCTGATGAATGACGGCGCCACGGTGGCTGCCACACGTGCCCCGCTTTTCAGCAACTCCCGCACCACTGGCAGTTCACTGTGCTCAATCTTGGCATGTTGTGGACACACCTTTGTACAATGACCACACAGAATACAGTGTTCCTCGATTATCTGCGCATGATGGTCCTTGATATTGATTGCTTTCACCGGACATTCACGCAGACAGCGGTAGCAGTCTTTGCATTGAACAGTCTTGAATTCCAGATATTCCGACATGATTCTTCTGTTAGCGTTTGTTAGTTAAGGAATAGTTTGGGATAGATTTCTTTGGCGAACAGTTCCTCTACATTGCCAGCATTGACACTGTGCAAGATGAACCCTTCCGGGCTCTCTTCCACCTGTGGGCCACGCTCCGCAGGCTCCATGCCTTCACACCCCACGGTCACCCCCTTGGCGCAATGCCCCAGGCAGAAGCTGGCTTGTAGTTCAATGACATCTTCCACATCATACTTTTTCAGCACTTCTTTGAAGGCCTCAATAACTTCGTATGACCCTTTCAAATGGCATGAACTGCCAACACACACTTTGATTGTCATATTAATGTATTGTTTTTTCCAGTTGCTTTACATCTCTCTAGCTTCCTTGATGGCAGCCTGGGCTGCAGCCAGACGTGCCACAGGCACGCGGAATGGCGAGCAACTCACATAGTTCATGCCAGCCTTGTAGAAGAACTCGGCTGCCGTCGGGTCGCCACCATGCTCTCCGCAGACACCGCACTTCAACTCAGGACGGGTCGAGCGGCCACGTTCGATACCAATCTTCACCAATTCACCCACACACTCGCGGTCAAAGTTATTGAACGGGTCGGCAGGTATGATCTTTTCGTCGACATAAGTCTTCACGATAGCATTCACATCGTCACGGCTGAAGCCGAAAGTCATCTGCGTCAAGTCGTTGGTGCCGAAGCTGAAGAACTCGGCCACCTCGGCAATCTGGTTGGCAACCAGAGCGGCACGCGGTATCTCTATCATGGTGCCGAACTTGTAGTTGAACTTGATGCCATACTTGGCTTCCACCTCGTCCTTCACACGGTTAGCAAGTGCTTTCTGGTGCTTGAGCTCGGCGGCATTGATGGTCAACGGCACCATGATCTCGAGCATCGGGTTGAAGCCTTCCTTCATCAATTCCACGGTGGCACTGAAGAGGGCACGGAACTGCATCTCGGTGATTTCGGGATAGATGATACCCAGACGCACGCCGCGGAGACCCATCATCGGGTTCACCTCGTGCATGCTCTCAATGCGGGCGTGCAATTGCTCGTACTCCAAGCCACGGGCTTTGGCCACCTCGCGCTGTTTCTCCTCGGTCTGAGGGACAAACTCATGCAGCGGGGGATCCATCAGACGGAAGGTCAGGGGCTTGCCGTCCATGACTTTCAGTGTACCCTTGGCGCTCTCACGCACGTAGGGCTCCAGTTCGTCCAATGCAGCCTTGCGGGCTTCCAGTGTGTCAGCCAGAATCATATTGCGCAGTTTCTCCAGGGGCACCTCGCTATTTTCGCCGTAGAACATGTGCTCAATGCGGAAGAGGCCGATACCTTCAGCACCGAAGTCGATAGCCTTCTGAGCATCGGCAGGGTTGTCGGCGTTGGTGCGGACGCCCATCTTGCGGAACTTGTCGACCAACATCATGAAGTGCTGGAAGAGGGGGTTCTCGGTGGCGTTGATCATCTTGACCTCTTGGTCGTAGACCCAACCCTTGGAGCCATTGAGGCTGAGGAGGTCACCCTCATGGAAGGACTTGCCGTTGATGGTGACGGTGCCGTGGTCCACGACGTTGACTTTCTTCTTGCCGAACTGGTCGGTGCTTACGGATGTCTTCTCCAATTCAATCTTGACGGCATCGCAACCGACAATGCAGCACTTGCCCCAGCCGCGGGCGACGAGGGCTGCATGGGAGGTCATACCGCCACGTGCGGTGAGGATACCGTCGGCGGCACGCATACCTTCGACGTCCTCGGGGTTGGTCTCCTCGCGGACGAGAATATTCTTGATACCGGCAGCCTGATACTCTTTGGCCTTCTCGCTGGTGAGAGCGATGACGCCGACAGCGCCGCCAGGGCCTGCGGGCAGACCTTTGGCGAGCACGGAGTGCTTCTTCTCGTCGGCAGCGTCGAGGATAGGATGCAGCAGCTCGTCGAGCTGGGCAGGCGATATGCGCATCACCACCTCGCTCTCGTCGATGAGGCCTTCCTTGAGCATGTCCATTGCCATAGTGAGAGCGGCAACACCGGTGCGCTTGCCGACACGGCACTGGAGCATATAGAGTTTACCGTCCTGGATGGTGAACTCGATGTCGAGCATGTCGTGGTAGTTCTTCTCGAGGATGCTGCGGATGTCGCAGAGTTCTTTATAGGTGTCGGGCATAAGCTCCTGCATGGAGTGCATGTGCTTGTTCTGCTCGTTCTTGGTGTCGTCGTTGAGGGGGTTGGGGGTGCGGATACCGGCCACCACATCTTCGCCCTGGGCGTTGATGAGCCATTCGCCGTAGAACTGGTTGTCGCCGGTGGCGGGGTTGCGAGTGAAGGCCACGCCGGTGGCGCTGGTGTCGCCCATGTTGCCGAAGACCATGGCCTGCACATTGACGGCAGTGCCCCAGTCGTCGGGGATACCCTCGATCTTGCGGTAGCTGACGGCCTTCCTGCCGTTCCAGCTCTTGAAGACGGCCTTGATGCCGCCTTCCATCTGAGCGCGGGCGTCGTCGGGGAACTCGACACCGAGGACCTCTTTGACGCGGACCTTGAAAGCGTCGGCGAGCTTCATGAGGTCGCCGGCAGTGAGGTCGGTGTCGCTGTGGTAGCCCTTGACAGCCTTGTACTGGTCGAGCATGTCGTCGAGCTGCTTGCGGATGCCTTTGCCGTCGGCGGGCTCGATGCCCTCGCTCTTCTCCATGACCACGTCGGCGTACATCATGATGAGACGACGGTAGGAGTCATAGACAAAGCGTGGGTTGTTGGTCTTCTTGAGCATACCGGGGATAGTCTTGCTGCTGAGACCGATGTTGAGCACAGTGTCCATCATGCCGGGCATGGAGGAGCGGGCGCCGGAACGGCAGCTCACAAGGAGAGGGTTCTCCGCATCGTCGTACTTCATGCCCATAATCTTCTCTATATTCTCGACGCCTTTCCAGACCTCGTCCATCAGGCCGGCGGGCAGTTCGCAATTGTTGGCGTAGTAAGCGGTGCAGCACTCGGTAGTGATAGTGAGACCGGCAGGGACAGGGAGGCCCAGCAGGCACATCTCGGCGAGGTTGGCACCCTTGCCACCCAGGAGGTTCTTCATGTCGGCTTTTCCTTCGGCAGTCTTGCCGCCAAACGTGTAAACGTACTTAGTCATCTTGTTTAAAATATTTATTGATAGATTATTATTTAATATTTCCCATTTTTAGAGACTGCAAAGATACGAATTTTTTTTTACGTACGCGAAAAAAGTTATCACATTATTTTTTACTGTAATGGGGATGGTAGGCGGCGATGGTGTTGCGGAGAGTGTCGCGCGAAAGATGTGTATAGATCTCTGTGGTGCTGATACTCTCATGACCAAGCATCTCCTGGACGGCACGTAGGTCGGCGCCGTTCTCGACAAGCTCGGTGGCAAAGCTATGACGCAGAGAATGGGGGCTGACAGTTTTCTTGATGCCGGCAGCGGCTACGGCTTCACGCAGCATGATGAAGACCATCTGGCGCGTGAGGTGGTGCCCGCGACGGTTCAGGAATACATACTTGTCCTCGCCGGGCTTCACCGGCAGATGGCTGCGCACATTATGTATGTAGGTGAGCATCAGCTCGAGGGCACGCTCGTTGATGGGAACCCAGCGCTCCTTGTCGCCCTTGCCGATGACCTGCAGGTACTGCTCGTCGGCGTAGATGTTCGACAGCTTGAGGTTTACGAGCTCCGACACCCGCAACCCACAACCGTAGAGCACCTCCACGATAGTGTAGTTGCGCTCGCCTTCAGGTGTACTGCGGTCGAAGGTCTGCTGGATGAGCGTGACCTCGTCGTCGTTGAGTACATCGGGTAAATGTTTTGGGCGGATAGGCAAGTCGAGGAGGTCGGCGGGACTGTCCTTGATGGCATCCTCGATAACAAGCATGTGGAAGAACATGCGCCAGCCGGATATCATGCGACGCTGTGAGGTGGGTGCTATCTCGAGGTCTGAGAAGTGCTTCAACAACAACTGCAAGTCACGCAGCGTTATCTGCTCCGGTTCAAGATGTTGCTCGACAGCAAAACGCTCCAAGTGGGCAAAGTCGTGCATATAGGCCGCAACACTGTTTTCAGCCATTCCACGCTCGAGCTTCAGGTAGGTCTCGTAGTCGCGACGGTGACGTGCCCATGTGCGCTCTATTTCTGCCGTTTCGTCCATAGGTAAAAGTCCAGAAGTGACTCACGGTCCTTGTATTTTGCCTCACGCTTATCTTTCGGCATATCAATATTTACCGCGCCCCAACTAAAGCGTTGCTTGATGGCAGACACCTGCTTCTTGTAGAAAGGTGACTGATGGGCCGGATTGCGCTTAAGGGGAGCCGGAAGAGTGGCTGCGAGCTGTGCGGCCTCGGTCTGCGAGAGACGCTTGGCGGAGTGACCGAAATAATGCTGTGAAGCGGCCTCGGCCCCATAGATACCGTCGCCGAATTCCACGATGTTAAGGTAGACCTCCATGATGCGGCGCTTGCCCCAAACCGCCTCAATCATAACGGTATAGTATGCCTCGAAGGCTTTGCGCACCATATTGCGCGAGTGAGGCAGAAAGGCATTCTTGGCCGTCTGGTTGCTGATGGTGCTGCCACCACGGAAACGACGCCCGCTCTTATTCTCACGATAGGCTATCTTCATCTGCTTGACGTCGAAACCATGATGATACATGAAGAGCCCATCCTCAGCATATACCACGGCGGTAATCAGATTGTTGGAGATGCTGTCGAGCGGCACATAATCGCGTTCGAAATGCACATCGCGCCCTTTCTCGAAGAGCTGCTGGTTGAAGCGCTGCACCATGAGGGGGGTGAGCGGAGGATTGATGAACCAACCCAGGAGCACCTGCAGGAGAGTGAAGAGCCACAACCCCACTACACCGACCCAAAGCACTCGCCAAACTTTGCCGAAGAAGCCTAACTGGCGCCACGGCGTTATAATAATACTATGCGGAATGCCACAGGCATTCCTAGTGGCTAGAACCTTGGTTTTTATCGGTTTAGACGATTTCCTTTTTTCCATATTTGTGATGCAAAGATACGAAAATAATAAAAAACATTTGCATATATTAAAATGTTTCTTATTTTTGTACACTCAAAGTTAAAGCAACAAACAATACAAAACATTAAAAAACAAAATACTATGGCAAAAGTAGCAATCAACGGCTTCGGCCGAATTGGAAGAATGAGCTTCCGCGCAATGCTCGCACACCCCGAGCTCGACATCGTCGCTATCAACGACCTCACCGACGCCAAAACACTGGCATACCTGTTCAAATACGACTCCGTGCATGAGAACTTCGACGGCGAAGTGTACGCCGACGGCGATTGCCTCGTGGTCAACGGCAAGAAGGTGAAGATCTATGCCGAGCGCGACCCGCAGAACCTGCCTTGGGGCCAGCTGGGTGTCGACATCGTGGTCGAGTCGACCGGTCTGTTCAAGAAACGCGAGCAGATGATGAAGCACATCAACGCCGGTGCCAAGAAGGTCATCCTGACCGTCCCCGCCGGTAAGGCCGACGACGTGGACGCCACCATCGTGATGGGTGTCAACGATAACATCCTGACCAAGGAGATGCAGCTCGTCAGCAACGCCAGCTGCACCACCAACTGTCTGGCTCCCGTGGCCAAGGTGCTCAACGACAAGTTCGGTATCAAGCGCGGTCTGATGAACACCGTCCACAGCTACACCAACGACCAGAAGATTCTCGACCAGCCGCACAGCGACCTCCGTCGTGCCCGTGCCGCCGCCGTCAGCATCATCCCCACCTCCAGCGGCGCCGCAAAGGCTGTGGGTCTGGTAATCCCCGAGCTGATGGGCAAGCTGGATGGCTTCGCCATGCGCGTCCCCACTCCCGACGGCTCTGTCGTTGACCTGACCGCCGAGCTCAACTGCAACGTCACCAAGGAGGATATCAACAACGCCGTGAAGGAAGCCGCCAATGGCGCTATGAAGGGCGTCCTCCAGTATGTCGACGAGCCCATCGTGAGCATCGACATCATCGACAACACCCACAGCAGCATCTTCGACAGCCTGCTGACCCAGGTGATGGACGGCAACTTCGTGAAGATCGTCAGCTGGTACGACAACGAGAAGGGTTACAGCACCCGCGTCGGCGACCTGGCTGCCAAACTCGCCAAGCTGCTCTAATATGCTCTTAGAAAATAAGACTGCAATAGTGACCGGTGCCACCCGTGGCATCGGTCACGCTATTGCTATACGGTTTGCCAAAGAGGGCTGCAACGTGGCCTTCTGCGGCCGCACGCGCAACGACAAGATGGTAGCCGTGGAGCAGGAGCTGCTCGCCCTCGGTGTGAAAGCCAAGGGTTATGCCGCCGATGTGGCCGACTTTGCTTCCGCACAGGCTTTGGTCAAAGAGGTGCTTGCCGACTTCGGTAACGTGGACATCCTCATCAACAATGCCGGCATCACCGACGACGCCGCCGTGAAGCGCATGACAGAGGAGCAGTTCGACCACGTAGTGGGCACCAACCTCAAGAGTGTCTTCTGCATGACGAAGGCTGTGCAGCCCGCCATGTGGAAACAAGGACACGGTTCCATCGTGAACATCGGCTCTGTGGTTGGCATTGCCGGTAACTACAACCAGGCTAACTACGCCGCCTCCAAGGCTGGCATCATAGGCTTCAGCAAGAGTTGCGCCAAAGAGTTCGCCGCCCGCAACATACGCGTCAACGTGGTTGCTCCCGGCTTCGTGCAAACAGAGATGACAGCCGACATACCGAAGGAGCTGATGGACACATGGTGCAGCCGCATCCCCATGAAGCGCCCCGGTACCCCCGACGAGGTGGCCAATTGCTGCGTGTTCCTCGCCAGCGACATGTCGAGCTACATCACCAGCGTCGTGCTGCCCATGTGTGGAGGAATGGAAGATGCGTAAATCAATTCTTCTTTTAGGTCTCGTTCTGCTGTTTGCCGCTTGCGGCGGACATCAGGAGCCGAATGCTGTTAACGACACCGTCACCGACGATTACGGTCGCACCGTCGTGGTGCCCGCACAGCCTCAACGAGTGGTGAGCCTCTCCCCTGCCGTCACCGAGATTATCTACGCCCTCGGCGCACAGGACATACTCGTGGGTCGCACCGACTTCTGCGAGTATCCGGCTGAGGCACTGGACATCCCCAGCATTGGCGGCATCAGCAACCTCAACATCGAGAGCATCATGTCGCGCAACCCCGACCTGGTCATCAGTGGCTCAATGGTGGGCAAGAAAGTCACCGACCAGATGGACGCGATGGGCATCCCTATGGTGTGCGTCATCGAGAAGCCCCATTTCGAAGCCCTCTACGACAACATAGCCGCCATCGGACGACTGGTTGGCAGAGAGCGCGAGGCTGACTCGCTGAATTCGCTGATGCGCGAACGTGTCAAATCGTTAGACACCGACACACTAAGGCCTTCCCACACCAACGAACTCCCAAAGGTATATTATGTCGTCGGATTCGGCGCCAGCGGCAACTTCACCGCAGGTGGCAACACCTTCATCAACGACATCATCCGTATGGCCGGTGGCCGCAACATCGCCGAAGATATCGAGGGCTGGAGCTACAGCCTGGAAGCTCTCGTACAGGAAGACCCCGACTATATCATCGTGCGTCGCGAAGACAGTGCCGCCTTCTGCGGCATGAAGCCCTACAACCGGCTCAGCGCCGTCCGCAACGGTCACGTCATCGGCATCGTCAGCGGCACCCTCGACCTGCAGGTGCCCCGCAACATCGACGCCATTCTTTATCTCCGTCAACGAATGAACAATCAATAATATGGATAAACTCAGTTATGCATTAGGCCATAATATCGGCCACCAACTGATAGGAATGGGCCTCCAGAAGAGCCTTAACATCGAAGACTACACCGCCGCCATCGCCGACGTGCTGCAGGGCCGCCAGCCCAAGATGAGCCACAGCGAGGTCAACGAGGTGCTTGAGCACTACTTCACCGAGCTCGAGGAGCGCCAGCAGGCCGAGGCCGCCGAGCGTGGCAAAGCTGCCAAAGGCGAGGGCGAAGCCTTCCTCAACCGCAATAAGCTGCGTCCCGAAGTGACCACCACCCCCAGCGGCCTCCAGTACGAGATCGTCAAGGAAGGCACCGGCCGTCAGCCCAAAGCCAGCGACACCGTCCGCTGCCACTACGAGGGCACCCTCATCGACGGCACCGTCTTCGACTCCAGCTACCGCCGCAACCAGCCCGCCGAGTTCGGCCTGCGCCAAGTAATTGCCGGCTGGACCGAAGGTGTGCAGCTCATGAAAGAAGGCTCCATCTTCAAGTTCTACATCCCCTACAACCTCGCCTACGGTGAGCGTGGCGCCGGCGCCGACATCCCGCCCTTCGCCGCTCTCATCTTCACCGTCGAGCTTATCAAGGTGCTGTAAACAAAACCAATCTTCTCAATACGACAAAGTACACTGCGTCGCCTCCCGTGAGGAAGCGGCGCATTTATAATACAAGGCCCCATCGTGCGACAGGGCCTTTTTTACTATACATTAACACTGCTACCAGTGTGAATTCAACGATCAATCCGTACCATTCGCGCCATCTGTATTGAAAGAGAAGATGTTAACGATAAACAAACGATCAATCGACGGCAATCAACATTAAGGGAAAAGGGCGGTTTCGTGTCCCGAGCCTCTCCATACCTACTTCGTACCCGCTCCGTCTGTTCACCGGTTGTTTAACGGTTGTTCTACGGTTTAAACCGTTAAACAGTCGTAGAACAACCGTAGAACCGACGGAGCGGGTACGGAGGGGGTGCGAGTGGGTGGCGGCTGTGGGGGCAAAAGAAAAAGCCCGCCGTGAGGGGCGGGCTTGGCCTTGACGGGGGCCTGTGTTATTTCTTGAGCCACTGGTCGAACCAGTCGATGAAGTTGCGGTGCCAGAGGAGGCTGTTCTGGGGCTTGAGCACCCAGTGGGTCTCGTCGGGGAAGTAGAGGTAGCGGCTGGGGATGCGGCGCATCTGGGCGGCGTTGTAGGCTGCCATGCCCTGCGAAGCCACAATACGGAAGTCGAACTCGCTATGGATTACGCAGATGGGCGTGTTCCATTCACCCACATAGAGGTGGGGCGAGAAGGACATGCTCTTCTTGATTTTGGGGTTCTTGTCGCGCTCCCAGTAGGGGCCGCCGAGGTCCCAGTTCTCGAACCACATCTCTTCGGTCTCGAGGTACTGCTGCTCGAAGTTGAACATGCCGTTGTGGGCGAGGAAGGCCTTGAAGCGGCGGCCCTCGTCGTAGCCCTTGACGTCGTGGTTGTGGCCGGCGAGCCAGTAGATGCTGAAGCCGCCGAAGGAGGCGCCGCAGGCGCCGATGCGCTCACGGTCGATCTGCTTGAAGTTGTTGGCGAAATAGTCGGTGGCGGCCATGTAGTCCTGCATGCAGAGTCCGCCGTAGTCGCCGCTGATTTCCTCGAGCCACTCCATGCCGAAGCCGGGGACGCCGCGGCGGTTGGGGGCGATGACGAAGTAGCCGGCGCCTGACATGACCTCGAAGTTCCAGCGGGTGCTCCAGAACTGGCTTACGATGCTCTGGGGGCCACCCTCGCAGAAGAGCAGCGCGGGATAGGTCTTGGTGCTGTCGTAGTCGTAGGGGTAGATGAGCCATGTGAGCATATCCTTGCCGTCGACGGTTTTCACCCAGTAGGGCTCAACTTTGCCCATGCGCACCTGGTTGAGGGTTTCGTCGTTGAAGGTGCTGATTTTCTTGCCTTCCGACTTGTCGTCGCTCAGGTTGTAGGCATAGAGGGTGGCGGGATACTGCATCGACACCTGCGAGGCGACGATGGTGTTGCCGTTGAGCTGGAAGCCGTTGACATCGTGCTGACCGGCAGTTATCTGGCGGATGGCTTTGCTCTCGCGGTTGAAGGCAAAGACTTCGAGGGTGCCGCGGTACATGACCACAGCCACCAGTTCCTTGTCGTCGTTGCTCCAGCTGATGCCGCTGACGCCGTAGTCGAACCCGGCGGTGAGGTCTGTCTTCTCGCCGCTCTCAAGGTCCATGACCATAAGGCGCAGTTTGTCGGCTTCGTAGCCCTCGCGCTCCATGCTTTCCCAAGCAATCATTTTGCCGTCGTGGCTGAAGACGGGGTTCTGGTCGTAGCCCATGATACCCTCGCTGATGTTGCGGGTCTCGCCAGTTTCGATGTTATAGATGTAGATGTCGCTGTTGGTGGACATGGCGTAGTCGTAGCCGGTCTTCTTGCGGCAGGTGTAGGCGACGGTTTTGCTGTCGGGGCTGTAGTTGTACTGCTCCGTGCCGCCCCACGGGCGCATGGGGCTCTCGAAGGTGCTGTCGATGATATTGACAACCTTGTCCATCATGGCCTTGCCGTTCTCCAGCGGGGCATAGAATATCTGCGGGATTTCGTCAACCCAGTTGTCCCAGTGGCGGTACATCAGGTTCTCGTTGATGCGGCCGGTAGTCTTGTCGAGGCCGGCGTAAAGCTTGTTGAGATGTTCGGGGCGCTCGACGGGGATGGTGCTGATGTAGACAAGCGACTTGCCGTCGGGAGCCACCTTGAAGCCCTCGAAGCCGCGCTCGCACTCAGCCACGACGGTCTCCTTGTTGGTCTGGAGGTTCATGGAAAGGATCTGGGCTCCGCGGCAGAACATGATGGTGTTGTTGTCATACCACACGGGGTTGAACTCGCTCTGCGCAGTGGTGGTCAGGCGTGCAGCCTCGCCGCCATCGGTAGCCATCACGTACAGCTCGGCGTTGTTTTTGTTCTGCTCCATGTCGGTGTAGCGCAGGGTGTAAAGCACCTGGCTGCCGTCGGGGCTGACGGCATATTCGCTCATCACGCCGAGGCTCCACATCACCTCGGGGGTAAAGCGGCCGTCGACAACATTGACATCGGGCTTGCCGATAACATTCTCAGCCTCTTTGGGCTCGCAGGCGGCGAAGCAGAGGGCTCCAGCCGCCAAATAAAGTAGTGTTTTCTTCATATGTTATTTATTTGTTTCCGTGTCCTGGTTTTTCCTTTGCAGCTCTTCCTTCGTCTTCATGGGCGTGCGTATGTCGACCCTGAAGAAGTTGTAGGCTGAGTGGCCGGGCTCTATGATATTTATAAACTCCGTATCCTCGGGCAACGCCTCGAATGTCAACGAATAGTGCAGAACGTCGTAACCGCCCTGATTGTTGGCGAAGTGTGTCTTGTCGGGATACAGCGCAATGCCCTCGTGGTCCTTGAGCATGTATTTCTTGTCGGTGGCGCAATCTTCGACGTACACTTCCGGCATGATGAAGATGCCGTCGTCCACTACCGGGCGGCGGTCTGGGGTGCGCTTGCGGTACAGGAAGTACACCGTCACTTTTTTGCGCTCCACCTCAACCTTCTCTATGGTTACATACTCGGCAAAGGGTGACTTGGCGTCGAAATAGGGGTAGTCTATCGTACGGGGAACTCTGGGCTTAACCTTGCTTGGCATACGTATGTCTTCCGGTTTGGGTATTTGTACCTTTTGCGGCTCTTTGGTGCGCTCACGTTCAAAGTCGCTGTCGACAGCATAGCACTTCATCGAGGCGTCGAGTGAAAAGGTGATGCCACCGCGTGGCGTCCCCTCTATCTTGGTGGCACGGTTGCGCACATTGTATTGGCGATAGAGGCCTGCGGCCTGTGTGCCGCTGAGGGTCACCGAGTTGTAGGCCATCTTGGAACCTTCCATGCCGTCCTGCATGGTTGCATCGGGGCGCCCGAAGTCTGCCACTATCTCGTAGTAACTCTTGCCAATATAGACATCCTCCAGGTCGCGGTCGGCTGACACATAGCGACTACCGCCGCATGCTGTGGCGAGCAGTGCCCCTACAAACAATATTGATAATAGTTTAGTCTTCATTCTTCAACGAATTTACCTGCTTTGAATGTACCTTTCAGCTGTGTGCCGTCTGGAGCGACATAGGTTCCTTGGCCTTGAAACTGGTCGTTGTACCACATGCCTTCATAGCGGCCGCCGTCAGCAAAGCGGCATGTTCCTTGTCCTTCGCGATGGTCATTCACCCAGTTGCCGGTGTAGGTGGTGCCGTCTTTGAAGGTGATGGTCCCCTGCCCCATCATGTGGCCCATAGAAAAAGTTCCCTCGTATCGGTCACCATTGGCCCACACTTTGACACCCTGGCCATGAGGGGCGCCGTTGAGGAAGGGGCCGTCATAGCGTGTGCCGTCGGGCCAAGTCAAGTTGCCCGTACCGGTGCCCATGGCGGTCCAGTCGCCCTCCATCACGTTGCCGTTGGGGAAGCGGAAGACGCCATGCCCTTTGATATAGTTCTTGTGCCACTGGCCACTGTACACCAGGCCGTTGGCCCATGTATATGTGCCTTCGCCGTCCTGCATGCCTTTCTTCCACATGCCGTCATAGCGGTCGCCGTTGGGCCATGTCATAAGGCCTTTGCCCTCAATCTTGCCCTTACCGCTGCGCTGTCCGGTGTACACGCGCCCGTCATCGTATGTTGTTGTCTCCACTACCTGCGCACTCACCGCTGCCGACAGCAACAGCATGGTGCCGATAGCCATGGTTGTTCTAATGAATCTTTTCATAATAATTATGTTTTAATTATTATAATGCAATTGTTTAATAAATAGCCCCAACTTATAGAAACTGAATTGTTTGAGACTAATACCTTTACCGCTGACAAAGTGGTTTTCCATAGGGGTTTTGAACATCTTGAAGAAGAAGTACACCACCCCCTGCAAACCCATGCGCCGCACACGGCTGTAGGTGCTCAGCAACTTCACGCTCTCGCAGAAGCGCTGGTCCTCCCACATGCGGTCGTATATTTCCGCTAGGTTCTCCACGGCCTCAACGGTCTTGTGCAAGAACTCGGCGTTCTCCTCCACGTCACCGTTGACAACCGGATTGTCAATGTGCCTTATAGGTATGCGACGTTGCTCCAGCTGATATCCGAAGAGGGTGTCCTCATGTCCGTATTTTGTGATGCTCTCGTCGAAGCGTATGCGCTCCAGCACATCGCGCCTAACCATGAAGTTGCTGGTCTGGAACGAGCGGTAGGGATGCTGCATACGCACCTCCATGGGCTGGCTTTCCACCTTGGAGCCATACAGGTAGCGCAGACGATGCCCGGCGTCGTTGTCGGCCTCGTCGTATACACGGCCGCCAACCACCACTGAAGGGTTGGTTGCCATCGTTTTGTTATACTTGCTGAGGAACTGTTCCGGCACATGCGAGTCACAGTCGAGGAACAACAGATAGTCACCCTTGGTATACTTCAAGAATAGATTACGTATGCGCGCGCGCCCAACATTCGTCTTCAACTGCACCAATGTAGCCATCTCGGCGATACCTTTATTCTGGTTCACATAGTAGCTCGATGAGTGGTCGTCGATACACACAATCTCATAATCCTCCTTGTCCGCACTGGCGGTCTGCGTACTCAGACGCCGCACAAGCGGATATGCATAATGATTATATATTGGTATACAGATTGATATCATATTTCAACTGTTAGTCTGTCATAAGCCAGCTCCACCCCCTCCGGCAACTCCGCCGACACCTCGGCATGCAGCCCCATCTCATGGCTCATGTGTGTCAGGTAGGCTCGCTCCGGCCCCACCCTCTCTATCACTTCCAACGCTTCGGGGAGGCAATAGTGCGAAAAGTGCTTTGCTTTGCGCAATGCGTTTATCACCAGCACTTTCACCCCCTGCAGTTTTTCAATCTCCTCCGGCGCAATATGGTTGGCGTCGGTTATGTATGCCACATCGCCAATCCTGTAGCCCAGCACCGGCAGGTCTTTGTGCATTGCTTTTATCGGTGTCACCTCAAGCCCTGCCGCCATAAACTGTCCCGTAACGGTGTGCAGCTCTGCCTCGGGCAGCCCGGGGTACTCGTGCGGCTCGAAGATGTAGTGGTAGTCACGCTCTATCGCTACCCGTGCCTCGGCGTTTAGGAATACATCCATCTTCCTATGCTGCACATAGTTAAAGGACCTTATATCATCTAATCCTGCAACATGGTCGCGATGGGCGTGCGTTATCAGTATGGCGTCTATGTGGTCTACCTGTTCGCGCAGCATCTGCTGGCGGAAATCCGGCCCGATATCGAAGAGGATGTTTTTGTCGCCTACCGACAGCAGGGCCGATGTACGAAGACGCGTGTCCCGCTCGTCGGACGAGCGGCACACGCTGCAGCGGCATGCAATAACCGGCACCCCCTGCGAAGTTCCCGTACCCAAAAAAGTCAATCTCATTCCTTACGCGTCAGCTTGAAGCCCACGCCGTGGACATTGACAATCTCCACACTCGGGTCTGCCTTGAGGTATTTACGCAACTTGGTGATATACACATCCATGGAACGCGCGGCGAAGTAGCTGTCGTCCTTCCAAATCTTCTGCAGACAGGTGTTACGGTCCACCAGCTGTCCGAAGTTGATGGCAAACATGCGCAGCAGGTCACATTCCTTGGCGGTCAGGCGCTGAATGTCGTCGCCGAGCACCAGTGTCTGGTGAGCATAGTCGAAGGTGAAGTCGCCGATTTTGAACACGTTCTTGTCGGGGCGGTCCTCGTTGAACGAGCGGCGCATGGTGGCGTTAAGGCGAGCCAGAAGCTCCTCCATGCTGAAAGGTTTGGTGATATAATCGTCGGCGCCGATTTCGAAGCCTTTGAGCTTATCAGCCTCCAGATTCTTGGCAGTAAGGAAGATAAGCGGTACTTTCTTGTCCACCTTGCGTATTTCCTTGGCGACGGTGAAACCGTCTTTGACAGGCATCATCACGTCGAGGATGCAGGCGTCCACGTCCTCCTCCTCAAACATATTCGTGGCTTCTTCGCCGTCCTTGGCCCACACCACAGTGTAGCCTTTCTGCGTCAGATAAGCTTTCAGGATTGTGCCCAGGTTGGGGTCGTCCTCTGCTACCAGAAGTTTAATTCCGAGGTTCATAGTATTAGATGTTTGATACTTTGATACTTCCGTCAAATCGACACAAGGTCTCATTGACTCTTTTTTCATCTATTTTGTACAACAATAACAGCGGATATTGCATTTTATTGTGCGAAATGTTAAATTTTTTTTGTTAATACGCCCCCTGTCTCCCCACTGCACCTCCTCCGTACCCGCTCCGTACCCGCTCCGACTGTTCACCGGTTGTTTAACGGTTTTTTGTCGGAGGAAAGTCGGAGGGGGGACGGAGCGGGGACGGAGCAATATGGGTTTTCTTTCAACAAAATAATATATATAAAGTTTTTTATGTATATTTGCAATGCGTTTCTGCGATGCTGAAACGCTGTAATGCATTGTGTCACATGCAGATTGAGACGACATACAGGGCTGTGTTCGACAGTGAGTGGGACCTTGGCGCCGTGCGTGGCGCCATAGAGAGCGCCCGTCACGTGGTGCTGGTGGCCCACCAGAACGCCGACGGCGATGCCGTGGGTTCGGTGCTGGGCATGTGGCATCTGTTAAGGGCTGCGTTTCATGAAACGCCGGTACAGATTACGGCGATGCTGCCCGACGGTGTGCCGATGGACCTTGACTGGCTGCCTGGCGCCGAGCATATCCTGAGCGGGAAGACGCAGTACGACGCCTGCAGCAAGGCGACAGCGGAGGCCGACCTGGTGGTTTTGCTCGACCTCAACACGGTGGAGCGCACGGGTGTGCTGGCAGAGTTGCTGAGCAAGAGCGGCGCACGACAGCTGCTCATTGACCACCACGAGCGTTCGGCCGACGACAGATGCGAAGCGCTGTGTGTGGTGGAACCGCACATATCGAGCACCTGCGAACTGGTCTACTGGCTGATGCAGCGCGTTTTCGGCGACAGCATCTTCGGCCGCGAGGCAGCCACGTGCCTCTACACGGGCATCTGCACCGACACCGGCACCTTCAGCTACAGCAACGACCGCCAGAGTGTCTACCTTGCCGCTGCCGCACTGTTGCGCTTCGGCATCGACCCGATGGCCATAAACCGCGAAATCAAAAACGTCTTCACCGAGGAGCGCCTGCGATTCTTCGGTCACGCTATGGACAGCCTGCTGACGGTGTACCGGGAGCAGGAGGTGGCGCTGATGGTGATACCGGCCAAGGAGATGGAGACCTACGGCGTGGAGAGCGCCGACCTTACGGGCCTCATCAACGAGGTGATGAAGCTGCGGGCCGTGGACTGCGGCATACTGATAAGGGAGGAGAAGGACCGTGTGCGCCTGTCGCTGCGCTCAAAGATGCGCTACGACGTGAACCAGCTGGCGCGCGAACTATTCCCCGTGGGCGGCGGACATGTGCGTGCCGCCGGCGCCACCAGCCACCAGTCGCTGCACGAGACTGTGAAGACGGTGAAACAGAAACTGGGACTGGCCCTCGCCGCCATCTGCATGATGCTGTGCATAAGCTGCAACAACGTGCCTGTGGTGGAGACCGGAACCACAGAGGGCAAGGACCTGACCGAGAACCTTATAAATGCCAACCGTTACATTTCGCAGGGCGAGGAGACAAGCATAGACTCCTACGCCTCGCGGCGCGGATGGCAGATGACGGTGCTGCCGTGCGGCGCACGCGTGATGATGACCGAAGAGGGCAAGGGGGAGCCGGTAGCCTACGACGAGACGGTAGTCATCAACTACCGAGTGGAGAACCTCGGCGGTGGGGTGATATACGGCAACACGGAAGACACCGTTGTGGCCGGACGCCTGGAGCCCACACGCGGACTGGACGCCGCGCTGCTCACCATGAGGCATGGGGACCGGGCGTGGGTGATAGTGCCGTCGGAACTGGCCTACGGAGTTGTGGGCGACGGCGACCGCATAGGGACACGGACGGTGCTGGTGTATGATGTGAGAGTGGCTGAGTCTGTGGTTAAAAGAGTGGAAAAATAAATGACAAACAAATAAAAAACAAACAACAGAAAATGAAAAAGACAATCAAAATGGCCGCCATGATTATGGCGGGAGCAGTGGTGCTGGCAGCCTGCAACAGCGGCAAGTTCAAAGACGCCGGCAACGGCCTGTCGTACAAGTTCGAGAAGCAGAACAAGTCGGCACAGCAGGTGCAGGAAGGCGACGTGCTCGTCGGCGAGATGACCGTCAAATTCGACACCACCCAGACTTTCACCAACGTGGGTCACGCCGACCGCATTCTGCAGGCCGACCCCTCGTTCTTCCTCTATGACGCACTGGTGATGATGCACATCGGCGACAAGGCCGTTCTGGCCTATGAGGCCGATTCGCTGGCAAAGTTCCTCCAGCCCAACCAGATGCCCCCCTACTACGAGAAGGGCAAAGGCATGAAGATCTACTACGAGATCTCTCTGCAGGACATCGTCACCAAGGAAGAGCTCGAAGAGGAGCAGAACAACTACATTGCCGAGATGAAAGAGCGCCAGGAGAATGAGCCCGCCGCCATCGAGGCCTATGTGCGCGACAACAACATCACCGTGAAGCCCAACGACAAGGGTGTCTACGTCATTGTGAAGAAGAGAGGCAACGGCGCCAAGGTGACCGCCGGCCGCACCGTGGCCATGAACTACACCGGCCGCCTGCTCGACGGCACGATGTTCGACAGTAGCGTGGAGAGCAACGCCATCCAGGGTGGCCTGCAGCAGCCCGGCCGCACCTACGAGCCCCTGACCTACGTGGTTGGCCAGATGCGCCTCATCCCCGGTTGGGAAGAGAGCGTGATGGGAATGCCCGAAGGCACTGTGATGCAGGTCGTCATGCCCTCGGCCCAGGCATACGGTCCCCAGGGTGCTGGCAAGGACATCCCCCCCTACTCGCCCCTTGTGTTCGACATCGAGATTGTTTCGGTTAAGTAAAAAAGACAAACAATGAAGAATATTGTCATTTTTGGAGCCCCCGGTGCCGGCAAAGGTACCCAGAGCGACTTCATAGTGGAGCACTACGGTCTGACGCACGTATCGACCGGTGACCTGCTGCGCAAGGAGATTGCCGACCAGACCGAACTGGGCAAGCGCATCAAGAGCATTATGGATGCCGGTCAGCTGGTGAGCGACGACATAGTCATCGAGATGATGGACAAGGCCATCGCCAACGACACCAAAGGCATGCTCTTCGACGGCTTCCCCCGCACGGTAGCACAGGCCGAAGTGCTCGACAAGCTGCTGGCCAAATATGGCCGCGAGCTCACCTGCATGGTGCAACTCGAGGTGCCGAAGGACGAGCTGATGCGCCGTCTGCTGGAGCGCGCCAAGATACAGGGCCGCGCCGACGACAACGAGGCCACCATCAACAACCGTCTGCAGGAATACAACAGCAAGACCAAGCCCGTGGCCGACTACTACGCCGCCCAGGGCAAGCAGAAACTCATCGACGGCCTCGGCACAATCGAGGACATCGCCGCCCGCATCCGCCAGGCCATCGGTTGATGCATATAATCAAGGGCAAAACAAATGCCTGCACTGGAGACGGTGCAGGCATTTCTAAAGCACAATGCTATGAAATCCCTCCTTGCAGGAACGCTTCTTCTTTGCATAACGAGCCTTGCCGCAATGACATTGGCCAAGTGCAACAAAGACAGCGGACACCCAGTCAAACACGACTGGCCTGCCGACACTGCCCACCACGAAGGCTATGTCGACCTGGGACTTATCAGTATGACATTGTGGAAGAGTAACAACGAAATCAACCCTGCCGACACCAATAACCTGTTCACCTACGACGAAGCGGTCGCTCTCTTCGGCAACCAACTCCCTACCATGATGCAGTTCCAAGAGTTAATGCGTTCGTGCCATTGGCAATGGATTAGCGTGGGCTTCTATAGAGTAACCGGACCGAGTGGGAGATACATCATACTGCCAGCTGCCGGCAGCCGCGACTGCAATGGAAACTACGCATACAATAGAACCTACGGCTTTTACTGGTCCTCTACTCCCGACGGGGACACGAAAGCATGGTACCTGAACTTCTATTCTAACGAGATACTCATGTACAACTACAACCGATGCTACGCCAACTCCGTCAGGCTCGTCAAAAATGAACAGGATAATCAACATAAACAATGACATCCAACTTTGTAGACTACGTTAAAATACTTGTCCGTTCGGGCAAGGGCGGCGCCGGAAGCGCCCACCTGCTGAGGGTGAAGTACAACGCCAAAGCCGGTCCCGACGGTGGCGACGGCGGCCGTGGCGGCCACGTGATACTGCGCGGCACCACGCAGCGCTGGACGCTATTACACCTGAAGTACACCAAACACGTAATTGCCGAAGACGGCGAACACGGCGGCGAGAACCTCTGCACCGGCCGCACCGGTAAAGACCAAGTGCTGGAAGTGCCGCTGGGATGCGTCTGCCGCGATGCGGAGAGTGGCGAAGTGCTGGGCGAAGTGACCGAAGAGGGACAGGAGCTCATCATCGCCAAAGGCGGACGCGGTGGTTTGGGCAACGACCACTTCAAGAGCGCCACCAACCAGACACCGCGCTATGCGCAGCCCGGTGAACCCGCCGAAGAACGTTGGGTAATCATTGAGCTAAAAGTGTTGGCCGACGTGGGATTGGTGGGCTTCCCGAATGCCGGCAAAAGCACATTCCTCAGTGTGGTGAGTGCCGCCAAGCCGGAGATTGCCGACTACCCCTTCACCACCCTGGTTCCGAATCTTGGCATTGTGAAATACCGCGACGACAAGTCGTTCTGCATAGCCGACATACCAGGCATCATTGAGGGTGCCGCCGAAGGTAAGGGTTTAGGGTTGCGTTTTTTGCGTCACATAGAGCGCAACTCGATACTGCTGTTCATGGTTAGCTGTGAGCAATTGGAGATTGCAAAAGAGTATCATGTGCTGCTCGACGAGCTGAAGAAGTACAACCCAGAACTGCTCGACAAGCAACGTATTCTGGCTGTAACCAAGTGCGACATGATGGACGAAGAGATGCAGAAGCAGCTGAAGCGCAGACTGCCAAAGGGCGTGGAAAGCGTGTTCATCAGCGCCGTGAGCGGACAGAATATAGACGTGCTTAAAGACATGATATACAGGAAGCTTACCGCTGATGCTTGAGACACTCAACAATCTGGACACACAATGGTTCTGGTGGATCAACAGCCATCACTGCACGGCGATGGACTGGGTGATGTGGTCGTTGAGCCAGCATTGGTGTATGGCGGCAGTGATTGTTCTTGCCTTCTGCCTGTTGACGCTGCGCTATGAACCACGCCGCTGGTGGGTTGTATTGATAGGCATTGCGCTGTGCTTCCTTCTTGCCGACCAGGGCAGCGTGCAGCTGTTCAAGAACACTGTAGGCCGACTGCGCCCTTGCCACGCGCTGGAAGATGTCCGCATGTTCCGCACTGGCTGTGGCGGACAATACGGCTTTGTAAGTTCACATGCCGCCAATATGTTCGCCGTAGCCATGTTTCTGATGCTACGCTATTGGAAGCGTGTGAAACGGCAATGGCCACTGCTGCTGATTGCGCTGTGGGCCATAGCGACATGCTACAGCCGCCCCTACCTGGGTAAGCACTATCCGGGAGACGTGATATGCGGAGCTGTTTTCGGTGCGATTATTGCGCTGATAGTGTGGTGGGTAACAGCAGTGATTGAAAAAAAGTTTTGCAAGAGTGAAACAAAATGAGAAAAGTTGCGTTATATATGGCGTGCTTGCTTATTTCTATCGTTAGTGATAGAAAAAGAAAATGTGTTATTCGAGCGTCTTGCCAGTGCTGACAAGGCGCTTTTTCTTAATTGCAAAGGATGAACATACTGGATATAATACTCGCTGTGCCAATGTGCTACTTCATCTTTCAGGGATGGAGGCGGGGGATAGTGCGCGAGGTGGCGACGCTGGTGGGAGTGCTGGCCGGCATCTGGGCGGCGGTGCACCTGTCGCAAGAGGTGGCAGAACTGTTGGGGCTGAAGAGTGAGAATGCCGTGCTGGTGGCATTTTTTGTGTGCTTCGTCGGAGCACTGGTGCTGGCATGGTTGCTTGGGCGGATGGTAGAGGGACTGCTGAAGGCTGCTCACATCAGCACCATGAACCGGGTGCTCGGCGCGGCATTGGGCATGCTGAAGGCATTGTGCATACTGGCCGTAGTGCTCAACTACGCAGTGATGCTTGACCAGAAAGAGACGGTGCTGAAACCGGATGTAAAAGAGAAAAGCCTGCTATACAAGCCTGTATATGATACTGGCAACAAACTGACTGCATCGCTTAAGCAATTTATCGCCGACCACAAAGAAGATTGGGAAAAAACCATTAAAGATTGCAGATGATACTGGCACCGATGCAAGGATTGACAGAGTTGCTCTTCAGACGGGTGTATGAGGAGTGCTTCCCTGGCGCCATAAAGTTGGCGATAACGCCCTTCCTGTCGCTGACACATAACCTGCACAACCTTCTGAACGACAAGAGCCAGTCGGCGACCCTAAGGCACTACCTGCGCGACGTGTTGCCAGAAGCAAACAATGGCTCAATACCAATAACGCCACAGATACTCGGCAAAGAGCCGGAAGAGTTCATTGCACTCGCCAACAGACTGTACGACATGGGCTACAGCGAGGTGAACTGGAACATAGGCTGTCCGATGCGAAACATCACGGGGAAGCACCGAGGGAGCGGCATACTACCCTACCCTGAGGAAGTGAGGGCTGTGCTCGATGCCGTGATGCCGGAACTGAAGCCCAAGCTGAGTATAAAGATGCGCATAGGGCTGAGGCATAAAGAAGAGATATTCCAACTGGTTCCTGTGCTTAACGACTATCCGCTGGCGTCGGTGACAATCCACCCACGCCTCGGTCGGCAGCAATACACTGGGGTGCCTGACATGGAAACCTTTGGAGAGGTGCTGCCGCTGATAAAGCATCCGGTGATATACAACGGCGACATCAAGACGATGGCCGACATACAACAGATAAAGGAGAAGTACCCCACAGTAGCCGACATAATGGTGGGGCGTGGGATACTATACAACCCGACGCTGGCGATTGAGAGTGGGAAGTGCGAAGTGCTGAAGAATGGTAAAGAGCATTTGACGAAGCACTTCATAGGCCGCCTTATGGATGAGATACGGAGGACAGCGCTGACAGAAGAGAGTGCTTTGAGGAAAACAAAAGAATACTGGTGCCTGCTGTGGAGAGCGCTGCCAATAAGCGAGGCAGAAGCACGCAAAGTGCTGAGAGAACAAGAATTGACAGCTGTTGATAAAATGATTTGCACTTTTATACAATAAAAAAAGAAAAGTTGCGTAATAGAAAATGATGAAGAACAGATACGCCATATACCTCACGATGATGCTTGCCGCCCTGATAGCAACGGGATGCAGACAGCAGGTTGTGACTGACGATATGACTGACGCAGAGAAGCTTGAGGTGCTGGACTTGCAGATAGAGAAGCATCCGAACGATGCTGCGCTGCTGGCACAGAGGGCTGAGGTGCTGTTGAAGCTGGGGCGCGCAAAGGAAGCCTCGTACGACATAAACAAAGCCGTGAAAGAAGAGCCGGATAATGAAAAATACCTAATGCTGCAGGCCGACATATACTTTGCCAACGGCGACGTGAGCAACAGCTACAGTGCCCTCACTGCTGCAGAGAAGCTATCGCCGGAGAGCAAAGAAGTGCAGCTGAAGATGGGCGAGCTGACATTCTACAACCGCGACTACGACCGATCACTCAAACACTTGACAAAGGTCACCGAGACGGAGCCCGACAACCGCACGGCACTATTCATGAAGGGCTTTATATACAAAGAGACCGGCGACACCATGAGCGCAGTGACGTTGCTACGCAAGGTGTGCGACCTCTATCCCGACTATGCACCGGCCTATGAAGAGCTGGGCATACTATATGCCACCCACCACGACCCGATGGCTGTCGAGTATCTGTCGACCACATTGCGCCTTGAGCCGAACAACACCAACGCCATGTACGCGATGGCCATGTACTACCAAGAGACAGAGAACTATGCTGAAGCAGAGAAACTGTACCGGCAGATGCTGGAAGTGAACCCCAACAGTTCGGATGCACTGAACAATCTGGGCTGGCTGGAGAAAGAGGTGTACGGTGACATGGACCAGGCAATGGAATATTTCACAAAAGCGCTGGAAGCCAATCCCAACAACGAAGAGGCGCAAAAGAACTTAGCCATATTCACAGAAAACAAATAAACATAAATATACACAACATCATGAGCACATTAAAAGGACGCAACCTCATCTCCATCACGGACTTCTCGAAAGAGGAGTACATCGAGGTGTTGGACATCGCCGAGGAGTTCGAGAAGAACCCGAAGCAGAAAATATTGTCGGACAAGGTGGTAGCCACACTGTTCTTTGAGCCTTCCACACGTACGCGCCTGAGCTTTGAGAGCGCCGCCAATCAGCTTGGCGCACGCATCATAGGTTTCAGCGACCCCGGCGGAACGAGCGTCCAGAAAGGAGAATCGCTACACGACACCATAGTGATGGTATCTTCGTACAGCGACCTTATTGTGATGCGCAATCCCAAGGAGGGCTCATCGCGTTACGCTTCCGAAGTAGCCTCAGTGCCCGTGATCAATGCCGGTGATGGAGCCAACCAGCACCCCACACAGTGCATGCTCGACCTGTACAGTATACGCAAAACACAAGGCAAGCTCGACAACCTGAACATCGCCATGGTGGGCGACTTGAAATACGGCCGCACGGTGCACTCGCTGGTGCAGGCCATGTGTAACTTCAACGCCACGTTCCACCTGGTGTCACCCATAGAGTTGAAGCTCCCGTCGAGTGTGAAGATGAGCATCAAGGATGCCGGTTTGAAATACTACCAGTATACCGACTTGAAGGACGTCATACCCACTGCAGACATCATCTATATGACCCGCGTGCAGCGTGAGCGCTTCCCGGACCAGATGGAGTATGAGCGCGTGAAAGACAGTTGCATCCTCACGGCAAGCATGCTGCAGGGCTGCAAACCAAACATGCGCATACTGCATCCGCTGCCTCGTGTGAACGAAATCACCACCGATGTTGACAGCACTCCGTACGCTTACTACTTCCAGCAGGCACAGAATGGCGTGTATGTGCGTCAGGCACTCATGGCTGCAATACTCGGTGTTAGATAAAGGTTAATGTTTAACGGTTAAAGCTTAAAGAAATGGAAAACAAGAAAGAGATGGTCGTTTCCGCTATCGAGAACGGCACAGTCATTGACCATATCCCCACAGAATCAGTCTATCAGGTAATCCGAATACTCGGGCTTGAGAAATACAAGGATGAGGTGCTCATAGGAAACTACCTAAACAGTGGGAAACTGGGAAAGAAAGGCATTGTGAAGATTAAGAACAAACACTTCACCAAGGAAGAGGTGAGCAAGATTGCCCTCGTGGCGCCTTTCGCTTCAATAATAGACATAGCCGACTACAAAGTGGTTGACAAATTCAAGGCCGAGATTCCCGACCACATAGAGAACTTTGTGCGCTGCGCCAATCCCAAGTGCATCACCAACGCCGAGGTGGTACCCACCAAGTTCGACATTGTCGACAAAGAGAACCTGAAGCTTCGTTGCCACTACTGCGAGAAGTTCACCACCAAGGAAACCATGAAGTTCACCGAATAGTATGCGACGCTACTATATTTCATTATTGGTTGTCAGCCTAATCTTAGTGCTGACAACCTTTATCATTATGTGGGCGGCCCCTCATTTGTTTATCATCGCAATGCCGCTGCTGGTGCTTTATTTCGCCGCGCTGACAATGGTGCAGCACAACATTGTGGTAAAAGCGATGAACCGTTCACCGAAGACCTTTGTGCAAATCTTCCTTGGCTCGACGGTTGGTGTGCTGTTCATCCACCTGATAGTGCTCACCATATTCCTGCTTACCAATCCCGGACAGGGACGCCGTTTCCTCATTGCATTCTGCATAGGCTACGTGGTGTACCTCGTCTTTGAGACGGTGGCGCTTGTACGCTTCGTTGACAGGGCGAAGAAAGGAAAGAATTAAAAGAGAACCGTCAGTTTTAAATTGACTTGACGTGCTGTAAGATAATTCGGCACGCGATAAGGGTGGTTGTCATAGTCTGTTACCCACAGATATGACACCACATTTTGTTTATCGAAGAGGTTGAACACCTCTACACCAACCTGTATGTCTTCCACATACCGGAACACTTTCCAGTGCTTCAGGCTCTCAAAACGTGCCAACTGTACGGTATTACCCCAATCCACGCGTAGATAGTACGGCAGGCGCAGCGCCACCTCCTGGCGCCCATAGGGCGCTGTCACTGGCATACCTGTGGCGTATACGGCGCTGAGACTCATACGCCACCAGGGTATCATAGGTATGTAATCCTGCACAAAAACCTTCACAGAGAAGCGCTGGTCTGTGGGCCGGTCGAGCCAGCCGAACTGGTCGCCAGCAATGTCTTCCTGAGTTTTCATCAGCGAGATACTTGCCCACGACTCCAATCCTTCAATGAATTCGCCATTGATTCGCAGACTGACGCCTGTTGCATATGCCACCGCCTGCTCATCGGGGTGATAGGTGACGCGTAAATTATCCACGGTATAAGGCACTAAATCAGTGATGTATTTGTAATAGATGTCTGCCGTTATCTTGAACGGTCGCTCCCACAACTTTACGTTCCAGTCGGCAGTTGTCGTCACCTGGTATGATGTCTGCGGCTTCAGGTTCATGTTCAAACTGCCGTCCTCACGACGGTATTCGCGGTAGAAAGGTGCCTGCTGATATATGCCCGTAGCTAGCTTGAACAACAGGTCCCGTTCCCATCTGGGCTTGTAGGCAACGCTCGCCCTCGGGCTTATCGTCCCCCTCGTAACATTGTCAGCCGCTGCCGTCACCCCGGATATTCCACCTCGCACTCCGGCCAGTATCTTAAGGTCGGCGCCACTGCGCGTTTCAATGTTTATTTCCCGTTGTGCAAAGCCTGTCACTCGCACGGTATGCAGCCCACCTTTGGTGTTGGCGTACTGCTGCAGTATTGGGTTCACCGGAGCATTATTCGTATCTCCAGCCACCGGCATCAGCGTAGGCAACGCATAACCGGCCGAGTCAACCCAGCGCCATTCGCGCAGTCGGTCGTTGATATTCTCATACTGTATCTTTGTTCCAAACTGCCAGCTGCCGAGAGTCGCCTGCCTTGTGGCCTTTAAATCAAGAGCATAAATACCCGTGGAAAGGCGGTTGCGCGCATGCTCCAGGAATGTGCCAACACCGCGGTCAAACCTTTCAGTCTCGCCTACTACCTCACCTAATCCCACTTGATAAAGCCAATACTGGCTCTGTATGTCGTAGCGCTCGCTTTCTGCAATATCCTGTGCCGAAAGGCTGCCTGTCACACGCCAGTCATCGTTCGGGCGCCAATCCATGGTCAACGCACCAAGCAGCGTGCGGTACTTATCCTCTTCTGCACCGTCGAAGTAGATGTCTATCTCCATCGTGCGTTGGTTGAAGGCTGTCGTCTGACTCTTGGGCACAAGCCCGTAGATATTGTTTGTCCATATGGCCAACAGCCCCAAATCAAGCTTGTCGCTGGCTTTATAGCCCAACAGCATCTGCAGGTCTGTGTAACGCGTGGTATATCTACCCTTGGTGTCCAGAGTACGCAGCAGATAGCTGTTCCTATGGTGGCGCAATGCTGCCGCATAGCTCCACTTCTCCCCCACTCTCCCCTGTACCGATGCGGCACCGCCAAGCATGCTGGCACTCACCCTGCCCTTGAATTCAACCGGTCGGCTGTAGGTTATGTCCAACACCGACGACATCTTGTCGCCATATGAGGCCTCGAAGCCACCGGGCGAAAACAGTATGTAGTCAACCAAGTCAGGGTTTATGATACTCATACCCTCCTGCTGTCCACTGCGTATCAACATCGGGCGGAACACCTCAACGCCGTTGATGTACACCAAGTTCTCGTCGAACGAACCGCCGCGCACCGAATACTGGCTGCTTAGCTCGTTGTTCGAATTCACATCCGGCAGCGTTTTCAGCAGTCCCTCCACCCCTCTTGTCGGTCCTACGGCATCGTCAAGCTTCTGTACGTCGATATGCGTGAAACTACTCTGACGTGTTTTATCGTCGCTGATTTCAACCTCGTCGAGCCTTTTGGCCACTGGCTTCAGCGACACATTATTCCATACCTCGCCGACAATCTTCAGCCGCACCTCCTTGCTTTCGTATCCGGTGAAGGAGTAGCGCACTGTCACACTATCGGTTCTTTTTATTTCAATCTTGTAATAGCCTTTGTTATTGGTGACACCTCCAATACCTGTGCCGGGAACGCCGACATTGACAAACTCCAATGGACCACCCGTAGCAGCGTCGGTGACCCTGCCTGACAAAACTCCTTGCCCCGCCGCATACAGTGGCAGAGCAAGGAGTATCAATGTTTGGATGAGCGTCTTTTTCAGCTTACTGAGCTTTCTGTATCTCGTCCATGCGGGCATTGACAGCCTTCAGCTCGTCATACATCTCCAGACGGGCGTAGACGGTCTTCAATGCAGAGAGGCAGTTGAAGAGATTGGGACGCTGTGCAGCTTTGGCGTTGGCAGGCAGAGCGTCGATAAAGGCGATGGCAGCCTGGAAGTATTGCACCGACTGACGGAAGAAGCCGTTGCTCTCCTCAAGCAGGCGGTCATACAGACCGGTCTCGTCCTCGGGAGGCACTGCATTGGCAGCATCCAGCTTGTCGACACCACGGTTGAAAATCATCTTACCCATGCCGAAGTTGGCCTCAAACTGGTTGGGCGACAGGGTCAGGCTTTCCTGATACTTGGCCTCGGCACCGGCATAGTCCTGCATGCTCTCCAGGATGGCGGCAGCCAGACCCAGAATCTGCGGATACAGCGTCACGCTGTCCTTCGTCAGGTCAAGGGCCGAGTTAATCATCTCCTTGCCTTTTTCAAGGTTGTTGTTCAACAGGTAACCCTCAGCCATCAGCAGATAGGCGTTGTAGTCGTTCTTGCGATTCTTCATATAGCTCGTAGCCACCTTCATGGCACCGTCGTTGTTGCCCTCTTCCTTGTTGATGTTGAAGAGCGTGCGGTACACATACTGCTTGTCGGTGCGCTTGCGGATGAGCTGGTTGAAATACTTCTTGGTATTCTCATTGTCGTTCAAAGCCTTTGCGCTAATACCGGCAATGTAGAGGCTCTCTCCGGCAAACTTGGCATCACCGCTGTTGTTGAACATCTCCACAGCCTTCTCGGCATTCTGCAGGCCTTCGTTGTAACGCTTGGCATTGTAAGCCTCGGTGGCACGGCTGTAGTACTCGTTGCCGACAAAACGGAACACAGAGTTGTTCTCCTCGGCATACTCGTTCTTAGTGTCCAGGCGCTTGCATTCCAGAGCGGCGGCATAAGCCTCCTCGGCCCAGTTGGGGGCAAGGTCTTTGAACTTCGACTTGGGATTGCTGACCTCACCGCCGATACGGGCATAAATGAGTCCCTTGTAGCACCATGTCTTGGCGTCATCCTTGGTACTCTCGTGCTCACAGGCCAGGTCAATCTCTGCCTTTGCCTTTTTCAGGTAGTTTTTCTTCAAGTCCTGAATGGCGCTCTGCACGTTCACTGTTTGGGCACTGGCGCCAAAGGTTATTGCCGCAAGGGCCAAAATCATGCTGATTTTCTTCAGTTTCATATCTTTGTCTTTTTATTGGTTGTTTTCTATATTAGTATCGTTGCTCTCAATATTATTGCTCATCTCACCATCATTATTCACATTATTTCCTTCACCCTCTTCTTCATCCTCGGTGGGAACCTTGGTGATGGAGGCTATGTAGTCCTTGCCACGCAAGTCTATCAGCTTCACACCCTGTGTGGCGCGGCCGAGCACGCGCAGGTCGGCCACCTTCATGCGGATGGTGATGCCCGAACGGTTGATAATCATCAGGTCGTGGTCTTCAGTGACGTTGGTCACAGCCACCAGCGGACCTGTCTTCTCGGTGATCTGCATGGCCTTCACGCCCTTGCCGCCGCGATGCAGCGTGGCACGGTAGTCGGCCAGAGCCGAGCGCTTGCCGTAGCCATGCTCGGTGACCACCAGCAGGTTCTCGTCCTCGCTGGGCAGGCACAGCATGTCGATGGCAGCATCGTCGTTCGGATCCAACTCCATACCCTTCACGCCGCTGGCGCCACGTCCCATGGTGCGGAATTCCTTCTCCGGGCAAATCATCACCTTGCCCTTCTTCGAGGCTATCAGCATGTAGCTCTCCCCGTCGGTCAGACAGGCGGTCAGCAGCTCGTCGCCTTCGCGGATACCGATGGCTATTATACCATTGGTTCTCGGGCGCGAATAAGCCTCCAGCGTGGTCTTCTTCACTATGCCGTTCTTCGTGCACATCACTATGTAGTGGTTGCCCACATACTCGGCGTCGCTCAGCGTCTCCACGTTCACGTATGCCTTCACCTTGTCGTCAGGCTCGATGTTGATGCAGTTCAGTATCGGACGTCCCTTGGTGTTCTTCTCGCCCTCGGGCACCTCGAAGGCACGCATCCAGTAGCAGCGGCCCTTCTCGGTGAAGAACAGCAGGTAGTTGTGGTTAGTGCAGGTGAAGATATGCTCCACGAAGTCCTCGCTGCGCACTGCGCTGCCCTTCGAGCCCACACCTCCGCGGCTCTGCGTACGGTATTCCACAAGCGGCGTGCGCTTGATGTATCCCTTGTGGCTGATGGTGATGACCACCTGCTCGTCGGGGATGGTGTCCTCGATGCGGAAGCCCGCGGCGTCGTACTTGATGGCCGTGCGGCGGTCGTCGCCGTACTTCTCGCGCAACTCCTTGAGCTCGTCCTTGATGACCTGCATCAGCACATTGTGGTTGCCGAGAATCTCTTTGCAGCGCTCGATGAAGCGCATCTTCTCGTCGTACTCGTCCTGCAGCTTTTGGTGCTGCAGGCCGGTGAGCTGTGCCAGACGCATGTCGACAATGGCGCGTGCCTGCAGGTCGCTGAACTGGTAGCGGTCCACCAGTCCCTGGCGGGCCTCGTCGGGCGTCTTGCTGGCGCGTATCAGGGCCACTATCTCGTCGATGATGTCTATGGCACGCAGCAAGCCTGCCAGTATGTGGGCGCGCTTCTCGGCCTCGTTCATATCGAACTGGGTGCGGCGGGTCACCACCTCTTCGCGGTGCTCCACGAAATACTGTATCAGCTGCTTCAGGTTCAGCAACTGCGGGCGGCCGTGTACCAGTGCGATGTTGTTCACCGCAAACGAACTCTGCAGTTCGGTGAGCTGGAACAGTTTGTTCAATATCACATTGGGCACCACGTCGTTCCTCAGCACATACACCACACGGATGCCGTCCTTGTCGCTCTCGTCGCGGATGTCCAGTATGCCCTCAATCTTGCCCTCCTTGGCCAAATTGGCGGTCTTCTTGATCATCTCGCTCTTGTTCACACCGTAGGGTATCGTGGTGGCCACAATCACATTGTGCCCCTTCGAGTCCTCCTCAATGCAGGTGTCGGCTCGCAGAATGATGCTGCCGCGACCCGTGGTGTAGGCCTCCTTCACACCGTTGTAGCCGTAAATGATGCCACCCAGCGGGAAATCGGGAGCCTTGATGTACTCCATCAGTCCCTCCACGGTGATGTCGCTCTCCCACTTTCCGCTGACCGTCGACAAGTGGCCGTTATCGATGTACGCCATGCAGCCGTCGAGCACCTCGCGCAGATTGTGCGTCGGCATATTGGTGGCCATACCCACGGCGATACCGTTCGAGCCGTTGATGAGCAGGTTGGGCAGCTTGGCGGGCAGCACGCTGGGCTCCTCGCCCTCGTTGTCGTAGGTGGGCACCATGTCCACGGTGTCCTTGTCGATGTCGGCCACCAGCTCATTGCTTATCTGCTTCAGGCGAGCCTCGGTGTAACGCATGGCTGCCGGCGAGTCGCCGTCGATGGAGCCGAAGTTACCCTGGCCGTCCACCAGCGTGTAGCGCATGCTCCAGTCCTGTGCCAGACGCACCAAGGCGCCGTAGATGGAGCTGTCGCCGTGCGGGTGGTACTTACCCATGACGTCACCCACGATGCGGGCGCTCTTCTTCGTAGGAGTGTTGTACAGGATGCCGTTCTCGTTCATCGAGTACAGGATGCGGCGGTGCACCGGCTTGAAGCCGTCGCGCACATCAGGCAGCGCTCGAGCCACGATGACGGACATAGCATAGTCTATATAGGCAGTCTTCATCGTCTGCTCTATATCGACCCTCGTAATCTTTTCGTTGTCCGAAACCATTGGTAGTATCTATTATATTATTGTATACTAAAATATTATACGCACATCACACGTGCATGTCAAAATACAAAGATACAACTTTTTTTCATATACGCCACACCTGTCGGCACTTTTTTCACCATTTCTTCAACATCTCACCGTACCTCCTCCGTCCCCTCTCCGTCTGTTTAACGGTTGTTCACCGGTTGTTTAACGGTTTAAACCATTAAACAACCGGTGAACAGTGGTAGAACAGACGGAGGGGGTACGTAGAGGCTATGTAGAGGTGCCTATGGAAAGTTGTCAGAAGCCCGGCAGGGTGAGCCAGAGGGTGGGCAGCATGAGGAGGAAGCCGACGACGATGAGGCCGAGGATGAACTTCCAGACCCACTTGAGCCATGTGCCGTAAGGGATACGGGCTATGCCCAAAACTCCTATCAGGACGCCGCTGGTGGGCGTGAGCATGTTGGTGAAGCCGTCGCCGAACTGGAAGGCGAGCACGGTGGTCTGGCGCGAGACGCCTATGAGGTCGGCGAACTGGGTCATGATGGGCATGGTGAGGGCCGCTTTGGCGCTGCCGCTGGGCATGACGAGGTTGAGGGCTGTCTGGAAGAGGTACATAACACCGAGGGATGCAACCTCGCCGGTGTGGGCGAGGGAGCGGCTGAGGCCGTAGATGAGGGTGTCCATAACACGGCCGTCGCGGAGGATGAAGATGATGCCGGAGGCGAGGCCCACGACGAGGGCTGCGGAGAGGATGTCCTTGCAGCCTGCGAGGAAAAGCTTGGCGATGTCGTCGGCACTCTGGCGGTCGATGATGCCGGCCAGTATGCCCATAGCGAGGAAGAGGGCCGAGATTTCGGCGATGTACCAGCCGAAGGCAAGCACGCCCACGACAAGGGCCACGATGGTGAGCAGCAGGAGGATAAGTATCAGTATATGGCGCAGGGTGAGCGACGACTGCTCATTGGATGAAGCTCGCTCGCGCCAGTAGTCGTCGAGCCTGTGGACCGGGCTGCGCTCCGGCTTGGCCTTGACGCGGGCGGCGTACCACAGCACGAAGGCGATGCCGATGATGGTAAGGATCACCCAGCAGAAGAAGCGGTATTCGAGGCCGGAGAAGAGCGGCAGGTCGGCGATGCCCTGTGCGATGCCGATGGTGAAGGGGTTGAGCATGGCTCCGGCGAAGCCCACATGGGCGGCGACGTAGCACATGCATACACCCACGATGGAGTCGTAGCCCATCTGGATGGCCAGAGGGATGAAGACGACGACGAAGGCAATGGTTTCCTCGCTCATGCCGAAGACGGCGCCAAAGAGGCTGAACATCAGCATTACCAGCGTGATGATGATATTGTTGACCCCAAGTTTGTTGATGAGTTTGTAGCGGCTGAGGCGCTTGACGCGGCGGAGGAAGGCCATCACGCCGACGTCGATGGCGTGGCTGTTGTTGAGAATCCAGAAGGCGCCGCCGACGATGAGGATGAAGGCTATGATGTCGGCCTTGTCGACAAAGCCGTTGAAAAGGGCGGAGAATATCTGCCACGTCTGCGGTGCGGCGTCGACGCGGTGGAACGAGTCGTTGAGTACCACTTCACGGCCGTCGACCACTTGGCGTGTGTATTCGCCTGCAGGCACCACCCAGGTGAGGATGGCGGAAAGCACGATGAGCGCGAAGACGATAACGAAGGTATGGGGGATTTTCTTCATTTAGATGCGAGATAGCTGTTACGATAATGTGGGTCTGCACTTACATCCTCACCGAACCATGAGGGCGGGATGAATGCGTCGGCGGCTTCGATGGAGGGAAATTCCACCTCGACGAGACGGAGGCCTTCATGGGCACCGTGGAAGAGGTCGAGCTCGGCTGTAAGGCCGCCGTCGGCAAGGGGTATGCGGTAGCGTGTCTTGCTGACGAGGTTGCCGTCGCACTTGACCTTCAGGCGCTCGTAGCTGTTGCGCGGCATGGTGAATTCCTCCTCGCGGTTCTGTATCGCCGTGGATGTACCGGCAAGATGTTCTTTGACGGTCAGAACAAAAACATCGCCCATCCTGCGGATGCGCAGAGTGGGCGATGTGCATAAATATCCTTGTTCTATCTCTGTGTGCGGGTAGCTGTCGAGGTTCTTCGGCAGTTCGCTGACAAGGTATTTGCGTTCAATCTCCATCAGAGCGAACGCAGATAGTCGGTGACGTTTTTCTCGATGCGGGCAGCGACATCGGCGCAGTCGTCGGCTTTCTGGAAGCGTTCGCCGGTGATGTGCTCATAGAGCTCAATGTAGCGGTCGCTGATGCTATTGACAATCTCGTCGGTCATCTCGGGCACCTGCTGGCCTTCCTTACCCTGGAAGCCGTTATCCATGAGCCATTCGCGCACAAACTCCTTGCTGAGCTGACGCTGGTGTTCGCCCTTGGCAAGACGCTCCTCGTAGCCATCGGCGTAGAAGTAGCGGCTGCTGTCGGGAGTGTGTATCTCGTCGATGAGGTATATCTTGCCGTCGCGCTTGCCGAACTCGTACTTGGTGTCGACAAGGATGAGGCCTTTCTCGGCGGCAATCTCGGTGCCGCGCTGGAAGAGCTGCAGGGCGTATTTCTCAAGCTGGTCGTAGTCCTCTTTTGCAACGAGGCCGGTGCGGATGATCTCCTCGCGGCTGATGTTCTCATCGTGTCCCTCGTCGGCCTTGGTGGTGGGAGTGACGATAGGCGTGGGGAACTTCTGGTTCTCCACCATGCCCTCGGGCAGTTGCACACCGCAGAGAGTACGGGCACCGGCTTTATACTCACGCCAGGCGCTGCCGGCGAGATAGCCGCGCACGATCATCTCCACACGGAAGCCTTCGCACTTGAGGCCCACAGTGACCATGGGATCGGGAGTGGCGAGCTTCCAGTTGGGCAGAATGTCGGCGGTAGCATCAAGGAACTTGGCGGCAATCTGGTTGAGCACCTGTCCCTTGTAGGGGATGCCCTTGGGGAGCACCACGTCAAAGGCCGAGATACGGTCGCTGACGACCATGGCCATGTACTTGTCGTCGATGTTGTAGACATCGCGCACCTTGCCCACATAGAGGCTCTTTTGCTTCGGGAAGTTGAAGTTGGTTTTTACGATTGCGTTCATAACTTTTTCATTTGTTTCCCCACACTTGCGTGTGGGGTTATTGAAAGGTACTCCCTTCGGGAGATTATTGATTTTGTTATTCTTCTAGTTTATTGGCAAAGAAAGTGAAGTTGACCTTGCCGTAGTTGCGGTGCTGCCAGAAATGCGGATGCTCCTCGAAGGAATACTCGCGGGGATGTTCAAGGATGAAGATGCCGTCGTCGGTGAGCACGTCGCGCTCGAAGAGAAGGTCAGGAAGCGTTGCAAGACCCTCAAGGGCATATGGCGGGTCGGCAAAGACAATGTCGAACTTGCGGTTGGCACGCTTCAGGAGGTCGAAGACGTCGGCCCGCACCACATGCAGGTTCTTCACACCCATACGGCCGCTCTCAGCCTTGATATAGTCGGTGCACTGGGCGTTGATGTCGATACTCGTCACCTCGCGCACACCGCGTGAAATAAACTCAAAGGATACAGCCCCTGTGCCTGCAAAAAGATCCATAACAGAGCACTCCTCGAAGTCCACATAGTTGTTCAGGATATTGAAGAGGCTCTCGCGGGCCATGTCGGTGGTGGGACGCACCGGCAGGTTCTGTGGCGGATTGAGCCGCCGTCCTCTCAACGATCCTGCAATAATCCTCATACCTACATAAGAATTAGTGCGTACCTGTAGGTGCGCAACTTCTTGAACTCGGAATTAGCACAGCGGGTTACCTCGCCACCATAGAGCGTGGTCTTTGGGAAATAAGGACGCATCATGGCGTACACATCACGGTCTACGTCGCCACAGAGCATCAGCTCGGCGGTGCCGTCGTCCAGTCCATACGTCTTCATCACCTCGACGAGACGGAACATGGCCTCTTCCCTACCCTTATACTTGAGGCTATTGCCGAATAGGTATTTGCCGTCCTTGCATGCAGCAACGTCGACAATGCCTTTACGCCAATAGGCAAAAAGCACGGGATGGCTGCGGGTCATATCCTTCACACAGACCATCTTGGCATGCTGGTTGATTACCGACAGGCCCGGCAAAGCCACCTTGAAGGCCATCGCCAACTGTTCGTTACCAGCAAACACCGCCGTTGAGCCTAACGCGCTGCTGTGGCATGTCATCACAGAAACAGCATTGCAGCCCACGAGTTTCAGATACTGACGATTGGCCGTCATAGTGTACAGTTCATCGGGGACCCAGGTGCTGGCATCGCTCATCACGATAAGTTCCATCGTTTTATATCCCAATGGCCGCACCCCTGCATCCAAGAAGAACGCCTTAACATCGCGCGTAGCATCGGTGATGCTTGCGGCATGCGCCCCTTCGGCCACACCAAAGGTCAGCAACTCTCCCGACGGCGTCGTCTCCGAAAAAGAAAATCCATTGGCCTCAAGGCAAATGGATAATCTTTTCTCCTGCGAAACATGGTCGCCCTCGGTGGCAATCAGTGTCTTGCAAGTATACATTGTTTACTCGAAATTACCGTCAGTAACGGGCTGAGTCATATCACCAACCTTCCAACCAGCATAGCGGCCGGCGACCTTTTCAATCTCAGCAATCTTGTTGACCACCTGCTGATGGTCCATGTCACTAAGCAGCATGCTCAACGGCACCTTGCACTCGAACACAGGCACAAGGAAGCCGCTCTTGTCAACCATACCGGCCTGCAGATCAAACTCGTTCGTCTCACCCTTGGGATAAGGAACATAACGCAGGTTGATAATCTGATCGTCGGTCATCTGCACCGTGTGGCCAGTGGCGTCGATGGTGGGAAGCTTCTTGTCCTCGCGCAGTTTGGCGACAGGGTTGATGAACACTTCCTGACGTGTCACATAGCCTTTCTCCACAGCCTCTTTCTCAGGCACCTCATTGATGTCGACGTCGGCGGGAATCTTGTCGTAGTTGGTCACCTTGACGACAGTCTTCATGCTGTCCTCATTCATCAGGCGGTTAATCAGCGTATCAAAACTGCCGGTATAGCTACCGTAGGTCACTTTGTAGGCCTCCTCAAGTGTGCGGATGGCTTTCAGTTTCTCTGCGCAAGCGTCGCGGCGCTTGTTGTACTCGTTCTCGAAACGCACAGGTTTCATAATGCTGTTGTACAGCAAAAACGCTAAGGCGACTATAACGACGCCCAACACAATCTGAATGATGGTTTTGCCTTTCATCTTTTATTTCTTTTTTGTTTTTTCAATCAAAAATTCGAGTGCAAAGATACGAAGAAAAAATCAATCCGCGTACATTATTTTACAAAAAAACTTCCCCAAGGTCACGACCGCACTGTCGCACAGCGATATATACCAATGCTCAATGCGACGCTCCGGCGACGTCGTGAAGTTCAACGGTGCCGCTCGTCGGGTTGAATACGGCATAGTTGCGGTTCATCAGCCAATCGCCCGTATTGACATACATGCATCCGTCGGCGATCTCTCTGATGAGCGGCGTGTGCCTGTGGCCGAAGATGCAGTAGTCGAGATGCTCCTTTTTGAGGCGCTCCTTACAATATATCACTATCCCCTCGCGGTCGTCACCCATATAGCGCAGGCAGTCTTCTTTTGCATGCTTCACCTTGTTGCTGTCGCTCCATCGGTTGGCAATGGGGAATGTCCACGACGGCGGAAGCATGGCGAAGAGACGCTGGTTGAGTCTGCATCGGAACACCTTGCGCAGCATGTCGAACTTGCGGTCAAGATGCCCGAGTCCGTCGCCATGCCCTATCAGGAAGCGTTTCCCGCCCATCTCGAACACCTCCGGTTCGTCGTGCATCCTCACCCCTATCTCCTTCTCCAGATAGTCGAACATCCACATATCGTGGTTGCCGATAAAGAAGTGTATCTCCACACCCATGTCGCTCAGTTCCGCCAACTTGCCTAACAGTCTCACATGGCCGCGCGGCACTACATAACGGTAGGTAAACCAAAAATCAAACATATCGCCCAGCAGGAACAGTGCCTTGCAGTCGCCCTTGATGCTGTCGAGCCAGCGACACAGTTGCCTTTCCCGCTCTCGCGAGTCGGCACCGCTACCCAGATGTGAGTCCGACACAAAATATACTACCTCAGCCATGTGCGGGGGTTTTGCGACGAGGTTCCTTTCCACAGCTGGAAGCTAAAGTCGGCGCTGCCGTCACTGTTAGTATACACAGTGCCAAGGTTCTGCTTGGTGCTCACCTTGGCGCCCTCGTTGACTGTCACTGTGCCCATGTTCGTGTAAACCGACATGTACTCTCCGTGACGCACAATGATGCCCTTGGTGCCGTTGGGGCATGTGAACACGCGGCTCACCGTGCCGTCAAACACGCACTGCACAGATGTTCCGCTCTTGCACTGCAGGTCTATGCCGTTGTTCATGTTCTGACCGCCCGACGAGTGTGTGTAGCGCCCATATTCGCGAACCACCTTGGTGTAATACACCGGCCACGGTAGCTTGCCTTTGTTGCCGGCAAAGTCGTTGCTCAGCGCCACGTCCACGGTGGTGCGGTTCGTCGTGCCGCCTCCAGTGGTTGCAGCCTTGCGACTCTTAGCAACTTCTTCGTTGATAATCTTCTGTATCTGCTGCTGCAGCTGCCTCTTCTGCTTCTCCTTCTTGTTTATCTGCGTCTGCAGGTCTTTCTCCTGTTGCTTGCTCTTCTTCAGGCTTTGCTGGCGCTCTTTCTGCTCGCGTGCCAGCTGGTCCTTCTGCTTTTTCTCCTGTGCAAGCAGTGTGGTAGTCTCGCGCTGCTGACGCGCCAGGTCCACACCGGCATCATGCAGCTCTTCCTCCTTCTGGCGTATGTGTGCTGCCTGGCGCCTGCGGTAGCGGCTGTAGTCGCGGAAGTACTTCATCCGCAGATAGGCGGTGTTGTAGCTCTTGGTGTCGAGCACAAGCACCGTCTTGTCGATGTTGCCGCGCTCGCCATAGAGCGTGCGCACCACCGCGGCGTACTCCCTCTTCATGGAGTCCACCTGATTTTGCATCAGCCTCATGCTGTCCTGCGTCTGCTCCATCTGCATTCCCAGCAGGTTCAGCTGTCCGCTGATGTTGTTGATAAGCTTGGTGCGTTCACCAATCTTCTTGTCCAACAGCTGTATCTGCTGCTGGTTGGCCTTGCTGTTCTTCTTGGCCTTGCTAAGGTCGCCCGAGAGCTTCTTCAGCTCCTGCTCAACCTTGGCCTTGTCCTTCTCCAGCTGCGCCTTGGTTTGTGCTGCTGCTGGCGGCACAGCCGCCAGCAGCAGTAGCAAACTACCAATTAAGAATCTTCTTGAAGTCATATGCCTCGGGGTTGGGCAGGTACTTCTTCGCTGCCTCGTAGTCGGCGGGCGTGATGTAGTCCATGATGTCGTTCACGTAGCTCTGCACCTTGTTGCTGTTGACGTTGACCAGGCGCGGCGGTATCTTGCCGGTCTCCGGATCCTGCAGGTCCTTCAGGTACAGAGGGCTCACGTTGCCCTGCTGGTCCACATACACCATGCAGCCTGTGCAGCCCTGGTTGAACAGCGTGTGCACGCCCATACCCATCAGCGAGCAGTAGGTCAGGTCGAAGGCGATGGGAGTGTGGCAGCGTATCTCGTAGCCTATCTCCACGGGGCGCGTCTTCACCTTCAGACCTATCTCCTTGGCCTTGCGCTCCAGCAGGTCGTTGAAGATGTGGGCCTTGCTGACCTTGCCGAGCTCGGGGTGGCCGTGCTCGTCGTAGCTGAAGTGGATGCCGCTGTTCTTGATCTCCTCGTCGCTCAGCGAGTGGAACACACCCTCCGAGATCATGGCGGCGCCGTAGTTGATGCCCATCAGCTTGCGCTTCACGATGCAGCTGACAACCATGTTGATGATCTTGTCGACGGTGATCTCAGTCTTGTTGAAGAACTCCGGTATGATGACCATCGGGTAGTGGCAGGCGCCGGCGATGCCGAGGGCCAGATGGCCGGCCGAGCGGCCCATGGCGCTCACCACGAACCAGTTCTCGCTGGTGCGGGCATCTTCCATCACGGCGGTGGCCAGCACACACCCCTGCGCCTTCGCCGAGTTGTAGCCGAAGGTGGGACTGCTGTTGGGCAGAGGCAGGTCGTTGTCGATGGTCTTCGGCACGTGGATGTTGGCTATCGGATAGTGCTTGTCGGCCAGGAACTTGGCTATGCGGTTAGCTGTAGAGGCGGTGTCGTCGCCACCGACAGTGACAAGCAACTTGATCTCGTTCTCCGTGAAGAGCTTCAGGTTGAAGCGCTGCTCGAAGTCTTCGGGCGTCGGTTTGAAGCGGCTCATCTTCAAGATGCTGCCACCTTTGTTGAAAATCTCGTCCGCCGTCAGGAAGTCGAGGTCCTGCATGCGAGGCTTGTCAGTAAACAGGGCGCTGTAGCCGCCGTGCAGACCTATCACGCGATAGCCGTCACGCAAAAAAGTCTTGGCCACCGAGGCCACCACAGTGTTCATTCCCGGCGCAGGACCGCCACCAGTGAGTATTGCTATGCTTTTCATACCTTTATAATTAAAATTTATGTCTTTAACGCCACTGGATATATAATATTGTGTCAACCTTCAAAAAAAAAATCAACACCAACTTTCCTCCCTTTCCATACGCCCTCGATATGGAGTTGGTACGGCATTTCTTCAGTAGTTCTTCAGTAGTATTTCAGTGGTCCACTGAAGAAATACTGAAGAAATACTGAAGAACTACTGAAGAAATGACGGAGGGGATACGGTGGGGAGACGGAGGGACGCCGAGAAGAGGCTGTAAGATGTCAGTCGGGACTGACATCCTGTCATGCAACAGTTAAAAAAAATTAATGTTATCTTTTGGCATGATTTTTGTTAAAAAAAGCGTATCTTTGCAATCCGATTTTAACATTTGACTATGGTAAAGAAAACACATTTACTAATTGGCATACTGTTACTTGCAACGACGGCAAGTGCGCAGCAACCACTAACAATAGAGAAATGTCGCGAGCGCGCCCTGCAGAACAACCGCGCACTGAAGCAGGCAGAGATGAAGCGCGAGCAGACTGACGCTATGGAGAAGGTGGCCCTGATGCAGATGTTCCCTAAGGTGAGCGCCAACGGCGGTTACACGTGGATGGAGAAGAGCGTCAACCTCCTCAGCGATGAGCAGAAGGAACGCATCAACCACATGGGCGACAAGGTGCAGAGCGACATCAGCGCCTCACTGCACGAGCAGCTGGGTACCCTGCCCATCGGCGGCGACCTGCTGGCCAACCGCCTCGACGGTGTGCTGGCAAACAGCAGTCTCTCCACCAACCTCAACAACGTGGGCAGCGAGATTGTGCAGGGCCTCGAGACCGACACTCGCAACGCTGGCTTCGGCGTGGTCACCCTCACACAACCTATTTATATGGGCGGCAAGCTTCTCGCTGCCTACCGCACTGCCCGCCTCCTCGACGAGCTCAGCGGCATAGAGTACGACAAGAAACGCGAGGAGACGCTAGTGGCCGTCGACGAGGCCTACTGGCAGGTGGTGAGCGTGCAGCACAAGCAGCAGCTGGCCACCCAGTATGCAGCCCTGCTCGACACCCTCGAGCACAACGTGCAGATGGCCGTCGATGCCGAGGTGGCCACAAACGGCGACCTGGCGAAGGTGCGTGTGAAGCGTAACGAGGCCCAGATGTCGCTGACGAAGGCCAACAACGGCCTGCGCCTCTCGAAGATGCTCCTGGCACAGCGCTGCGGAATGCCGCTGGACACTGTGTTCGATGTGGCAGAGTCGCAAAACGGGAACCTCGGCGAGTATTCCAAGGTGGAGTACAACATGGATGAGGTCTACGCCCACCGTAGTGAGATGCGGATGCTGCGCATAGCCGACAGCATCGCCGGTGAGGGTGTGCGTATGGCAGCAAGCACGCTGAAACCCAATATCGTGGTTACTGGCGGCTACCTGTTCAGCAACCCCAATGTTTTCGACGGCTTCAGCAACACGTGGGGCGGCACCTGGATGGCAGGTGTGGCGGTCAACGTGCCGCTGGTACATCCGGGCGGCATCTTCGCCGTGAAGGCGGCAAAGGCCAAACGCCGCGAGGCCGAGTACAAGCGCCAGGAGGCCGAAGAGCTGATAGAGCTGCAGGTGAACAAGCTGAGCTGTGAGCTCGAGTTGGCCTACAAGCATCTTGCCGAAGCGGAGAGCAACATCGATATGGCCAACAGAAACCTCGAGCTCGCCGACGAGAGCTTCAAGGCCGGCCTCTGCAGCAGCAGCGACGTGATGGCGGCTCAGACGGCATGGATGAAGGCTCAGAGTGAAGTGATCGACGCCAAAATAGAGATTGAGATGAGCAAGGTGTACCTCAATCAGGCGCTGGGAAAGTAAAGTTTAAAGTTTAAGGTTTAAAGATTATAGAAAAGAAGATGAAAGAGACGAACAAATCGCTTTTGGCAGGATTGGCAGTTCTGATAGCCACAGTGGCTATTGTGGCCATTGTGGGCCTCTTGGCCATCAAGCCGCAGAAGGAGATGATTACCGGCGAAGCCGACGCTTCGGAGTACAGGGTGAGCAATATGGTTCCCGGCCATATCGACAGCATCTATGTGAAAGAGGGCGACCGCGTGCGTCGCGGAGACACCTTGGCGCATATCGGCAGCAAGCAGGTGAATGCCAAGATGATGCAGGCCACTGCCGCCCACGATGCCGCCAGTGCACAGAACCGCAAAGCCATTCACGGCGCCCGCTCGCAGCAGGTGCAGATGGCTTATCAGGTGTGGCAGAAGGCTCAGGCTGCCGAAGAGGTGTACCGCAAGAGCTACGAGCGTGTGAAAGGCCTGAAGGAGAAAGGTGTGGTGAGCGCACAGCAGTACGACGAGGTGGAGGCCAAATACAAGGTGGCACAGGCCGACTGTGCCGCTGCCGAGCAGCAGTACCTGATGGCCAAAGAGGGCGCACAGGTAGAGGACAAGGACGCTGCCGCCGCCCTCGTGGGCAGAGCCACAGGTGCTGTGGCCGAGGTGCAGAGCTATCTCGACGACAGCTACCTCATTGCCCCGTGCGACGGTGAGGTGGTGGAGATTTTCGCCAAACTGGGCGACCTGATTGGTACCGGAAGCCCCGTGCTCTCCATTCTCGACATGAGCGACTGCTGGTTCTTCTTCGCAGTGCGCGAGGATATGCTGGGCGACATCAAGACAGGCCAGACGGTGATGGTGCGCATTCCGGCTCTCGGTGAGCAGACCTACCCCTGTGCCGTCAGCCGCGTGCAGGCTATGGCCAGCTACGCCACTTGGCGCGCCACCAAGACAAACGGACAATACGACGTGAAGAGCTTCGACGTGAAGGTGGTGCCGCTGCTGAACATCGAAGGGCTGCGTCCCGGAATGACAGCAATAATTGTTGACAACGAATGATTCGTGTATTCAAACGTGAACTGAGCCTCATCTGGCACAATCCCCGCTATGTGATACTGCTCACATTGGGGGTGGTGCTGGCGTTCACTTTCTTTGCCACATTGACGCGAGAAGGGATGCCGGAGAAGCTGCCGGTGGCTGTGGTGGATATGGACCACACCTACCTTTCGCGCCGCTTGTGCCACGAGCTAGAGGCCACACAGGGAGTCTCTGTGGTCGCCGTCTACGACAACCACACGCAGGCCCGCCAGGCGATACAACGGGGCGAGATTTTCGCCTTCTACGAAATACCGAAAGGCACGTACAACGAGCTGCTGCAATTCCACGCCCCGCATTTCGGCCTCTACACCAACACCTCGTACCTGCTGGCCGGAATGCTGAGCTACAAGCAGTTGGCCACCATGGGCATGCTGGCTGCCGGCGCCGTACAGCGCGAGGTGTTCCGCAAGAAGGGCTACGACGAGGAGAAGGTCATGGGTCTGATAATGCCGGTGGAATTCGACACCCACCTCGTGGGCAACCCACTCTCAAGCTACAAGATATACTTGATGACGACCCTCATACCGGCCCTCATCTCGTTTATTGCTTTGCAGCACTCTATATATGTACTTGTGCGCGAACGCGAGAAACGCACAGTACGCAACCTGATGCGGAAAGCCAAAGGTAACCGCCTGCACGCATTCATGGGGAAACTGCTGCCCTACACGATACTCTATAGCCTGCTGCTACTGATTGCCAACCTGCTGATGTTCGGCCCGATGCACTTCCCATTCGAGGGCAGCTGGCTGATGATGATGGCCAACTCGGTGATGCTTATCGCCGCCGTACAGTGTGCAGCGGTGCTCATCGTGAGTCTCGTACCGGAGATAGCCCTAGGTATCGGCGCCGTCTATGGAGCTCTGTGCTTCTCGCTGAGCGGCTTCTCGTTCCCCATAGAGGCGATGCCGCGAGTCTTTACGGGTATCAGCTGGCTCTACCCTATCCGCCACTACTACCTGAACTATTGCGACATAGCCATCTTCGGCAACGGACTCGAGCACACGTGGCCGCACTTTGTGGCGCTGCTCGCCTTTGGGCTTGCCGGGCTTGCGGGAGTATGGGCCGGCAGGCATTACTCGGAGGATCCCGTGGAGGATGAAGGTTTTAAGAGTATGCAACCTCCGACCGGAAGTATCAAATCGAGACTGTCGATACTGGTGGACATCTGGGATGTCTTCACGGCCGAGATACGGCGTGTCTTCAGCAACAAGATGGTGATGCTGGCCTTCTTTGTGGCCACGGTGCTCTACCCTGTAGTCTTCTGCCTGATATACAGTACCGAATACATGCACAACATGCCGGTTGCGGTGGTCGACGAGAGTCATTGTGAAGCGAGCAAGCGCTTCGCCCACAAGATAGACGCCACGCCGGAAGTCGACGTGCACTACCGCTGCAATACGCTGGCGGAGGCTCAACAGCTGATGCGCGACCACAAGATACACGCCATCTACTATATACCGGCCGACTTCAGCGAGAAGATTGCAGAGATGCGTACCGCCCGTATAGGAGTGTTCTGCGACATGAGCTCGTTCTACTATTACAAGAGTGCGGCCACTGGCGGCAGCTTTGTGCTAATAGACGAGATGCACACCATAGAGCTGGAACGCATGGGGATGGCCGGCACCACTGGGCAGCAGGCTGTCGACATGATGCAGCCGGCCGTCTATGACGACATCAGGATGTACAACCCCAGCGGCGGCTTTGCGTCGTTCTTTGTGCCGGCGCTACTGATACTGGTGATACACCAGTCACTCTTCTTCGGTATCACCATCCTGTGTGGCGAGTCGAACGAAAACAAGAAGGCGCTGAGGCTGATACCGGCGCGCCTGCGGTCGCGCAGTATCCACCGCGTCACCGTAGGGCGCACGCTCTGCTTCCTGATGCTGTATGTGCCGATAACACTGATGGACCTGTGGATAATACCGCGCCTCTTCGGGCTGCCGCAGTTGAGCAACCTGCACGACATACTGCTGTTCATCCTGCCGCTGCTCATCGCTGTGGTGAGCATGGGGCTGACGATAGGCAACTTCTTCGTCCGCGAGCAGTTCTCCGGACTGTTGGGACTACTGTGGTTCAGTGTGTTGCTATTCTTCATGAGTGGCATCGTGTGGCCACACAGCAACATGCCTACCTTCTGGAACGCCCTCTCCTATCTCTTCCCGTCGACGCCAGGAATACAGGGATTTGTAGGGATAACCTCTATGGGAGCCACTTTAGCCGAAGTGCGCCAGCACTACCTCACCCTGTGGATACAGGCTGGAGCATGGTTCACAGCAGCGTGCCTGTCGTTGAGATTCATCAAGAAGTTCCGCAAACCCTGATTATATCGAATAGACTATCAATCCCACAAGGCCCGATGCCACAATCAGTAGTATCGGGCTTTTCTTATAGCGCCAACTGAATATGAAGACCGCTGCAAAGATGGCCACAGAGACGATAAACTGTTTGTTTAAGCCGACGCTACCAAAGCTCTCTACACCAACAAGTCCCAGAGCGGCAGCGGCAATTAGGCCTACTACAGCCAGTCGCACCACCTTCATCAATGTGGCCACTCGCGGCTCCTCCTTGTGGCTCAGCAGCCAGCTGCCGACGAGCATCACCAGCGTCACCGGAATGATGATGACGGCCAGCGAAGCTAGCAGCGATCCGCACACTCCGGCCCATGCTGGGTATCCGGCATTCACGACGGCGGTGTATCCAGCATAGGTGGCGGTGTTGATGCCTACGGGGCCGGGCGTCATCTGGCTAACGGCCAGCAGGTCGGTGAACTCCTGCGCCGTCATCCAGCCCCAATGGCCAACCACCTCGCCCTGTATCAGCGCTATCATCGAGTAGCCCCCGCCGAAGGTGAAGGCGCCTATGATGAGGAAAGTGTAGAAAAGCTGGAAGAATATCATGAATTGCGAGTTATGAGTGAATAGATATAGCCGAGGAGCGCTGCTACCAACACGACGACTATGGGGCTGACGCCGAAGAGCCAGATGAGCAGGGCGCTGGCCACGGGTATCCACACGTTGCTCCAGCCGACCTTGGCGTTGCGGGCCATAGTGAATACCGGGGCCGCTATCAGCGCCACCACCGCGGGACGCAAGCCCATGAAGATGCGATCCACAATGGGGTTCTCGCGGAAGGTGCGGAAAAACATCGCCAACAGAAGTATGAACACTATAGGCACCAGCACGTTGCCAACTATAGCCACAGCTGCACCACCCTTGCCGCGCAGGCGGTAGCCCGTCATTGTGGCCATATTGACGGCAAAGACTCCAGGCATCGCTTGACTCAGGGCCACCTGGTCCATAAACTCCTCCTCGCCCATCCAGCCGTGCTTCGTCACCAACTCGCGCTGCATAAGCGGTATCATTGCGTAGCCGCCGCCGACGGTGAACGCACCCACCTTCAGAAAACTCCAGAATATATCACAATATTTCGGCTGCATTATCGTTATTAACAGCAAACTAAGCAAAATATTGTGCAAATGAACACTTTATTCTTCTCTCTCTTCATGGTCTTTGTGGTGGTCATGCTAACCCTCGACCTCTTTGTATTTCACAAGAAAGACCACATTGTCAGCGCCAAAGAGGCCGGCATCTGGACCGCCATCTGGGTAGCGTTGGCTATGGGGTTCGCCGTGCTCATTCTCTTCTTCGGCGACTGGATGATGCCACCTCATGAGGCTGTCACCGACCTCGCCGCCTACCGCCGCGAGATGATGTCCGAGTACCTCGCCGGTTACTTCCTCGAGGAAAGCCTCTCCATCGACAACATCTTCGTGATGATTATGATATTCGTCTCCTTCGGCATCAAAAAGGAGTACTACCACCGCGTCCTCTTCTGGGGCATCTTCGGTGCCATAGTGCTCCGCTTCATCTTCATCTTCGCCCTCGGAGCGCTTGTCACCAAATTCTCCTGGCTGCTGGCAGTCTTCGGCGTCATACTCATCTACAGCGGCATCAAGATGTTCCGCCCGCAGAGCGAAGAGCAGATAGACACCGCCAACCACCCCGTCGTACGTTTCGCCTCCAAACACTTCCCCGTCACCTCCGAGAGCCATGGGCACGACTTCTTCCACGCCGGCAAAATGACTCCTCTCTTCCTTGTCCTGCTGGTCATTGAGTTCAGCGACATCATCTTCGCCGTCGACTCCATCCCCGCCGTCTTCTCCGTCACCAAGAACCCTGTCATCGTCTACACATCCAACATCTTCGCCATCATGGGCCTCCGCTCCCTCTTCTTCCTCCTCTCCAACATCGCCGACCGCTTCTGGCTCCTCCACTACGGCCTCGGTGCTCTCCTTTGCTTCATCGGTATCAAAATGATAGGAGGCGAGTTCTTCGGCTGGCATGTGCCGACTCTCGCCTCCCTCGCCGTCATTCTCGGCATCCTCGTCGTCTCCGTCTTGCTCTCTATGGTTATCAAGAAGCGCGCTTAGACAACAGCTGCGGCGCATAGCGTACTATCAGTATCGCCGACAGCAACAGCGAGAGCACCTCGCTGATTGGCCACGAGAGCCAGATGCCGTCGATGCCCATCAATGCCGGCAGTGTCCACACGCACGCCAGCTCGAACACCAGCGTCCGCGCAAATGCAGCCACAGCGCTCACCACTCCGTTATTCATTCCCGTGAACAGGGCCGACACAAACATGTTGCAGCCGCTGATGAGGAACGCCAGCATGTAGATTCTCATCGCTTTCACCGTCAACTCCGTCAGCGCCGCGTCGTATCCCACAAACACCCGTGCCAGTGGCTCTGCAAAGATTTCCGCCGTCAGCGTCATCAGCACTCCCAGCACTCCCAGTATCGTGAACGACTTGAGCATCAGCGACCGCTGCTCTTTCACGTCGCCCGCACCGTAGTGGTAGCCTATCACCGGTGTGATGCCTATGTTGTAGCCGATAAACACCGCCGCGAAGATGAACGCCACATACATCATCACCCCGTAGGCCGACACACCGTCTTCACCCAGATAGCGCATCAGCTGCATGTTGTAGCAGATGGTCACTATGTTCAGCGCAATGTTCGCCACGTATTCCGACAGCCCGTTCGTGCATGCCTTCCCTATGTAGGGCCATATCATTCGCGTAGGCCTGAGGTGCAGGCTACCTCTATTGCGCCGCGAGGCAAAGTAGTAGACCGGGAACAGACCGCCAACCAGGCAGCCGGCCGACGTGGCCAGCGCCGCACCGGCAACTCCCATGCCGCACAGCCACACCAATATGGCGTCGAGCACTATGTTCGTCACCCCCGCCACCACGCTCATCACCGTCCCCAGCTGCGGCCGCTCCGCAGCCATGTAGAACGACTGGAAGGCACACTGCAGCACAAAACCCGGCATCCCTATCATGTTCAGCCGTATGTACTCTATGCACTCCTCCATCATCGGCTCGTCGGCTCCCAGCCACCGCGCCACCGCCGGTGCGCCCACTGCCAATGCAACGCCCAGCGCCACTCCCAGCAGCAACCCGAACTGCACCAACATCGTGAACACCCGGTCGGCCTTCTTCGGATACCCCTCCCCTTTTATCTTGGCCACCAGCGCTCCGCCGCCGCTGCCTATCATCAGACCCAGCGCCCCTATCATCATGATCACCGGGAACGTCAGGTTGATGGCGGCAAAACCAGTCTTCCCGGCAAAGTTCGCCACAAAAAATCCGTCTACTATCGAGTAGACGGATGTTATCAGTACCATGCCGATGCTCGGCAGCACCGAGCGCACTATACGGCTATGGCTGTAGTGTCCCGACAGTTCTACCACAGCACCACTCTCTTCTCAGGTGCCAGCCACATGCCGTCACCCTCCTTGATGCCGAAAGCATCGATGAATTCCGTCACCTGCGGCAGGGCCACATTCACACGGTTGCGACCCAGCGAGTGCACATCCATCTGCGTCAGCTGCAGCGCAGCGGCCGGACGTATGTTGCTTGCCCACACTGCCGCGTAAGCCAGGAAGAAGCGCTGCTCCGGCGTGAAGCCGTCCATCTCCTCCTTGTTCACCTGCTTCTTCGCCATAGCGTTCTGCATGGCCAGGTAGCTCACGTGCAAGCCGCCGTTGTCGGCTATGTTCTCACCCAGCGTCAGCTCGCCGTTGCCGTTCATCTTGCCAAGCTCCGGGTCGTCGAGGGCCACGCAGTTGTTGAAGGCCTCTATCAGGCACTGCTTGTTGGCGTCGAAATTCTTGGCGTCCTCTTCGGTCCACCAGTCGTTCAGGTTGCCGTTCTCGTCATACTGACGGCCCTGATCGTCGAAGCCGTGCGTCAGCTCGTGGCCGATCACCACACCGATGGCACCGTAGTTCGCGGCATCGTCAGCGTCAAACTGGAAGAATGGCGGCTGCAGGATGGCGGCCGGGAAGCATATCTCGTTGGTCGTGGGATTGTAGTAGGCGTTCACGGTCTGCGGAGTCATCAGCCACTCGTCTTTGTCGACGGGCTTGTTGATCTTGCTCATCATGTAGGCCACATCAAACTCGTTGCTGCGCACCACATTGGCATAGTAACTGTCGTTCTTGATTTCCAAGCCGCTATAGTCGCGCCACTTGTTGGGATAGCCAATCTTCACATAGATGGTGCTGAGTTTCTTGTGGGCATTGGCCTTGGTCTGGTCGGTCATCCATTCGGCCATGTCGATGCGCTGACCAAGGGCGGTGATGAGGTTCTGCACAAGGGTCTCCATGCGGGTCTTGGCCTCGGCGGGGAAGTACTTCTCGACATACAGCTGGCCAAGGGCCTCGCCCATGGCACCCTCAACGGTGCTGGTGACGCGTTTCCAGCGAGGACGGATTTCCTCGCGGCCGCTCATCAGCTTGCCGAAGAAGTCGAATTCTGCATTCACGAAGTCGTCGCTCAGGTAGTTGGCGGCACTGGTAATCTGTTGCCATGCAAAGTAGGCCTTCAGGGTCTCAATGTCGGCATCGGCTAGCACCTTGTTTACCTCCTCGAAATACTTGGGCTGGGCAATGTTGAAGCTCTTCATGCCCTCCATGATGTTCATGGTCTCGAAGTAACCCTTCCAGTCAATGTTGGGGTATACGGCATTGGCGCTGTCGACCGTGAAACGGTTGAAGGTAGCCTGCGGGTTACGGTTCTCAAGCTTGGTGTTCATGGCTTTGGCCAAACGGGTCTCGAAGGCCATCACCGTCTGAGCCAGCTTGTCGGCTTTCTTGCCGCTCATCTTGTCGTAGCCGGCCATAGCGAACTCCTTCTCCATCAGCTCCACATAGCCCTTGCGGATGTTCTTGTTGTTGCCCTCGTCGAGCAGATAGTAGTCGCGGTCCCCCAGACCGAGGCCGCTTTGCCAAGCCCAAGCAATGCACATGTTGGCATCGTCCTTGTCGGCTTCGCCCATCACACCAAAGAGCACACCATAGCCGCGACGGTGCATCTTCAGCAGCTGAGCCCACACATCCTCGCGGGTCTTCAGGTTGTTGATTTCCTCCAAATAGGGCATCAGCGGGGCGGCGCCCTGCTCCTGCAGCTTCACGCTGTCCATGCCGATGTTGTACATCGTGGCGATCTTGTCGGCCAGCGAGCCGGCCTCGTTCTCATTCTTGCTGACGCTGTCGATGATGTCGTTGACGTTCTTCAGAGCGTTCTCAGCCAGCACGTCGAAAGCACCGTAGCGCGAGTGCTCGGCGTCGAGGGGGTTCTTGGCCATCCAGCCGCCGCAGGCGAACTGGTAGAAATCGTCCTCCAAACGGACCGTAGTGTCAAAGTTGTCCAGATTCACACCCGATTTCAACTCGGCCTTGTGCTGGCAACCAGTAGCGATAACTGCCATAGTAGCAATGCTTAATAAGGTTTTTTTCATGTTTTATTTAATTTATTATTGTTTCCAAAACAAGGTGCAAAAATACGAAAAAAATAGAAAACAGGAATTAGAAATTTGAATTTGCGCCAAACAGGCGCAGAACAAACGCCATAAAAAACAAATAAATTCCTTACTGAAGAAAAAAAGGGGGGGGATAGAAATACATAATGTTCCGATAGTCCTATGAGTGCGCTTGGCGCACGGCAGCCCGCTCCAAGGGAGGCTTTATTCTCCTGCTCGCTGCGCGAGCGAAATCTGGTAAATCTTGTAGATTACTGCCGCCTGCGGCGGGGATTCCGGGTGCGGGGCTGGGTGAATCTCGTAGATTTTTCTAAGGTATCGCTGCGGGGCGCGATGGTTATGTTTGAGTGTAAAAAACGCTTGAATATACCGTATACTGTATACTCTTGTATAAAAGACCGCCGGTTTGCCTTGTGCAAGTCCCTTGTCCTTAGTAAGAACGGCAAAGAAAAGCGTCCGGCGTTCGGTTGGGAATGTTTTTAAATTGTGTGATTAACACCGCGTTTTTTCACCTCGACAAAGCCTAAACTAGTTTAGCTCTGCGCTCGGCTTACGAAACGGTCGAGATTTCGGTCCACCGAAGCAGGACGCTAATGTTACTTCTTCTAAACGTGAATTATCGTTAATGCACAGAACAGGGGATTACCCCCTGTCCACATACACCTCAAAAGATGATTTATGTGAGGTATTTCATCCATAGACTCTTATTCTCCTTCCAGAATTTATCAGGCGAAAATCCTAAGGCTGGTCGATAAACGACATCTGTTATCTTAATATCAGTCAGCATATTCAAAGGCCATATCTTTTCTATACGATAGTTTGTATGACCCAGAACATACCAGACGTAATCCTTCAAAACCAAGCCCCTCGGCTCAAAATGCTCTTGAAAATATGGAAATCTGTTCTTCGGGTCATGGTAGTATAAATCAACACACTTCTGCTGGCGGATGGCATCCATCAGGATATTCACATTCTCCACTCCAGTGGACTTGCAATCGATGTACATATACTTCTTGTCCTCTTCCGAATCCTGAAACTGCCTCATTGCCGCCGATGCCTCAAAAGCCATAAGGAACGGCATTGTCCAAGGATTGCTATCGCTCTTCGGCTCTTCCACTAGCCGATAGCGATACCTTCTGTTTTCTTCCGACAATGCTTTCCTTCCCACCTCGTGTTGAAGGCGATTGTCGCATTCTATCTTGATGCCAAATCTGTCACGGAGTTCTTTCAGATAGTTGTGAAACGTCCTCTTGGGCAGAATTTTCTCCATATTCGGCTCATCGACAAGTTTATCTATCAATTGGTCGAATGTGATGCCAGTCTCTCCGGCTCTGCGGAACTGTGCAACCAGCCAAGAAAGCATTTCCAAATTTTTGTAGTCCATTTGATATTATGTTTCTCGGTGCAAAGGTACGAAAAACAATCCGTATGTAAAATAAATGTCATACAAGTGTTAAAGTATCAAACCATCAAATATTTATAAATCAACAATCTAACCACCTTCAAAAAAGATAATAAAAAGACCTCTTCGTATTACTAATGTAGAGCTCTCCCAAAATAACATCAAAAATTAAACAATATGAAAACCGACAAAAAACAAATTTCAGAGCCTACAACCAACAACAAGGTGGAGGCGAAAAACAACAGTCAGTCGCCGAAGATTCCACCGACTCCCATCCCCATCGAGCTGTCAGACGTAGTGAAAAACGAGAATGAGTATCTGGAGTATCTCGTCTGGAAGGGAGCGGACGACCGTTATGGGTTTGATTTGAGTGAGGAGATAGAAGGGCGAATCACTTATGAACTCAATGTGATTAAGAAAAAGGGTGTTGCAGGATATTTCCTGATGTTTTGGAACATCGTCAGAACTGCTCGTGGGGAACTGGGCGTGCTTGTGGGACCAGGAAGAGGACGCACACCTGGCTCCATCGTGGCTTACTGTCTACGCATCACCGACATTGACCCGATACGATATGGATTGCTTTTTGAGCGTTTCTATAGCACTCAGAGCAAGGGGCTTCCAGACATGGCCATAGACGTTGAAAGCGAAGGCAGGCAGAAAGTAATCACATGGTTAAAAAACTATTATGGCGAGAAATGCGTTGCACATATCATTACCCAAGGAACAACAGGCTTAAAGTATACTATGGCAGACTTACAGCGAATGGAGAGGATGCCTATCGAGATGTACAACGCCCGTCAACGGTATATTCCAGAAAATGAACGGCACATTGGCATCGGTGCGATTAGTATTATCATTGCGCCTGAAGACATTAGCAACATAGTGCCTGTATTCGAGGTATTTGACAAATCGAGCGGAGAGAAACTGCGCGCCATCGCAAATGATGACAGTGCTATTAAGGATGCCGGACTTGTAAGAATAGGACTACTTGGGCTTAACGTGCTGTCTGTTATAAAGAGTTGTGTGTCCAGGATAAAGAAAACCACAGGCAAGGAAATCGATATGAAAGCCATTCCTCTCGATGACGAAGCCACCTTAAAAATCTTCAACGAAGGGAATACTATCGGCGTATTTCTGTTTGAGAGTACGGGTATGCGTATGAAACTACGCAGATTGAAGTCTCTGTCCTTCAATGACCTTATTGCAGCCGAAGCCCTCTATCGGCCTGGGACAATGGGTTTATTCGGAAAATTTATAGACAGAATAAACAGAGAGGAAGATATAACATACCTCTTGCCGGAAATGGAGCAATGCCTGGGAAGTACCTACGGCCTAACTATCTATCAAGAGCAAATCATCCAGTTAAGCCAGATACTGGCCGGTTTCACCCCAGGTGAGAGTGCTGTTTTAATCAGAGCAATCTGCCTCAGAAAAAAGGACATTCTCGACTGGTTGGAAATACAATTCATGGATGGGGGAATGAAGAAAGGACATCCCAAAGATATCCTTGAACAGATATGGAACCAATGGAAAACGGAAGGGTGTAAAATATTCTATAAAAGCCACTCAACATGTTACACAATGATGGCATTCCAGACAGCATACCTCAAGGCACACTATCCGGCAGAATTTATGGAAATATTGATAAACCAAGCCCGAGACGATGAAGCCCGAATGAATGAACTGATAGCTGATTGCCAAGCCAACGGACTTATCGTAGAGGATGAGACTGCCAAGGTTAATATTGGAGATGGCATTGTTGTAAATATTGATAGAAAGAAGGTCAGAAATGCAAACCAATAAAGATTGCAAGTTTAGTATTATGCGCAAAATAAATGTAATGCAAAAGTTAATGTACCCTTGCGGAAAATTCGCACAAAACACTCATTGATAGCAAAATGTAATTTTGACAAAAAGTTCTTGTTGGAAGTCATTCGTATTATATAAGTAGATAAAATTTGCAACACGATATGAAAACGACAAAGGAAAACACCCAGAAAAAGAGCCTCGACGAGGCCATCGCCAACGCCGCCAACGCGTGCAAAGTTATCTGCACCATCAACGCCCGCTTCGCTCAGAATGGAATCACCATGCTTGTAATGGGCGACACCCACTGCAAAATCGGCGAGAAAGGCAAGCGCTCCCTATGCATTGACCGCGACGATCTGGCCCTCTTCAACGCCATCAGTATGCGCGAGGCATTGCAAATCGCTGACTTGGCTGTCAAAATCAAGCAGCGCGGCAACAATCCCTACCCTCCTATCAATGTAATTCTCAGCGGCGACACCCGCAGGGGAATGTATTGGGCAAATCTGCTGGACGAGCTGCTAACCCTCCACCTCAAGAGCCTGCCGTTCTCCGCGCTCTACAGCGGCAAGCACTATGAGGGTAAGGGCCTCTTCATCATCGCCTCCGACCTGCCGGTGGACGAGCTGAAAAGGGGTTTCCCGAAACCGTACTCTGATGTCATACTCCTGGAGGAAACTCCTTCGGGAGTATGACATTGGAGATTATATTGGTTTTTTTTCGTAAATTTGCATTTTAAAAATTGTAATTGTCATCTTTTAATATCCAAAGAAAAAATGGGAAAATACACACAAGTCGAAGATAACTTGCTAGATATCAGCAATCCAATTTATGACATCCTGTCATCAGCAAATGCCCCTGTTTGGTGGCACAATGTCAAAAACGATGATTCCCTATATATTGAGATTCGAAAAGACAACTATCTAGATGTTTATTTTAAAGGAGGTTGCGTCGCAAAAATAAGTTACAATCAAAGAAAAAAACAATTTGTTGTTGTGACACATCCGAAATATTTGAACAGAAAAGAAAAAAATAATTCCGCGTGGTTTAAAAAAAGGGTTAAAGACGGGAAAATAGTGTATGAAGCAATTTACCAAGACTGCACAGAGTGGCTTGAAAACCCATCAAAGTTAGAAATACTCAAAAACAATGTTACTGAGAACTATTCTGGAAATGAAGAGGGTGAAAATACCTCCGAAAAATTAATTCAAAGCAAACTCATCATTAACCACAGAAATAAATATCTTGACTCCGAGTTTGCTTATCGATTCTATGACAACCATAGAAATACAATACGCATTGACCTTGTTAGAATTGAAAATGACCTGTTTGTTTTCGAAGAACTAAAAAGAATCATAGATTGCCGTTTGAGGACAACAAAGGGTGACCCGGAGATTTATACACAGATGAACAATTATGAGGGTTTTATACGTCAAAACCAAAAAGCTTTGACAACCTATTACCAGACACTGTATAAAATCAAGATAAAATTGGGATTGCCTGTGCCACCAGTCGAAAACATTGAGTCTATTTGCGTAAACCCTCAACCGACACTGCTTATTATCAACAATTATGATGAGATTAGTACAGGAAAAGCAGACCGGATTTCTTCAATAACCAGTTTTTTAGAGCAGAAACATATTAATTTCGATATAAGAACGGAGATATGACTATCACCATTCATCGCGGAATTGACCAAATTGGTGGGTGCATCACGGAAATTGCATCCGCTAATGGGACGAAGATCTTGATTGACCTTGGCCACAACTTGCCGTCGGGCGACGAGCCGACAGTAGACAAATACGAGGATGATGCCACTATTGACGACCTGCTGAAGGGTGTCAATGCCATCTTCTACACCCATCCCCACGGCGACCATGTGGGCTTCGAAACACAAGTGTCGAAAAGAGGTATTCCTCAATACATCGGCTCCGTCAGCAAGGAACTGATGCTCCTGCTCAAAGAGCATCTGGCTTTCACAGGCAACCCTAAACACAAAGCCGAGTTGGATGCTTTTAAGGAGTTCCATACTTTTGTTGCGAAAGATAAAATCCCCATCAAAGACATCACCGTTACGCCTTATTTTGTCAGTCATTCGGCTCCCGACGCATACATGTTTGTCATCGAATGCGATGGCAAAAAAGTGCTTCACACGGGCGATTTCCGCGACCACGGATACCGCGGCAAGGGGTTGTTGCCCACCATCAGCAAATATATTGTGCGTCGAAAAATCGATGTTCTTATCACCGAAGGTACAATGCTCTCGCGCGATGATAGTCGTCTGATGACGGAGAATGAATTAAAACACAATGCGATAGAATTGTTTCGCAACCACCGTAACCTTTTTGTTATGTGCTCTTCGATGGATGCCGATAGGTTGGCATCTTTTTATCAGGCGGCTCTGGCTACTGGGAAAATGTTTGTTGTGGACGGCTACCAGTGGAAAGTCCTCGAAACCGTTGAAAACACCCTCGGCACCCATAGTAGCCTCTATCGCTTCCCGGCACGAAGATATTTTGCAAAACATCTAGAGGAGATTCAAAATGCGGCACAAAATAAGGGAGTCGTCATGATGGTTCGCAACAACCAGAAATGCCGCGAATTCATAGACACTATATATCCGACACTGAGACCCGAAGAAACATGCTTCCTCTACTCCCAGTTCCTCGGATATATTATGAAAGAACACAGCGCATTCCAGCAGAGCACCTACGACTTCGTCCACTCGCGCGACTGGCATTTTGAGTATCTGCACACCTCGGGACATGCTTCGCGCGAGGCGCTGGCGATGGTGTGCAACAAAGTCAATCCTCGATTGGCCATCATTCCGATCCACCGTGAAGCCGAAAGCGACTTTCGAAGCCTCGATATTACTCAAGAACTGAAAGACAAAGTGCATACCGAAAGCACAACCATCGAAGGTGTGAAAATCATCATCAAATGAAGATTCTTCATCTCTCCGACACCCACGGGAAACACCGAGAAATCACTACTATGCCACCCGCCGATGTGCTGGTGCATAGTGGCGATTTCACTATGGCTGGCGGTGATATGGAAGCCCTCGACTTCATAGAATGGCTCTGTGATTTACCCTACAAGCACAAGATTTTCATTGCCGGCAACCATGATGATTGTATGCTGGATGCCACATTGGAAGGTCTGCCGGATGATGTGCATTATCTTTCCGATAACGGTATCACCATTGACGGTGTATCATTCTATGGCGCACCGATGTTTGTCACATTCGAGGGTGAGGATTTGAAAGAGATAGAACATTACGAACAGGTACCAGATAACATCGATATTCTGATAACCCACCGCCCTCCTCTTGGTATACTGGACAGCATCGACGATAAACTACACTACGGCAGTTCCTTTCTACTGAATAAGGTCTCCAAAATCAAACCAAAGATGCACCTGTTCGGACACGTTCATGATGCATACGGAACAATGGTCTGGAAAGGAATAACATTCAGCAATGCCGGTGTAACTGACTGGATGTATAATGTTCGGTATTATCCACGACTGCTGATATACTAAAAAATTTCTGGATTAGCAAAAAATTGGTTGGGAGGGGCACAGTGGAGGTGAAAGGTGGGGGCTATTGAAAGAGATGCCCTACGGGCAAAAGGGAGGGTTATAGGTGAGTTGATGCCCACGGCTAAAAACTGGCGCCCTTACAGGGCTGGGGGGATACGAAAAAAGGCCCCACGGATGGAAATCCGAGGGGCTGACACTTGGAAGATACTGTAGGATGGGTAGTGGTGGTAGTTGGGGTTAGCCGATGACGCCGGTGCCGATGTAGCTGCTGTCGCTAATCTTGCCCTGGTTTTCGCGGCCGTCGCCGATGGCGAAGCCGTAGACGTGTACGGTGAGACCAGTCCAGCTGCCGGGGACGCGCACATCCGCGCTGCCGGTGGTACGCAGAGATGGAGCCGAGAGGATACCCTGCTTGGTGTCGGGCTGATAGATGAACATGTACACCTTGTCCTGAGCGTCAGAACCGGGCATGTCGGCACTGGTGCTGTAGGTGACGGTGACGCGCTGAGGCTCGGCGAAGGAGGCGTTGCCGAAGCCTGCCTGCGGCAGGTTACCGAGGGCGCACTTGAGGCTGCCGTAGTCGACCTCAGCCTCACCACCCATGACACTGACAGCGCCCTGGTTGGCCTTCATGAAGGCGTCGCAGATGGTCACCAGAGGACCGTACTGTTTGGCCTTGTTCTTGAGACCGATGTTGCTGGCGCCAATGAAAGCGGCAGCGAGCTGGGCGAGAGTCTTGAAACGCTCGCGGTTGTCCATCTGGGCGCTGGTGCGCGGATTGCGGACACCGGCAGGAAGGCCTTTGAGGATGTTCACGCCGTGAACGATGGAAGCAGTGTTCAGACCGAGACGGCCTTTGAATGCAAAGTTGGATTTTTTGATAATTGCCATAGTAGTTGAGTTTTAGGTGGTTAATAGATGTGTGAGTTGTATTTTATATCGTGGCCGTGATATACTTGATTGACAATTAAATTATTATATATTTTTAGGACGGAGTGTGGACGGACTGTAGACGGAGTGTAGACGGACAAACCACGTTAGTAGAGACCAGCTGCTGTTGAACAAGAGACAGCAAGATAGCCGGCGCCCGCAAAGAGATAAAAAGGTTACTTTTCCCATTTTGAGTTGATTTAGTTGGTTGCTTTTCTGGTTGCAAAAATATAGCGAAAATTCCAACTAAATCGGAAAATGGAAAAAACAACACCCCTTTTGGCTGGAAATCAACTACCTGCGAGAGATATTATAATATATATAGTCTCGGAGGTCGTTGACGAACTTGCTGCCGTTGGAATAGATTAAGCAAGCGAATGCAAGATATGAAAAAAACGAATGGTAGATGGAAGAGGGTATACGGTATACGGTATATTCTAGCAAAAATGGAGTGCGTTTTCTGCTTTTTATATTAAGATATAAATGATTATCTCTTATTTAATATAATATCTCCCACAAATCGCTGGAATATACCGTATACCCTATACCTTTTTTCCAGTTTTGGAAATCGGGCTTTTTTACAGACACAATGAAAAATTACAAGAGAGAAAACCTGGACGTTTCCATTCTGACCCAGCGCGGTGCACCGCACATGTGGGTCATGAACGGGAAAGCCTTACTTGATGAAGAGAGTAAGGACATGAAGTTTGTAGAGAATGCCCCGCGCGGCGAGAGATCTGTGGAGGTCGGCAGAACTGCACATTCAAGGTATGTGCGCCGTCCGGACGGAATGTACACCATCACTTTGAGGCTGGATGGTTCCTGTTTTCAACAGAGGGTAGACGGTATACGGTATATTCAAGCGAATTTTATGGTAGACGACACGACCGCTACCGCGATAGCAAGCGAAGTGCGCAGCCCCCCCCTTTTTTTGATGAAACTTATTATAGGTGGAGACGTATCATGGTACGTCTCTACATGAGCGGAGAGAAATGGAGCGTCAGATGGCGTTTGTTCTGCGCCTGTTCGGCGCCTAGCGGAGGGAATGCTTCATGACGTTCTGGTAGCCGTTGAAGCTCTTGGAGGTGCCGTCGGTGAAATAAAAGGTGATGCTGTTGATGCGCATGTATTTTATACGCGATTTGTCGTCCCAGAAAAGCTCGTCGAAGGTGTACTGCGCCGGATGGTCGGGGCGGATGGGTCCCATGCAACGCATGGTGCGCACCGTGCGGTGGAACTTGTCCTCCTGCAGACGGCCGCGGTCGTTGTAGGGGGCCACGTTGAACTCGAGCATCGAGACAGTCTTGTCGAAGCAGTTGTAGAGGTTTATCTCAAGGCCGAACATGTACTGCGAGCGCGCCGAGCGGATGTTGAGAAAGAAAATCTGGTCGCGTTTCATGCGCTGCTTGGTGCGCTCGAGGCCCTGCCGCTGCTGCTCGTCGGCAAAGGCTATCGAGTCGGCCATCAGCACCGCCTCCATCGAATCGATGAAGGATGTGTGATGCACGATGTATGACGTGTCGTCCGATGCGCCAGCCATCTCTTCGGCCATCCTCCGGAGCTCCTCGTCGACGAGCCGCCGGTAGTCCTCGTTGGTGTAGAAGGCCCCCCACTGGGCCAGCTGCTCGAGGGCCGGCAGGGTCAGCGTCTGCGGGTCGCCGTCGCCGATGGCAACATCGAAGACAACCGGCCACTGGTCCGAGGGCTGGAAGGTGTAGCCGTACCACGCAATACGCTGATAGGTAGACAGCGGCAGCGCCGCTTCTTGAATAGGCTCTGTGGTGTCGGGGGCGAGGTAGAGATTGCTGAGCGAAGTGTCGACGTAGGTCCACCGGAGCAGCTGCAGAAACCGGTTGTTCCAGTAGGCCGAGTCGTTCTGGGCCATCAGCGGCAGTACTATATGGAGTGCTATGAGTATTAAAAAAAGTTTCCTGGTTTTCATTTCTGACTCCTGATTTCCAATTCCTGATTCTTTAGTGGGCGTCGAGCCAGTTGTCGGCAATGCCCACCGACACCTCCACCGGCAATCCCTTGAGCGGCAGCGCGTCGCGCATGTGCCGCGTAACAAGCTCTTTGACAACCTCCTCCTCCGGCCGGTAGAGGTCGAAGACAAGCTCGTCGTGCACCTGCAGCAGCAACCGCGAACGCAGCCCCAGCCTGCGTATCTCGTCATGGATACGTATCATGGCAATCTTGATCATGTCGGCCGAGGTGCCCTGAATGGGCATGTTGACGGCGTTGCGCTCGGCGAAAGAACGCGCGGCAGCGTTGCGCGAGTTGATGTCGGGCAGATAGCGGCGGCGACCGAGAAGCGTACGCGCATAGCCGTGCGTACGGGCGAACTCTTTACTCTGCTCTATATAGGCGGCCATAGCGGGATGGGCGCTGAAGTAATTGTCTATGAGCGCAGCAGCCTCCTTGCGCGGGATGCCGAGTTGCTGACTGAGGCCGAAAGCCGAGATACCGTAGACGATGCCGAAGTTGACGGTCTTTGCCGCACGGCGCTGGTCGGGGGTGACCTCACCGATGGGGATGCCGCCGATGCGGGCCGCTGTGGCGGCGTGGATATCCTGACCACTGTTGAAGGCGGCGAGCAGGTTCTCATCCTGCGACAGCGACGCTATGATGCGGAGCTCTATCTGCGAATAGTCGGCGGCTAGGATGAGGTGGTCGCTGTCGGCAGGCACGAAAGCGCGCCGTATCTCGCGCCCGAGGTCGGTGCGGATGGGTATGTTCTGCAGGTTGGGGTTCGACGACGAGAGACGCCCCGTGGCGGTGACGGTCTGGTTGTAGACGGTGTGCAGCCGGTGATCGACGGGACTGATGAGCTTGGGCAGCGTGTCCAGATAGGTGGAGACGAGCTTGGAGAGGGTGCGATAGTTGAGAATGAGCGGTATGACGGGGTGCGACGAGGCAAGCGAGCGGAGGGTCTCTTCGGCAGTGGAGTACTGCTTGGTGGCCGTCAACGGCGGCTTGTCGGTGACGCGGAGCTCCTCATAAAGCAACTGGCCGAGCTGGCGCGGCGAGTTGATATTCAGCGGATGACCTGCGAGCTCGGTAATCCGGCGCTCGATGTCGTCACGCTGCGCCGAGAGCTGTGCGGCATAGTCGTTGAGGGCCTGGGTGTCGATGCGAATGCCGGCAGACTCCATATCGATGAGCACGTCGACGAGCGGCAGCTCAACGTCGGAATAGAGCTGCTCGAGCCCGGCGTCGCGCATACGTGCCGAGAACTGCGGATACAGCAACCACAAAGCAGTGGGCTCTGTAGCGGAACAGACGCTGTCGAGGGTGTGCGGCAGTTCGGGGTCGAGCAGGTAGTGCGCCAGCTGCACATCAAAGATGTTGCCACGAAGGGGAGCGTCGATTTCGGCAAGGAAATAGCGCAAACCCTTGAGGTCGAAGACAAGCTTGGTGGTGGTGTCGTCGGCAAGGATGCTGCGCAGCAGCGGCAGGTCGATGTCGGCGATTGGAGCGGAGAAGAGCGTGTCGGCGTCTGGGGCGATGGATACCTTGGGGCCCTCGACGAGGATGGCCACATCGCGGCCAGCGAGATTCTGCAGCGACGTTTCATGGAACGTCTCCTTGCCGGCATTGGTATCCTCGTGTGCCGTTTCATGTGACGGCTCCACGGCCGAAAAGAGGGTGTTTCCCACTGGCGGCGCCGGTTGCTGAACCATCGGCACCGAATAGACGTTGGCGATGCGCTTGGGGAGCTGGCGGAACTCCAGCGTCTCGCATATCTCGGCCAGCTGCTGGAAGTCGGGCTTCTGCAGCAGGAGCGTGTCGGGCTCGAACGGCACCGGTGCATCGAGGCGTATGGTAGCGAGCTGCTTGGAGAAAATGGCGTCGTCGGCATTGGCGCGAATCTTCTCACGGATGCGGTCGTTGGGGACCTCATCGACATGGGCGACAAGGTTTTCAACGGAACCGAACTGGTGAATGAGCTTCTGCGCCGTCTTCTCCCCCACCCCCTGCACGCCGGGGATATTGTCGGCAGTGTCGCCCCAGAGCCCCAGGAGGTCTATCACCTGACATGGGGTGTCGACGCCGAAGTGCTCACAGACCTCGGCGACACCGAGGATGGAATCTGGAGTCTTGCCGCGACCATGGCGATAGATAGCTATATGATTGGTTACCAACTGCGCAAGATCCTTGTCTGGGGTAACGATAACGATGCTTTCGAAACCGCCCAACTCGGCAGCATGGGCAATGGTGCCGATGACGTCGTCGGCCTCGAACCCCTCGGCGGTGAGCTGAGGTATGCGGAGTGCGTCGATGATACGGCGAATCCAGGGGAGGTTCGAGAGGATCTCCTCGGGCATCGGGTCGCGGTGGGCCTTGTACTCGGGGTAAATCTCGTGGCGGAAAGTCGGCGCCGGCAGGTCGAAAGCAACGGCCATATGGGTGGGCTGCTGCGAACGTATGAGGTCGAGTAGCCCGTTGGCGAAGCCGAGAGCCGCCGAAGTGTTGAGGCCCTTTGAGTTGAGGCGAGGAGTGCGGCTGAGGGCGTAGTAACCCCTATACACCGCCGCCATTCCGTCGATTAAGAGGAGTTTCTTCATTTCAAAGGGTTGGCGGTAAGTTCGTCGTACTCCTGACGGTTGCGGTAGATATTGCAAGCCAGGTAGACGGCGGAGCGCATAGACTGCTCCGAGGCCTTATCCTTTCCGGCAATGTCGTAGCCGGTTCCATGGGCGGGCGAGGTGCGGACATAAGGCAGACCGGCGGTGTAGTTGACACCTTCGGTGAAGGACATCAGCTTGAACGGTATGAGACCCTGGTCGTGGTAGAGGGCGAGCACGCCGTCGAAGTTGTTGAACTGCGACGAGCCGAAGAAGCCGTCCGACGGGAAGGGACCGTAGGCGAGGATGCCGCTCTCCTGCGCCTTCTCTATCACCGGGGTGATAACCTTGGCGTCGAAGTCGCCGATGACGCCGTTGTCGCCAGCATGCGGGTCGAGAGCGAGGACGGCAATCTTGGGACGCGTGATGCGGAAGTCGCGACGGAGGCTCTGGTCGAGGATTGTGAGCTTCTCGAGCAGCAGTTCTGGAGTGAGAGCGGTGGGAACATCCTTGAGGGCCAAGTGGTTGGTGACGATACCGATGCGGATACGGTCGCAGACCATTAGCATCAGCGACGAGCAGCCGAACTGGTGTGAAAGGTACTCAGTGTGGCCCGGGAAGTCGAAGTCGGCGGCCTGTATGTTGCGCTTGTTGATGGGGGCTGTGACGAGAACGTCGACCTTACCGGCCTTGAGGTCGGCACAGGCGCGGTTCAGGCTCTCGCGGCTCAGCGCTCCTGCCACTTCGGTGCTTTTACCAAGGTCTATCTTTATCTCATCCTGTGTAAGGTTCACCACATTGTAGCGGCGGTCCTGAGCCTCACTGGCATCGCGCAGGGAGAGGAAGTTCATCTCCTGCGGCACCGAGGTGAGGAGCTTCTTGTGGTAGGATGCCACCTTGGAGGAGCCGTAGAGCACGGGGGTGCAGACGTCAAACATGCGAGCATCGCTGAAGGTCTTGATGATAACCTCGTAGCCAACACCGTTGAGGTCGCCGTGGGTAATGGCGACGCGTATTTTTTTATCTTCGTTGTTATTCATTGTCTTAATATTATATTGACATATTGACTCAATGGCTTATTGACTCACATGCCCTTAGCCATCATATCTTGCATTTGGAGGAAAGCGTAAAGGAGGCGTATACCGTAGCCGGAGGCACCATAACGGTAGTAGTGCTGCGGTTTGGAGAAGTAGGCCACACCGGCGATGTCGAGGTGTATGAAGGGTGTGCCGTGAGCGAAGTGGGCGAGGAACTTGCCGGCGGTGATGGTGCCGGCTTGAGGTGAGGAGGTGCTGTTGCGCAGGTCAGCCACCTTACTCTTGATCATCTCGTCGTACTCTTCCCACATGGGGAACTCCACCAGACGCTCATAGACCTGCTTGCCGACAAGCGAAAGCATCGTGTAGGGATTGTCGGCGTTCTCTTGCATTGCAGCGATACCGAAGGTGGAGATGGCGCGGACAGCGGCGCCGGTAAGGGTGGCAGCGGTGATGATGAGCGCAGGGTCGTAGTTCTTCTGCGCATAGGCAATAGCGTCGGCGAGGATAAGGCGCCCCTCGGCGTCGGTGTTGACAACCTCCACGGTGGTGCCGTCATACATGGTGAGGATGTCGTCGGGGGTAAGAGCGTTGTATCCCGGACGGTTGTCGGTCATTGGCAACAGCGCCACAAGGTGCACCGGCAGCCGGTTGTCGGCGGCGGCGAAGAGCACACTCGCCATCGTGGCCGCACCCGCCATATCGCTCTTCATCTCTTCCATGTAACTGCCGGGCTTGATGTTCAGGCCGCCAGTGTCGAACATCACTCCTTTGCCAACAAGGCAGAGCGGAGCCTGCTTCGAGCCCTTGTATTCAAGCACCACAAAGCGGGGTTCGTCAACCGAGCCACGGTTCACACCCAACAGGCCGCCCATCCTGAGGCTTTCTATCTTCTTCTTGTCCATCACCGTGCAGCTCACGCCCTCGAGGTCGGCGGCTATCGAGGCCAGCTCGTCGGCAAAACCCGCGGCGTTGAGGTCCTGCACCGGCAGGTTGACCCACTCGCGGCACCACTGTATGCGGTTCCACAGTTTCTGGTTGGCCTCGAGCTCTTCGGGCTTGAGATATATGGAGTCGATAACGAGGCTGTCGAGGTGCCACATGTCGGCCGTACGGTAGCGGTCGAAACTGTAGTCGGCCAGCGTCAGTCCTTCCACGAATGCCGCCACCTCTTCGGGCAACACTCCCTCGCCGCTGAGGGCCACGGAGCTAACTTTGTCAGCCTCCAGTCGGAGCAGCAACTCCATAGCCTTGCGGCGCAACTTCTCCTGGGTCAGCGGCGCTTCAAGCTCGCTGTCGAACGAGACTACATAAAGGTGATACGGTAGGCGGTCGAAGACGAGGAGTTGGTCTCTCTTCTCCTCGCGGCGGGCGCCGAGGAGCTCCAACTCTTTCTTGCCAAGCGGCAAATCACGTGAGGCTGCCTCGTCGCCGTAAAGGAACACGAGGTCGCCGTTGTAGGTTTTGGCATTTATCGGTTCAAGCGTGTATTTCATAATCGTTATGCGTGTGTTATGATGAGTATTATCTTGTCATGTTTTATCTTCTCTATTGTGGCGTTGAAATGCTCGCGCGCCGCAATGTCGATCCAAGCCACAGGCTCGTCGAAGACCATCACCGGAGCGCCGGTGTGCAGCAGTCGCGCCATCGCCACCCGCTGCCACTGACCCATGCTGAGCTCGGCACCGTCGTCGAAGGTGCGTCCCAGCATGTTCGAATAGCCATGCGGCAGTCGCTCTATTATCGAGTCAGCATCGGCAAGTATGGCGGCATCCGTAACATCGGCAGTTTCATTGAAGCTTATATTCTCTTTGGCCGTAAGGCTGTAGCGGCCAAAATCCTGGAACATCACTCCTACCTTGCCACGCAGCTCGTCGAGCGAGAATCGGCGTATATTGATGCCGTTTATTAGCACTGCGCCGCCCTGCGGGTCGTAGAGACGCAACAGCAGCTTGACGAGCGTGCTCTTACCGTAGCCGTTCTCACCATCGATGCGGGTCACCTCCCCCACCCTTGCGGTGAGGCTATAGTGGGATAGCACATCATGCTTCATGTCGGGATAGCGGAACGTGATGTCGCGAAACTCGACGGTGTCTATCCTCTCCGGCATAGGCAGCGGTTCTTTGGGCGACACAATCTGCGGTTCGAAGTCGAGGAAGTCGAACAGGTTGCCCACGAAGAGACGGTTGTCGTAGAGCGCCGCAACCGAGGCAACCAGTGACGTAAGGTAGCCCTGTCCGCGGCGGAAAGCCTCGAAGAGCATCACGAAAGTACCCACCGTGATGGCTGCTGCGAAAGCCTGACGGATAAGGAGCCACACGACGGCAAACATCGCCGCCGCCTCTATGATGCCACATAGCACATCGAGCGTACCGAGACGGCGCGATATGCGCAGCAGGTCTGCAACCAGAAGCTTGCGGCTCTCGACAAAGCGGCTGCGGAAAAAGCTGGTAAGATTATAGGCGCGCAATTCTTTGGCGTAGTCGCGCGAGGAAAGCAGTGCGGAATAGTAGCCTGTGCGGCGGTAGAGCTGTGTGTTCTCGCGCCGGAAGCGGTAGATACGGCGAGCCTTGTAGAGACGAACGACGAAGCCCGGCACCACAGCCACCACCATCACCACAATGACCCACCACGAAGCCGAAGCCAACATCACCACAATACCGGCGATAGAGAGCAGGGAGCCGAAGAGCGACATAAAGTTGCCCAGTATCACCAACGGCCGCGATGAGGCCTCCTGCTGGGCGCGGTGTAGCGAGTCGTAGTACTCTGGATTGTCGTAGTAGGCCATATCAAGCCGTGCGGCCTGTCGCTGCATCACGTCGGCCATATAGTCCACCAGCCGCTGGCCGAGTATGTCGTTATTGATTCCGTTCAAGGCACTGACAATGCGGTTGAGCAGGAACACACCCACCATCAGCAATAGCAGCAGCATCGTGGACTGTAGCGACGTTTCTCGAAACACCTCTACCGTTGCGGCTTTTGTCACACTGTCCACCAGCAGTTTCAATATATAGAGGTTCACCAGCGGCAGCACACTCTGCAGAGTGACATATAACAGACGCAAGCGGAACGACCTCCGGTCGCAGCGCCTCACCAGCATCAGTGCCTGCCACAGTTTCTTCATATTATCACTATCTTTTTTATCACGTCGCCGTGAAGTTCGCCGTTCATCTTCTGGCGGAGGCTCTCGCGACGCATCGTCATTTCATGTCTCAAAGCAGCGGCAGCGAAGCGCAGGCGCAGGGTGCCGTTGCGGTAGGTTATGGTCGGCGTAAGCTTATAGATCAGGTCGCCAGCCAGCAGACGGTAGGCGCGCTGCACCTCCATCTCGGTGGCGAACTCGGCTTTGTCCAACTGCTTGAACAGCCGGTCGATGTAGTAGTCCAACGGCCTATCTGGTTGCATCTGTCACCTCCCCTGCTTTTACGTCGAACAATCTGTGTTCAAGCGTGGGCAGCTCATCGAAGATAGCCTGCACACGCCCCTGTTGTGTGTCGGTGAGGAGCACCTGGCCGAAGCGCTCGCTGCCCACAAGGGCTATCAACTGCTTCACCCTCAGCATGTCGAGCTTGTCAAAGATGTCGTCGAGCAGCAGTATGGGCTTCTGTCCACACATGTTCTCCATGTACTGGAACTGTGCCAGCTTGAGTGCAAGTGCAAAACTCTTCTGCTGTCCCTGCGAACCGAAACGCTTGACGCTCATATCCTCGGTAAGGTTGAGCGTGAGGTCGTCCTTATGCGGTCCCACGGTGGTGTACTGCGCGTATTTGTCGGCCTGACGGGCAGTGGCAAGCTGGTCAGCCAGCGGACGGGGGTCGCTGTTATAGCCAATCTCGCCCGGCTCGCCGCTACCGGCTATCCAGTGGTAGTATTCCTCAAACAGCGGACGGAATCCGCCGATAAAACGCCGACGGGCAGCATATAGGGCTTCTCCGTGTATTGTAAGCTGCGAATCATAAACACCGACCAAGCCTTCATCCCACATGCGGTCGTCCCACATCTGCTTCAGTATCTTATTGCGCATCTCGAGGGCCTTGTTGTAACTCAGCAGATGCTGCAGGTAATCGCTGTCGGTCTGCGAGAGCACGCCGTCCATGAAGCGGCGCCTCACCTCGCTGCCGCCTGTGATAATCTGCTGGTCTCCTGGCGACACCATCACCAGCGGCACCTTGCCGATATGCTCTGCGAGGGTTTTGTAGGGCTTCTTGTTCCAGCGCATCTCCTTGCCCTTACCGCGTCGGACAACACAGGAAGCGATGTCGGCGCCATAGTGTCCGTGAACGGCAAAGAAGTCCTCGCCGACGCGGATATTCTGGAGGTCGACGGGGTTGAAATAGCTCTTGCAGAAAGAGAGGTAGTAGACGGCATCGAGCAGGTTGGTCTTACCGGCGCCGTTGTTACCGACGAAGCAGTTGACATTGCCGCAGAGGGAGATATCGGCCTCTGCGTAGTTCTTGAAGTTGGTGAGTATCAGTCTATCGAGAGTCATAATGCTGCTGCTACTTGTTCCATAAGCCAGCGGGGCGTTGATGTTGCTCCGCTGATGCCCACGCGCTGAGCACCTTCGAGCCACTGGGGCTGCACCTCGGCGGCACTGCCCACGAGGTAGGTCTTCGGCTGCACGCTGCGGCAGTATTCATACAGGTAGTGTCCGTTGCTGCTGTTGGCTCCCGCCACAAAGAGCAGCACATCAACGGAGCTTGCGAAGTCGGCAAGAGCTTTTGTGCGACCGGCCACACTGTTGCAGATAGTGTCGTAGGCGATGAAGTCGGCCCCTTGTGGCAAGCGAGCCTGAATGTTCTGAATCAGGCGGCGGTAGTCCTCGCGGCTCTTGGTGGTCTGCGAATAGAGACGTATGGGGCGTGAGAAGTCTATGGCGTCAATCTCGTCGGGGTTGCTGACAATGATAGCAGTGCCGTCGGTCTGGCCGTTAAGGCCGATGACCTCAGCGTGACCCTGCTTGCCGAAGATAACAATTTGGCCACCGCATCGGCCAATCTCCTCGTAGCCGCGCTTAATGCGGCTCTGTAGAGCGAGCACAATGGGGCAAGTGGCGTCGACAAGATGAATACCCAACTGTTCAGCCGTGCGGTAGGTCGACGGCGGCTCGCCGTGGGCTCGGATGAGCACCTTGCTGCCCTGCGGCAAAGACTGGAGGTCGGCGTGGTCGATAACCTTGAGGCCGCTGCGCGACAGGCGCTCCACCTCAGCGCTGTTGTGCACAATGTCGCCCAAACAGTAGAGGCTGCCGGCGCGCTGCAGCTCCTCTTCGGCAGTGCCGATGGCTTTCACAACGCCGAAACAATAGCCAGCCTTATCGTCAATCCTTATATCCACCTTTCAACTTATCAATCCTAACACTTAACACTAACTCATCGATTGATTCTCCTGACGTGCCAACTCGAGCACCTCCTCGTATTCCTCTGGCGTAAGGTCGCCGCCGAAATAGTAGACGGGGTCGACCTTCCTGTCGTTAACAATCACCTCGTAGTGGAGATGGGCTCCGGCGCTCATACCGGAACTGCCCACTGTGCCAATCTGCTCGCCGCGCTTCACCTTCTGTCCCACCCTGACCTTTACACCCTGCATGTGGGCGTAGAGAGTCTGGAAACCGAAGCCGTGGTCAATCACCGCCACCACACCGTAGCCTGCATAGCCCTGGGGGTTGCGGCCGGCGACACGCACAATGCCGTCGCCAGTGGCGTAGATGGGGGTACCGGGACGCGCCGTGATGTCGATGCCTGCATGCAGGCGGCGGTACTTGAGAATGGGGTGGTAGCGCATACCGTAACCGCTGATCACCTTGCCCTGTGTTTTGGCCACAGGCATGATGGCGGGCATCGAGGCCATTCGCTCATTCTTGGTGCGGGCCATACTGTAGAGCTCGTCCATCGACTTCGACTCCACATAGAGGCGCTTGGTGAGGTCATCGACCATCATGGTGGTCTGCTTCAGCAGCTGGCCGTTGTCCATACGGTCGAACTCCGCATAGCGCTCCACGCCGCCGATGCCGCTGCGACGGGTAGCTTCGCTTACCGGCTCGCTCTCGAAGATGGTGCGGTAGAGCACGTCGTCGCGCTCCTCAAGGTCGGCAAGCACCGCTTCCGCCCTCTCCACACGGTCGCCCAGCACACGCAGCTGGCGCTTGTACTGCGCCACCTCGCGCTGCAAGGCCCGCTCCTTGGGAGCCTCCATGAACTGGAGCCCCACAATGACAGCCACCACACCGATCACAATACCCAGCAGCACGTTGAAGCTGATGCGCTTCACGCGGTCACGCAACGACACGAACACCTTCTCGTAGCGCAGCGTGTGGGGGTTGAACCGGTATGTATGTCTCTGTTTCTTCACTAACCTGTAAATCTGTAACCTCTACAATGTCTCCTGCAACTCCTCGTAGGCACCAATGAAGTGCATGATGGGGCGCACATGGTTGAAATACCACGTCAGGTTCATCTCAGGTATACGCACCATGCTCGCGGCGTCGCCCAGACGGCTGTTGATAACCTCCACAGTCTCCTGTATGGCCAGTTCCTGGCACACGATGGTGAGGTTCTTGAGCGGCACAAGGTCAAAGTCCACCGTGTCGCGGGCCACTATCATGTGGGTGGGCAGCAGATAGTAGGTCACTCCCCGCGAGTCGCGCGCTATGGGCAGTAAATTGTCAGAACGTATGAAGTCGAATATACCCATATCAAAGAACACCTGCTGGTACACCTCGCGCGACTTCTCGTTGTTGAACCACACACGGCGACAACCAGCCACCTTCTCGAAGGCTTCACACATCTTCAGGTAGGCCTCGTACTGCTCGGGTTCGCATATATCCTTCACATTCAGCTGCACCGAGCGCATATCGTGCCCCAGCTGGTTTATCTTGTTCTTGTAGTGGCTCATCACGCTCACCAGGAACTTATTGCTCTTGTGACCTATCTTGTCCTTGATGCCGCGGACTATGCGTTCGATGCGCTCCTCGTTGGCTCCCACATGCAAGGCATTGACGTAGCAGTCCAGTATCTGTCGCTTCAGGGGGTCGCTGGCTTGCGCCAAAGCCTTTTGAGCACGTTCCAGTTCTTTCTTGTAGCTGGGTTCCTTGCCCAAAAGCAGGCGCCAATAACTGGGTTTCTGTTTGGCGACGAGCTTGCGCACATACTGGTGGTAACTGTGGCTCTCGCTCTCGCGCTCGATAAAGCCTGTGCCGGGCACACCGGTGCAGATATAGCGACGGCCGCTGTGGCCGTGGGTGGCAGTGTCGCGCACACCGAAATCGCTGTAGAAGAAGTGTTCCGAGCGCTTGATATACAAGCCTTCGGTCACCTTCACTCTCTTATATGGAAATATCGCCATAGTTCAATTGTTTTAACCGTGTATCGCTTCGCCGTGGGCACCCTCGAGGGCCTCCATGACGGCCTCGCTCATAGTGGGGTGCGGATGTATGGCCTGCGCCACCTGGCGCGCCGTAAGGCCCTGCTCGCGGGCGGCAACTATCTCGGCAATCATCTCGGTCACATTGTCGCCACACATATGGCATCCCAGTATCAGGTCGGTCTTCGCGTCGACGACAACCTTCACGAAGCCGTCGGTATTGCCCGCCGCGGTGGCTTTGCCGCTGGCTTTGAAGAAGAACTTGCCCACCTTCACCTCATAGCCGGCGTCAATGGCCTTCTTCTCGGTCAGACCCACACTGGCAACCTCGGGAGTGGTGTAGGTGCAGCCCGGCACGTTGCTGTAGTTCACTTTGGTGGCTTCGCCTTTGACAATGTGTTCCACGCAGCAGATGGCCTCCTTCGAGGCAACATGCGCCAACGCGGGACCGTGGACCACGTCGCCTATGGCGTAGTAGCCCGGCACATTGGTGCAGTACCAGTCGTCCACATCAATCTTGCCGCGCTCGTATTTGATGCCCGTCTCGTCGAGGCCCAAGTTCTCCAGGTTGGTCACCACGCCCACGGCGCTGAGCACCACATCAACATCGATGACAGTCTCGGTGTTCTTCTTCAGGTCCTTGACGGTCACGTGGCAGATGTTGCCGTCGATGTCCACCTTCTCCACGCTGCAGCTGGGCATCACCTTCATGCCCATCTTGCGGAAGCTGCGGCTCATCTGCGCCGCCACCTCCTCGTCCTCGTTGGGCAGTATCTGCGGCATGAACTCGACCAGCGTCACCTGCGTGCCGATGCTCTGGTAGAAATAGGCGAACTCCGAGCCGATGGCGCCGCTGCCGCACACCAGCATGCTCTTGGGCTGCTCGCGGAGGGTCATAGCCTCGCGGTAGCCGATAATGCGCTTGCCATCCTGCGGCATGGCGGGCATCACGCGGCTGCGTGCGCCGGTGGCGATGATGATGTGGTCGGCCTCATAATCAGTGCCGGCCACACTTACTTTCTTGCCAGGCATCACCTTAGCGGTGCCCATGATGACATCCACGCCGGCCTTCTTAAGCAGGAACTCGACGCCCTTGTTCATCGTGGCGGCAACGCCGCGGCTGCGGTCGACCATAGCGTTGAGGTCGGCCTCGACCGTGTCTACCTTGACGCCGTAGTTGGCGGCATGCTTGGCATAGTTGTAAGCCTGTGCGCTCTTCATCAGCGCCTTGGTGGGGATGCAGCCCCAGTTGAGGCAGATGCCACCCAGGTTTTCGCGCTCCACGACGGCGGTCTTCAAGCCCAGCTGGGCACCCTTGACGGCAGCCACATAGCCTCCCGGACCGCTGCCGATGACAATCAAATCGTATCTCATAATGTGTAAGTTCTGTATTTTATATGAATATTTACAAAATGCAAAGATACACTTTTTTTCCCATTCTACAAAAAAAAGCGCACAAAAAACGCACAATGAAGCCTGCCCCGCACGGGTGCAGGCCAACTCTTCAACGTACCCTCTCCGGCTCTTCTCCGTCTGTTCACCGGTTGTTCACCGGTTGTTTAACGGTTTAAACAGTCGAACAATCGGTGAACAACCGGTGAACAGACGGAGCGGGTACGGAGGGGGTACGGAGAGGCTATGGCAAGTGTGCCACGGAATCGCATCTAAGATGACATTTTTCAACTTTCGTTTTCCGATTATCAATTATTTTCGTATCTTTGCAAACTGATAGATACAATAGTAAAATGCAGAACGCAAACATAGACAAGCTGATAGTGATTGGCGACCGCGTGCTGGTGGAGCCCGCTGTGGCGACACACAAGACGAAGGGTGGCTTGTTGCTGCCAGCGGGTTATCAGGAGAAGGAGGAGATACAGACGGGCTACATCGTGAAGTGCGGTCCCGGCTATCCCCTACCCTCCACCGACGGCGACGAGAGCTGGAAGCCGTCGGACGGAGAGCCGAAGTACCTGCCGCTGCAGGTGCGGCCGGGTGATATGGCCATCTTCATGCTCAAGAATGCCGTAGAGCTCAAGTACGACGGCAAGAAATACTTTATCGTGCCGCAGAACGGCATACTTATGGTTGAACGTGACGAATTCTAACAAACGATATGACAAGCAACGAAATACGCAAAGCCTTTTTAGACTATTTTGAGAGCAAGGACCACCATGTGGTGCCGAGTGCACCGATGGTCATCAAGAACGACCCGACGCTGATGTTCACCAACGCCGGCATGAACCAGTTCAAGGATATTTTCCTTGGCAACCAGCAACGCCAGTGGCCACGCGCCACCGACAGCCAGAAGTGCCTGCGCGTCAGCGGCAAGCACAATGACCTGGAGGAGGTGGGACACGACACCTACCACCACACGATGTTCGAGATGCTGGGCAACTGGAGCTTCGGCGACTATTTCAAGAAGGAGGCCATCGCCTACGGCTGGGAGTTTCTGACCGAGGTGATGAAGATAAACAAGGACTGGCTCTACGTCACCGTCTTCGGCGGCGACGAGAAGGAGGGTCTGGAGATGGACATGGAGGCCTACAACTACTGGAAGGAGCACATCAGCGAGGACCGCATTCTGCGCGGCTCCAAGAAGGATAACTTCTGGGAGATGGGCGACCAAGGCCCCTGCGGCCCCTGCTCGGAGATACACGTGGACATACGTCCCGACGAGGAGAAGGCCAAGGTGCCGGGCAAGGACTTGGTGAACAAGGACAACCCGCAGGTGATAGAGATATGGAACCTGGTGTTCATGCAGTTCAACCGCAAGGCCGACGGCAGCCTGGAGCCGCTGAAGGCCAAGCACATCGACACCGGCATGGGCTTCGAGCGCCTCTGCATGGTGATGCAGGGCAAGCGCTCCAACTACGACACCGACGTGTTCCAGCCCCTCATTCAGGAGATTGCCGCCAAGTGCGGCAAGCGCTACGGCGAGAACGAGGAGGCCGACATCGCCATGCGCGTCTGTGCCGACCACCTGCGCGCCGTGAGCTTCAGCATAGCCGACGGCCAGTTGCCCAGCAACGTGAAGGCCGGATATGTGATACGCCGTATCCTGCGCCGCGCAGTGCGTTACGGCTATACCTTCCTCGGCTTCACCGAGCCTTTCATCAATAGCCTTGTCCCCACTCTCGTGGGCCAGATGGGACATCAGTTCCCCGAGCTCAAGAAGCAGCAGGAGCTGATACAGCGCATCATCCTCGAAGAGGAACAGGCATTCCTGCGCACCCTCGCAGGCGGCATCAAGCGCTTCGAGGACTACGCCGCCAAGTGCAAGGACAAGGTTGTCGACGGCGCCTTTGCATTCGAGCTGTTCGACACATATGGCTTCCCCATAGACCTCACCCAGCTGATAGCCTCGGAGAAAGGCATCAGTGTCGACATGGAGGGCTTCAACCGCGGTCTCGCCGAGCAGAAAGAGCGCAGCCGTGGTGCCGCAAAGGTGGAGAGCGACGACTGGCAGGAGCTGCTTCCGGGTGTGGAGGAGGAATTCGTCGGCTACGACCTCCTTGAGGCTGATGTGCGCATTGCCCGCTACCGTAGAGTGAAAGCCAAAGATAAAGAGTTCTACCAGCTGGTGTTCGACCGCACCCCCTTCTACGGCGAGAGCGGCGGCCAGGCAGGCGACACCGGCAAATTGGGTAATCTTGAAATCAAGAACACAAAGAAGGAAAACGGCCTTATCGTGCATATCGTCGACGAACTGCCTGAAGACCTTACGGCCACCTTCCACGCCAGTGTGGATGCCGACAAGCGCCAGGCTACAGCCTGCAACCACTCGGCCACCCACCTTATGCACCACGCTCTGCGCCAGGTGCTCGGCGACCATGTGGAGCAAAAAGGCTCGAGCGTGGACCCGCAGCGCCTGCGCTTCGACTTCAGCCACTTTGCGAAGTTGTCGCATGAGGAGATACGCGACGTGGAGCGCCGTGTGAATATTATGATACGCCAGTGCCTGCCTCTGGAGGAGCACCGCGCAATGCCCATCGCTGAAGCGCAGAAGCTAGGCGCAATGGCCCTCTTCGGCGAGAAATACGGCGACAAGGTGCGCGTGGTGAAGTACGGCCCCAGCATTGAGTTCTGCGGCGGTACGCATGTGCAGAACACCGGCATGATCGGTAGCTTCCGCATTGTCAGCGAAGGCGCCATTGCCGCCGGCATGCGCCGCATAGAAGCCGTGACGGCAGCCGCTGCAGAGCGATATGCCGACGAGCAGCAGGAACAGATAATGGCTCTCACCGAAATGTTCAAGGGCACCAAAGACCTTGGAGCCTCCATCGCCAAACTGCAGGAGGACAACACATCCCTTAAGGCCACCGTGGAGCAGCTACAGAAAGAGAAAGCCGCCGGTGTGGCACGTGCTGTCGCCGAAAAGCTTCACTCCTCACCCATTCTCGTGGAGCGTATGGACAGTGACGTCACTACGCTCAAAGATGCCCTTATAGCGCTCCGCAACGAGAACCCCGATATGGCAGTGGTGCTGGGCAGCGTCACCGCCGGCAAGCCTGCTCTCCTCATTGTACTTGGCGACAACCGCATCGCCGCAGGCCTCAACGCCGGCCAGATGGTGCGCACACTCGGCAAGGAGATACAGGGCGGCGGCGGCGGACAGCCGTTCTTTGCCACTGCAGGCGGCAAGAATCCAGACGGCCTCGATAAAGCCCTAAATATGGCCAAAGACCTTATCAAATAACGTTTATAACAACCTTTAACAATAAATATCATGGACTTACAGACCATCACCTCGCTGATGCTTTCGAGCGACTACAAGGACAGAATGAAAGCCGAATACTATCATCTGCTGAACCGCAAGGAGAACCTTGAGGCGGTGCTTAAACTGTGGGACGGCGGCAAGCTGACCTTCACACCCGACTGCCCCCGCAGCATCTACGACCTGCAGCTGCGCGCCATGAACGACTACAAAGCCGTTCTCGAGGCAAGAGCCAAGATTGAGAAGATTACACTCTAAGGGCGTCAGCCTTTTCTGATAGCTTCCAGTGCACGCTGATAGCCATCGTCGACCTCTTTCATCACCTTGTAGTAATACTCGATGCCGAAGAGGTTACGGGCTATTTGTGCTTTGAGCATGAGCCGCATGTAGCGGTCACTGTGTGCCGTGCGTTTCGGCTCGGCAGCCTCTTTCTCCGCATCACGCACCACACCTTTCTCCACAGCTACTGCCTCCAATATGCTGTCGAGGCCGAATGAGTCGTAGTTGGCCAGGTAGGTGTCGAAGTCCTTAACCTTCGGATCTCGGCGATGCTGGTCGGCCCACTGCATGGGGAACGTGTTGAGAATACCTTTTCCTCGCAGCGAAATGTAGAAGTCGCTGAGCCTCATTGTGTCCATGGGCACAAAGATGTCTGGCATCACACCGCCCCCACCGTATACGGTACGGCCGTGCGCCGTAGTGTATTTGAGGCTGTCGGCGAAATGTATGGAGTCGGCATTGACGAGCTCACCGTGACGGTAGCGTTCGTTGACATCCTGCCGGTAGGCATCCGTCCCTTCGTCATAGGGGCGCTGGATACAACGTCCCGAAGGTGTGTAATAGCGCGCCGTTGTGAGGCGTATCTGTCCGCCGTCCTGCAAGGGGAACATGCGCTGCACCAATCCCTTGCCGTATGAGCGGCGCCCCACCAAAGTACCGCGGTCCCAATCCTGCACAGCACCGCTGACAATCTCGCTGGCGCTGGCTGAACCTTCGTCAATCATCACCACAAGACGCCCCTCACGCCAGTTGCCGCGACCGTTGGCGGTAAAGTTGTGGCGGGGTGACTTGCGGCCTTGTGTATACACTATCAGCTGCCCACGCTCAAGGAACTCGTTGGCCATGCCGTTGGCGATATCCAGAAAGCCGCCGGTATTGCCACGCAGGTCGAGCATCAAAGCCGTCATACCCTGCCTCTTCAATTCCTTAAGAGCTTTGCGGAACTCATCCACCGACGTGCGGGCAAAACGCGTGAGGCGTATGTAGCCAACGCTGTCGTCAGCCATGAAGTAGGTGTCTATCGAGTAGATGGGCACCTTGTCGCGTATAATATGGAACGTGTACTCGGTACCCGAGCGCAATATGTCTATCACCACTTCGGTGCCTTTCTTGCCGCGCAAGCGCTTAAAGACGAAGTTGTTGTTGATGGTGTCGCCAGTGGCCGCTTCGCCGTCAATACGCAGCAGCTTGTCACCCACCATCACGCCCACCTTCTCGCTGGGACCGCCCTCGATAACCGACTGCACCACAATGGTGTCGCTGACTATCTGGAACGATATGCCAACCCCTTCGAAGTTGCCCTGCAGCCCCTCGTTGGCGCGCTCGACGTCCTTGGCGGCGATATAGACGCTGTGGGGGTCGAGAGCCTTGAGCATCGCGTTGATGGCCTCGGTGCTCATCTTGTCCATATCCGGCCCTTCGGTGTAGTTGCCGTCGATAAGCTTCATCACCTCGTCCACCCTCGCCTGCCCCGCTGTTATGGTGTCTGGGATAAAAGGCTTCTGCGCGCTAGCTACAGTGACGATAGAGATAATAGAAACAATAGATAGAATAGACTTGATAGACATAACGCTTAACTCTTAACTTTTAACTCTTAACTGGCAGCTGGCATTTGCTGGCTGAGGCAGTGGAAGGACCCCAAGCCCCATATGATGTCGGTAGAATCTATGCCTATCACCTCGCGGTCGGGGAAGCAGGCCTCCAGTATGTAGGCTGCCTCATTGTCCGTCAGGCAGCGGTAGGTGGGGAATATCACCTTGCCGTTGGCAATATAGAAGTTGGCGTACGAAGCCGGCAGGCGCTGGCCGTCGTAGAAGACCACATCTGGCATCGGCAGCTCCACGATTGTGGGTTGCTTGCCGTTGGCCAGACGGCAACGGTTCAGCATCTTGAGGTTCTTCTGCAGCGGCTCGTAGTTCTCGTCCCACATATCCTCTTCCACCGCAGTGATGATAGTGTCCTCGCTCACAAAGCGGCTCAGGTCGTCGACATGGCCGTCGGTGTCGTCGCCCACGATGCCGTCGCCGAGCCATATAATATTGTCCACGCCGTAGTAGTCGCGCAGGTAACCTTCGATCTGGTCCTGGTTGAGCTGCGGATTACGGTTGGGGTTGAGCAGGCATGAGGTGGTGGTGAGCAGGTCGCCGCAACCGTTGACGTCTATCGAGCCGCCTTCCATCACTATGCCGGGCTCGAAGAGCACCGTCTCGGGCATCAGGTCGTGGATGCGCACCGGCACCTGCGTGTCGAGCTCGTAGGGGTACTTGCCGCCCCATGCGTTGTGGTTCCAGTTGACAATGGCGCGCTTCGCAACATGGCAGTTCACTCCCTGCCGGTCGTGGTCCGCCATATTGCGGTTGAGCAGGAACGCCGGGCCATGGTCACGGCACCAGGCGTCGTTGCTCGGTATCACATGCAGGCAGATGTTGCCCATATTGGTGCCTATAGCCTCAAGTTCGCGGTGCACATGCGCCAGCATCTGCTCGTCGTCCACGTTGATGTGCACCTGCTCGCCCTCGGCGAGGGTCTTCACAAAGAGGTGGTACGACGGGTATATGGTCTCAATCTTTCCCGGCCACGAGTCAGGGTTCTTCGGGTACGTGAGCCACGTGGCCTCATGCTTTGCCCACTCGGCGGGCATATAGTAGCCTTGTTCCTTTGGAGTCATCAGTCAATGTATCTTTTGGTTATGTCACCGTAGCTGTCAATGCGGCGGTCGCGCAGGTAGGGCCAGTGGCGGCGGTAGTGGTCGGTCTCGTCCAGATCGAGCGTCTGGATGTGCAGCGCTTCATCGTAGTGCGGTGCCTGCCAGAGCACGCGCCCGAAGGCGTTGGTCACAAACGAGCCGCCCCAGAACTGCATACCGCCCTCCAATCCAGTGCGGTTCACGCTGACCACCGGCACCCCGTTGGCCACAGCGTGGCTGCGCTGGATGGTCTGCCAGGCGGCATACTGCTCGCGGTTGTCCTTCTCCTTCTGCCGCACATCCCAGCCGATGGCCGTGGGGTAGAACAATATCTGTGCGCCCTTGAGCGCCGTGATGCGGCTTGCCTCCGGGTACCACTGGTCCCAGCATATCAGCACGCCCACGGTGGCGAACTTGGTCTTGAACACCTTGTAGCCCAAGTCGCCCGGCGTGAAGTAGAACTTCTCATAGTAACCCGGGTCATCCGGAATGTGCATCTTGCGGTACTTGCCCAGGTAGCTGCCGTCGGCGTCGATCACCGCCGTCGTGTTGTGGTACAAGCCCTCGGCGCGTTTCTCGAACATCGAGCATATCAGCACTACGCCCAGCTCCTTGGCCAGCGCCATGAAGTGCTGGGTCGTGGGCCCTTCGGGTATGGGTTCCGCCAGTTTGAAGTTCTCGTAGCGCTCCTCGTCGCAGAAATAGAGCGACGCGAACAGCTCCTGCAAGCATATAATCTGTGCGCCACCTGCGGCCAGCTCGCGCACCTTTTCTGTGTAGCGCTCAATGTTTTGCGCCTTATCCTCGACGCAGCTCATCTGCGCTACGCCCACTTTCACTTTGTTCATTCTCTACGTAGGTTTTGGACTGCAAAGATACAAACTTTTTTTCAATCCCAAAGAAAAAAACAACATGTCAAAGAACACACCCACCTCCTGTTTCAGGAAGTGGGTGCATATAATATAAGGCCTTTTGAGCGGAAAATCGTTTTTTAACCATACTTTAACACCTGCCGGCTTACTCAACAGCCAGCTTCCTCGCCGCTGTGCCCTGTGCCGTTGTGATTTGCACAATATACAGACCCTTGGCAAGACCTCCGAGGTCAAGCGTGCATGTCTTTTCGCCAGCCATATCATAGCACTGTATTCTCTCACCTTTCACCGTCAGCAGCTCCACGCTCCTGATACCCTCCTCACACTGCACCGTGGCGCTCCCGTGCGCGGGGTTCGGCGTCAGGCTCACCTCGGGCGAATATTCCATATGACGTATACCCACACCGCCAGTGTCGGGCTCATGTTCGCCCACATAGAACAGCGTCGGAGCGCCCCAATCGCTCCACACCACCGTGTCGGCGTGTATGTGGCAGCGGTGGTGGCACTGCGTCCGCAGCCGTGCGACATAATAGATGCCTGTGCTGAGGCCTGTGGCAGTGTAGTTGTTGTCGGTGAGGTCGACCACCGCCGCCGAGTCGACAGGCTGATTGTATGGCACCACAGACAACTGGCAACTGTCGCCATCCATATCCCACGCCAGCACAGCGTAGTCCTCGCCTCTCTCGTTCACCTCGGCCACCGCCGCCCCGCACCCTATCCGCTCCGGCTGGATGATAGGGAAATATCCTCCCCAGTAAGCTGACAAGCCACTGTTATATTGGGGTGGGGTATTATCGCCAAAGAAATTGATCCAGTGTTGATTGTGGTTCCTGTCAATGGCAGAACACCGTGGGTCAGTAACACAATTATCGTTATTGCCAACCCATCTTGCACCCAAATAAACAGCTCCACTCAAGACATGTGGAGTGGAAAAGAAATATTCATAGCAGGGTGCTGCCGAATTGATTATTTCTCCCCCTTCCATTGCCGAATACATATAATAGGTCGCCCTCGAATAACTTGTGATGCTGTCTATGCAAACCAAGTCTTTGTCATTCACAATTGTGTATAGCAACATTGTATAACCAGCAGAATCGATGTCATTTTCATCAATTCTGAATAATGTTGCCGCCACTCCGTAAACAGTTGTCTCTGTTGGCAGAATATACTCATAACCTCTCATAAAACAGCCGTGTCGATAATAAGCGCAAGGGTTATAATTCAGAAAACTTTGTCGAGACACCTGACAATCAGCAGTATTGATTGGATTGAACAGATAGCACGAATCACCATAACGCACAGTATCACCCATCGCATACACTACGCTTGAGAAGATATTAAATGCCAAAAAGAGTATAATTGTTTTTTTCATATTATATTACCATTTATTGGTTTTCACATTCAATATTAAACGAGTATGGATTAAGACCAAGCGTGTCCGGATCTGGCACGCTAGTGGTTGCGACATTGAACGAACATATCATATATTTCAATGCCCGGAGCAAGCTCCCTGTTGTACACATCATGCGTCGATATCTCCACAAAGTCGATATATGTTTTCCCATTTAATGAATAAGCTGTTATATCGTGGTCTCTGTCGTAGCAACGAGTAATGGTATTGCTGCCATATTCCCCTGTGCTTTCCGTTGCCTGTAGGCTTATGGCCAACTGTCCCGACATCGGTATTGAAACCGACATAAAAAACAATACAAGTAATAGTGTCTTTTTCATAATTATATTTTTTGATGGTTAGATTTTGATTGCAAATATACACATTATTCTTTATATGACCAAATTGTTTCGTCAATATATTGATAATCATAACGTAATTTTGCATCAATCTATAATATTCATACCATCTCGGTCTAAAGGCCGTCCAAAATGGAGATGGCAGGAGTGGGAAGGGGGGCTTGGTCATTTATGGTAATTCGCGTTCAAAATAAAACACTGGAGTGCAGGTAGAGCCTCGGTGCCTCTCCGTACCCGCTCCGACTGTTCTACGGTTGTTCACCGGTTGTTTAACGGTTTAAACCGTCAAACAGTCGTAGAACAACCGTAGAAATGACGGGGAGGGGGCGAAGAGGGGGCGAAGAAAATACGTTTTTTTTATATTTCTATACAATAATATTGCGGGATGGACGTTAAAGATAATTCAAGAAAACAAAAAAACAGTAAAGATATGGTATTATTAGACATTGCAAACGGCTGGAAGACAGCCATCATGGTGGTGGCGATGATTGCCGTGTTCTATTTCTTCCTCATCAAGCCGCAGAGCGACAAGACCAAGAAAGAGGCCGCTTACCGCGACAGCCTGAAGGCCGGCGACGAGCTGATGACCGCCGGCGGCATCCACGTGAAGTTCGTGAGCCGCGACGGCGCCTATGCCGTGGTGGAGGCCGCCCCGGGAGTGAAGATGAAGGTGCAGATAGCCACGCTGCAGCCTGTCCCCGAGAGAAAAAGCAAATAGTTTTTTTAACGCGAATTACCGTAGATGAACGTGAATTACCGTAGATTGTTATTGACAGCCGCCTGCCTGTGCGCCGCTTTCGCCGCCACAGCGCAGTCGACGATGCGGCTGAGCCTGGAGGAGGCGCAGCGCTACGCCGTGGAGCACAACGCGGCGATGCAGAACGCGAGCCTCGAAGTGAAGAAGGCCGAAGCCGACAAATGGAAGACGCTGAGCTCGATGCTGCCGAGTGTGAAGGCAGGCTTCGACTACCAGAACATGCTGGGCTATGAGATGAAGATGGGCAGCGGCGCGATGAACATTAAAATACCTATGGACCCTAACGGCACCTTCAGCGTCACTGCCTCGGTGGCCCTGAACGGCGCCATGGTGGTGGGCACCATGATGAAGGACATAGCCCTCGAGATGGCCGACATCACGCGCCAGCAGACCGAGCAACAGACGCGCAGCAGCGTGCGCAACGTCTATGTGTCGCTGCTGGTGATGCAGCAGACTGCCGAGCTGCTCGATTCGAGCGTGGCCAACCTTGAACGTCTTGCGGCGACGAGCCAGAGCGCCGTCGACGTGGGTGCCGCCGAGCAGGTGGACGCCGACAAACTCATGGTGCAGGTGGCCTCGCTGCGCAGCACCGTCAACGCCACGCGCCGCTCGATACAGGCCCTTCGCGGCACACTGCTGCTGCAGCTGGGCGCCGACGTCGAGTCGCAGCTGGAGCTGAGCACCACGATGGACGAGGTGCTGGACATCGACCAGGCCGCCGCGCTCACGGGGCGCGAGTTCGACATCACGCGCAACTACAACTACCAGCTGCTTGAGCAGAGCGAGAAGCTGGCCAAGAAGCAGGTATCCTTGGCGTGGATGGACTTCTCCCCCACCCTGTCGGCCTACTACCAGTACAGCAAGAAGGTCTACTTCGGCGAGGAAGGCATGAACATGACGCCGCCCAACATGGTTGGCGCCAACATCAGCGTGCCGCTGCTAACCACAGGCACCCGCGTGGCTGGCGTGAAGAGCGCCAAGCTTGCCTACCAGGAGAGCGTCAACAGCCGCCGCCAGGCCGAGGACGGCCTGCGCGTGCAGTATGCCCAGTTGCGCTACGACCTGGCGTCGGCGCTGGAGAGCTACGACATACAGAAGCGCAGCCTGGAGCTGTCGCAGCGCGTCTTCAACAACGTGACCGAGAAGTACCGCTACGGCCACGCCAGCAGCCTGGAGGTGACCACCGCCAGCACCGACATCATCACGGCACAGAGCAACTACATCCAGGCGGTGATGAACGTGGTGAACGCACAGCTTTCACTTGAAAACCTGTTGAATAATTGATAGCATTATGAATAAGACATTCCGTACAGTAATGATTATGGCGGCTGTCGCGAGCCTCGTGGCCTGCGGCGGCAAGGGCGGCGAGAAGGCCGCGACGACAACGAAGAAAGAGGCCGAGAAGGTGAAGGTGCTCACGCTGGAGAGCGAGCGCATATCCAAGACGCTGGAGCTGAGCTCCACGCTGGAGGGCTACGAGACCATGAACATCTCGCCCAGCATCACCGGCCACATCGAGCACATATACGTCGAGGTGGGCTCACGCGTGCAGAAGGGCGCGATGCTGGTGCGCATGGACCAGACACAGCTCAACACCACACGCATCAACCTGGCCAGCACGAAGACCGAGCTCGACCGCGTGACGGCCCTGAAGGCCAGCGGCTCGGTGAGCGAGCAGGTCTACGACCAGACCAAGGCCGGATACGACCAGCTGGTGGAGGCCGAGCGCTTCCAGAACGAGAACACCTTTGTGAAGGCCCAGTTTGCAGGCGTCATCAGCGCCAAGAACTTCGAGGACGGCGAGATGTACACCGGAGCGCCGATACTGACGCTGACGCAGATCAACCGTTTGAAGGCCATCATCAACATACCGGAGACCTACTTCCCGAAGGTGAAGCAGGGCATGAAAGTGGAGGTAGAGAGCGACATCTATCCGGGCGAGGTGTTCCCCGCCACGATAGAGATTGTCTACCCGACGGTGGACCCGCAGAGCCACACCTTCCAGGCCAAGCTTAACATACCCAACAACAGCGAGAAGATACGGCCCGGCATGTATGTGCGCACCCGTCTGGCTGTGGGCGAGGTGGACGCCATCGTGGTGCCCTACCAGAGCGTTCTCAAGCTCACGGGCTCGAACGACCGCTACGTGTTCGTGGTCGACCGCGACCGCAGTGGAGCGAACGACGCACAAAGTGCCGACGGCGGTACGGCCCGCCGCGTGGCCGTTACACTGGGCCAGCGTTTCGACGACCGCATCGAGGTGCTGCCCATAGAGGAGAGCGCCATGAAGGCCGGCGACCAGCTGGTGGTGACCGGACAGGCACGTTTAGTTGACGGTGACAAACTGGAGATAGTTGAGAATTGAGAATTGAGAATTGAGAATTGAAATAAGCTAAGGAAATGGCTATTTACAAGACAGCAATCAACAAGCCCATCACCACGGGCTTGATATTCGTGGCCGTCATCGTGCTGGGCCTGTTCTCCCTCTCGCGTCTGCCCATCGACCAGATGCCCGAGATGGACCCGCCCTACGTCACCGTGATGACCACCTACGCAGGCGCCAACGCCAGCGACATCGAGACCAACATCACCAAGATAGTCGAGAACTCACTCAACTCGGTGGACGGACTTAAGAACATCACGTCCAACTCGCGCGACAACATCTCCGTGGTAACCCTCGAGTTCGAGTGGGGATCAGACATCGACGAAGCCCTGAACGACATACGCTCATACGTCGACCTGCTGTTCGACAACCTGCCCGACGGTGTGAGCCGCCCGATGATACTGAAGCTGAACTCATCGGCAATGCCTATCATGGTATACGGATTCACAGCCAAAGAGAGCTATTCGGGCTTGGACCGCATACTGGAGGACAACGTAGTCAACGAGCTTAACCGCATAGACGGCATCGGCAACATCACCGTCAGCGGCGCCCCGCAACGCTACGTATACATAGACCTCGACCCGAAGCAGCTGGACGCCTACGGCCTCAGCCTGGAGCAGGTGGGCAACGCCATCAGCGCCAACAACCTCGACCTGGCCAGCGGCACTGTAAAGATGGGCAAGGAGCAGTACCAGATGCGCGTCAAGGGCGAGTATGTGGAGAGCTCGGAGATTGCCGACATAGCGGTGACAACCACGATGACCGGCAAGCAGGTCTTTGTGCGCGACCTCGCCACTGTGCGCGATACCATCAAGGACCTCTCGCTCGACGAGAAAATCAACGGACATGACGGTGCGCGCATCATCATCTCGAAGCAGACCGGCGCCAACACAGTGGCTATTGCCCGTCAGGTGAAAGCCGAGATGGAGCAGATACAGAAGACACTGCCTCCCGACATCGAGTTCACCCTTATCCGCGACGGTTCGGAGGAAATCATCAACGCCATCAACGGCCTCACGGAGAGTATCTTCTTCGCACTGCTGTTTGTTGTGCTGGTGGTGCTCGTGTTCCTCGGCAACTGGCGCTCGACGGTGATTATCGCGCTGACGATACCCATATCGCTCGTCACCTCGTTCATCTACCTGCTGCTTGCCGACAGCTCGCTGAATATCATATCGCTGGCATCGCTCACGGTGGCCATCGGTATGGTTGTCGACGACGCCATCGTGGTACTTGAGAATATATCCAAACATATCGACCGCGGCGAGAACCCGCGCGAGGCGGCCATCTGCGCCACCAACGAGGTGTGGACGTCAGTCATTGCCACCACGCTGGTGCTTGTGGCGGTGTTCGTGCCGCTCACCATGCTGCCCGGCATGATGGGCATCTTCATGAAAGAGCTGGGCTGGATTGTCACCATCGTGGTGTGCGTATCCACGTCGGCGGCCATCACCCTCATCCCCATGCTCAGCAGCAAGCTGCTCAGGGAGCGCCCCTTCTTCTTCAAGAAAGAGGACGAAGAGGAATACAACCGCAAGAAAGAGCACAACCTCTACAACCGCACCGTCATACGTGCCTTCAACGCCATTGACGCCGCATACGCCAACCTGCTGCGCTGGTGTCTGGGGCACAAACGCGTCACGCTGCTCATTGCACTGGCGTTCTTCATTGTCACCCTGATGCCCGTCATTAGCGGCAAGATAGGTATGGACTTCATGAAAGAACAGGACAACGGCCAGATAAGCATCAGCGCCGAACTGCAACGCGGCACCCGCATCGAGGAGACACTCAAGACCGCCCGCCACATGGAGGAGGATATCTACAGCATCCTCGGCGACGAAGTGCTGGTGGTCTCCACCTCGGCAGGATCGAACGACGACGCAGGCTTTGCAGCGCTCTTCAACAGCACCACCAATAACAAGATATCGATGACGGTGCGCTGCACCAAGAAGTATGTGCGCGAAGAGAGCATCTTCCAGATGCAGGAGAAGCTGCGCCGCTGCTTTGCCGAGTACCCGGAGATAGTGACATTCCAGGTCAACCAGGGCGGCATGATGGGCGGCGGAAGCAACAACAGCCTGCAGGTGGAGATATACGGCTACGACTTCGACCAGACGACCCAGTTCACCCAAGAGCTCAAGAAGCGCGTGGAGCAGAACGTGCCGGGTGCACGTGACACCAAGGTGAGTCGCGATGAGGACCGTCCGGAGTTGAAGATAACCTTCGACAAGCAGAAGCTGGCCCTCCACGGTCTCAACGGCTCGACGGTGGCAATGTATGTCCGCAACCGTGTAAACGGAATGGCCGCCGGCTTCCTGAAGGAGGACGGCGAGGAGTACAACATTGTGGTGCGCCTGCGCGAGGAATACCGCTCCAGCATCACCGACATCGAACAGCTCTCAATCCCCACCCCGACGGGTAAGATAATCAAGCTTGAGGAACTCGCCAAGGTGGAGGAGTACTGGTGCCCGCCCACTATCGAGCGCAAGAACCGCCAGCGCTACCTGACACTGACGGTGATGCCCTTTAACACTTCGCTGCAGGAACTGGCCCAAAGCGTGCAGAAAGAGATTGACCAGATGGAGGTACCGCAGGAAATACATATCGCATTGGCTGGTAACTACAAAGACCAGCAGGACTCCACACGCGATATGCTTATGCTAGGCTTGCTCATCATCATGCTCGTTTACATCGTTATGGCCTCGCAGTTCGAGTCATTCAGCAAGCCCTTCATCATCATGTTCTCAATACCATTCGCCATCAGCGGCGTGGTACTGATGATGTTCTTCACAGGCAACAACATCGACATGATAGGCCTCCTCGGCCTAGTGCTCCTTATCGGCATCGTGGTGAAGAACGGTATCGTGCTTGTTGACTACATCAACCTGATGCGTGAGCGCGGTGTAGCCCTCAACGAGGCTATCGCGATGAGCGGCCAGAGCCGCCTGCGCCCCGTGCTGATGACGGCCTTCACCACCATCCTCGGCATGATACCTATGGCCACCTCCAACTCGGAAGGCTCCGAAATGTGGACCACAATGGGACTGGTCGTCATCGGAGGTCTCACGGTCTCCACCTTCGTCACGCTGATAGTGGTGCCTGTGCTCTACGGCATCTTCAACCGAAAGGGCGACATAGAGAAGAAGGAGAAAGAACGCCGCAAATTCGTATTCATGAATATCGATCTCAATCAGAACGAAAAGAACTAATAGAAAACTGACAGTTATGAAATCCGTAATGATAGTATACAACCAGGCCAACAACGAGCGCGTCGAGTATATGCTCGACACGCTCGGCATCCGAGGCTTCACGCAGTGGGAAAACGTGCAGGGGCGCGGAAACGTCGGCGGCGACCCGCACCGCGGCACTCACACCTGGCCCGAGATGAACAACGCCATACTGACCGTCGTCCCCGACGAGAAAGTCGAAGAGTTGCTACTCTCCGTCCGCAAGCTCGACAAGCGAAACGAGGAGGTCGGTATACGGGCCTTCGTCTGGAACATCGAACAGATGGTATAGGTATCGCTCGTCTGTAACATCGAACAGATGGTATAAAAAATAGCCCCGCCAATCAGCGGGGCTCTTTGTATTCAGAAGTTGTATTTCATCATAGCGCAGATGCGGTGGTCTACGACATTTCGCAGACGGTCGTTAAGCAGAATCTGCCCTCTCTCGCCCAGGTCGCCATATGTACATGCTGTCACCTCGTATTCGAGCCCTATGTTGAACGCCTTTACGTTGTAGCTTATGCTCGGCGCAACACGCCACACGCTGTTGAGGTGTGTGAACTCTTCGCCGCCTTTCATATAGATACGGTACGTTCCACCGCCGAAGTCATAAAGACTCTCCCCTGCCCCAAGGTTCTTCATGTAGCCCAGGAATAGGTTGCAGCGCACCTTCTTGCCATAAGCTATGTTCAGATAGCTGATGGAGGCCTGCATGGGGCTGTAGTTCCACGAGCCGTCTTCGTTGACGCCCGTGACAGCATACCCTACCAACTGGTTGAGGTGGCTTGTGTTCTGCGCCAGTAGTGTGCGGATGCGAATGCTCCACAGGTCTTCGGCCATCTGGAAATAGATGGTCGGCGTCAGCGAAGCCACCGTCTCGTCGACCTTCCTGGTCTCTCCACCCACCACAGCATGTGTCCGCGGACGCAGCAGCTGGGCGTCGACACCGAGTTGCATATACAGTATCCCCGCCTTGAGGTTGGCGCCGAGGAAAGCTTCAGGCCACAGCGCGTTATTGGCGAAGCCTATGCTGGCTGTACTCGTCGGGTCTCCAGCATCCTTGGGACCGTTGTTCATATATTGCAACTGCCACAGTAATGCGGCGCTGAAGCCCAGTGAGCCCCAGTAATGCGTGGCGCGCACCTGCGGTGTACGGCTGTGCGGACGGAACGGCGCTCCGGCGGCCATCCCCAGCACCTCGGGCATGATGCTGCCGCTCAACGGATGCCAATCTTGTCCCACCACCAGCTCACTGCCGCCACACGTAAGCCTGACATATGCCAGACGCAGGCGCAGCACCGTGTTGTTGTTGCCGAAGCCGCCAAAGTCACCCTCCAGCTTCCCGCTGCTACTCCAGCGGCCCAGTTTCGGGCCTATGATATCAACACCGAAGCGCGACGTCAGCGCCTGCAACTGCATCGACGGCACGTCGTTGAGGTCCACACCGTCGACAGTGTCTATGTCGAACGGTATCATGTTGTACTCCCCGCCAACGACGGTGTAAGTCTTGCGCGAGTCGAACGTAAGGTAGTTACGCACAAAGCCGTAAGGCTTAATCCTTATGCTGTCCTGTGCACAGACAAATGGCAGCGACGCCATCAGCGCCGCTGCCATTATAATCACTTTCTTCATGCTATCAGTACCAATAGTTGTGCCGTAAAAATACGGAGGAACATCGTCAGAGGATACACCGTCGCATAGCCGGTGTTGGGCAACTTGCAACCCTCGGGAGCCACAGTGTTGGCGAAAGCCAGCGTCGGCGGGTCGGTATGGCTGCCGCCTATGAAGCCCATGAGGGTATAGTAGTTCATCTTCAGCACCAGACGGCCGAACAGTCCTACAAGTATCGGCGGCACCATGGTGATGATGACACCGTAGACCACCCACATATAGTGCTCCTGCACGGTCTCTACGAACTTGCCGCCAGCTCCAAGGCCAACACCTGCCAAGAAAAGGGCAATACCCACTTCGCGCAGCATCCACACACCGTGGCTGTCGGTGAATTCGGTATTGAACCACCCCTTCTTCACTCCCAGCCAGCTACCGATGAGCGATACCACCAGCGGGCCGCCGGCAAGGCCTAGTTTGACAGGCGCCTTCATACCCACAGGAATAGGTATGGAGCCCATGACGATACCGAGGGCTATGAAAACAAAGATCGGCACAAGGTTTATCTTGTGGCGCTGCGATGTCGGTGTAGCCTGCTTGGCTGCCGCTGCCGGCGTCGATTCGTCGGTGGCGGGCTCTTTCTTCAGGTCAATGCGGCAGAGCGGACGAAGCAGTATGCATGTTACAATCATGCCGACCACAGCCAGCGGATAGGCCACAGCATAGCCTGCTGCCAATCGGTCGGAAGCGCCCTCTATACCGAGGTCGTTCACAGCCTGCTGCGCTGCCGAGAGACCGGGGGTATTGGTGATGGCGCCGGTATATACACCGGCCATATCGGTCAGCTCCTGGTTGGCCAGCTTGGCTATAATCACCGTCATAACCACGCCGAGAGCCACATTCACCAGAGCCATTCCGTTCATCGCCAAGCCTCCCTTCTTGAAGCTGCGGAAGAATCCGGGGCCCACCTGCATGCCTACTGCAGTGACGAAGAGTATCAGTCCGAACTCCTTGACGATATGCAGCATGTCGTGGTTGAGGCTTACGCCGAAGGCACTCAGCGCAATGCCGACGAACAGCACCCATGTGATGCCCAGCGTGATACCCTTCACCTTCAGCTTGCCCAACAGCAAGCCTGCAAAGATGGAGATGGCCAGCATCAACACTGTGCTGGCCACTCCACTACCTGTAAACAGATTAGTAAACCACATGATTAGTCACCCAATGTAGCAACCATGACGGCTTTAATAGTGTGCATACGGTTCTCAGCCTCGTCGAAGACAATGCTGTTCTCGCTCTCGAAGACCTCCTCGGTCACCTCGATGCCGTTCAGGCCGAATTTCTCGTGCACGTCGCGGCCGGCCTTGGTCTCCAGGTTGTGGTAGGCGGGCAGGCAGTGCATGAATTTGCACTTCGGGTTGCCGGTCTTTTTCATCAGGGCAGCGTTGACCTGGTAGGGCATCAGCATCTTGATGCGCTCTTTCCACACGCTGTCGGGTTCGCCCATCGACACCCAGATGTCGGTGTAGATGAAGTCGAGGCCCTTCACGCCCTTCTCGACGTCGTCGGTGACGGTCAGCTTGGCGCCGGTCTCCTTGGCGATCTCCTGGCACTTCTTCACCAGCTCCTTGGCGGGCTGAAGTTTCTTGGGGGCGATGATGCGGATATCCATACCCATCTTCACACCGCCGACCATCAGACTGTTGCCCATGTTGTAGCGGGCATCGCCGATATAGGCGAACTTCACCTGGTTCAGGGGCTTGTCGGTATGCTCCTGGATGGTGAGGAAGTCGGCAAGAATCTGAGTAGGGTGAGCCTCGGCGGTGAGACCGTTCCACACGGGAACGCCGGCGTATTCAGCCAGCTCCTCGACGGTGGCCTGGTCGAAGCCACGGTACTCGATGCCGTCGAACATGCGACCCAGCACGCGGGCGGTGTCCTTCATGCTCTCTTTGATGCCAATCTGGCTGCCGGTGGGACCCAGATAGGTTACGTGGGCACCCTGGTCCTTTGCGCCAACCTCGAAGGCGCAGCGGGTACGGGTCGAGGTCTTCTCGAAGATAAGGGCGATGTTCTTGCCCTTCAGATGCTGCTGCTCAGTGCCAGCATATTTGGCGCGTTTCAGGTCGCGGGCCAGATCAAGCAGATAGTTGAGCTCCTTCGGCGAGAAGTCGAGGATCTTCAGAAAGTTGCGGTTTCTTAAATTGTAAGCCATGATTTTTTGTTTTTATTTGTTATTGATAATTATTTCACTATGCGCGTTCCGCAGTTGGGGTTGTCCAGCTGGCCGGCTTCGGTGATGATGCACTCCTTGCCGCCGTGCTCGACGAACATGATGGCTGCGCGCACCTTCGGGGCCATGCTGCCTTCGGCGAACTGACCCTCTTCGAGGTACTGCTTGGCCTGGGCGATGGTGATGGTGTCGAGTGCCTGTTCGTTCTCCTTGCGGAAGTTGATGTACACCTTGGGCACGTCGGTGAGGATGTAGAACTCGTCGGCACCGATCTCAACAGCGCAGAGAGCGCTGGCGAGGTCCTTGTCGATGACAGCCTCGACACCGCGCACGTAGTCGCTCTCCTCCACCACGGGGATGCCGCCGCCGCCAACGGTGACCACAATGTGGCCTGCCGTAGCCAGTTGCTTCACTATCTTGATATTGTTGATGCGCACAGGCTTGGGCGATGCAACAACCTTACGCCAACCGTTACCCTTGGGGTCTTCCTTGTACTTGGCACCCGTCTCGCGGGCGAACTCGTCGGCCTGCTCCTTGGTGTAGTAGGGTCCCACGGGCTTGGTGGGGTTCTGGAACATCGGGTCGAGCTTGTTGACGGCCACCTGAGTCACCAGCGTGACGACATCGCGCTGTATGTCGTTGCGGGCCATCACGTTGCGCAAGCCCATCTCGATGAGGTAGGCTATCGAGCCCTGCGTCTCGGCGACGCAGAAGTCCATAGGCATAGCCTCGACGCCAGCCAGCTTGCCAGCCTCGTGCTGCAGCATCACATTGCCCACCTGCGGACCGTTGCCGTGGCCGATGACCACATTGTAGCCGCGTTTCAGCAGCGCGCAGAGGCTCTCGCACGTGTTTTCAACATTCTCTATCTGTTCCTGGTAGGTGCCCTTCTGGCCGCTGCGAAGCAGAGCATTGCCGCCGAAAGCCACCACTGCAAGTTTTCTCATTTCTATCTATTTTGTTAGTTTTCAGTAATGTACCTATCATCCCACCGTCAAGTGGAAAATGCAAAAATAACAAAAAAAAGTGAATTACACTCTATAAATCAACTTTTTCTTTCAACAACCACCCCACCCTCTCCTCTCCAACCCCGCAGCCGCCCCACAACCTCTCACACTTCTCTCCGCCTCCGCACCGTACCCGCTCCGTCTCTTCACCGGTTGTTCTACGACTGTTTAACGGTTTAAACCGTAGAACAACCGGTAAACAACCGGTGAACAGACGGAGCGGGTACGGTGAGACTGCGTTGTAAAGACGGATGGGTGGCACCGAAAAAACAAAAATAACATGGCCATACAATAAAAAGGGGGCGCCTACGTTAAGTGATATTATATCATTTATTGTCTAACAAAAACAAAAAATACACGATTATGAGAAAACACATTGTTGCCGGCAACTGGAAGATGAACCTCACCTTCACGGAGGCCGATGAGCTGCTCGACGAGCTTATGAGCGAACTGGAAAAGGTTGAACTGCCCCGCGACGAGAAGGTCATCGTCTGCCCGCCGTTCCCGTATATCGAGATGGCCAGCGACTATGCCAACGACAGCTACTTCGCCGTCGGCGCACAGAACGTGAGCGACCAGGAGAAGGGCGCCTATACCGGCGAGGTGAGCGCCGCCATGCTGGAGAGCTGCGAGATTGACTACTGCATCGTGGGTCACTCGGAGCGCCGCGCCTACTACGGCGAGACCGACGCCCTCGTCGCCGCCAAGGTGGACAAGCTGCTGGAGCACAACCTGACACCGATAGTGTGCGTGGGCGAAGTGCTCGAGGAGCGTGAGGCCAACCGCCAGTTCGACGTGGTGAAGACCCAGGTCGAAAAGGGCCTGTTCCACCTCGACGCCGAGAACATCAAGAAGATTGTCATCGCCTACGAGCCCGTGTGGGCCATCGGCACCGGCAAGACCGCCACACCGGAGCAGGCGCAGGAGATCCACGCCTACATACGCTCGCTGCTGGTGGAGAAGTACGGCAAGGAGGTGGCCGACGAGATAAGCATCCTCTACGGCGGCAGCTGCAAACCCGGCAACGCCAAGGAGCTCTTCGCCTGTCCCGACATCGACGGCGGCCTTATCGGCGGCGCCTCGCTGAAGGCCAAGGACTTCATGGGCATCGTAACGGCTTTCTAATTGTCGTTTGAACGGTTTATAGCCAAACGGTTCATGCCGCGTACCGGCGGGGGCTTCTCGGGGCCCCTGTCGGCTATTGCTGTCACAGGCATCGCGCTGGGCGTGGTGGTGATGGTGATGGCCGTAAGCATACTGCGCGGCTTCCAAGACGACATCAGCGGCAAGGTGGCGGGCTTCGGCAGCCACCTGACGGTGACGAGCTTCACGACGAGCGACGCCTACAGCGACACGCCGGTGGCGGTGGACAGCACCCTGCTGGAGGCCATGCGCAGCGTGCCGGGAGTACGCCACGTGCAGTGCTTCGCCACCAAGGGCGGCATGGTGAAGACCGAGGAGCAGATCTACGGCATAATGTTCCGCGGCATGGGCGAAGGATACGACACGAGCTTCTACCACTCGTGCCTGGTGGAGGGGCGGTTGCCGTCGGAGACGAATGACGTGCTGATATCCAGCACCATATCGAGCAAGCTGGGGTTGAAGGGTGGCGACAAGATGCGCACCTATTTCTGGAGCGGCGACAGCTATCGTTCCCGGGCCTTCACCGTCTGCGGCATCTACAACACCGACCTCGCCGAGATGGACGAGCTCTATGTGGTGGGCGACCTGCGGCAGGTGCAGCGCATCGAGGGCTGGGGCGACAGCCTCGTGGGCGGCTACGAGCTGCTGGTGGACGACTTCGACGAGCTGCAGGCGACGGCACGCCGCGTGGCCGATGTGCTGCCCTACGACCTGCAGCTGCGCACCATTGTGGAGCAACACCCGGCGCTGTTCTCGTGGCTCGACCTGCTGAACGCCAACATAGCGCTGATACTGACCATCATGTGCCTGGTGAGCGCGGTGGCCATTGTGTCGGCACTGCTGATAATGATATTCGAAAAGGGCACCACTATAGGACTGCTGAAAGCCCTCGGGGCCAGCAACGCCGAGGTGCGCAGTATCTTCATGCTTAAGGCCTCGGGGCTGATAGCCACGGGTGTGGCCATAGGCGACGGTGTGGCACTGGCGCTGAGCCTGGCGCAGAACCACTGGCGCCTGCTGACACTCGACCCCGAGAGCTACTCGATGGCATACGTGCCGGTGGAGATTGACCCGTGGGTGTATGTGGCGGTAAGCATGGGGACGATGGCGGTGTGCGTTGCCGCGCTGCTGCTGCCGGCGGCGTATATCAGCAAGGTGAGCCCTGCAAAAACAATGAGAAGCGAATGAAACAGAGGCTGAAACTGATAGTGCTCTCACTGACCATTGCGCTGGCACTGTTGGCGTTGTGGCAGGTGCAGCGTGTGGCGCAGCAGGTGCGCGAAAGCGAGGAGGCCAAGGTGCGCCTATGGGCGTCGGCCATTGGGCAGCGCAACCAGATGGCTGCCGCGACGGCGCAGTTCTTCCAACAGGCCACCCTCGACGAGCACCGCAAGATGCGGCTCTACACCGACATACTGCAGTCGTTCAACGACCCCGACCTGAGCACCGACCTCAAGTTCAGCCTCGCCTATGTCAACTATATTGTCGACAGCAGCCACACACCGATAATCATCACCCGCGCCCGCGACAGCATCATCACTGTGCCGCAGGAGCTTGCCGGGCAGAAACTGGAGGGGGAGCTGCTGGAAGAATATACGAAGAACCCGCCCTTCAACTACCGCATCTGGGGAATGAAGATGACGCTCTACTACAAAGAGTCGGAATACTACACGCAGCTGCGCGAGGTGCTTGCCGGCTTCACCATGAGTTTCCTGGCGGACATTACGCAGAACTCCGTGCTGGTGCCGGTGGTGATTGTCGACAGCAGCCGCACAACGGTGCTGGCCTACGGTAACATAGACGAAGACAGGCTTAAGGTGCAAGGCAAGAAATATGTCGAAGAATTCAGCAACGACCCGATAGAGATCACGCTGCCCGACGGCCATCCGGCTTATGTCTACTACAGCTCCACGCCCCTGCTGCGCTCGCTGCGCTGGCTGCCGTTGTTCTATTTCTTCATCGCCTTTGTGCTGGTGGTGGTGAGCTACTACCTCTTCCGTACGGCCCGCACCGCCGAGCAGAACCGCATCTGGGTGGGTCTGGCCAAGGAGACGGCGCACCAGCTGGGCACCCCCCTGAGTTCGCTGAGCGGATGGGTGGAGTATCTGCGCGGCAAGGAGTTCAGCGACCAGTACGCCACCGAGGTGGAGAAGGATTTGAAGCGGCTCGACACCATCACGCACCGCTTCTCGAAGATTGGCTCCACGCCTGAGCTGAAGGAGGAGGATGTAAAGGAGGCCACGATGGCGGCAGTGGAGTACCTGCAAAGCCGCGCCCCGAGGCGTGTGAACTTCAATGTCACCTTCCCCGAAGGCGAACAATTCACAGCGCCGCTCAACAGCTACCTGTTCCAGTGGGTGGTGGAGAATATCTGCAAAAACGCTATCGACGCCATGGATGGCGCAGGTGAACGCGAACGCAAGGCCGCGAACGCATCCCCTGCCAGGGAATGCGACATCACGGTTGTGGCTTCGCAGGATGCCCGCAAGATATACCTCGACATCAGCGACACTGGACGCGGAATGACGCCGGCGGTGCAGAAGCGCATCTTCGACAGCGGCTTCACCACCAAAACGCGCGGCTGGGGCCTGGGACTGCCGTTGGCGCGCCGCATCATCAACCAGTACCACCGCGGCCGCCTGTACCTGAAATACAGTGTCCCCGGGCAGGGAAGCTGCTTCCGCATTGAGCTGAGGAAGAAATGAAAGGTGAAAGATGAGAATATGAAACATACAACAACACTATTACTATTGCTTGCCGTTGCTTTGGCTGCAGAAGCGCAGGACACCGTGCGAATGACGCTCGACAGCTGCCTGAGCTATGCCTACGGGCACAGCCCGTCGGTGAAGACGGCTGAGCTCAATCGCGAGGCGGCGGCAGCGGCCCTCGAGCAGGCATGGTGGAACCTCACCCCTACACTTGCGGCATCAGCAGGTGCCGACATGGCTTTCTTCAAGGGTACCAAGACCACCAACACCAACTATGGCGCCGGTGCCAGCTGGACGCTCTTCGACGGCCTCAACAACGTGAATAGGATACGCAGCAGCAAAGCTGAGCAGCAGCGCAGCGACATAGGCATAGAGAAAAGCCGCCACGAAGTGGCTGTACAGATTATCAATGCCTACCTCGAGGTGCTGGCGAACCAGGAACGGCGTCAATATCTGGCCGAGCTACACAAATCGGCCCAGAAGCAGGCCGAGGATGCAGAGGCACGCTACAATGCAGGACGCATACTGGAGAGCGACTACCTGTTACTCAAAGCCAACCTGAAACGGACGGAGAGCAACATGTACAACGGAGACTACGCCATAGCCAACGGCATGCAGAAGTTACGCATACTGATAGGTTTGAGCGACAGTGTGGCCCTGGCTGTGGAGCCGATGGACGACTGGCAACCCTCGGACAGCGACCTGCAAATATGCGTCGATTCGCTGCCCGAAATACAGATGAGCCAACTGGAACTGAAGAAAGCACAGTACCAGCTCAATATGGCCAAAGGCACACACATGCCGCAGCTGAACTTCAACGCCTATGCCAACTATTACGGTGGCGAGCACGTGCGCACCGATGCTGGCGGCATGCTGGTGAACTCGGGCGGCGTCAACACCACCCTCAGCCTCGGGCTCAGCGTACCAATACTGAGTCGTGGACAGACACGCCTGCAGGTGAAGCAGAGCCGACTGGCTGTGCAGCAGGCCGAACTTCATATGCGCCAGACGCGCGATCAGATGCAGCAGACCATCGATGAGCGACTACGTACCCTGCAGCAAGCACGCAACACCCTTGACGCCTGCCAAGCGATGCTTCAGGCCACACAGGCCTCATACCAGACCTATCAGGCCAAATACGAGGCTGGCAGTGTGTCGGTGACTGACCTGCTACAGCAGGAGGAGCGCCACATGTCGGCCCTCAACGACTATGTGCAAAGCAAATACACATACATCATATCCGAGATGATTCTCAGAATATATTTAGGAAAATAAACCATGGAAAAGAAAAACAGAAAACGCCGCTGGCTCTGGATAATTCTGGCCATAATTGTAATAATCGTTGTGCTACCGCTGCTCGGCAAGAAAAAAGGCGGAGCATATGAAATAAACAGCATGCCCGCCGTCGTAGAGCAGCTGAGCGAGACGGTTACCGCCACGGGGGTGGTGCAGCCGGTGTACAAGGTCACCGTTGGCACACAGGTGAGTGGTATAGTGAAGAAGCTCTATGTCGACTACAACAGCCGTGTGAAGCAGGGTCAACTACTGGCCGAGCTCGATAAGTCGCTGCTGCAGGAGAACGTCAACCTCAACCGCGCCAACCTCTCGGTGGCCAACAGCCAGAAGAACCTCGCACAAAAGGATTTCGACCGCGTCAGCCAACTCTTCGCCAAGAAAGCCTCCACACAGGAGGAGTACGACCAGGCCGAGGCGCGATTGGACCAGGCCGCCAACCAGCTGGTCACCGCACAGGCCAACTACGACAACGCCCTCACACAGTTGCGCTATGCTGAAATATACTCGCCCATTGACGGCGTTGTCATAAGCAAGCAGGTGGAGGAAGGCCAGACGGTGCAGGGAGCCTACAGCGTGCCCAACCTCTTCACCATTGCCAAGAACCTAAGCGAGATACAGGTGGAAGCCAAAGTCGACGAAGCCGACATAGGAATGGTGCACAACAACCAGCAGGTGACTTTCAAGGTCGACGCCTATCCGGGCGAGGAGTTCCATGGCACGGTGAGCCAAATACGCATGGAGCCGCAGTCAAACAACAACGTGGTCACATACGTGGTGATAATCAATGCCAACAATCCCGACGAAAAGCTCTTCCCCGGCATGACTGCATCGGTCTCCATCCTCGTCAAGAGCGACACCGGCCTCTGCTTGCCCCTATATGCCACACAGCTGCAGCCGGACGAGGCCACCATTGCCGACCTCGTGCGCCAGGGTTACACCCTCGACACCACCGCCGTTGGAAAGGACCCTTGCGTGTGGCTCAAAAACGGCCGCCAGCTGATGCGCCGTCCCGTAACCCTCGGCTCCAAGACCAAGGTGAAGGTTATTGTCAGCGAGGGCATTGCCGAGGGCGACACCGTGGTCACCTCCATTGTCAACTACGCCCAGCAAAAGGCCCAACGCCAAGCATCAATGTTCGAGTAAGATGAACACCATCGAGATACAACACCTGCAGCGCCACTTCACCGTCGGCGACGAAACGGTCCGGGCTCTCGACGACGTGAGCTTCAGCATAGCTCCCGGCGAGTTTGTGAGCATCATGGGCACCAGCGGAAGCGGCAAAAGTACCTTGCTGAACATACTCGGCTGTCTGGACACTCCCACCTCGGGCTCCTACCGCCTCGACGGCGAGGACGTGCAGACAATGGACGACAACCAGCTGGCATCCATCCGCAACCGCAAGATAGGCTTCGTCTTCCAGAGCTACAACCTGCTGCCGCGCACCACAGCCCTTGAGAACGTGGAGCTGCCGTTGTTCTACAACCGCCATGTGTCGCCGCGCGAACGCACGGAACGAGCCAAGGAGGCATTGCGCCTTGTAGGCCTCGAGAGCCGCATGCAGCACACGTCGGCCCAGCTCAGCGGTGGCCAGCAGCAGCGAGTAGCCATTGCCCGCGCCCTGGTCAACGACCCCGTGCTCATCCTCGCCGACGAGGCCACTGGCAACCTCGACACCCGCACCTCTTATGAAATCATGGCCCTCTTCCAGGACCTTCATGCGCAGGGCAAGACGATAGCCTTCGTCACCCATGAGCCCGACATTGCCGCCTTCACCACCCGCATCATACGCCTACGCGACGGACATATAGTTGAAGACGTACCCAACACACCCATCTCAGCCACACAAACACTACAGGCCCTATGATTATTCTCGACACATTGAAGCTTGCCCTGCGGGCGTTGCTGCGCAACCGTATGCGCACTTTCCTCACCATGCTCGGCATCATCATAGGCATCTCGTCGGTCATCATAATGATGAGCCTCGGCTCAAGCCTCACCTCGGTGATGAGCGACACCTTCTCGTCGATGGGCACCAACAGCATCTCCGTCTCCGGCAAGTGGGAACGCGAGGGCGGCTACTGGCGCCAGCTCCACGAGATGGACGTCGCCGACATCAACGCCCTACGCGAAGGATGCAGCCGGGTGGCCCTCATTACCCCCGTCGTCGTCACCTCCTCCCCTCTCGTCTTTGGCAACAACAGCCACAGCGGCCGCATCGAAGGCGGCAGCGAAGAGCACCTGAGGATAAACAACATAGCCGTAGAAAGGGGCACGATGTTCGACTCGGCCGACGTGATGTCGTTCGCCAAAGTCTGCGTCATAGGACAGACGGTGGCCGAACACCTCTTCACCGACGGCGAAGACCCTATAGGACAGACCGTTCGCTGCGGCAACGTGCCTGTCACCGTCATCGGCGTGCTGCAACACCGCGAGAAGAAATTCGGCTACGACTTCGACGACCTTGTCGTCATGCCCTACACCACCGTGATGAAACGCTTCACCGGCAACGACTACTTTGACTACATAAACATAATCTGCAACAACCCCGCCGACATCGACTACACGGCCATAGAGATAGAACAGATAATGCACATCACGCACGGCCTCACCCCCGAGGAGCCCGTCGACGTGAGCATCGACATACAGAGCGAGACCATGGAGCAGCTGAGCAACATACTCTCTATTGTTGTACTGGTCCTATCCATCATTGCCGGCATCTCGCTCCTCGTTGGCGGCATAGGCATCATGAACATCATGTATGTCACTGTCACCGAGCGCACACGCGAGATAGGCCTTCGCAAAGCCATCGGCGCCAGGCGTTCCAACATCATGCTGCAGTTCCTAACAGAGAGCGTTGTGTTGTCGCTCACCGGAGGCTTACTAGGCATCCTCTTCGGATTAGGCATCTACGCCCTCGCCGCCGCCCTCATCGAGCAGCTGCCCTTCGCGTTGAATGTTGGCGCCATACTCATCTCCTTCGCGGTATGCACCGCTGTGGGCCTCTTCTTTGGCTGGTACCCGGCACGCCGCGCCGCCGACCTCGACCCCATCCAAGCCCTCCGTTACGAGTGACCACATCCCGCCGCAACAGCATCCGGGATGTGGCATAGTGTCTCGTTGTGCCGTCAATACATCGGCATTACGAAGATATCTCAACTATACTTCTACTATAGTTTCACAATATGTATCGTCGAAATATCGTCGAAGTATCGTTGAAGTATCGTTGAAGTATCGTTGAAGTGATATAGAAACATCTGATTATATGCAGTTTGCAAATGCGCTTTTTCGATGCCGTTTTTTTACAAATTATTACCGCTGCAGCACAATATTTTAGCCGTTTTGCAGTTATAAATGTTAATCAACAATAAAAAAGATGGCCTGCCAGGCAAGGATTGGCCGGTCAGAAAACACAGAAACTATGGCAAATCAAGACGAATTTTTCAAGAAAGTGGTGGCTCACGCCAAAGAATACGGTTTCATCTTCCCCAGTTCTGAAATCTATGATGGCCTCGCCGCTGTCTACGACTACGGTCAACTCGGCGTCGAACTGAAAAACAACATCAAACAGGCCTGGTGGAAGGCCATGGTGCAGATGCACGAGAACATCGTGGGCCTCGACAGCGCCATCTTCATGCATCCCCGCATCTGGAAGGCCAGCGGCCATGTGGACGCATTCAACGACCCCCTCATCGACAACAAGGACAGCAAGAAGCGCTACCGCGCCGACGTCCTCATTGAGGACCATATCGCCAAGATCGAGGAGAAGATTGAGAAGGAGTGCGAGAAGGCCCACAAACGCTTCGGCGAGAGCTTCGACCGCCAGCAGTTCGTCACCACCAACGCCCGCGTGCTGGAGCACCAGAAGCAGATTGACGAGATACACGAGCGCTATGCCGAGCTGATGAACGCCAACGACCTCGACGGCCTGAAACAGCTCATCCTCGACCTCGGCATAGTCTGCCCCATCAGCGGCACCCGCAACTGGACCGATGTGCGTCAGTTCAACCTCATGTTCGCCACCAAGATGGGCTCCGTCATCGACGACAGCGACACCCTCTACCTCCGTCCCGAAACGGCACAGGGCATCTTCGTCAACTTCCTCAACGTGCAGAAGAGCGGCCGCATGAAGATTCCTTTCGGCATCGCCCAGATAGGCAAGGCTTTCCGCAACGAAATTGTGGCACGCCAATTCATCTTCCGCATGCGTGAGTTCGAGCAGATGGAGATGCAGTTCTTCGTCCGTCCCGGAACGGAGCTCGAATGGTTCAAGCACTGGAAAGAGGAGCGCCTTCAATGGCACCTCAGCTTCGGCATCCCGGCCGACTGCTACCGCTACCACGACCACGAGAAACTGGCCCACTACGCCAACGCCGCCACGGACATCGAGTTCCGCTTCCCCTTCGGGTTCAAGGAGCTGGAGGGCATACACAGCCGCACCGACTTCGACCTCTCGCGCCACAGCGAGTTCAGCGGCAAGAAGCTACAGTACTTCGACCCCGAGCTCAACGAGAGCTACACGCCATACGTCATCGAAACCTCCATCGGCGTCGACCGTACCTTCCTCGCTATCTTCAGCCACGCGCTTAAGGAAGAGACCCTTGAGGACGGCAGCACCCGCACGGTACTGTCACTGCCCAACAAGCTGGCCCCCTACAAGGCCGCTGTGCTGCCCTTAGTTAAGAAGGACGGCCTCCCCGAGAAAGCACGCGAAATACAGCACCTGCTCATGCCCGACATGATGATGCAGTACGACGAGAAAGACGCCATCGGCCGCCGCTACCGCCGCCAGGACGCTATCGGCACCCCATTCTGCATCACCGTGGATAACGACTCAATTGTCGACCGCGACGCCGAAGGCCGAGCGAACGACAATTATGGCACCGTCACCGTCCGTCACCGTGACACCATGCAGCAGGAGCGCGTCAGCATCGACCAGCTGCCAGCCTACCTCAAAGCTAAACTATAAAGGTCAATACACCAACGACAGAATATCATTGATGACAGCGCTCCCAGTTTGGGGGCGCTGTTGTGTTGATGCCCCAATCAAAAGGCGGCGGGCCTCATCGAGTGCGGCGAGATCAAGTGCGTCGGAGGCAATCTGCACGTCGGTGATGATGCCGCGAGCCTCATCAACTGTTAGGGCGAGCTCTACCCCGCCCCAGTCAAACTGGGCACTGCGCTGGGCCGTGAAAGTGCGCCAACGGCCATATTTCCATTCGTCGGAGGCAAACATATCGTGAAGCGCACGTACAGCCGGCTGCTGTATAATGCTGTCAAACGGTATTTCTGTAGCAACCACTCCATACTCCACCTCAAAGGCTGCTCGCAGACGCGGCACAATACTTTCGGGCGTTATCCCTGCATTCAACTCGGCAAGGTTCACCACACGGCTACGTACCGAAGCGACACCATGTTTCTGCAGTTTGGCCGGCTTTGGCTTCAGGTACCGCGCCAAATCAGACATATCGCCTTTGATAAGCAGTGTACCGTGGTGCAGGTCGTTGATGCGTCCTTTGGAAAAGGCATTTCCGCTGAACTTACGGCCTTCTGCCAGAATATCATTCCTTCCGCTAAGTTCTGTATGCAGACCGAAGCTCTCCACAGCGCGCTGTATGACGCCGAACTGACGCTGCTGGTCATATATGGCCTTGGGGACGACAAAGGAGAAGTTGAGGTTACCGTCGTCGTGATATACAGCTCCGCCGCCGGTCTTGCGGCGCATCAGGTAGCCACCGTCGGCCTCAAGGGCCTCAACGTTAACCTCACTGTATGGGTTCTGGTTCTGCCCTATCACCACTGTGCGACGGTTCTTCCAAAGGTACAATGTCACTCTCTCGGCGTGCTCTACTAAATAATTCTCTACGGCGATATTCCAATACGGATTCGTCTGATTCGAAACAATAAACTGCAATTCCATTAAAAATGATAGCTCAACGTGAAATAATTGGGCGCCTGACCGTAGTGGTAGTTACTGCGTGCATAGCTGAACTCGAACTTCTTGACATGCAGACCTACACCGAATGAGAAGCCGCTCATATTGAGTGCGTCGGCCCCTTTCATTTCAGCCATCTGGCGGTAGCTGTAACCCACACGTGCAAACAAAGCTGTACCGATATTAAGTTCAACGCCGAAGACTGTGTGACGCATCAGGTTGTCCATAAAGCCAACAAAAGGCTTCTCCTCCGTCACCTCGCCGGTGAAGGCGTCAACCTGCGACGTGGGATTCAGCTTGTCGTTGTAGCGCAGGTTCCACTTCTGCAACTCGGTGGCGGCAAAGAAGAAGCGGAACGGTGCCTTGCTGAGTTTGTACGACACAGCCGCCGACAACTGGAACGGTATCTTCTCCACCGTACCGTCAAAAGTGGCAATCTGTGCACCTATATTATTTGCCATCACGGTGGCAGCGAAGCGCCGGTTGTTGCTTACATAACTGCCAGCAAAATCTATCGCTATCGCCGCCGCACGGTATTCGGCATATTGCGACAGCACAGGTTTAAAGTTAGTGCCGATGCTGAAGTTGCTGTCCAGCCACATACCCCAGCCTACGCTCAGCGCATAATCGGAAGCGTAGAAGTCACCCACATGGTTCTCCATTTCGTCGTACTCTTCGAACTTGCCGTAGCTGTTGAAGTGGAAGCCGAAGAGCACCGTGCCAACACGCTTGAAGTTATGGGCATAGGCCAGCGAACCCATATTGCCACCGACAAACATATTGTAGTACGACAGCATTGCCGAACTACCCATACCGCTTGTGAGCAGCGACGGGTTGTCCAAACCTACGGTAATGTCGTTTGAATACAGCGGCAGATATCTCATGCCCAGTGCACTCGTGTGCGCCGCACTGCTACGTGTCAGCATCGGCAGCGCATTGAGACCGGCAATCTGTGCAGTAGTGGTGAATGGCAAAAGGTGAAAGGTGAAAGCCAGCACACACATCAGCATATGCCAGCTCATACCTTTCACCTTTAACCTCTCACCTCTCACCTTATTTCTTGTTGCGTTCGTGACGCATCAGGTGGCTTGGCTCGAGAGCCATGCGGTCAGTCTCCAGCAGGCTCGCAACGCCCTCGTCCACGCGACGCTTGGCCTGACAGGCCTCGCAGTGGCAATCCTCATGGTACTCGCGCGGCTCGGTGTAGGTGGTGATTACACCCTCAAAGTTACGCAGGATGACCTTGTCGGGGCTCTGCGAGATGACATACTGTGGCATAACAGGAGTCTTGCCGCCGCCACCGGGAGCGTCGACCACGAAGGTGGGCACTGCATAGCCGCTCGTATGGCCGCGGAGGTTCTCGATAATCTCGATACCCTTGCTGACCGGGGTACGGAAATGCTCCAAGCCCATGCTCAAGTCGCACTGGTAGATATAATACGGACGCACGCGGTTGCGCACCAGCTCGTGCATCAGTTTCTTCATCACGTGGACGCAGTCGTTCACGCCGCGCAGCAGCACAGTCTGGTTACCCAGAGGAATACCGGCATTGGCCAGACGGGCAAGGGCCTGCTCAGCCTCAGGGGTGAACTCGTTGGGGTGGTTGAAGTGGGTGTTGAGCCAGATGGGATGGTACTTCTTCAGCATGTCGCACAGCTCGGGGGTGATACGCTGCGGGCAGACCACTGGGGTGCGGCTGCCGATGCGGACGATTTCAACATGCGGTATCTTGCGCAGACGACCGATGATGTATTCAAGCTTCTGGTCGCTGACCATCAAGGCATCGCCGCCGCTGAGCAGCACGTCGCGTACCTGCGGGGTCTTCTCGATGTAAGCCAGGCACTTCTCGATGCGCTCGCTGGGGCTCTCGTCGTCCTTCTGACCGGCGAAACGGCGGCGGGTGCAGTGGCGGCAGTACATGGAGCACATGTCGGTGATGAGGAACAGCACGCGGTCCGGATAACGGTGCGTCAGTCCGGGAGCGGGAGAATCCTCGTCCTCATGCAGCGGGTCGTTGAGGTCGGCGGGGGCAATGTTGCACTCCTCACCGGCGGGGATAGCCTGACGGCGGATGGGGTCGTACGGGTCATTGGGGTCAATCAACGAGAGGTAGTAGGGCGTGATAGCCATGCGGAACTTGGCCAGTGCTTTCTTGATACCTTCGGCCTCTTCGGGTGCGAAAGTGAAGTACTTGCTCAGTTCTTCGTAAGTCTCGATGCGGTTCTTCACCTGCCATTTCCAATCGTTCCACTGCTCGTCGGTGACGTTGGGGAACAATTCTTTTCTGCGGTTAACTTTCATAATTATTATTTCTTTTATTTTGTATTTTTCATATTAAGGACGAGCCAAGAATATCTCGTCCAGACATTTGTTGATGGCGCGGGTGATGGCTTTTGCCTCGTCGTTGCCTTTGTCGTCAGCACGGCATACGCATATCAGCTCATTGGTTTCGCCGTTCAGTATCTGTATCGTCACCTCAACAGCTCGCTCTTCCCAGAAACCCTCACGCGAATTGCCGTCGCCGTAATTGATAATCATTGTCTGGGCAGCATTCTGCTGCTTCACCTCAGGCACACGCACATATCCGCGGTTCATCATGTAACCGGCGATAAGGTCGGCGGGGTTCACGCTGTTCGATTTCGTCGAGCCGTACACATAACCCTTGCTGCCATAGGTACCACCAGTGACTGAACTGCGCTCTGCCGTTGGCGTCACGTAAAAGTACTTATAGCCATCAAGTGAAGCCATGCGCGAGATGGTCGTCGGTGCAAGGCTGAGACAACTGCTGAAAAGCAATGTGCCAACAAAACAAACCATTAAGGAATAAACTTTCTTCATATCGTATAGATTTTATTTGACTCTTCCTCCTTTGTAGAAGTGCTTGCTCCAATAGCTGTCGTCTGTGCGGCTCACGCAGACGCCGGCGCTCGTCGAGGCATGCGCGAAAAGGCCGTCCTTGAGGTATATGCCGACGTGCGACACCTTGCCCTTCGAGTTGGTGAAGAAAAGCAGGTCGCCTTCGCGCAGCTGGCTCTTGCCGATAAGCTCAACGTCGCGCAGCATGTCGTTGGCCGTGCGGCGCAGCGTCTTGCCGTAGACCTTCTTGTACACTGTTCCCACGAAGGCCGAACAGTCGATGCCCTTGCGGTCGGTACCGCCATACTTGTAGGGAACACCAAGCCACGAATTCACCGTCTCGTAGAGTTTGGCGTTGTCATTGCTGTTGCACTTCAGTCCCAGCGCGTTGCTGCACTCCGACCCGTCGGCCTGCCGTTGGGGCTTTGCCTGCACGGGAGTGGCTATCACAGGGGTTTCGTTAACCAGCTCGTCGACATACAACTGTCCTATGATAAAATCCTCCTCCTCCAAGTCGCGAGCCATAAATGACTTCACGCTCTCGCAAGAGGTGAGCGAGAATGCCGCCAGCAGTATGAGCGATAAACGTTTCATTTAATCACAAAAATATCTTCGTCAGCACGTTTCATATAGTAGTTCTCCCTGCCGTAGTGCTCTTTGGCGTCGAGGCTGGCCTTTAGCTCGGCGTTGGCGGCGCTGTCGGCAACAATGGCCTCTTTCAGCGCCTGTTCCTCCTCGTGCAGCTCGTTCACCTGACGGTGCAGACGAGAACTGACCCTCAGACTGTAGTCGTCAAGAAACAGTATCACAACCAGAAACACCACCGTCACCACGATGTATTTCAGCCCCTTTATCTTCAGTATGTTCTTAAAATCCATTATATATCCAATAACCTGTAACCCGTCACCTTTACCACGTCACCTCACCTTCAGCTTCTGTCCCACACGTATGTTGTCGTTCTTCATGCCGTTCAGCTTCTTCAGCTTCTGCACCGTAAGGCCATGCTTGTTGGCAATCTTGTATAGGGTGTCACCCTTCTTCACAGTGTAGTACTTGCCTTCTCCGCCCACAGAGCTCTTCGCCCCTTTGCCCTTTTTGCCCTTCGCCTTCACCGGCTCCACAGCTATGGGGCGACGCTCCAGGCTGTCGGCGGTGTGTGCGTATATGCTGTCCTGCGCCATCAGGAAAGGCTCCATCTTGGCCGTAGGCAGACAGAGCGAGTAAGGCTGCGACGAGGCCGGTATGTAGTCGGCGCGGTACTGCGGGTTCAGCGTCCGCAGCTCGTCCATCTCCATGCCCACAGCGTCGGCCACGTATGTCATCAGCACATCGCGGTGCACCATCAGCGTGTCGCTGCGTATGGGCAGGTTCACCTTGCCCGGACGCAGGCCGTGCAACTCATAGTAGTTCATCACATAGACCACAGCAATGAACGCCGGCACATATCCGCGAGTCTCGCGCGGCAGATTGTAGTATATCTCCCAGAAATTGCGCTTGCCGCCGCTGCGGGCAATGGCCTTGTTCACATTGCCCGAGCCGCAGTTGTAGGCCGCTATGGCCAGCTGCCAGTCGCCGAACACCCTGTGCAGGTCGCGCAGATGCCGCGCCGCCGCCACGGTGCTCTTGTTCGGGTCGCGACGCTCGTCGACCACCGAATTCACCTCCAGATCATAGAGCTTGCCCGTCGAGTACATGAACTGCCACAGGCCTGCGGCACCCACGCGCGACGTAGCCTGCGGATTCATAGCGCTCTCCACAATGGTCAGGTACTTCAACTCCTCGGGCACACCGTAGCGGTCCAAGGCATTCTCGAACATCGGATGGTAGTACTCGCACAGCGTCAGCATCACATCGAGGCGGGTCGACATGTGCTTGAGATAGAAGCGTATGAACGATCGCACCTCGGCGTTGTAGGTCATCGGTATCACGGTATGCAGAGCCTGAAGGCGGGCCCTGAGCACACTGTCGGGCAGCGCGTCGAAAGCCTCCTGCGAAAACTCCGTATGGCTCCTCAGCGAACGGTGCGCATGGCGGCGCAGATAGTAAGTGTTAAGCAGACTGTCGTAGCTCTCCGTGTAGCGCTTCGTCATCAGCTCCGCATCCTGCATTGCAGACTGCAGCACAGGCTCTTGTGCACAAAGCATCCCAATCGGGAGCACCGCGGCAACAACGGCGAGCGACAGTATCTTCAGTAATTTCATGCTTTTTATAACGAAGCGCAATTACATTTATTGTAACATAAATAAAAAAAAGTTTACACCGCCGCCATCTCCCCTCCGTACCCGGTCCGTACCCCCTCCGTCTGTTCACCGACTGTTCACCGGTTGTTCGACGGTTTAAACCGTTAAACAATCGGTGAACAATCGTAGAACAGACGGAGGGGGTACGGAGAGGAGTTGGAGGGGATGGGTTAGAACATGTAACCCATCTTGATGTAGAGGTTGCTGAACTTGGAGTTGTCCTGCTTGTCGAAGGCTGTGGCCCAGTCGACGCTGAGGACGAAGTTGTCGTTCATGGCGACCTTGAGGCCGCAGCCGCCACCGAGGTGTGGGGCGTAGAGGCGGTTATTGCCTACGAACGGATCGTACTCTGCGGGGACTGCGCTGACAACACTGCCTTCCGGGCGTTCATAGGGCTGCACCACCATACCGGCGTCGACGAAGGGGTTGAGGCCGACGTAGAACATGTTTTTGCCCACCTTGAAGCTGAAGAGCTGCGTGCGAAGCTCGACGTTGGCGAAGGCCACGCCGGGGGCGAGGATGCGGTTGCGCATGATGCCGCGCACGGAGTTGGCGCCGCCAAGTCCCTCGTACACCACACGTTGCATATAGAGTTGGTTGAGGTAGGTGTTGAGGTAGAAGGGGCTGTTGCCAGCCACGTTGAGCTGCGCGCCGACGCGGTAGGCGAAGGTGAGGCGGTTTTCGACGATGGGGAGGTAGTGGCGCCAGGCAGCATTGAACTTGACGTTGTTGTAGTCGCCCATCTTGCCGAAGCCGGCGTAGTAGGTGAAGAAGGCGTCGGCATGGATGCCGCTGCGGGGGTTCTGCTGACGGTCGCGGGTGTCGAAAGTGATGCCAGCGTGGAGATAGGGGTGTGAGCCGCCAGCGGCTTCGCCCGGCTTGATGTAGCCGAGGTCCACATAGCGGTCGAAGAGGGTGACGGTGTCGGGCAGTTTCTTATCCTCTTTCTTGGTGAACTTGTTGAGGCGGTCGACGTCGACGGGGCCAACGCCGAAATGGAGGAGGCCGATGCCGGCGTTCCAGTACCACGGACGGCTGACTTCGCCCTGCAGGTCGGCGCTGAAGCGGAAGAGGTCGCGGCGGTATTTATAGTAGGCGCGTGAGATGTAGGCGGGGTCGCCCTGAGTGGAGTAGGCGGCGTTGTAGTGGGACTGGTAGCCGTTGAAGCCGTAGAAGTCGCACATCTGGTCGGGCAGATAGGTGATGTCGACGCTGAGGCGGTGCTTGGGGATGAGGTACTTGGAGTCGTAGGCGAAGCGGAAGATGCCGAAGTGCTTGGTGGTGTAGGCCGCTTCGGCGTAGAAGGAGTGGAGGTACTCGGGATAGGTGGAGCCGTCGCCGAAGTAGTAGATGTTGGTCAGCGCGCCGTACTGGAAGCCGAGGTCGGCGTCGAAGGCCACGCTTGGGAGGACGCCGAAGGTCCACCCTTGGCGGATGTGGTTCTCCTGCGCCGACAATGTTAGAGCACAGGAGGACAGAAGCAGGATGAGAATAGTCTTTTTCATGATTTGTTAGTTTTTTCTTTTTCTAAAGATGAAGAGGCCGAACAGGAGCAGAGCGGCGACCATGATGCCCATGGTGATGAGGGTGTTGGCGAGGCTTTGCGGGGCGAAGCCCATGAGCAGGAGCACGGGGAAGCCGAATGCGAGGGCGGGGATGGTCTGTAGCACGAGGTTGTTGGCGGCAGGGGTCTCGAAGCGGGGATCTATCTCGCGCAGCAGTATCATACCGTTGCTGGCGGTGCCGGTGAGCATGCCGAACATGGAGAAAAAGCCCTCGTACTGATAGTCTGGGTAGAGTTTGCGGCAGCAGCGCAGCACATAGAAGAAGGTGGCCAGCGCGCCTACGGTGCAGACCAGGATGAGCGGCAGCCAGAGGCCACGGAGGTTGTTGAAGTCGATGGCGGCGGTGCCGGCGACAATCATGACGTCGAAGCAGGTGCCGGCGATGCGGTCGAGCATGAAGTTGTTGATATATTCGCGCTGCATGAGGTTGCTTTTGCGCAGACGGCCGATGAGCCAGCGTATTAGGACACCGATGAGTGTGCCCCAGAGGAAGTTGAAACCCCAGACGAGGGGCTTGAGGGTTTTGACGCCGAACTGGCCGAGGTCGAGCTGCTGAATGCCGTACATGAGGAGGAACACGAGGCCGTAGACGAGGAGCACGAGGCTGAGCTGGACGGTGAGCTTGTCGATGGATTCGGAGTGGGGTATCTCGCCAGCGGACTCGTAGTCGGCAAGAGTGTAGTGCTCGGACTCTGCTTTCTCACGGACCTTCAACTTGCCCTTGCGGCGCAGGACATTCATGTAGATGACACCCACGAGGCTGCCGACGATGAAGCCTGTGGCGGCGATGCTGAGGCCAAAGTCGGAACCGTGGAAGACAAGCCCCTGACCCTCGGCCCATGAGGCGAAGGTGACGCCGAAGTTGAGCGCCTGTCCGGGTCCCTGGCCGTAGCCCATGGGGAGCAGGAGTCCGGAGGCATAGAAGAGCTCCTTACCGAAAAGGAAGAGGGGAACGGTGACGATGAGTCCCACGAGCCCCTGGAGGATGTAGGTGCTGGCGGTTACTGCGCCGGTTTCCACCACCTTGATGGTTGAGGTGGCGCTCTTAATCTTCTTGTTCTTGAGAGCCATTGCCACGAAACCGAGGCCGAGAGCGTGATAGGTGACAATCTCCATAGCGTGCTTGTCGACAAGCGTCGAGAAGAAGCCGAGTGGCTTAAGGCAGAGGATGAGGAGTCCGGCAAGCAATGCCGAGGGGAGCAGGCTGCGCCTGAAGAGGGGCACATTGCAGCGCACGAGGTTGGCGACAAGCAGTGCCACCACGATGATGAAGAACTGGATGAGCCAGGTCCATGCCGAAAGGTCAGCGAAAGAGGTCATATCTTCTGTGTTTAGTTTTTGTATTAGGTTTTAACTGTATGTTTTAACGTTAAATGATATTTTTTCGTATATTTGCACGGAATAAAAAAGCAGATTATGTCAAAGGCAATTCAGGATAACGATTTATTGTACAATGCACTAAGTCCATTGGTACAGTTCGGCTGCCGATGCCACTACAACAGTTTCGTGGTACGCGGAAAGGAGAATCTGCCAAAGGACGGCGCCTATATCATTGCCCCATGCCACCAGCAGGCGCTGATGGAGCCGCTGGCTGTGCTCTGCTTCGCACCGAAGCCGCCGGTGTTCCTGGCAAGGGCCGACATATTCAAGAAGCCTGTGTTCCGCACCATACTGACCTTCTTGAAGATAATGCCGGTGTATCGCATACGCGACGGCAAGGACCAACTGGGGCATAACCAGGAGATTTTCGACCGCTGCCGCGATGTGCTGCTCGACGGCTTCCCGCTGTGCCTGATGGCCGAAGGACGCCACAACAACCGCCACCACCTGCTGCCGATGGGCAAGGGGATGTTCCGCATTGCCGGCGAGACACAGCTGGCGCTGGGCGACTATCCGCTGTACATTGTGCCCACAGGCATCGACTTCGACGACTACGAGCGCCCATACAGCAATCTGGTGGTCAACATCGGCAAACCGATACCGGTACAGCCTTTCATGGAGAAATACCGCGAGGATGAACCGGTTGCGCTCAACGAGATGCGCGACGCACTGAGGGAGGCGCTGTCGCCACTGATGCACGATGTGCGCGACGAGGAGCATTACGATGAGATTATGGCTCTATGCAAGAGCCTGAACCCGGAGTACCGCCGCCGCGAAGGATTGAGGAACGCGGCGTGGAACCGCTTTGTGATGAGGCAAAAGATTACGGCCGACTATGAAAAGGGAGTAAAGGTTGCGGGTTACGGGTCAAAGGCTAAACCGGCGCCATGGAGGCCGCTACTGGGAGTGCTGCTGGTTGGAGGCATTTTTGCCGCAGCGGTTTTTGTGCCGGTGGTGCGCTGGATACTGCTGTTCTGCCTGGTCTGCTATCCCCTACCCTTCATACCAACGCATTTGATTATGAAGAAGAAGGTTGCGGACCCACAGTTCCGCAGCTCGGTGAACTTCGGCGTGCGGTTCCTGCTGTCGATAGTCTACGCCATAGTGATAGGCATCGTGATGGCCTGCTGCGGTGGAGCGTGGATGAGCAACGTGGCCAACCTCGGTGGCTGGTGGGGCTTGCTGGCTCTGCTCTGGGTGCCTATAGCCGCTAGGCTCACAGCTCCTGCAGTCAACCTGCTGAGATTTTTTTTCATGCGTGAATACAATAAATAAAAACCGGTGACGTTAAGGGTGGAAAATAAGGAGAACAAAGAGCATGAAATTGTCACAGTTCAGGTTCAACCTGCCCAAGGAACTGATAGCCGAAAAACCCGTACGTAACCGCGACGAGGCCCGCATGATGGTGGTGCACCGCGACACCGGCACCATCGAGCACCGCGTCTTCAAGGAGTTCATCAACTATGTTGACGAAGGCGACGTGGTGGTGGCCAACAACACCAAAGTGTTTCCCGCTCTGCTCGAGGGTGAGAAGGAAAAGACCGGCGCAAGAATCGAGGTACTGCTGCTCCGCGAACTGAACGAGGACATGTGTCTTTGGGATGTTATCGTGGACCCCGCCCGCAAGATTCGTATCGGCAACAAACTCTATTTCGGCACCAACGACGCGCTGGTGGCCGAGGTGGTAGACAACACGACGAGCCGCGGTCGCACTATCCGCTTCCTCTTCGACGGTCCGCACAGCGAGTTTATCAAGATAGTGAAAGGTATGGGACGCACTCCCCTGCCCGACGAACTGCGCCGTCTGCGCGACATCGAGAAGAAGGACGCCGATGACTACCAGACTATCTACGCCAAGGTGGAAGGCAGCACCGCAGCTCCTATCGCCGGTCTGCATTTCAGCCGCGAACTGCTGAAGCGATTGGAGATTAAAGATGTGCTGTGGAAGGAACTGACGGTGCACTGCGGTATGGGCGAGTTCAAGGCTATCGAGGTAGAAGATCTCTCGAAGCACCGCGCTGACGCCGAAGAGATGCACCTGAGCGAAGAGACCTGCAACGCTATTGAGGCCGCCAAGAACGCCGGCAAACATGTGTGCGCCGTCGGCACCACGACGATGCGGGCATTGGAGAGCGCTGTGACTATTCCCGGCAAGATTTTCCCCTACGACGGTTGGACCAACAAGTTCATCTTCCCGCCATACGACTTCACCATTGCCGACATGATGGTGACGAACTTCCACCACCCGATGAGCACCCAGTTCATCATGGTGAGCGCCTTCCTCGGTCCCGAACTGGCCATGCAGGCCTACCAGACCGCCATCAAGGAGAAGTACCGCTTCTCGACCTACGGCGACGCGATGCTGATTATATGACACCATTGGCAGAAATACTGAGGCCGAAGAGCCTGGATGATTATATCGGACAACAGCACCTTATCGGACAAGGTGCTGTTCTTCGCACATTGATAGAGAGTGGCAACATCCCCAGCATGATTTTCTGGGGACCTCCGGGCATCGGCAAAACGACGCTGGCCATGATTATCAGCAATACACTGCACCGTCCGTTCCACACGCTCAGCGCTATCAGTAGCGGCGTGAAAGAGGTGCGCGAGGTAATCAACGCAGCACAGGAGGAAGAGGGCGCCATACTCTTCATAGACGAAATTCACCGCTTCAACAAGGCCCAGCAGGACTCGCTACTTGGGGCTGTGGAGCGCGGCACCATCACACTGATTGGCGCCACTACAGAGAACCCTTCGTTTGAAGTTATCTCAGCCCTGCTCTCCCGCTGCCAGGTGTATGTGTTACGCGAGTTCGGCGAGGAAGATATGCGCCAGCTGATAGCATCGGCGGTGAGGTACTACGCCTCACAAGGCATCACCGTCGAGATAAAGGAAGATGAGGCCCTTATGCGCATCAGCGGCGGCGACGCTAGAAAACTACTCAACGCGATAGAGCTTGTGGTGAACCGTGGCGCACGCGTCATCGACAACCAGACTGTCACATCGGTCATCCAGCAGAACCTGGCCTACTACGACAAGGGGGGCGAAATGCACTATGACATCATCTCGGCCTTCATCAAGAGTATGCGCGGTAGCGACCCCAACGGGGCGGTCTACTGGCTGGCGCGTATGATTGCCGGCGGCGAGGATCCACTGTTTATCGCCCGCCGCATGCTTATCTTCGCCAGCGAGGATATTGGTAACGCCAACCCCAACGCGCTGCTGCTGGCCAATGCCACCTTCGACGCGGTGAGCAAGATTGGCTACCCCGAGTGCCGCATCAATCTGTCGCAGTGCGCCTGCTACCTGGCCTGCTCGGCCAAGAGCAACGCCACCTATATGGCGCTGAACAACGCCGAGATGGCCATCAAGCGCACAGGCGACCTGCCGGTGCCGCTGCACATCCGCAACGCTCCCACAAAGCTGATGAAAAACATGGGCTACGGTGACGGCTACAAATACGCCCACGATTACAATGGCGGCGCTGCACTCGGCGGATTTGCCGAACAGGAATACCTCCCTCAGGGACTGGAGGGCACCAAGTTCTACGAACCAGGCACCACTCCACGCGAACAGGAGACCCGCAACAGCCTCCGCCAACGCTGGGGACAGAAGTACGGGTACTAGTCTAATACTTTCTACGAATATACTCTGCAAGGAAGCTTGCATCGTGGTCGAGGCGGTTAACGAAGCGTCCGAAGAACCACTGCATTGCCGTTATCGCTATGGATAGCACTATCAGCCAATATTTATAATAGTAAGGGCGGAAATCAATGGCCCAGAATGTTAGCACGCCTAACGGGAGAAACATCCATGCAAAGATGACGAGCATACGGCAGTCGATGGGGCGTTCGTTAAGGTTTTCGGCGTAGTAGCTATTGAAACGCTGCTTGTAGACCCACAATTTGCGCGAACCAACAATAAGCAGTACTGTGCCATATACAAGCAGCAGCAGAGGGAAGAACCAGTGATCCCAAAAAAGCATGAAATTGTAGTCGATATCTCCAGGAATATATGCCACATTATCCTCGACGATATTGCGGCACAGGCGGTCGTATTCGCGCCATCCGAGACTATAGCCTCCGATAGTTAGACCGGTAATGAAAATAATAGGAACAACCATTACGGCTCGTTGACGCACTTTGACACCGCGCGGTTCGGTAAGGGCACAAATGCCGATGTAAAAGATTGCAAGACTAACGATAGTCAGGCACTCAAAGATATAGTCATACAAAAACAGCACGCCGCTATGACCACGGAAATAGACAGCAAGCATCATCATTGCCACCGAAAGCAGCACTAACATAATTGACAACAGAGCCTGCGCCACATTCAGACGACGCTTAAATAGCAACGTGTACATTGCCCAGAACAATGACACCGCAGCAGGCATAAAAAGAATGTAACTCCACTTCATGATGAGTTCTGTTTTATATGTTATTGATTATTGAGTTTACGGTCGTTTTCTATGAATTTAACAAGCTCGTCGACGGCATCCTTCTGGTCAATGTCGCGCTTGACGATTTCTTTGCCTTTGTAGAGGGTGATCTTCCCGTGGCCGGACCCCACGTAGCCGTAGTCGGCGTCGGCCATCTCGCCGGGGCCGTTGACGATGCAACCCATCACGCCTATCTTCACGCCCACCAGATGGCTGGTCTTCTCCTTTATCTCCTTCAAGGCGCGCTGTATGTCGTACTGCGTGCGGCCGCAGGAGGGACAGGCGATGTATTCGGGCTGCGTGATGCGGGCGCCGACGGCCTGCAGGATGTCGTAGGCAATGGGCATCTCGGCCTCGGGGTCTTCGGTGAGGCTGACGCGCACCGTGTCGCCGATGCCGTCGAGCAGCAGGGCACCGATGCCGGCGGCACTCTTGAGGCGGCCCTGCATGCCGTCGCCCGCCTCGGTGACGCCGAGGTGTATCGGGTAATCCATCCCGAGGGCATGCATCTTCTGCACGAAGAGGCGTGTGCTGTCAACCATCACCTTCACGTTGCTGGCCTTCATCGAGAAGACGAGGTCGTGGTAGTCCTGCTCCTCGCAGACGCGGGCGAACTCGATGGCCGACTGCGCCATACCCTCGGGCGTGTTGCCGTAGCGACTCATGATGCGCTCGGAGAGCGAGCCGTGGTTGGTGCCGATACGCATAGCGGTGTGGTGCGCCTTGCAGATGTCGATGAGCGAGGACATCCGTTCCCCTATCCGTTCTATTTCCTCCTGATATGCTTTCTCGTCTTCTGCTCTCCACTCTCCACTCTCCACTCTCCACTTTCCTGTATTGCGGTCGGTGTAGTTGCCGGGGTTGACGCGCACCTTCTCCACCAGCGTGGCGGCCACCTCGGCGGCCTTGGGGTTGAAGTGTATGTCGGCCACCAGCGGTACCTCACAGCCGCGCTTCAGCAGTTCCTCCTTGATGCGGCCGAGATTCTCGGCGGCCTTCACGTCCGGCGCCGTGATGCGCACCAGCTCGCAGCCGGCCTCCACCATGCGGAGGGCCTGCTCCACGGTGGCCTGCGTGTCCATCGTGTCGGTATTCGTCATGCTCTGCACGCGGACCGCCCAGCGTCAGGTTGCCTATATGTATCTGTCTGCTCATTGAGTTATTGGTTTATTGTACCTTCTCGTAGGTAAGCCAGATGTTACTGTATGAACTTCTAAACTTAAAATGAGTCGCATCGGGAACTTGCAAATCATATTTATCAGCCATACTTCCTGAAGAGATAAAATACATATTAACATATGATGCATCGCGGCTGACATAATAACGATATGTTGAAACCGATGATGTATCGACACCGTTGCTTTTCATTATTCTGTATGATGCTGTACCTTGATACTGATACTTTTGTTGAGGACCATTAACATAGTCATCCTCATATACAACTACATTTGTGTCGGACTGCTCATGAAAATCCCAAAAGCAATCTCCCGTTCCATTTCGCCATGATCCATGAAACAAATCCAGTACCTTTTGCTGTTGTTCTGTAAATGCGTGCTCATTATACTCCGTTGTTTTTTCCTTGCTACACGAAGACATCATCATTACGGCAAACATCGTCACACATACTAACATTAATCTTTTCATTGTTTTAATGTGATTATTGTTTAACTTCAATTTCTTGTTTCATTCATGCAATTTCACCGCACATAAATGCAGAAAACACACAGTTGAGAACGTTTACGATATGCGTGCAATAGTCCGTTGCAGGCTCAGTACCTGGCTCTTGAGCTGCTTTATCTGGTCCTGCAGGTTGGCGTTCTGGCTGCGGAGGCGGCGGTTCTCCTCTATCAGCTCCAGTTGCGTGGGCTCGCGGTGCTCCTGCTTGGCTTTCTGCTCGGCACTCTGGCCGATGGTCTCGTCGTTGAACACCTGCCCCACCTTGCCTTGGTCGGCCATGCGTATCAGCTCGTTGGGCGCGAAGGGCATGTCGAAGCCGCTCTCGTCCTCAACGAACACCTGTCCGCCCTGTATCTTCTTTACGATTCCCCCTCCCACGGAGTTGAGGAACTTCACTTTGTCGCCTATTTCAAAATTCGTTGCCATAGTTCTTTCAGATTTATTTTTTTATTCTCAATCAGAACGAAAAGAACAAAAAGAAAAGTTCTGATAGTTCTTTTAGTTCTGATTGAGCTTTAAATAATTTCTTCTGCCAGCGCGGCGAAGTCGATGCCGTCGAAGTTGCCGCTACTCATCATCAGGAGGTTGGCATTCTTCCAATCCATCGCCTTCACCTTGTCCACCATAGCGGCGCTGTCGGTGAAGACCTCCACATTGCCGCCGAAGGCCTTCTTTACCTCCTCGGGGTCGAGGGGCGGCAGCTTCTTGAGCTGCAGGGCGTGCTGGCTGAAATAGACATAGCGCACGTCGGCCTCGTCCATCGAGTGGGCGTACTGCTGCAGGAACTCCTGCGTCAGCGAGCTGAAGGTGTGCAGCTCCATGCAGGCCACCAGCCGGCGGTCGGGATACTGCTCGCGCATGGCGTGGATGGTGGCGCGCAGCTTCGACGGCGCATGTGCAAAGTCCTTATAGACGGCGCAGCTATCGTTCTTCTTGACCAGCTCCAGCCGCTTGCTGGCTCCCTCAAAGGTGCTGATGGCCTCGTCGAACTGCTCGTCCGTCACCCCCACCTGCCGGCAAGCCAGCCGCGCAGCGGTGAGGTTGAGCAGGTTGTGGTGGCCGAAGATACGCAGCTTGGTGTGACCGATTTCGGTCACACCATCCACCACCTTGTGCTCGGGGCACACATACGGCAGCTTCTGTATGTCGGTGCGCCGGTTCTCAATGGCCACGCGGTGCACCTCCTTGTCCTCGTCGCAGTATATGAGCGCACCCTTGGGCTCGATGAGGTCTATGAACTTGCTGAACTGCTCGCGGTAGATGTCGAACGTCGGGAAGACGTTGATATGGTCCCACTCGATGCCGGTGATGATAGCCACGTTGGGCTTGTAGAGGTGGAACTTAGGCCTACGGTCGATGGGCGAGGTCAGGTACTCGTCGCCCTCGATGACCATCACCTTGGCGGTGTGGCTCAAGCGCACCATCACCTCGAAGCCCTTGAGCTGTGCGCCCACCATATAGTCGGCCTCAATGCCGCAGTGTGCCAGCACATGCAGTATCATAGCCGTGGTCGTCGTCTTGCCGTGCGAGCCACCCACCACGATGCGCAGCTTGTCCTTCGACTGCTCATAGAGGTATTCCGGGTAGCTGTAAATCTTCAGCCCTAGATCCTGAGCCCTAAGCAGTTCAGGATTGTCGATGCGGGCATGCATACCCAGCACAACAGCATCGAGGTCTTTGGTTATCCTCTCCGGGTGCCATCCGAACTCCTTCGGCAGCAGCCCATATTTCTCCAGCCGACTCTTCGCCGGGTCGAAAATCTCGTCATCGGAACCCGTGACGTTGATGCCCTTCTGGCACAAGGCTATTGCCAAATTATGCATGGCGCTTCCGCCAATGGCTATAAAGTGAACTCTCATGATTCCTTAGGATAAAAATGATAATATTTGGTTACTTGTTTTTCCAGGAAATGGCGATCCAATTGGTCGCTGGCTTCGCTGATGGGCAAGCAGCGGCCATCCTTGTAGAGGACTTTTATCTCTTGGTCGTTGAAGTCGTAGGAGCGGTTGTGCAGCTCGCCGGTACCGTTGAAGTAGTCGCACTCGACATCCCGGAACGGCGTGTTGCTGATGCGGATGGCCGGCAGGCGGCGGTTGACGAGGTTGCGGCAGAGGGTGCTGAGCGTCTCATCGTCAGAGTGTTGCCAGTGCTTCACTGCCACCATGATGTCGTCGTCGTCGACCTCGGCGAAGCGGTCGAGCTCGAAAGGCGAAAGACTGAAGGTGAAGGGCGAGAGGTCAAGCTCACGGGCACGACGCAGTATGCTGAGCATCAGCTGGTCGGCGGCGATGACGGTCTTGTGCATATACACCTGCCAGTACATCAGGCGGCGGCTGATGATGAACTTCTCCACGCTGTAGATGCCCTTCTCGTCAACGACCAGCTCGTCGTCGTGCACGTTGAGCATCGAGATGATGCGGTCGGTGCCAACGATGCCCTCGCTCACGCCGGTGAAGAAGGAGTCGCGCCCCAGGTAGTCGAGGCGGTCCATATCCAACTGACTGCTCACCAGCTGATGCAGGAAGTGTTTGTGGTAAGTGTTTGAGAATATGGCGATGGCGGTATCCAGCGCGCCTCCCATCTCTTCGTTGATGCGCTGCATCATGAGCAGCGTGATCTCCTCGTGCGGCACGTCCACCAGCACCCTTTCGCTCGTGTGCGAGAAGGGTCCGTGACCAATGTCGTGCAGCAGGATGGCCAGCTTGGCTCCGCGACACTCGTCGTCGGTTATCTCCACACCCTTCAGTTTCAGCACATCCAGGGCCCGCTTCATCAGGTTCAGCGCTCCTAACATGTGGCTGAAGCGCGTGTGCATGGCGCCGGGGTACACCAAGTAGGTCAGGCCCAGCTGCTTGATGCGTCGCTGCCGCTGGAAGTAAGGGTGCTCGATGACACGCAGTATCACGGGGTCTTCCACCGAGAGGAAGCCGTCATACACAGGGTCGTTGATTATCTTGCGTTTAGTCATAATATGTCTGATAAAATGCCGGCGGCGTCGGCCACCATCTCGCCGCAGGGCTTCTTGCCGGCGGCCAGGAGGCGTCCGCAGACGATATCGCCCTCTTCGGTGCGGAACTTCTCTATCAGCGGGCGCACGTCGGCCGTGTGTCCCGTGAGGCCACACACCATAGCCATACCGCTTACGCAGCCGCATACCTCGCGGGTGCCGGCGAGGCCGCGACCGAAGGGAGCGGCAACATTCATAGCATCTTCCGGCTTTATAGGCAGCTTGTCGGCGTATGCCATCACCACCGACTGGCAGCAGTTGCAACCTTGCTTGTGGAGGGCTCGGGCTTTATCCACTCTTTCTTCCTTGGTCATAACTCTTAATTCTTAACTCTTAACTGCTTAAACAGTTCCCATATCACTATGGCAGCAGCACAACTGACATTGAGCGAGTGCTTGGTGCCTGCTTGCGGTATCTCCAAATATCCGTCGCACAGCTCCATAACTTCCTCCTGTACACCTTCTATCTCGTTACCAAGCACCAACGCGTACCGACCACTGCCCACCGGCAATTGACCACTACCCAGCTTGATACTGTCATGCGCCAACTCCACCGCATACACCTTGTAACCACTCTCTTTCAATTCCTTCACACATGCTGCGGTGTCCTCGTGGTAGCTCCATTCCACACTATCCTCGGCGCCGAGGGCGGTCTTGTGTATCTCGCGGTGCGGCGGCGTGGCGGTGATGCCGCAGAGGGCAATGTGCTCTACACGAAAGGCGTCGCTTGTGCGGAAGACAGAGCCGATATTATTGAGGCTCCGCACATTGTCGAGCACTACCGTCAGCGGCAACTTCTCGCTCTGGCGGAACTCCTCGACGCTCAGGCGCCCCATCTCCTCTGTCGTCAGCTTCTTCATCCTACGCTTCCTTCAAGTGAGATACTTAGCAGTTTCTGCGCCTCGACGGCAAACTCCATAGGCAGTTTCTTGAGCACGTCCTTGGCGTAGCCGTTGACAATCAGGCCCACGGCACTCTCGGGGCTGATGCCACGCTGCTGGCAGTAGAAGAGCTGGTCCTCGCTAATCTTACTCGTGGTGGCCTCATGCTCCAATATGGCGGTGTGGTTGTCGGCCTTGATGTAGGGCCAAGTATGCGCACCGCATTGGTCACCGAGCAACAGGCTGTCGCACTGCGAGTAGTTGCGCGCATTCTCAGCCCCCTTACCTATCTGCACCAAACCGCGGTAGCTGTTGTGGCTCTTGCCAGCCGAGATGCCCTTGCTCATGATGGTCGAGCGGGTGTTCTTGCCCACATGTATCATTTTGGTGCCAGTATCGGCCTGCTGGTAGTTGTTCGTCACGGCCACAGAGTAGAACTCGGCCGTCGAGTCGTCACCCTGCAGTATACAGCTTGGGTATTTCCAGGTCACAGCGCTGCCCGTCTCCACCTGCGTCCAGCTGAGTTTCGAGTGCGAGCCTTTACAAATACCGCGCTTGGTGACGAAGTTATAGATGCCACCCTTGCCGTCCTTATCGCCTGGGTACCAGTTCTGCACCGTGCTGTACTTCACCTCGGCGTCCTTCATGACGACTATCTCCACGATGGCGGCATGCAGCTGGTTCTCATCGCGTTGTGGCGCGGTGCAGCCTTCCATATAGCTCACGTAGGCGCCCTCGTCGGCAACAATCAGCGTGCGCTCGAACTGACCTGTGCCCTTGGCATTGATGCGGAAATAGCTGCTCAACTCCATCGGGCAGCGTACCCCTTTGGGAATGTAGCAGAACGAACCGTCGCTGAAGACGGCGCTGTTGAGCGCGGCAAAGAAGTTGTCCGTCGACGGCACCACTGAGCCAAGGTATTTCTTCACCAGATCGGGATGCTTCTGCACCGCCTCGCTGATGGGCATGAAGATGATGCCCTTCTCTTCGAGGGCTTTCTGACTGGTGGTCTTCACACTCACCGAGTCCATGATGGCGTCGTAGGCCACGCCGGCCAGTGCTTCTCTCTCCCTCAGCGGGATACCCAGCTTGTCGAAAGTAGCCAGCAGCTCGGGATCCACCTCGTCCATGCTTTTCTTCTTCTCCTGCTTTGGAGCGGCGAAGTAGATGATGTCCTGATAGTTGGGTGTCTCGTACTCCAGGTGCGCCCAGTTGGGCTCCTTCATCTTCTGCCAGCGGCGGAAAGCCTCGAGGCGGAACTCCAGCAGCCACTCCGGCTCGCCTTTCTTCTTCGAAATCAAGCGCACAATCTCTTCATCAAGACCTTTGCGGATGGTCTCGGTGTCGATATCAGTAGTGAAGCCCCATTTGTATTCTTCGTTGGTAACTTCTTGTATTATATCTTTTTCGTTGTCTTCCATGACAATAAATATATCTATATTTAAAAATGCAAAGATACAAAAAAAGTCCGACATGCGGACTTCTTATTTCATATCTTTTTTCAATTTGCGGTTAATCCACACTGCATACGGCACCGCCAGCACAAAGGTCAGCATATCGGCTACACCCTGCGCCATCTGGACCCCCTGCATACCCAGCCATGTGGGCAACAACAGTAGTGCAGGCAGGAAGAACAGACCATTGCGACAGACACTTAGCAGCGTCGCAGGGAAGGTCATGCGAATGTTCTGGAATAGCATGCCCGTGGCAGTGAAGAGACCCACCAGCGGGAAGGCGGCGCATTGCCAACGGAGGGTGACGGCACCGATTTCTATGAGTGCAGGGTCTTCGGCACGGAAGAGTGCAACTATCTGTGGCGAAAAGATCAAGCCTACCGCGGAGATAACCAGAAGGAAGGCCGTGGCGACGCTGGAAGTGAAGAGCCACGATTCACGCACACGGTCGTATTTCCGCGCGCCGTAGTTGTAGCCGCAGACGGGCTGGAACCCTTGGCAGAAGCCCAGCACCACGCTGAAGGCGAACATCATGATGCGCGTGACGACAGCGAAAGCAGCCACAGCACTCGCCTCTTGCCCGGGGGCGGCATAGAGGGCGGCGCAGTAGTTGAGGCTCACGGCGGCAGCACAGTTGAAGACCTGACGGAAGAGCGACGGCAACCCGCCCCTGAATATCTCATAATAGACTCGCCACGAGGGCTTAAAGTCGCGTAGACGTATATGCAGGCTCTCCGGCCTGAAGGTGCCGCCGAGAAGCAGACACCAGGCGAACAGTTGGCTTATGGCAGTAGCCAGCGACGCACCGCTTACACCCATGCCGAGGGTGAAGATGAAAAGCGGGTCGAGGGCTATATTGAGTATGGCACCACTGACAATGCCTACCATGCCGAAGCGAGCATTGCCCTGTAGGCGCAATTGGTTGTTCAGCGTCAGAGCCGACATCATGAAAGGAGTGGCACCAACGATATAGCGCAGGTAGTCGTTGGCATATGGCACCACCTCGGCCGGTGCGCCGAGCAGACGGCTCAACGCAGAAAGGTTTGGCAAACAGACTATTGCAGCCAGCGTACCCAACAGGAAGGGGGTCACAAAACCCACGCTCGCCACCACCGAAGCCGAGCCTGCGTCCTTGGCACCAAGGGCACGACTTATATAGTTGCCGCTGCCGTGTCCGAAGAAGAAGCCAAGGGCCTGGATGAACGTCATGTAGGCGAACGACACACCGATGGCGGCGGTGCCCTCGGTGCTCAGCCGCCCGATGAAGGCCGCATCGACGACATTGTAGAGCGCCGTGGTAACCATCGCTATGATGGTCGGCACAGCCATTTTGCACACCAGCAGCTTCACTGGCCGCTGGGTCATCTCTACATATTTGTCTTCAAGCGTCACTTACGGATTATCTGCGTATTGCCTTGCGAGTTTAAAAGTATCACTTTAGTAGTCTCCGTGCGACCATTGCGCTCATAGTCGACCTCAACTTCGTCGCCAGGACTGAAGAGGCCAAGTTCCTCCATCATTTCGGCAAAGGTATTCACCTCCTTGCCAGCAACTCGCAGTATTATATCACCGTGCACCATTCCGGCCCTGTCGGCGGCACAGTCCTTCGTCACCTTTGCCACATAGAGGCCTTTGATATCGCGCGCCCCGGCCTGTCGAGCCATATTGGCGTCAACCTCACCAACTTGCACACCAAGGTAACCCCTCTGTACATAGCCGTAGCGCTGCAGGTCGCCCGCCACCTTGACGGCGAGGTTGCTGGGTATGGCAAACGAGTAGCCGATGTAGTTGCCATTGCCCGACGCGATGGCTGTAACGATGCCAATCAGCTGGGCCTGCGAGTTGACAAGAGCACCTCCACTGTTACCTGAATTGACAGCCGCATCTGTCTGCAAGAAAGACTCTAACGGCGTCTCATTACTACGCGGATTGTCTATGATATGCATGTTGCGCGCCTTAGCGCTGATGATGCCCGATGTGACCGTGGAGGTGAGGTTGAAGGGGTTGCCGATGGCCAACACCGGCTCGCCAACCTTCACCAGGTCGCTGTTGCCAAAGGGAATATAGGTAAGTCCCTCGGCTTCAATCTTTATCACAGCCAAGTCGGTGGCAGGGTCGTTGCCCACAAGGCGTGCAGGAAGTTCGCGTCGGTCGTTAAGTGTCACGCTGATACGTTCGGCATCCTGCACCACATGGTTGTTGGTCAGGATGTAGCCATCGCTGGTGATGATGACACCCGAGCCATAGGCGCTGTACACCTGACGCTGAACACCTTGCGGAATAATAAACCCGAAAAACGACTGGTAGAGCGGCGTCATCTGCGTCATCTCGGTCTTGATGTGCACCACGCCGTCTATCGTCGCCGAAGCAACATCGGTAAAATCTCTAATTTCAAGCCTGTTCACAGCTTGTTCTTGATGCTTTACTTCAACACTCTTTACAGCCTCTTCGGGCTGCTGGGCGCAGGCCTGCACCATCATGGTAAGGCCCACAATAACCAAAACAAACGTCTTTCTCATGGCTATGCTTTTGTTTTCAATAACAGATTTATTCATTTTTTATTGCCATCCGTCGGCAAAAAAACGCAGCAAAACACATGCATCTGCTACAGCGCTACAGTGCTACAGTTACTTTTTAGGATTACACATCCCCAATTTTAAACCCTATATCTATATATCTATATATTTATATATATAGATATAGAATTATTTTTTTGTTTGGTGACAACCATTTTTTGAACTGTAGCACTGTAGCACTGTAGCGCACAGAATGCGCCAAATTTTTTTTCGCAATCATTCGTAGACCGCAATGCGGCGGTCGTATCTTTGCATTCGAAAAGGTGAACGAACTGGCCAGCGCGAACCTTTCCAAAACACTCCAAAAGAGCTCTTTGACATACTGAGAACCCCAAACATCTTAAACTCCTTAAACCCTTGAACCCCCTACACCCTTACACCCATACACCTTTCTCCTACCCATCTCTCGTCCTTCTCATACCCATCTCATACCCCCAACCCCATCGCGACAGTAGAGCGGATACGGAGAAAATGCATCCCTACTGGACAATAAAAAATAGCCCGTGGCGTTACTGATACATGACAAAAGGACGACTGATACTATTTCCGGTTCCCATTGGTGCTGAGGACATTGCCTCTTCCCTACCCGCCGCCAACGGCGAGCGCGGCAACAAGAGAGAGGAATGACCTGTTCATACAATACATACTTTTTTTGAATTACTATTTTTTCATATCCGATAAACACACCAATCAGTTTGAGCAGGCGTCCAGCCTGCATTACATATAAAACTCAATAAGCGGAAAAAAAATTGTGCCGACAGGAGAAAAAAAATCCCCACACGAGTTAGCGTGCGGGGATTTTCACTTTCCTCATTCCTCATTCACTTCACAATGAGCTTGCCGTTGGCGTTCATCTGCTCGCCCGTGATACGGACGAAGTATGCCCCCTTGGCATAGCCCGTCAGGTCGATTGTGAGGGTGTTGCTGTTGGCAGTGTACTCACCCATTGCTCGGCCGTTCATGTCCACTATCGTGACCGTGGTCCCTCTTTCCAGACCCGTGAGGGTGACGCTCGTGCTGGCGGGGTTAGGGTAGAGGGCGATGTTGGCGGCGCCAATTTCGTCGATGCCCTCGGTACCATCGTCCGGTGTCTCGAAACTGGTGGCGTTGCTCCATATGGAGTATACGCCTTCAGCGCAGATGCTACGCACGTAGACATCGTAGAGGATGCCTGGGGTCAGGCCGGTGAGGGTTGTGGAGGTGCCGCTGGCGCGGACCGTAGTCCCGTAGCCTACGTCAAAGCCGCTGGCGCCATATTCAAGTTCGAAATTGTCCACACCATCGGGGGCCATCCACGAAATCTGGGCACTGTTGACGGTAATGTTGGCGGCGGTCACACCGGTGACAGGTTGACAGTTGCTGATGGTGAAGGTGGCAGGGGCGCTCCAGTCGCTCTCGTTCGTAGCGCTGCAGTGGGCACGGACGGCGACGCTGTACTCAAGGTTAGAGGCAAGGCCACTGACTGTGTAGGGGTTGGTGGTGGCTGTGAAGGTCTGCTCGAAGCCGGTAGCGGTGACGTGGATGTCCCAACTGTTCTGGCCCTCGGCGGCGGTCCAGGCGATGGTGGCTGTGCTGAGGCCTATGTCAGAAACAGTGACGTCGGTGGGCGCCTCGCACTCGGGTTCGGGCTGTGCCTCGAAGTTGGCCACAAGGGCAATGTTGTCCGTCACGGTGAATGTGTAGGGGTTGTCGGTGCTGACGGCTGTGCCTTCAGATGTCCAGTTCACAAAGATGTAGCCCTCAGCTGGAGTGGCGACAGCGGTGACGGTGGTGCCCTCGGGGAGCAGACCACTAGGAGTAACGGCAGCCGTACCCATGGCGCCGTTGGCCGAAGTGGCTGAGACTGAGTAGCTGGGCACGGGAGTGGCACCGGGGGTACCGATGGTGATGTCATCGATGGCTACGCCGTAGCCGTAGCCGTCAACCATCTCGAAGGCAACCTGATAGGTGGTCGAGAGGTTTGGCAGGGCAATGGTGTCAGCGGTCCAGGTAGCGATTTCGGCGGTGTAGCTCTCGAGGAGGGTCCATTCGTCGGTGTCCTGGGCGCGGTAGTAGACGTTCAGCATGTCCTGGTCACCGGACCATGTGCGTTGTACGTGCCAGAAGGTGAGCTCGACATTGCTCTGTGTACTGAGGTCGAGGACAGGCGAAATAAGTTTGGTGGCGTTGCCGTTGGAGGAGTGGGTGATGAGGACGTTGGATGTGCCGGAGTGAGCGCCGGTGGAAGAGCTGTTGTCGCCCGTTCCGATACGCCACTCGCCGGGACCATTCTGGCTCCAGCAGAGGAAGTCAGCCTCGTTATCAAAGCCAACTGTCATTGGGAAGACGGTAACGGAAACGCACTCGGTGGAGGCAGAGATGCTGCGGGCATCGGAGGTGTCGCCGACTCCACAAAGGGTACGGACCTCAAAGTTGTATATGGTGGCAGGGTTGAGGCCGGTGGCGGTGTAGGTGATGCCGTTCACGGGGATCCAGGCGCCGCCGTCGACGCTGACGACGAAGTTGGTCAGGGTATCCATGTCGGCCCAGGCGATGGTGATGCTGGAGGAGGTGGTGGCTGTGACCTCAAGACCGTTGGGCAGGACGCAGCCGGAGCAGGGAGTGGCGGTGGTGACGAGGGTGTCGCCGTTGTTGGAGGAGGTCATGGTGTGGTCGGCGAAGCTGTAGAGCTCGGCGCCGGAGCCGCTAAGGATGGTGGCACCCATTTCAGCGGGGTAGCTGCCACCCACGAAGACCACGCTCACAGGCATGGAGGAGCAAACGGGGACGGTGGTGGTGGCTGCGTTGTTGCCAGAGGTGATAGTGCCAGAACCAACCTCAACGCCGTTCTGGAAGACAAGGAGGGCACCGTTGTTCCAACCGTCGCCAAATGAGTCGTACATCTCAAGGGTGATGTTGCAGGTGCCGTCGTCGCAGAGGGTTAAGAAGGAGGCGGAGGTAGAGAGGGAGAGGCTGTCGTCGGTGCCGCAGTCGGCAATGACAACGACGTTATACTCCGTCATCGGGCTAAGGCCAGTGAAGCTGTAGGAGGGTGTGTCGGAGACATCGATGGTGTCGCCGCCGTTGAGGGAAATCTTCCAAGCGGTCTCGGTGCCACCAGGGGTCCATGAGACAGTGGCGGTGGTGCCGGTGATGTCTGTGGCTACGATATTGGCCACAGGCATGCAGGCGACGGTGGTGGTGAAACTTACGGTGGAGGCAAAGGATGTGTCGCCGGGGGCGCAGATGGCGGAGACAGAGACGGTGTGCGAGGTCTCGCCTGCGTAGCCGGAGAGGTGGATGGAGTCGGAGGAGACGGAGTAGCCTTCGCCGTCGTCGACTACGACCCACCATTCAGTCTCGCCACTGCGGGGAATCCAGACTATGTCGGCCTCATGGGCGTAGACATGGCGAGCCTCGAGGTTGCCAACGCTGGAGCAGGTGAGCTGGGCAATGGAAAGATCGTCGATGGCTGCAGGAGGATTGTTGATGGTGCTGTTGTTGGTCCAACGGAAGATGAGAGTGTAGGTGCCGGTGTCGACATCGGCGACCTCCTCGAAATGCTGCCAGTCGCTGTGACCGTAGAGTTCATTGCCGAGGGTGCTCCAAGAGTAGTAGGAGCTATTGGTGGCGGGGGCGATATCGCCCGGGGTGAGGTAGGTCTGGAAGAAATTGCTGCTGTTGCCATTGTTGTGCCACATGAAGCTAACGCCGTATTCGCCGGCCTGCGAGAAGTGGATAGTGCGGTAGGCATAGGCGCTGCCAGTGATGCTACCATAGGTGTTGGTGGTGCCGTTGACGTCACTGACATATAGCGAGCGGGAACCAGCGTAGGCTGTGGCGGTGCCGATATACCAGCCGTTGGCGGCATTGGCGGTGCGCCAGCTGAGGTCGTCGCCGTCCTCAAAGCCATTGACATAGGGGAATGAGCTGACAGGTGCATCGTCGATGACAAAGACTTTGACAAATGCAGTGTCGTCACCGAATGAGGTGCTGGCGATGACGGCGACGGAATCGATGCCACCGGCGGTGTAGTGGATAGTGACGGCGGAGTCGGTGGTGCTGCCCACGAAGGAGGCGTCACCGGCATCGGCCATGGTGGAGGTCCAGGCATAGGTGACGCCGTCGCCAGCCATCAGGTTGGCCTCAAGCACAAGGTTGGTGTCCACGGATACGGTATGAGTGGCGGGATTGAAGGGCCCAAGGACGGGGACTCCAGCATAGATGACGCTGAAGTCGTCGATGAAGAGTGTGTAGGTGCCACTGCCTGTAGAGGTGGTGCGGAGGGCGATACGGTCGCCGTTGCCCTCATAGGTATTGAAGAGGATATTGTAGACATAGTAGCTGCTGCTGCTGAAAGAGCTAGCGGTGGTGAGCTGGATGGTGTCGACGGGGACGAAGATATCGTTGCCATCGTCGTCGGATTCAATAACACCAGTCTCAAGACGGAAGTTGCTGTTGTTGACCACAGAGGCATAGAAGCTCAACTGCAGGTTGGAGATGTCCTGCATGCGGGGAAGTGCAAGGACCTCGGTCTCGCCGCTGGAACTCTCGAACTCGAAGTAAACGCTGCCGGTATGGGCATTGGGTTGCCAGCGATAGGCCGACGGGAAGACGCCGTTGGCGCCGGGGTTGCTACCCATCTGGAGGGGCAGCCAGCATTCGGGCATCACGTCGGTGTGGTGGTCGCTGGTGGGGTCGAGCTCCTCGAAACTGGTGGAGAAGGGCAGTTCGGCATAGCCCTCGCACTCGGTGCGGAAGGAAACACTACGGGCGGCGGCGGTGTCGTCGTTGCCGCATACGGAACGGACAGCGATGGTGTAGCTGGTATTGGACTCAAGGCTGCCGACTGTGAAGGAGGTCGTGGTGGCTGGGCTGCCGATAGCCTCCTCGCCGTTCACAAAGACGGCCCACTCGGTCTCGTCGTTGCCTGCCGTCCAGCTGATGGTGGCGCTGTTGGCATCAAAGGTGTTCAGCGTAAGGTTGCTGATGGGGAGGCAGCTGGGACATCCGTTGTCAATGGCCAGAAGGGTGTCGCCCACCGAGCGGCCGGCAATTGAAGCATTGAAGAGGTCGGTGCCCGCCACGTCGGTCACACGGACCGAGGGGGTATAGTAGGTGGAGGACGGCATCTGAGCCACAAGAATAATCACACTGTCGCCGTTACAGATATCAACGGTGCGGGTGTCGCTGCCGGTGGAAATGGCCGAACCATTCTGATAGACAGCCACCGAGGGGTTGTAGTAGGAGCTGTAGGAGTAGGTGCTTGAGGGAGCGACAACGAGCTGGCAGTTGCCATTCTGGCAGAGAGTGTGGAAGGTGCCGTTGACGGCCATCGAGGTGTCGCCATCTCCGCATACGGCGCGGATCACCACGTTTTGGTCTGTATTGGCATCAAGACCGGAGAATGTGTATGTGGGAGTGGAGACGGGGCTATCGTAAACCTCCTCACCGTTGACCATCACTACCCACGAAGATTCTTCGCCAACGGGCGTCCACGTGGCGGTGGCGCCATTGTTGGTCAGGTTGCTGAAGGTCAGAGCCGTCGGGGCCGGACAGGTGAGTCGGCCAAAGTAGAGGTTATCGATAGCTGCGGGAGCAGAATAGATTCCACTGACGTCGGAACGCCACATGAAAATGAGATTGTAGGTGCCTAAATCGGCATCGGTAATGACTTGGGTCGTGTAGAAGTTCTGCCAGCTGTTCCGCTGGTTAAAGGTGCCACCAATCTGTGTAACGTTGTTGATGGCGGAACCTGCAGTAGGAGTGACAGTGGCAGAAGCCCAGTAGACACGCATGTAGTCGTACGGGGTGGACGATCCTTCTCCATAGCACTTCCAGTCAAAGGAGATTTCATACTCGCCACTCTGCTGGATGTCAACAGTTACCCAAGCATAGGAGTAGACATTGTTCGACGAATAGGCGTTGGACACGCCGTTGTCGTTACTAATGTAAAGGCTACGAGAACCAGATGCATAGGTGGCTCCACCAATATACCAAGCGTCGCTGCCGTTGGCGAAGCTCCAAAAGGCGGAGTCGTCGTTGCCTTCCTCAAAAGTGAAGGTGCGCGGCAGTTCGGCGTCGGTCAGCGTCGTGGCCGTCTGGGCCGACGCAACCAACGGCAGCAGCAACATGGCTGCCATGCTGAATAAAGTGAATAGGTATTTCCTCATAATTTAATGTGTTTTAATTTGTTATAACGTTTCCTGTTTTTATATCATGTCTGCAAATATACAAATTTATCATCACCTCTGCAATTTTTTAAAAAAAAAGGAGTTTTTAATTATAGAACGTTTTTTCAATAGTATTGAGAGCTAATGAAAACAGATAACAACAAAGAACCGGGTTTCCAAGCCTCTTCCCTGACAAAGGGCAAGTTAGTTCTCTTCCCTGTCCCAATCGGCGCCGACGACCTGGCACTTTCACTCCCCCCTCAAAACATATTCCTCCTCGCTTCGTGCCACACCTTCATCGTCGAGGAATTGCGCTCAGCCCGGCGCTTCCTCAAGAAGGCGGGATACCCCTACCCTATCGACGATACTGTCTTTCTGGAGCTTAACGAACACACCACACACGAGGAGATTGGCAACTACTTGGAGGCCATAGATTGCGGCGAGAACATCGGTCTGCTCAGCGAGGCGGGACTGCCCTGCGTGGCCGACCCTGGGGCGATGATAACCCGTGTGGCGCAACGGCGTGGCATCGAGGTGGTACCGCTGGTGGGTCCCTCGTCGTTGATGATGGCACTGATGGCCTCGGGCTTCAACGGACAGTCATTCGCCTTCAACGGTTATCTACCTGTGGATAAGTCGAAACGCGCCACCGCCATAAAGCACTTGGAGGAGCGCCTGCACCGCGAGCACCAGACGCAGCTGTTCATCGAAGCTCCTTACCGCAACAATCAGATGCTCGAGGCACTGAGCACTGTGCTCCAACCCAATACCATGATCTGCGTGGCCTGCGACCTGACTCTCCCCACACAATACATCCGTTCCCTCTCCGCCGCCAAATGGCAGAAAGAGCGCGAAAAAGTGAACCTCCACAAGAGAAACACCGTGTTCCTTATCGGGGAGTAATCGCGACCTCCACGCTGTCGCCGAAAGTCTTGCCTATCTTCTGTCGAATGGCTTTCGTTATTCCTATTATATAGCAGATATTGCCATCGGCATCCTTGACACCCATATTGACCACGCTGCCGCTGTAGGGTACGCCGTCGAAGGTGGCCTCCACCTTCAGCCGTCCCACGCCATACTCCTTGCGGATATCAATAGGCACAACGATATACCCGGCATACATGTCGCCATTCTGAATAATGATGGAGGTAAAACGGTGTGTCATATCGTTATCTGTTCTCCGAGGAAATGTGGGTCATGCATGAAGAGCAAGTCGAAGACCATCTTGGTGCGTGCCAGCCATTCGCGTACTGCCAGCCTCAGTTTGGTGTCACGGATGTCGATGTCGGCGGCATTGTAGGCTACAGCGTCGACACCAATACGGTTGGCGATGTAGAGTGCACGTTTGTTGTGCCACTGCTGCGATATGACGGTGAGGCTGTCCTGCCCGAAGACCCGCTTGGCGCGCACCATGGAGTCATACGTGCGGAAGCCTGCGAAGTCAAGCACAATGCAGCTGTCGGGGATGCCAGCCTCAACCAGCGCATGCCGCATGTCTTCCGGCTCGTTGTATCCATTGCGGCTGTTGTCGCCGCTCACCAGCACCTTGCCCACCTTGCCGGCACGGTACAGCTCGGCACAGGCGGTGATACGGTTGTTGAAATAGGGATTAGGGTTGCCCGTACGGCCAAGCCTAGTGGTGCCAAGCAGCAAGGCCACTCGGCGGTATGGCATATCGTCGGTACTGCTGTAACAGAGTCCTTCCGCGGAACGGTTCACCAGAACATTGGCGACAATAGAGACTGTCGCTCCAGACAGTAGCAACGATACCAATGTAATCAGCAGTATCCGCCTAATCCTCATATCATCTTCAGGAAGCCCACCTCTTTCTCCGTTAACTCACGCCAGCGGCCACGGGGGAGGTCTTTCTTGGTGAGGCCGGCGAAGGTGGTGCGGTCGAGCTTGTGCACCTCGTAGCCGAGGGCTTCGAAGAGGCGGCGCACGATGCGGTTGCGGCCGCTGTGCAGCTCGACGCCCACGATGCGCTTGTCGATGGTCTTGCCGACGGCGGCATACTGTATGTCATCGACGTGCATGGGGCCGTCCTCCAGCTCGATGCCCTCGAGGAGCTTCTTCATATCCTCCTTCGTGACGGGCTTGTTGAGCTCCACCTGGTATATCTTATAGACCTGCGTGGATGGGTGAGTGAGGCGCTTGGCCAGCTCACCGTCGTTGGTGAAGAGCAGCAAGCCGGTGGTGGCGCGGTCGAGGCGGCCGACGGGATAGATGCGCTCGGCGCAGCAGCCGTCCATGAGCATCATCACCGTGCGGCGCTCCTGCGGGTCGTCGGTGGTGGTGATGAAGCCTTTGGGTTTGTTGAGGAGGAAGTAGCGCAGGCGCTCGCTGCGGAGCTTCTCGCCGCCGTACTGCACCTCGTCGCCCGGCATCACCTGGTAGCCCATCTCGGTGACCACCTTGCCGTTGACCTTCACGCTGCCTGCGGCGATAAGCTCGTCGGCCTCGCGGCGCGAGCAGATGCCAGCATGGGCGATGTACTTGTTGAGTCGCATGGCACCTTCTGCATGTGGTTCCTTAGGTTTCTGCGGAGCGGCCGGTTTCTTACCCATGGGACGCGAGCCGCGTGCAGGCTTGGTAGCCCTGTAGGGCTTGTCTCCCCTATCGGTTCTATCGCCTCTATCAGTTCTATCGGCCTTATTCGCCCTCGGTTTCATGGGCTTTCCCGTTTCCTTGGTCGGTCTGCTGTTGTCTTTCTTCTGTATCATTGTTGTCTGTTTTTTGTTTCGTAGTTTCAGTTCGCTCCCTTTCTGTCGCGCACTTCCATTCTTCCAGTTCCTCGATGGCTCGGTGGTGGCCGCCGAAATGCATCACGTAGGGCCAGGCGTATTCCTTGTCCTGGTAGTCGAGGAACTTCTCTGTCTCGCGGGCCAGCATGAGGAATATCTCGAGGCGGTGCGAGAGGAGCCACTTGACGGCGGGGATGTTGCGGCGCGCCGCGAGGGCGTACATCATGTTCACCTTGGTGAGGTTGCGCTGCACCCACTCCTGCGCCTTCTCGTCGCCGTCGCAGGCGTTGCTCAATATCGCCAGCCAGGCGAAGTCATGCTTGAAGAGCCACACCATGGCGTCGTCGTCGCCGCGTATGGCGTTGCTGAAGGCCGCCAGCTCGGGGTGCGGTCCTTCGACCAGCACCTTGAAGAAGTCGGTCCTTCCCTCGACACTCTTCACCAGCGCCAGCAGCAGCTTCACATCATATTGCTCCAAGCCTTTCATGTACCTTATTAACGCAAATAGCTACTAAATATTATTCAAATAATTAAAAGAAATCTCCTAACGGAGAACAAATAGAAGATGTGGGGAACGAAAATCTATTAAAAGGAAACGCCTACGGCGTAAATACTCCATAAAGTCCACATTATATTACAGCCAAATGCTCCGTAGGAGCTTCCGTTCAATAGTAATCCACAAAAACATCCCTCTCTACTCCGTAGGAGTTTTCTTTTAAACATTTCTCCTTTCCAAACAAAATAAATTTTGCCACTTTAGGAAAATGTCGTATCTTTGCAGTCGATTTCAAAGGAAATCGTGAAGCGTTATACGCGTTCTGTGTATGGGAACCTGAGAAATTCCACGGAAATACAGAATCAGTGTAATGGCTTTCGCGTTTTAGCGTGGGCTTATTGCATCTTCTTATTTCCAGGTAATTCTCAGGACCTCCATACAGGAAGCGGCATACGGCGCCACGCTTCTTTTATTATTAATGCTCGACGGGGCGCGGGAGAGCGGAAAAAAAAAAACGGTAATATGCGAAAATTCTACAAAGAAACTCGTGTAATTTCAATCGTATTGATTGTGCTTGCCTTTATTTTTTATCTATTAACATTTGATTCCGTATGGGAATATACAAATCACAAATTGAACTCCGGCCAATATATTAATTGGGTTAATAATCTCGGATTGCTAATTTGGTTCTGTGGTATATTTTGGATTTTTATCAGATTAAATATATTATCCAGCAGCAAATCTCGTGTAAAAAAATCATCAACAATATCTCTCATCGGAACCAGCATATTGTTTATATGTATACTTCAACTACAAATATCATTTTCCTTACCTTATGGAAAGTACTTTGATATTTTTATTGCAATGGACATTCATAAGGCAGTGTGGCCTATCGGTCAAGTCCTATCAGCAATAGGCATTATTATGCTTGCACTTCTTTATCCTCACAAATCTTTGTCATTCTTCTTTGGATGGGCATTTGTCATCATATCAGTCATATTGATTATCGCTAATTTTATTCCATTTTACAACAATGATAAGAGTACTATTGATTTGTGGCGTATAATTCAGCCAATTCTTCATCTAATGAATGACCTATCTTTAGGTTTATTTATACTTGGATTGTCTAAACAAAAATAATAAAACATTTTATATTATGAATAATCAAACTATGAATCCCTTAGAGCAGGGTATGATTGCAAAAGAGGAGTCTGTTTCCACTAAAGAAACCGTAAACAGCAAAATGCAAGACACTAAAGCTGAAAAAGTGCTTAGCACTGTTGCCACAATCATTATATGGTTTGGCTCAATTGTTAGCGCAATCGCATTCCTTGTTGGTTTAATAATGTTACTTTCCAATATGGAGCGTTGGGGAGATGAAGACAAACGTATACTTGGTCTTATTATCATGGGAGCAAGTATTATCTCGTATTTACCAACACTTATTTCATGGGCAAGCCTAAAACTGATGGTAAATATCTCACGAAATTTATTCGATATAAAAGAGACTTTAGCCAAGAGCAAAAAATAAGTCTCATTAGCTCCAAACGATTTTGAAAACGGCTAAAATGAGTGTCGCTAGGCCCAAACGATTTTGAAAACGGCCAAAATGAGTGTCGCCAGGCCCAAATGATTTTGAAAATGACAAAAATGAGTGTCGCAAGGCCCAATTGATTTTAAAAATGGCCAAAATGAGTGTCGCCAGGCCCAATCAATTATAAAAACGGCTAAAATGAGTGTCGCTAGGCCCAAATGATTTTAAAAATGGCTAAAATGAGTGTCGCCAGGCTGTTTCAAAATTAAAACACGGTTTCGCAGCTTGCGACGGGAGCCCCGTAGGGGCGACATTATTTAGCCGTGGGCGTAAGCCCACGGAATGAAATCGAGAAAACACTTTGAGCCCCGTAGGGGCGGCACGGCTGTTTGGTTTATTGTCTACCGTGGGCTCACGCCCACGGCTAACATCTGTCGCCCCTACGGGGCTCTACGCTATCCGCGGATCTTCGCGCCCAGCTGGGTCTCTAGGGTCTTCTGGATCTTGGACATGGTGGACTCAATCTGCTTGTCGTTGAGAGTCTTGTCCTTGTCCTGCAGGATGAAACTGACGGCGTAGGACTTGAAGCCTTCGGTGATGCCCTTGCCCTCGTAGACGTCGAAGAGACTGACGCTCTTGAGGAGCTTCTTCTCGCACTGCAGGGCGGCCTGCTCGACCTGAGCGAAGGTGACGTCCTTGCGCAGGATGAGGGCCAGGTCGCGGCGCACCTCTGGGAATTTGGCCACCTCCTGGTAGAGCACCTCTTTGGTGGGGTACTGCTTGAGGAGGAGAGTCCAGTTGAGGTCGGCATAATAGACGGGCTGCTTGATGTCCATCTTCTTTAGCGTCTCGCGACCGATGCGGCCGATGGTGCCCAGCAGCTTCTTGCTGTCGCGCTGGATGATGTCGAGACCTTCGGCGAAGAACTTGTACTGCGTCGGCACCATCTCCACGCGGCCCATGTTGACGCGCATGCGGTGCAGGATGTCCATGACATAGGCCTTGAGGTAGAAGAAGTCGGTCTCGGCGGGCTTCATCTTCCAGCTCTCGGGCGTCATGTTGCCGGTCATGAAGATGCTGACGTGCTCGGTCTCGTTGAAGCGCTTGGTGACGGGGAGATCGTTAAGGTCGTTAGAGTCCTTAAGGTCAGCCTTCACATAGCTGCGGCCATACTCATAGAGCTTCTGGTCGAGGATACGGAAGTTGATATTGCGGGCGATGCACTCGAGGCCGCTGTAGAGCAGCGTCTGACGCATGACGTTGAGTTCCTTGGAGAGGGGGTTGATGATGGGGATGCAGCGGTCGGCGGGGAAGTCGGGGTTCTCGTCGTAGTATTCGCTCTTGGTCAGCGAGTTGTTCATAATCTCGCTG
>CADAWR010000003.1 GCA_902791695.1 uncultured Bacteroidota bacterium
GCGGCGCAGAAAAAGCACAAAATTTGCCATTTCTGTGCGAAAACAGCCAAAAAACGCGCCAAACACGCAATAAATCACTGTGTGTTATGATTTTACACATCACACACCCACCCTTTTCGGCAAAAGATATCAACACCCCCGTCACGTGGCATCCCCCACGCACCCGCTCCGTACCCGCTCCGTCTGTTCTACGGTTGTTCACCGGTTGTTTACCTATTAAAACCGTCGAACAACCGGTGAACAACCGTAGAACAGACGGAGGGAGGTCGGAGGAAGGTCGGCCTAGAGACAGAATCGCACGGGGGGCTAATGAGAGATGTTAAGCAGATGAAAGGCAAAGAGATTACACAGAAAAGGGAGTGTGCCTGACATCACGCTGCAAAATATTTTTTGCAGTTATTAAAATAGTTCGTATATTTGCACAATGCTATGTTGTGGCGCAAATGCGCTACAGCTGTGATTAACAATATATAAGAATAAAAATACAATATAAATATGAAATTGAATAACGTAAAATTATCGTTGTTTGCCGCCGCATTGGGGGCGATGCTTGCAGTGTCGTGCGGTACGAGCGAAGAGCTTGCATATGTGCATGACGCTCCGCGCAACGCAGAGACTCCGATTACCGGCAGGTTCACCAAGGGTATCCAGGCCAACGACCTGCTGAGCATCTATGTGGAAAGTGAGACGCCAGCCGCCACGATCCCGTTCAACCAGGAGACAAACAAGATTGCCATGTCGGACGGCGTGGTGATGAACCCCGGTTCGTCGGCTGTGAACGGCTATCTGGTGAACAATGAGGGCGACATAATCTTCCCCGTGCTGGGCCGGGTGCATGTGCTTGGCATGACGCACGACGAGCTGGCCACCGAGCTGCAGCGCCGCTTGGTGAGCGAGGGGCATATCCTTGACGCACAGGTGACCGTGAAGCTGATGAACTTCAAGGTGTGCGTGCTTGGCGATGTGGCACGCCCGGGCATGATTGTTGCCAACGGCGAACGAATGACGATATTCGAGGCACTGAGTATGGTGGGCGACCTGACGATATACGGTCAGCGCCAGAACGTGACGGTTATCCGCGAGGAGAACGGCGTGCGCACCGTGGGCGAGCTCGACTTGAGCTCGAAGGATGTGTTCGAGTCGCCGTTCTACTACCTGCACCAGAACGACGTGGTGTACGTGGAGCCGAACATGAAGAAGAAGAAGAGCGCCGAGCGCGACCCGATGACGATGACCTACATATCGACCGGTCTGAGCGTGCTGAGCGTGCTGAGCTCGATGTTCTACTACTGGGTGCTGTCGCAGTACTACATGAAGAAATAACAGGAACAAGAAAACGAACAAACAGAAATACAGACAATGGAGAATAACAAACAAATCCAGGGCAACGCTGAAGGCGCCAACGAGCAGGGCTCAATCAACTTGCGCGACATAGTGTTCCTTGTGCTGAACAATTGGTACTGGTTTGTGATTTCGGTGGTGGTGTGCCTCGGAGTGGCAGCACTGGTGTACAAGATGCAGCCCAAGACCTTCACGTCGTCGGGCACCATCCTGGTGCGCGACAATGGCAACAAGGTGAGCTACACCTCGCGCAACATGGACCAGATTATGAACAGCATGGGTTGGGACAATTCCAACCTGTCGCTGGAGAACGAGATATACATGCTGCGTTCGTCGTCGCTGATGGCACAGGTGGTGCAGCGCCTGAACATGCACTATTACTGCAACCGCAGCGATTTGTTCCGCAAGGTTACCTACTACCAGGATGCGCCGGTGGAGCTCACGGTGCATGATTTGAAGGAGGACCGCCTGCCACAGCTTGACCTGAGGGTGACGCTGAAAGCCAACAACAAGTATGCCTATGAAATCAGGGGCGACCGCTACAGCAAAACCGCCAAGGTGTTGAAAGGCGAGGCTTACTACAGCCAACCCATCAATATCGACGACACGGTGTCGTTCAGGATTGAGAAGACCCGGTTCTACAGGGACGACATGGAAGGCATGCGCCTGTATGTCGGCGTTAACGAGCCGCTAACGATGGCGCGCGGCATGATAAACAACCTGACGGTTAGCCGCGTTGACAAGATGGCCTCGATTCTCTCCATCTCGTACAAGGACCCAAACCAGAAGCGCGCCGGCGACATTGTGGACACGCTGATTGCGGTGTACAACGATGACGCCGTGGAGGACAAGAACAAGGTGGCACAGAAGACAAACAGCTTCATCAGCGAGCGTATAGCACTTATCAGCGGTGAACTTGACGTGGTCGACGCACAGGTGGAGCAGATCAAGCGCAGTTCAGGTATGCCTGAGCTGCAAGGCGCCGCCAGCACACTGCTGCAGACCGGTACCCGATACAATGAAGAAGTGGTGCGACTGGAGACGGAGCTGACCCTGATACGATTCATCAAGAACGTGCTCTCCGACCCCACCAACAAGGAGGACCTGCTGCCTGCCAACGTGGGTATCCAGGATGCCGGCATACAGAGCATGATTGCATCATATAACTCGCTGGTGAACCAGTACCAGCGCGTGAAGACCACCGGTGGTGCCAACAACCCACAGGTGCGCAACCTTGTGTCGCAGATGGACGCCCAGTGGAGCGCCATCAACTCGGCCGTGAACAACCTCCTCAATGCCACACAGGTGCGCCTGCAGGACGCCAAAGGCCAGGAGGCCAAAGCCCGCGGACAGATTGCCGCCATGCCTGGCCAGACAAAGGCTGTCACCGAGGTTACCCGTCAGCAGAAGATTAAAGAGGAGCTGTACCTCTACTTGCTGAGCAAGCGCGAAGAAACCGCCATGAACCTGGCAGTGACAATCTCCAACGCCAAGGTGGTGGAACCTTCGAAGACCAGCCTCACCGCTCCGAGACTTATGATGTTCGCCCTGGTGGCCATAGTGCTCGGTTTGGCTTTGCCTGGAGTGATCATGTTCTGCATTAGCTTCTTCGACACCAAGCTGCGTTCGAAGGGAGATATTGAGCGCTTCACGAATCTGCCCATCCTAGGCGAGATACCGCAGAAGCCGGCAGCCCGCGCCAACGACGAGATCATCGTCACCGCCAACGGCACCGACGTGGTCACAGAGGCATTCCGCCTGCTGCACTCCAACATACCGTTCTTCTTGAAGGACGGCGAGAAGGTGATACAGACCGTGTCTACCACGCCTGGTGAAGGTAAGTCATACACGGCCTTGAACCTGGCGCTGTCGCTGGCATATGTCGGCAAGAAGACGATACTGGTTGACTTCGACCTGCGTAAACGCTCGCTGTCGAAGACCATCGACCGTCACAACCGTATGGGCTTGATACACTACCTGCTCGACCAGGATGACAATTTCGAGAAGTACATCATGCACAGCGAAACGAGCGACCACCTCGACTATATCGTCTGCGAGAAGACGCCGCCTAACGCCACACAGCTGCTGATGGGCGAGAAGCTTGACCGCCTTGTGGCATACCTGCGCGAGCACTACGACTACATCATCTTCGACTCGACGCCCGCACAGATTGTGGCAGACGCCGCTATCATCAACCGTGTGGCAGACCTGACCGCGTACATCATGCGTGTGGGTCGCCTGAACAAGAACTCACTGCCATACATCCAGGAGATGGCCGACAAGGGCCGCTTCAAGAACATGGCAGTCATCATGACCGACGTACCGCTGCTGCGCAAGCGTTACGGTGGCTACGGCTACGGTTATGGCTATGGTTACGGCTACGGTTACGGATATGGCTATGGTTATGGCTACGGATATGGTTACGGCTATGGCTATGGCGAAGAGAGCGATGCCTCGAACGAATAAACCAAACACAGCAAGGTATAGATGAAAGGAATAGTACTGGCGGGCGGCTCCGGCACCCGCCTTTACCCCATAACAAAGGGCGTCAGCAAGCAGCTGCTACCGATATACGACAAACCGATGGTGTACTACCCCATTTCGGTGTTGATGCTTGCCGGTATACGTGACATACTGATAATCTCGACGCCGCACGACCTACCGGGCTTCAAGCGCCTGCTTGGCGACGGCAGCGATTTCGGTGTGCACTTCAGCTATGCCGAACAGCCCTCACCCGACGGATTGGCCCAGGCCTTCATCATTGGCGAAGAATTCATCGGCGGTGACGACGTATGCCTTGTGCTCGGCGACAATATCTTCCACGGCAACGGTTTAGGCAAGATGCTGCGACAGGCCGTATACAATGCCGAGGTCGACAAGAAAGCCACTGTGTTCGGCTATTGGGTGGCCGACCCTGAGCGCTACGGCGTGGCAGAATTCGACGCCGAAGGACGTGTGCTGAGCATTGAAGAGAAGCCTAAGGAACCCAAGTCGAACTATGCTGTGGTAGGCCTCTACTTCTACCCCAACAAGGTGGTGCAGGTAGCTAAAAGCATCAAGCCTTCGGCCCGAGGCGAATTGGAGATAACATCAGTTAACCAAGCCTTCCTTGCCGACGGCGAACTGAACGTACAACTAATGGGACGAGGCTTCGCATGGCTCGATACGGGCACCCACGATTCCTTAGCCGAGGCATCGACATTCATTGAGGTTATAGAGAAACGCCAAGGACTGAAAGTGGCCTGTCTGGAAAGTATCGGTTACGAGATGGGCTGGCTAACAGACGACGACATCCGCCGTGTTGCTCAGCCCATGATAAAGAACCAATACGGCCAGTATCTAATAAAGATGATTGACGACAAGCGGTAGTTTATAGTTAATGAATATAATAAGAACAAATATAGATGGTGTACTGATTGTAGAGCCGCGCGTATTTGGCGATGCACGAGGCTACTTCTTCGAGAGCTACAACGCACGCGATTTCCATGAGCAGACAGGTATAGATGTGACATTTGTACAAGATAACGAGTCGAGCTCAAGCTATGGCGTGGTGCGAGGGCTGCACTTCCAAAAGCCGCCCTACACACAAAGCAAGCTGGTGCGCGTTGTGGAAGGCACAGTACTTGACGTGGCTGTTGATATACGTAAAGGCAGTGCTACATACGGACAACATGTGGCAGTAGAACTATCTGCCGACAACAAGAGGCAGTTGTTCTTGCCAAAAGGGATGGCTCACGGCTTCGCCGTACTTAGCGAGAGGGCGGTGTTCCAATACAAATGCGACGAATACTACCACCCCGAAGCGGAGGGCGCCATTGCATGGAATGACCCCACTCTGGCCATCGACTGGAAGATTGAGCCCAGCAAAGTGCTACTCTCCGACAAAGACCGCAAGCACCCGATGTTTAATGATTTCGTAACCCCTTTCGTCAAAGCATGAACATACTGGTCACAGGAGCCAACGGACAATTGGGCAGACACATGCGCCTGCTGGCACCGGCATCGGCGCACCACTGGCTGTTCACCGACGTCGAGGAGTTGGACATCACCTCGCGTGAAGATGTGACCACCTTTGTAGCACAGAACAATATAAGCCTGATAGTGAACTGCGCAGCCTACACCAATGTAGACAAAGCAGAGAGCGACGAAGCTACAGCGCTGCGCATCAACGGCGACGCCGTAGGATATATGGCCGAGGCCATGAAGGCCGTCGGCGGTACGCTGATACACTTCTCCACCGACTATGTCTTTGGCGGAACCCCTCATAACACCCCCTGCAGCGAAGAGCTGAAGGCCAACCCCACCGGCGCCTATGGCCGTACAAAACTGGCCGGAGAGAACGCCGCCGCAACATGCCATCACCTAATTTTCCGCACCTCGTGGCTCTACAGCGAATACGGCAAAAACTTCTTGCTCACAATGCTTCGCCTCACTGCAGAAAAACCAGAGCTGAGAGTGGTCTTCGACCAGGTGGGCACACCAACATATGCAGGCGACCTTGCCAAAGCGGTATTCACCATCATCGAAAGCGGCGAATATGCGCGCCATGAGGGCATCTACAACTATGCCAACGAGGGTGTGTGCAGCTGGTATGACTTCACGAAAGAGATAGCGCGACAAAGCGGCCACACCGCATGCCGCATACTGCCCTGCCACAGCAACGAGTATCCAAGCCCAGTTAAGCGGCCCGCCTATTCAGTGCTCGACAAGACCAAGTTCAAAGAAACATTCAACCAAGAGATACCTTACTGGACCGAAGCGCTAACACGCTGCATGTCCGGCATCAAACAACAGAAAAACAATGGCTGACGAAGTATTCATACACGAAAGCTCGTATGTCGACGACGGCTGCACCATAGGTGCCGGCACCAAGATATGGCATTTCTGCCATGTACAGAAAGGCGCCGTGATAGGCAAAAACTGCTCCTTCGGGCAAAACGTCAATATCGGCAACAACGTGCATATAGGCAACGGCGTGCGCATACAGAACAACGTGTCTGTCTATGAGGGCGTGGAGATAGAGGACAATGTCTTCTGCGGCCCCTCGTGTGTGTTCACCAACGTCACCACCCCGCGTGCCCATTTCCCCGTACACGGAGTCTACGCCAAAACCCTGATAAAAGAAGGTGCCTCGCTGGGCGCCAACAGCACCGTGGTGTGCGGACATACCGTAGGCCGCAGCGCCCTGATTGCCGCTGGTGCGGTGGTCACCAAAGACGTGCCCGACTATGCCCTTATGGCCGGTGTACCCGCGAAACGCATAGGCTGGGTGTGCGAATGCGGCAAACGCCTTGATGACAGCCTCCACTGCGAGTGCGGTCGCGAATACATGCTAAACAACGGCAGTTTGATTAAAAAGAAATAATACAACAAGCCATGATAAGGTTCTTTAAAAGACTAAGCTTCCTGATCATAAAAAAATACCGCCATTCGACAATATCGCAATGGGCAGTGCTTGTAATGGACATGGTACTGTTTGTACTGTCGTTCATTCTCATGGAAGCATTCCGTGCCGGTAGTTTCCACGGCCTCAGCCTGAGAGGCACGGCTGTGCAGTTCATCATTGCACTGATGGTGACGATAATCGCATTCTTCTTCACCGGCTCCTATCGCGGCATAATACGCCATGCCGGCATGAGCGACATCTACAAGATACTGCTCGCCACCGGCGGTCCCATGCTGCTCTACTGGACGGTGAATATAGTGAACAACCAGTTCCGCCCGCCTATTATATCCAATTTATATCTGCTCTCCTACCGTGAGTCACTCATCCTATACCTGCTGCTGGCGGTATTCATGATCATCACCCGACTGTACATGCAACGCATATACAATGACTATTTCCGCCGCCGCCGCAACTCCGTCAATGTTGCAATCTACGGTGCCGGAGCGGCAGGAATCATCACCTACAATGCACTGCATCAGGATGTCAACATAGAGTACCATGTGGTAGCTTTCATCGACGACGACATGTCGAAAGTAAACCAGGAACTCAACGGCGTGCCTGTGATGCGCATGCGCAAAGTACTTGAGCCCAAATTCATCAAACAAAAGGACATCAGCCAACTCATCATTGCCATACCGTCAATCCGCATCAAACACAAGCAAGCCATCACCACACGCGCCCTCGACCTGGGCCTCACCGTCAAGGCCGTGCCGCATGTCACCAAATGGCTCAACGGCTCCTTCTCGGCAAACCAGATCCAGGACATCAAGATTGAAGACCTGCTGGAGCGCGAGCCCATCAAGATGGACAACATCAACATCGTACGCGAGGTAGTCGACAAAGTGGTGCTCGTCACCGGCGCCGCCGGCTCCATAGGCTCCGAGATTTGCCGCCAGCTGATGCTCTACAAACCCAAGAAAGTCATCCTCCTCGACCAGGCCGAATCGCCGATGTACGACCTCCAGTTCGAGCTTAAGAACACCTACACGAACGACCTTGACCGCATGGAATTTGTCATTGCCAACGTCAAGGACCGTCCGCGCATGGAGGAAGTCTTCGAGCTCTACCACCCGCAGCTGGTCTACCACGCCGCCGCCTACAAGCACGTGCCCTTCATGGAGGAGAACCCCTACGAGGCCGTGTATGTCAACGTCTTCGGCACCCGCAACGTCGCCGACCTCGCCATCAAATACGGCGTGCAGAAATTCGTGATGATCAGCACCGACAAGGCCGTCAACCCCACCAACGTCATGGGCGCCACCAAACGCATGGCCGAGATATACATCCAGAGCCGCTCCACCGACCAGACGCACTTCGTCACCACGCGCTTCGGCAACGTGCTGGGTTCCAACGGCTCGGTCATACCGCTCTTCAAGAAGCAACTAGCCGCCGGCGGCCCGCTCACCGTCACCCACAAGGACATCATCCGCTACTTCATGACCATCCCCGAAGCCTGCAACCTCGTGCTCGAGGCCGGCGCCATGGGCGAAGGCGGCGACATCTTCGTGTTCGACATGGGCAAGCCTGTCAAGATATACGACATGGCCCGCAAAATGATACAGCTCAGCGGTCTGCATAACATCGAAATCAAGGAGATAGGCCTGCGCCCCGGCGAAAAGCTCTACGAGGAACTGCTGGCCACCAAGGAGAACAACATCCCCACCTACCACCCGAAGATTATGCGTGCCCAGGTGCGCCGCTATCCCATCGAAGCCATCGACAAAGAGTACAACCAGCTGTGGGACATCCTCGAGACAATGGACGACATGAAGATTGTCGGCAAGATGAAGAGCATCGTGCCCGAGTTCCTCTCCAACAACTCGGTCTACTGCCAGCTCGACGCGGTTACCCCCCCCAATCAACACTAAATAAATAGGTTACAGCATCAACGCCACTACCTTGCGCAGCACCTGCCGCGTACCGGTAGTGTCGTATAATGTCGTCTGGACGATATACTGCCCGCGCGGGAGCACCGCCCCATTGTCGGCATGCCCGTCCCACACCAACGTCCCGTGGGTGCCTAAAAGAGCGTTGTTGAGCAACAGCCTCACACGGACACCCCGCGCGTCATAAATCTCAATCTTCGCCATCAGCGAACCGTCCTCCACCTCATAGGTCACCTCAAGCTCGTCCTGGTAGCCATCGCCGTCAGGCGAAACAACATCGGACGAGAAGGCGAACGCACGCTCCTCGACAAGGGCCTCCATGCTTTGCGAGTTCTCGTAGCCAGGGGTGCCGTAGCCGCTCGTCGACGAAGCCGAGAACCAGTTTCCGGAATCATTCGTAGCACGTTCGAAGGAACGCCTCTCGAGCGACACCCCGGCCTTGTCACGCAGCAGGCGGCTGTGCATCGTCGGGTGATAGTCGAACCGGTCCACCACAACGCTGTCAGCAGTGCTGAGTATCACACTGCCGCCATCGTTCGGATAGGTCGGCAGCTGGCACTCAACAACCTTTGCCATATACCTGACGTTATAGTTCGCCGCAACCGAAGCAGCGTCCTTCGTCAACACCACGTAGTCGTGCGGCCCCACGGTGTGCGTCGGCAGCGCATAATGCTTGCCCAGCGAGTCGCCGACCCACCTGACAATGTGGAAACCCGACAGCTCCACGGCTGCATCGCCGCGGTTGTACAACTCCACATATTCGGCCTCGCCGCTGAGTGGTTGGTAGAGCAACTCGCTAATTGTCAATCCATACTGCCCCGTAGCAGCAAGGCAGCACAGCATCATGGCCAAAGCAGACAGCAACCTTTTCATACCATAGATAACGCCGTTTTGCCGAAATAATTACTTCGCGACGCCCTTTTGCCGTCCCCCCACCGTACCCGCTCCGTCTGTTCTACGGTTGTTCACCGGTTGTTCGACGGTTTTAATCGTTAAACAACCGGTGAACAACCGTAGAACAGACGGAGCGGGTAAGGTGGGGATACGGTGAAAGGGTAAGAAAAAAAGCACGCGTGTGCGTGTATATTGGTTTTTTTGCGTAATTTTGCATTCCGAAACAGACACTGGAGATGATTATTGACTACCCTTGGTACTATGTGTTACTGTGCCTTTTGGCCGGTGCGGCATACGCCGCGGCGCTGTACTTCACGGGGCGCAAAGCGTTCCCTAAGCGGCTGCGATGGCTGTTGGCGGCACTACGGTTCATTGCCGTATCGGCAATAGCGTTCCTGCTCCTGGCTCCCGTGGCCCGGCAGACGGTGCACGAGCGCCAGAAGCCCCACGTGGTGATGGCTGCCGACGTGTCGCAATCCGTGGCAGCGAGCGCCGACTCGGCATTCAGCCTTGAAGCCCTCGCCGGAGAGGTTGAAGGCAACTGCATGGTAAGCATGGAGACCTTCGGCGGCAGCGCCACCGACATCGGCGAGGTGCTGATGCGCCACAGCCACGACGACATCGCCGCGCTGGTGCTGGCCACCGACGGCATCTATAACCGCGGAGGCAACCCCGCCACCGTGGCCGAGAGGCTGCCGTTCCCTGTCTATACCGTGGCCCTGGGCGACACCACTGTGCGCCGCGACGCCGCGCTCGCCGACCTGCGCTGCAACCGCATCGCCATGCTCGGCAACGACTACCCCGTGGAGGTCACCGTGAACGCCTCGTGGCTTGGCGGACGTAGCGCCCAGCTCACAATATCAGATGCCGGCGGCAACGTCATGCACCGGCAGAGCATAGGCTACAACGGCGACAACTTCTCGACCGTCGTCAGCGCCACCCTGCCTGCGAAGGCACCGGGGCTGCAGCGCATAACAGTGAAAATAGAGCCCATCGAGGGAGAGTTCTCGGTGCAGAACAACACCATAGCGTTCTACATCGACGTGCTGGACACACGGCGCAAGGTGGCCATCTACGCCAATGCACCCCACCCCGACCTCGCAGCCCTGAAGCGGGCCATAGAAGCCAACGCAAACTACGAGGCCACGGTGATTTATGCCTCCGACGCCAAGCCGGACACCTCCTACAGCCTTGCCATACTGCACAACCTGCCGTCGGCAACACACCCCGACGTGGGGTTTGCCAAAGAGCTGCCGCAGCTCTACGTCATAGGCCTGCAGACCGACCTTTCGCGCTTCAACGCCCTGCACAGCGGCCTTGAGATTGTCGCCAAGGTAAGCCGAGCCAACGAAGTGACCGCAGCCCACCAGCCCTCTTTCTCACTGTTCACCCTCGACGGCGACGCTACAGCCGCCATCGAGGCCATGCCGCCGCTCTCGGCCCCCTTCGGCGAGGCCCGCATGGCCGCCGAAGTGCAGTCGCTCTTCACAGCACGGCTGGGCAGCATAGACACGCGCCAACCGCTGGTCGCCGCCACGGCACAAGGCGAGATGCGCCGCGCCTTCGTATGGGGCGAGGGGCTGTGGCGTTGGCGCCTCGCCGAATGGCAGGCCGACGGCAGCCACACACACTTCGACCGGCTGGTGTCGCAGTTGGTGGCCTTCACCGCCATGCAGCAGTCGCGCAGCCGCTTGCAGGTGGAAGCCGGACGCAGCTATGCCGACGACGAGAGCCCCGTGCTCCGCGCACAACTCTACAACGAGGCCTACGAGCTCACCAATAGTCCCGAGGTGCAGCTGCACCTGACAGGCGACTCAACCGAGGCCGACTTCACCTTCGCCCGCGACGGTGCCGCCTACCGTCTCAACCTACCCGTGCTCAAAGCCGGACTGTACCGCTACAAGGCCACTGCCGGCGACGGTCTGACGGCCAGCGGCACCTTTGCCGTAGAGGCCCTCAATCTGGAGCATCGCAGCCTCGTGGCCGACCACAGCCTGCTGCGCACCATAAGTGCCACCACAGGTGGAGAGATGCTCTACCCCTCCGACATCGCCGAGATATCATCGCAACTGAAAGCCCTGAAGCCTACAATATACAGCCACACGCGCTACGCCGAGTTCCTGAGGCTGCCGCTCATCCTGATACTGATAATAGTGCTGCTGGGGGCGGAATGGGTGCTACGCAAATACCATGGTGAACTATGAAGCAGAGGGGCATATTGCGTGAAGCAGCGACGCTCGTGAGCGGCAACATACTGGCGCAGATGATAGCCCTGGCTGCCTACTTTGTGCTGACGCGCATCTACAGCCCCGACGATTACGGCCTCTTCAATATCTTCTATTCATACATCGAGGTACTCATCATCCTGTCCACCTGCAAGTACGAGCTGGCCGTGGTGGTTGCCGACGACGACCGCGAAGCCGCCGCCGTGTCGCGCTTCGCCCTGCGGCTCAACACGCTGGTTTCCCTGGGACTGCTCACCATAGCCCTCGTGCTGTGGCTGACAGGAGCCCTGCCGGGCAACTTCAGCCAGCTGGGATGGATGGTACTGCTGATACCGCCGATGGTCTTTTTCTGCGGCACATCGCGCATCTACAGCTTCCTCTACAACCGCTTCCACCGCTACAGCCAGATAGCTATTTCGGACAACGTCAACGCCGGCGCCGGAGCGCTGCTGAAGATACTCCTCGGATGGCTTGGGCTGACGCAGAGCGGCCTGCCCATAGGCACCGTGCTGGGTCAGGCGGCGTCGAACCTCAACTACCGCCTGCGGTTGCGCAGCCTTGCACTGCCGTCCACCACGATGGCGGACAACAAGGCGGCTGCAAGCAAGCACAGGAATTTCCCATTCTATGTGGCAACAAAGGACTTTGTTAGCACATTCTCATCCAACCTGCCGTTTCTTTGGCTTGCACTCTATTTCGACCGCGCCGAAGTGGGCCTTTTCGGCCTTGCGCTGACGTTCACACTGCAGCCCGTCAACCTCATAAGCACAGCCTTCGAGCGCGTGCTCTACACCCGCACTGCCGAGGCCGTGCATGCGCGCCAGCCCATAGCGCCAATGCTGCGGCGCTTCCTATTGCCGCTGGCGGCACTGGCAACAGTGGTATGTGTGGCAGCATGGTTCGTCGCCGAGCCTGTCTTCGCCTTCTGTTTTGGCGAGCGGTGGCAGGGCTGCGGCCCCTACGTGCAGGCTTTGCTGCCGTGGGTGCTCACCGGCTTCATCTCGGCATGCATGCTGTTCATCCCCAACGTATTCTCGACGCAACGGACGGAGTTTATCTTTTATATTGTGATGCTGGTGCTGCGCGTGGCAGCCATAATAACAGGAATAGGCGCAGCCAACTTCCTGTTGGCAATACGCCTATTCGCTGCAGCCTCGGCGACAGTGTATGTCACATTGGCCGTATGGTACCTGTGGCAGGTGCGCCGCTACGATGCTACTGTACGCTGACGAGCAGGTAGAACGTCAAGGGATCACTAATCCTCTGGCCATGGCCCAATGTAACCTTATAGAGTACCTGCTGCCCAGAGTATTCGGGCTTAAGATTGGTATGGATAGCATACTCTTGGCATGTACCGGAGGCAACGTTATAAGGCAACTTCTCGGCCGGGATGAGGCCATCATAACACATATCAAGGCACTCACTGACAGTTAAATCGGCAGGACCCTGCAAGACCTCAATAGAACGGTTGAAGGCATAACTATCGGCGGTTTTGTTGTCAACAAAAATCGCAGCCGCATGATAGTGCAACCCATTCATGTCGACATCCGTAGTGGTGTAGCGCAGGGTGTCGCCAGCGGCAATTACGGGGCCGTCGCTGGCATTCTGACGGAACACGACAGCGGTAGCCGGTTGCTCTTGATTCGGGGTGACCGTAGGTTTGGTATCCTCTTTATCTTTGTTGCAGCCGGTCAGACCAAACGTGGCAGCCACGACCATGGCGGCCATCATGTACTTGAATACTTGTTTCATATCGGTATGTTTAATTGTTTGTCAATCTAATTTCAACACAGCGAGGAAAGCGCTCTGCGGAACCTCGACGTTACCCACCTGGCGCATACGTTTCTTGCCCTCCTTCTGCTTCTCGAGGAGCTTGCGCTTACGTGTGATATCACCACCGTAGCACTTGGCGGTAACGTCTTTGCGTACCTGGCGCACTGTCTCGCGAGCGATAATCTTGCTGCCGATGGCGGCTTGAATGGCCACGTCGAACTGCTGGCGAGGTATCAGATCCTTGAGCTTCTCGCACATCTTGCGGCCTATTGGGTAGGCATTGTCGACATAGGTCAGTGTAGATAGGGCATCGACGGGGTCGCCGTTGAGCAGAATCTCAAGCTTCACCAGCTTCGAGGGCTGGTAGCCATTGATATAATAGTCGAACGAGGCATAGCCCTTGGAGATGGATTTGAGCTTGTCGTAGAAGTCGAACACTACCTCGCCGAGCGGCAGGTCGAAGGTAATCTCTATGCGGTCGGTAGTGAGGTAGTTCTGGTTCTTCAGTATACCGCGCTTGTCCATGCAGAGCTTGATGACCGGCCCTATAAAGTCGGCCTTGGTGATAATCTGCGCATGGATATATGGTTCATAGACCTCGGCGATATTGTTCGGCTCGGGCATGCCGGAGGGGTTGTAAACGTCAATCTCCTGCCCATTGGTGAGTTTCACCTTGTATTGCACATTGGGCACGGTGGTGATGACGTCCATATTGAATTCGCGCGTGAGGCGTTCCTGCACAATCTCCATATGCAGTAGGCCAAGGAAACCGCAGCGGAAGCCGAAGCCCAGAGCCAGCGAACTCTCGGGTTCAAAGGTGAGACTGGCATCGTTGAGCTGGAGCTTTTCGATGCTGGCGCGCAACTCTTCATAGTCATCGGTATCCACGGGGTAGACACCTGCGAAAACCATCGGCTTCACGGCTTCAAAGCCCTCGATAGGTTTCTCACAAGGGGCTTGCACATGCGTGATGGTGTCGCCCACACGAACCTCCTTGCTAGTCTTGATGCCACTGATGATATAGCCCACGTTGCCGGCAGAGAGCTGTTTGCAGGGCTCCATGTTCAGGCGCAGCACGCCAATCTCGTCGGCGTCGTACTCCTTGCCGGTGGAGTAGAATTTCACATGGTCGCCCGTTTTCAGGGTGCCGTTCATGATGCGGAAATAGCTGATGATGCCGCGGAAGGGGTTGAAAACCGAGTCAAATACCAAGGCTTGTAGCGGCGCGTTGGGGTCGCCTTCGGGGGCAGGAATACGGTCGACGATTGCGTCGAGAATCTCCGGCACACCCATGCCCGTCTTGGCAGAACAACGCAAGATTTCCTCGTGCTTGCAACCCAAGAGGTCTACAATCTCGTCGGCCACCTCTTCGGGCATTGCGCTATCAAGGTCTATCTTGTTCATCACAGGGATAATCTCCAGGTCGTTTTCAAGCGCCAGATAGAGGTTAGATATCGTCTGTGCCTGTATGCCCTGAGTGGCATCAACAACAAGAAGCGCGCCCTCGCATGCAGCGATAGCGCGCGACACCTCATAGCTGAAGTCTACATGCCCCGGAGTATCAATCAGGTTAAGTACATAGTCGCGGTAGTTCATCTGGATGGCGTGGCTCTTGATTGTGATGCCACGCTCCTTCTCCAGTTCCATGTCGTCAAGCACCTGATCCTGCATATCGCGCTGGCTGACGGTGTTTGTCACCTCCAGCAGACGGTCAGCCAAAGTACTCTTACCGTGGTCAATATGAGCTATTATGCAGAAATTTCGTATATTCTTCATCGATGCAAAGATACACTTTTTTCCCGAAATACAGCAACAATCACAGCTTTTCGAGTGCTGCCTGTACGCTCAATGCCACAGCACGGCTGGTGTAGGTGGCACCAGAAACGGTGTCCACTTTCTTTTTGCGGGCTTTTTTCACCGTGAGGCCATTCCAGTTGTTGTAGAATCCTGCATCCTGCACATGCTGTGCAAACTTCGGTGTCTCCCTGTTGGGAAGAGCATAGACGCCCGTGATGACCTTCTTGGTATTGAAGGCTATCACTACCGGCGTCGGGCCATTGAAACCGTTTATGGTGTCGCTTACAGGGGTACTATAAACGACATAGCCGAGCATCTTGCCCTGCACGTCGTACACCTCGGTCCAGCTACCATTTTTCTTCATGCTCTTCACCGTCGGAAAAGCCTGCACTACAGCCATGTCTATGCCATCTGAGTTAACCTGCGGCAAAAGAGCACGCTGCTGACGAGCATGCTGCGCATGATGCGGACATTTGCCGCAGTTGTCATGTCCGTGTTGTGCCGACGCAACACCGCCGGCAAGTAGAGTCATAATCGTTAATGCGAGTATTTTCTTCATGTGGTAGGATATTTACTTAATAATGAGTTTGCGTACAACGACTGCCTGCTCGCCGACAATGCGGACAAAATAGGCGCCTGTGGTATAACCGTCAAGGTCAATGGTCATCGACCATTCTTCAGCGCTCCACTGACCGCAGACATGGCCATTGATATCGACCAGAGTCACTATAGACTTGGGGGCGATGCCCTTAATGGTCACCGTGCTGTTGGCGGGATTGGGGTAAAGGCTGACGGCATCGGAGCTGGCAGACTCGATACCCACACCCTCGTAGCGGAAGGTGCCAATCAGCGTCACATCGCTGTTGACGATGAAGGTGTATGGGTTTTCTCTGCTCAGCGTGTCGCCGGATGTGTTCACCCAGCCGGTGAACAGGTGGTTGCTGGCAGGTGTGGCAAGAGCCGTGAAGTTATTGCCCATAACGACTTCTGTGATGCCGTTGGGGGTCACAGAACCCATGCTGGGGTCGGCACTGCTGAGCGTCACATGATAGGTAACTATGGGATCCCCCTCGGTGACACGAAGCGTGTAATCGTGGCACACGCCCCAGTTCAAAGCAGAGCAGGCGTCGGCAAGAGCGGCGTCGGCTGCCGATGTCACATAGCTGTCAAACTCATAGTCCGAGCCCATGATGCGCATGCGGTAGAGGCCTGTATCTTGACCGGCGGGAATGTCTATAATCGCCGCAAGAATGGATGTCGCTTCCTGCAAACTCGTACCGTAGGCGACCATCTCACTGCCCTCGAACTGCATATTGCCGTTCCAATCAATCCATACGATGGTGCCGTAAGAATAATTGGTGCTATAGGTGATATTCACCACGAACTGGGTTCCGGCAGGAGCATCGCCCACAAGGTTGCTGTAGTTTCCGTAGTAGGGTCTCGCCGAAGGACCATCGTTGTTGTTGACAATCTCGTTGGTGCCGAAGGTTACATTGGTGATGCCGTTGCCGTCAACATTGTTTATTTCGGGCACACAATAGCCGTAATGGATAGCCACATTGCCCATCCACAAGCCAGTGTCGCCAGCGCCACACACCGAACGCACATTAAACACATAGTCACCATCTATCTCAAGGTTGTTAACCACAGCAAAAGTGTCGCTCACAATGGCCGTTGCGACAATGCTGTCTGTGCCAGCATCGACAAGTCGGTACTGATACTCAGGTGTCACTCCGTCCCACGTAAAAGCAGCCGAGAGCCCATTCACCTCGACAGCAACATTTTCAACATGTGCACACGTCGGGAGCAAATGCAAACTCATGTTGTCAATATCTATTTCATTACTGGTGGAATACAGCAATATGTAACGTTTCTCACCCTGGTAATTGGCAAACGAAACAAATCTTGTGTCGAAGACAGAGCTGCTTGTGTTAACGCTGGCTATAGTGTCTATAGGTGTCATATTCTGTACAAAGACATTGGAATCTATCATGCCGACAAGTAGTTCGCCATAGCTATTATTAACAGACTTTATTTCCATTGACAGTTCAAGCGTATTGATGCTGACAGTATCGCCAAGCATCGGCATAATAACATAACCATAGTCATTTCCGTAGTTTGAGATATTTAGATAACGGTTATCTCCGTCCCGTTCTATGTATGGTTTGTTTTCCTCCGGGCCTCTTGCCCAGCAGGGATTAAATGAAGCATTGTACCCAACGGGCCAGTTGTCGAAGTTCTCACCAAAAGGCAACGTATCAATAGCGGTGCACTCGGTATTGAACGTAGTAAATACCGGAATTGTCTCTGTGCCGTCACTACACAGCGAGCTCACCTCTACACGATAGAATGTGCCCGAGGCAAGGCCGTAAACCGTAACAACGGTGTCAGTGACAAGCTGGTTGTATGCAGTGTCTTCGCCAGCAAACATCACCACACGATAATTCATCACGTTGTTGGTGTCTGTTATAACCACCGTGGCACCGTCGCTCTCCACACTACGCACGGCAACGCCTTGGGCTTTTCTGCATGATGGAGCTACACGCACCGAGATATCATCCACATAAATGCTGTTATAGTATGTCCCGCCATAGCGGAGCGCTATCACGCCACTGTTATAACCGTCGAAGTTCACCTCGAACTGCTGATATTCACTGTTCTCCGTCGGAGCGCACACGGCCACCATATGGAATGAGTTGGCGTCGGACGGGTTGCTCAACACACCCACCTCAACATTGGCATTGCCATAACTACTATACAGCCATAGAGTGAGCTGAAGTGTGTTCAGAGGAGCATCAATCACGGGCAGGCCGAGAGTCGTATTAATATAGACATCGCTGCCCATGAGGAGTGCATTGTCGCCTGTATGAGCAGTACCTTGCACAACTACGGGATAGCTATATCCCGGATTAAGCATCGTCCAGCAGGGGTCGTCAAACAGCGTCTCCGGGGTTATAGTGGGGTATACGGGATAGTTTTCAAAACCCTCATCCCACGGCAAAACACTTATAATATTACATTCTGTGGTGTATGTACCACTTATGGCAATACTAGTGTCAGAACCGCCGCAATATGTGCGCACCGTGATTATGTACTCTGTATTGGCATCGAGGTTCTCTATGGCCACGTTTGTAATGCCTGCCACTAATTCCACGCTGTCATTGACATTGACAATCCACTGCGTTCCCTGGCCTTGCGGTGTCCAGCTTAGATAAATTGCCGTTGCCGTAATACTGTCGAGCGTCAGATTGGCAGGAGGAACACAGTTCGGCGCCTCGGTGACACGAATTGTATAGTCTTGTGCCGTAGCCCAGTTCGTCGAGAAGCAGGGATCTAATGCCGCCGCAGCCTGTATCGAGCCGGTATAGTCGTCAAAAGCCATGTCGGCACCGGCTATACGCATACGGTAGAGTCCTGTATCCTGCGATGCCAATACAGGAAAACTTGCCGACAGTGTTGTCGGATTGTCGGAAAGGCTTTCGCCCACATATACCACTTCGTCTCGGTCGAAGACCATGTTACGGTTCCAATCAACCCACACTATGGTGCCATAGCTAAAGCCAGTGGCATAGGTTATCTCAAGGTTGGCATTCAGGCCTGCGGGAACACTACCAACCAGGTTGCTGAAGTTACCGTAATGGGTGGATGCACTGACAGGACGGCTGTTATTAACCACCTCGTCGCCATAACCGAAGCTGACATTGGTAATACCACTGCCATCAACATTGTTGGACGAAGGCTCGCAATAGCCCGTATAGAACGGCATGCTTATGACAACACTCTCATCCGAGCCGCACTGCGAATGTATGCTGAAAGTGTAGTTGGTATTAGCAGCCAAATCGCCAATCGTGACGGTATTGTCGCCTGTAGACCCCGTGGCTACTATGCTGTCTCCTATCGTTAACTCATACACATAGAGTCCCGACTCATCCTCCCATGCCAAGGTCACCTCTTCTTCCGTGAGGGAGGCTATAACCAGTCCGGCAGGAGGCATGCAGTCCGGCACATCGGTTACATGCAGTGTATAGTCGCGCGCCACAGCAAAGTTTGAGGCAAAACAGGAATTGGCCTCTGCCGCAGCATTGGCCGATGTGATATAGGAGTCAAAAGCCATGTCGGCACCCGCTATGCGCATACGGTAGAAACCAGGCTCCTGTTCAGCAGGTACCATAAAACTGGCGTTCACTATAGAGGGAACCGTTATACCGCTCACACCGTACCATACGACTTCATTGCCATCAAAAATATAATTCTTATTCCAGTCAACCCAGATTATCGTACCATAGTCGTAACCGTCCGTAGAATACGTGATGGCCACATTAGCCGGTGTGCCGGCAGGAACGGCACCCGACAAGCTACTGTTAACATAGTAACCAAGTGTGTTGTCATTCACAACCTCCTCCGCAGTGCCGAAAGTGACATTGGTAATACCACTGCCGTCATAACTGGTGATGGCAGGCTCACAATAAAAGAGGTTGATGGCCATATCCATCGTATAGCTCGAGGTATCGCCGGGGCCGCACACGCCGGCAACACGGAAATAATAGCCCGTACCTGCGATAAGGTTTTCTATGACGACCTCAGTGTCTGACACCACTCCTTCATCCACCAGCGAGTCGTTAGCGCTGTTGTATAAGTGCCATATATAGCTGCTGTTTTCACCGCTCCATGTTACCGTGGCTGTCGTCTCTGTCGCTTCCACAAGCGTCACATCGGCTGGACGCGAACATTCTGACATTTCATGCAGGTCTACATTGTCAATACTCATTTGCGCAATCATAGTACCCTGCGCAGCCTGCACCCTAAAGATGATATTGCGGCCTTCGCTTTCAATATTGGCAAACGATATATTTTCGCCAACAATAGCCCCGTTACCGTTGCTAATAACATGTAGCAAGGTATCAATCGGTGTTACGTTATACACATATACATCAGGCTCTATTACACCCACCAGCAGTTCTGTGGGAGACGTGCTGCTGTAGTTGAATGACAGCTCCAGACCATTCATGTCAATGTCCTCGCCCACAGGTGGCATTATAGCCCACATCACGTTATTGCCAAACATGTTACGAATATAGTAATACAGCTGCTCACCATTTACAATCGGCATCATGGCGTATCCTGTGCTCATACCCTTGCGCCAGCATGGGATGCTGTCGTCCGTGGTCGCATCGGGGATACCGCTGAAATCCTCCAGCCAAGGCAACGATTCAATGGTGCAGGGGTTACTGCTCTGCGCACTTATAGACAACGGCAATACCGTCATTGTTATTATCGCCAAAACACATAAAAGCTTTTTCATAATTAGGGCTTATTATTGTTATTACTATATTACTATAATTCAAACGCATGTACGCATTTCACACATACCGCCACAAACGCAAACATACACTATTTTTTCTACTTGCGCAACTTTTTTTGTCACAGGGATGCATATGTCAGTATTCCAACACCAATACGCCGCTCACTGCCCAGTGGCTGAACATGCCCTCGACGGGCTTGCCCTGCGGGATGGCGACAGTGAGGGTGTGCTCCTCGCCGTCGATCCAAGGCGAGAGGTCGAAGTAGACGGGCTGCGTGGCGGTACCGGGGCACCAGCCGGAACGCGAGAAGTCGGACGAAGAGAGGCCGTTCCAGAAGTTGCCAGAGACGGGGTTGAGGTCGCGGTAGCAGCCGCAGTCCTGCCGCCATGGGGTGTGGGTGAAGGCGGGTTTTTCGTCGATGAGAATGGTGTTCTGCTTGGGCACGAACTCGTCGCCCTCGCCCCAGCCGCCGTGGCCGGTGGCGATGTAGCGGAGCTTGGCCGATTTCGTCTCTGGATATAATTTGAAGATAACCGTCAGCGAGTCGGTGGCGAACAGTTTGCCGTAGTTCTGCCCTGCCATTTCGAGCACGTTGCAAGTGTTGAAGAGCGGCAGCGCTAGCCCTAATTCCTCCATGTTGTCCTCTGGAATAGTATAGTCGTTGGGATACGACTTGATGTCGACGGTGACGATGTGGCCGCCGCCGTCGTAGTTGCCTATCCATGCACCGATGACCACGTCGCCGTCGAAGTGATAAAGGTCGGTGATTTCCTGGCGGTAATAGGTCTCGTCACGCCAGTCGATGCCGTAGCCCTTCATACGCTCGTTGAAGTGGCCCACGCCGAAGGGGGTGAAGAAGCGCACCAACTCGAGTGGCGCATCGTAGCCCGTCTGCGAGATCATGCCCTGGTAGCGCTGGCCGTCACGGCCGACGAAGGTGGGCAGCGAGTCGGGATGCTGGTTGATGCCTTCGAAGAAGCCCGGTGTGACGATGAAGAGCGAACCGGTGCGGTCGTAGGCGTCGCCGTTGCTCTGCTGGTGTATCTCCACGAAGTGCTGGTAATGGTGCGGCAGACGGGGTAGTTTGACCTTCTTGAGGATGAGGGTGCCGCCGGCGTAATTAAGCACAGTGTCGGCAGGAATGGCACGAATGCCACCGTCGATATGTGCATTCTCCTTGCCCCAGCAAATCTGCTCGTGGTCGAAGATGCGGGTGGTGACCACCAGACGTTCCTTCATGATACAGTCGAGTTCTCTCGGCGACACCCTCCTTCCACCTGCCACTGGCGACTGACTATTGGCCACTTTCTTCACATTCTCTGCCTTCACCAGCTTCATCCGCAACTGTCCGTTGCGGTGATACTCACGCAGCACGCCTTTATTCAGCCCATAATACGGCAGCGGCGTGACGTTAACCTGAGCCTTCTCGTCCATCACAAACACCAGTGTGTTACTGTTGACAGAACACGTGTGCCGGTTGCCATCCACCCGCCATTCAAGGTCTCCCCGTGTAAAGCCCGTTCGGTAATAATACACCGTGTCGTCATACGAGGCCGTCACCGTGATACTGTCCTCGCCATAGTCCACGCTCGTCACCGTCTGGCAGTAGCCCTGTATCAGCTGGCCGTTAGGCTTGGGTGTTGTGATGGTAATCACATTCCCCACCCTCTCAACGGTAACCACAGTGGTGTCTGTCACGTCACCGTAGTCGTACTGGTGGTACGTGAACCTGTTGGCATCCTTGGGTATCTTCACCTGTGCCACCGTGAGCAACGGCAGCGCGGCAAGCAGCAGTATAGCAATTCTTTTCATGCTGGTTTTTGTTGATAGTTTCACAATGCAAAGATACAACTTTTTCGCATCATAACGATTATTTTGCGTAATTTTGCACCGCAGAAAGGATTAAGAATAATGACCGTGCGTAAGTGTATCGTATTGTTGCTATGCGTGTTGCTATCCATGAGCACTTTTGCCCAGACGGACGAAAACGCGCAGCCTTTCTACCTGTGGGACACACCTTACCAGCAGCCTGAGCAAACCGAAGTCAACACCGGCATTTCCCTCGACAGCATCTTCCCCATGCGCGAGATACAGCCCCCCATGGTGCGCCGTTCCCTTTTCACACATACTACCCTGCCCGTCACCCACGACGACCTCCAGCAACGCACAGCAGCGGCACCGGCGCCGTGGATCTTTGTGGCCTTGGTGTTACTTATCGCCCTTATGTTCCTCTACTACAACCGCAACAAGTTCCATATCTCGGCACTGTTCATGGCCGCTGCCGACCATCGCGCCATGGACCGCCTGGTACGCGGTGCCAACCTCAATGCCACACGCCTTGCACCAATGGGACTCTTCGTCACCACAGCCATCGCCACCAGTGGCTACCTCATGGCCCTCACCCACAACGGCATAGTCATCTGGCTGCTGTGCATCGTCACTCTGGCGGCAGCCTACATGCTCCGCAATCTAGTGGCACGCCTGCTGGGCAACGTCTTCGACGACAAGGACGCGGTTTCCGTCTGCATCACCAGCAACTACATTTATCACCTGCTTCTCGCAACCGCCCTGGCTCCCTTGCTGCTGCTCCAGGCCTACTTGCCATGGGGCCGCGATATCATTTTCTACATCATGGCAGCCCTCACAGCGCTGTGCCTCATCATACGCCTCATTAGATCCTTGCAACTTTTTTTAACATTCTCAAAAAGCCGCAGTTTCTATCTTTTTTTCTATCTTTGCACCGTCGAAGCAGTACCTCTCCTGGTACTCGCAAAGTGGTTTTTGATACAATAGACCAGACAGTTGAGATATTATAAGTATTGAGCATGAAAATCAAGAAAATCCTCATTTCGCAACCGGCACCCGCCGATTTGGAGAAATCACCCTACCGCAATTTAGTTCACAAATATAACGTCGACATAACTTTCTACAAGTTTTTCGAGGTCGTTGGCATATCTGCCTCGGACTTCCGCAAGACCCGCATACACATCGCCGACTACTCAGCTGTCATCTTCAACAGCAAGAATTCCATAGAGCACTTCTTCCGTATGGTCAAAGAGCTCCGCGAAACCGTGAGCGACGACATGAAATACTTCTGCTCCACCGAGGCCATAGCCCTCTACCTGCAGAACTTCATCCAATACCGTAAACGCAAGGTCTTCTTCGGCAACCAGTACTTCTCAGACCTCCTCGAGGTCATGGCCAAGCACCGCGACGAAAAATACCTCTTCCCCTGCTCCGACGAGAAGCAGACCGAGTACACCAAAGCCCTCGACAAGGCCAAATTCAAATACACCAAGGCCCCGATGTACACCTCCAAGGCCCGCGACCTCACCAAGTTCGACATCGACAGTTTCGACGCCATCGCGCTCTTCTCGCCCATCGGCGTGCGCAGCCTCGTCAAGAACTTCCCCGACATCAAGGACCGCAACATACTGATTGCCGCCTTCGGCACCTCCACCCATGCCGCCCTCAAGGAGCACGGCATCAAGCTCAACATAGCAGCACCCACACAGTCGGCCCCCTCCATGGCCATGGCCATCGAGAACCACATCCTCGGCAAAGCACCTGAGAGCGTGGTCATCAGCAAGGGCGAAATCAGCAAGCACGGCGTGCGCAACACCATCACCACGTCGGCCAAGAAGAGCAAGCCCGTCATCGCCAACAAGGAAATCTACAAGCAGCGCATGGAGGAGAAGAAAGCCCAGGCCGCAGCACGCCGCGCAGCTCGCGCCGCCGAACGCGCCGCCAAAGAAGCCGAAGCCCAGGCCGCCGAGCGCGCCGCCAAGGAGGCTGCCGCCAAAGCCGCCAAGACCGCAGCAAAATCTGTAGCAAAGACCGCAGCAAAGACCACCACCAAGACAGCTGCCAAGCCTGCCGCAAAACCGGTGGCAAAACCCGCCACAAAGGTGGCCAAGCCTGCCGCAAAAGCAACAAAACCCGCTGCCAAGCCTGCCGCAAAAGCAACAAAACCCGCTGCCAAGCCTGCCGCAAAAGCGACGAAACCTGCCGCAAAGCCCGTGGCTAAAGCCGCCAAGACTACCACCACCAAGAAAAAATAATGCCATACACCTTTGGCAAAGAGGAGCGGCTCTGCAGCCGCAGCCTGATGGACAGGCTATACGCCGATGGCCACCGCCTCATGGCGTTCCCCTTCAGCGTCCAGTGGCTCGTCGTCGATGGGCCGCAGCCCTGCCAAATCATGATTGTCGCACCCAAGCGTCGCTTCCGCCACGCCGTGGACCGCAACCATGTGCGCCGTCTCACGCGCGAGTGCTGGCGCCTCCGCAAGCAACACTTCTACACTTTTCTCCAGGAGCACAACCTCTGCCTCGTGCTCTCGCTGGTCTACGTCCACAACGAGGCAATGACCCACGACCAGCTCGCCAACAAGATGGACAAGCTCATAGCACTCCTCCGGCAGGACATCCTCAAAAGCCTTGAACAATGAAACGCCTGTGGCTCTTCGTCAAATCGCTGCTCGCCAAGCTTATGCTGGCGCTGATAGCCTTCTACCGCACCTGCATCTCGCCGCTGACGCCACCGGCATGCCGCTACACCCCCACCTGCTCGCAGTATGCACAGGAGGCCATCCGCAAGTACGGTCCCTTCCGCGGCGGCTGGCTTGCCCTTAAGCGCATACTTCGCTGCCACCCCTTCGGCGGCTCGGGCTACGATCCCGTACCCTGAAAAAAAATTCATCTTTTTTTCAGAAAATCAAATTTTTCTGTATATTTGCAGCATCGCCGCAAAAGAGCCGAAACGATGTAAAGCCGTGTGCGGCAGGATACTACACCGTATCCTCTCCGTCTGTTTTACGGTTGTTCTACGGTTGTTTAACGATTAAAACCGTCGAACAACCGGTGAACAACCGTAAAACAGACGGAGAGGGTACGGAGGGGATACGGACAAAATACATACCAACATCATAAAAAAAAACAATACTATGGCAAAAGAAAAGATGACAGGGCTGCTGGTGAACGGCAGCGTGAGGACAGCAGGCGTTACCTTCTACACCAAGAACGGTAAGACCATTATGCGCGCCGCTACGAGCAACCAGCCGCGCCGCAACAGCCGCAACCAGTTTATGGCCCGCCAGCGCATGAAACACACCACCATGCTGTGGAGCGCCTTGAAGGACAGCGACCCCATGTTCGGCGGTGCCACGAGCGCCTACAGCCGCTTCTGCACGCTGGCAAGCACCCTGCCGGTAATCTTCACTCCGCGCCAGGGCGAGTATTCCAACGCCACACTGCTGCTGCCGGGCATGCCGGTGAGCGACGGCACCCTGCCTTCGGTGAAGCAGAGTCTTGGCCGCGCCGACGGCCAGTCGGCATTGGTGACCGAGCTTAAGCCCACCGTGCTGGGCCGCAACGAGGAGCTGCGCCTGTACTGCCTGCGCCAGACCGAGGAGAACGGCACGCCGAAGCTGCGCGTGAGCTACGCCCCGGTGCCGCGCCGCGGCGAGGGTAGCGTGGGTGGCAACACCTACAACGTGCTCACCCAGGACGACGGTACGCTGGCTCTGTCAGGCACCTGCTTTGCCGACGACAACACGGGCTGGGCTCTGGTGCGCATCGACGGCGACCGCTGCTCGAGCCAGACGGTGGTCACCCGCTGCCGCCGCTATGAGGCCTTCACCACCGACGAGGCCATGAAGCGCAGCGCCGAAAGCTACGGCGGCCTGACTGAATAGCGGCAAGGCGATGCCTTTCGTACAAGAGATACTGAAGCATCGCAGCCTGTCGATAGTGGGTCTTGAGAAGAACACCGGGAAGACGGTGTGTCTTAACTATATCCTGCGACGGCTGGACGAGCTGGGGGTGCCTGTGGGCGTAACTTCCATCGGCGTCGACGGCGAACAGGTTGACAGCGTGTTCGCCACGGCGAAGCCGGAGGTGACGCTCTACGAGGGCACCCGTTTCATCACCTCGGAGCAGCACTACCTGAAGCGGCAGGCCGTCTCGGTGCTTGAGCATGTGGACAGTCGCCGCACGGCGCTGGGCCCGCTGGTGACGGCGCGCGTGCTGGTGCGCGGCAAGGTGCTGCTCAGCGGCGCCGCCACCACGGGGGTGCTCCGTGGCCAGATAGCGCAGCTTGGCAATGCCGGCTGCCGGTTGGCCATAGTCGACGGCGCCCTGTCGCGGCTGAGCCTTGCCTCGCCCACGGTGACAGACTGCATGGTGCTGGCCACCGGCGCCGCAGTGTCGGCCAACCTCAAGCAGCTTGTGGCCAAGACGCGCTTCCTGCACAGCCTGATATGCCTCGACGAGGTCTCCCCCACCCTGCGCGAGGCGCTGGGGCAGGTGGAGCAGGGCCTGTGGGGCGTGGACGACGAGGGGGTGCCCCACGACCTCGGCATAGCGTCGGTGTTCCTCATCGGCAGCGCAGGAGGCGACCTGCTGCGCTACGGGCACACGCTCTTCGCTTCGGGGGCCGTGAGCGACCGGCTGCTCAAAGCGCTGACGCCGCTGGGCAAGGACATCACACTGGTGGCGCGCGACTTCACAAAGCTTTTCATCACACCAGAGGTCTACAACGACTTTACGCGCAAGGGCAACCGACTGATGATGTTGCAGCGTTCCAAACTGATAGCAGTGACCCTCAACCCCACCTCGCCGCAAGGCTTCCTCCTCGACAGCCGCAACGCCTGCGACGCCCTGAGCGACGCCCTGCAGACGCCGGTGTACGATGTAATGAAGATAGAACAATGAAGATAAAAGAACTGATAAAGGGCGACGCAGGATTCCAGTATGTCGTCGACAGCATGGAGCTGATGTCGGCCGCGGGGCGCCGCAAGCTGCTCGACACCGAGTGGAGCACCGACACGGCGTGGCTTGATGCCGAATGGGACCGACTGGAGAAGGCCATAGCCGCCGTACACGAATACAAATACAAGAAGCCCTACATCGACCTGCGCCACTGCCTGATGCAGCTGCACGACCTGCGCGGCACACTGGCGTCGCTGGCCAACCACACGCCCCTCAACGAGGTGGAGCTCTTCGAGCTCAAGAGTCTCGCACAGCTCTGCCGCAACGCCACAGGGGCCATCGAGGGCCTCGGTATGGGCGACCTGCTGCCGCTGCCCGACCTCGACAGGGTGTTTGAGATTCTCGACCCCGACCACACGGGTATCGCCAACTTCTATATATACGACAGCTACGACCCGCGCCTGGGACCGCTGCGTCGCGAGCTCAGCGCACTGCAGATAGCGGGCGACAACCCGGAGCGCATTGCCGCCCTGCTGGCCGAACAGAGCGAGATACAGAGCGAGGTGTGCCTGCGGCTGAGCGACGAGCTGGTACGCTGGGCACCCACCCTCAGCGAGGCACTGGAGCAAATGGCCTACTGTGACCTTCTTTTCGCAAAGGCCGAACTCTCTATAGCCTGGAACCTCACAAGGCCTGCAGTGGGCAAAAAAACAGCCTTCTCGGGGCTCGTAAACCCGCGCCTCAAGCAACGCAACGAAGCCACAGGGCTGCGCTACCAGCCGGTGGACATAAGCATAGAGCACGGTGTGACCCTCATCACCGGCGCCAACATGGCAGGCAAGACAGTGCTACTGAAGAGCATAGGCTCGGCACAGTGCATGGTGCAGTGCGGCATGTACGCACCTGCGGAGAAGGCGGAGACGATGCTCTTCGACAGCGTAGCCACATCGATAGGCGACGACCAGGACGAGATGAACGGTCTGTCTTCATACGCCGCCGAGATAATAAAGATAAGCGATATAGTGCGGCGCAGCCGCACGGAGCACCTGCTGGTGCTGATAGACGAGCCGGCACGCACCACCAACCCCACGGAGGGAAAGGCCATAGTGCAGGCCCTGATAGGCATCATGCAGAAGGCCGCGTCGGCCACCCTGATAACGACGCACTACGGCCAACTGGGCGGCGACTGCCGCAGGCTGCGCGTAAAGGGCTTTGTGGAGGACATGTCCGACCTGCCCCTCAATCCGAGAAACATAAACCTCTTCATCGACTACTCGCTGACGGAGGACGCCAGCGGCGAGGTGCCCCACGAGGCATTGCGCATAGCCAGCATACTGGGCTGCGACGAGGAGCTGCTGAAGAAAGCCAAAGAAAGCTTATAGAAGCCCCGCAAGGCGGCAGTCTTTAGCCGTGGGCGTGAGCCCATGGAAAGCCCGCAGGGCGACAGTCTTTAGCCGTAGGCGAGAGCCCATGGAAAGCCCGCAGGGCGGCAGTCTTTAGCCGTGGGCGAGAGCCCATGGAAAAAAAGGGCATAACAAATATAAAAGAGCCCCGCAGGGGCGGCACAATACCGTTATGTGCCGCCCCTGCGGGGCTCTTTTTGGATAGGTGCCGCAATGGGTACCGCGGGCTTACGCCCACGGCTAAAGACTGCCGCCCCTACGGGGCTATTTATAATAACGCCCTGTTTCCGTGGGCTTGCGCTCACGGCTATTGACTGCCGCCCACTGCGGGGCTATTTGTAATAACGCCCTGTTTCCGTGGGCTCACACCCACGGCTATTGATTGTCGCCCAATGCGGGGCTATTTATAATAATAACACCTTGTCTCCGTGGGCTCGCGCCCATGACCAACGAACATCGCTCCCGAGGGGATTACTATAAACAGCCGAGGGGCTCCCCGCATGGGGAGCCCCTCGGCATTAGTAGTGTTACTATGATTTAGCGGATCACTACGATGCGCTTGGCGGGGGCGTTGCCGGCCTTCACGAGGAACACACCGCTGGTCTCAACAGTGAAGTTCTCGATCTCGGCGGCATTGGCACGACGCTCAATGCAACGACCGTTGACGTCATAGAAGTAGATGGTCAAGCCCTCAGCGCCCTTGACGACGACATTGTTGTCGACGCTGTAGATGCTGATGTTGCTGTAGTCGACGCTCTCGATGCCGACGTTGTCAGCCTTGAAGGTGGCAACAACGTTGAAGGTCATACCGGCCATCTCGGGCAGGACATCGATGTAGACATCGTTAGCAAGGCTTGCAGTATCGCCGTTGACGACCCAGCCAGTGAAGAGGTAACCGCCGTTGGGAGTAGCAGTGGCGGAGACGCTCTCGCCGGGATAGAAGCGGTAGGTGCCGGCCACGGGGTTGGTGGTACCCATGACAGGATCGTTAACGCTCAGGATCACGGTGATGCTGTCGTAGTGGAGGATGGTGAGGTTGAGGATGAGGGTGCTGTCGCAACCGGCGGCATTGGTGAACATGTGCGTCGGGGCTTCGGCAGGAGTCTCAGTGTAGGTCACACCATACCAAGTGTAGTAGTCGTAGGCTTCGATGTTGATCTCGCCCTCGGTGCTGTGGTTGACAGTGAGGTTGAGGGTCACAGTGCTATCGCAACCGGCGACATTGACGAGTGTCACGACATCGGAGTTGTTGGACTCGGTGTAGGTGACACCGTTGAGTGCCCAGGTGTAGCTGTCGCAAGCGGTGGCCTCGAAGACACCATTGCTGCTGTTGCGGATGGTGAGGTTGAGGGTCACGATGCTGTCGCAGCCGCTGGCAGCGGGCAGGATAACGGTGGGTTCATTGGTCGAAGCAGTGTAGGTACCGATGACCTCATCATTGACGATCCAGGTGTAGCTGTCGCAAGCGTTCTGCTCGTCGATGCTGTAGATGGCGCCGCTGATGGTCAGGCTGAGGGTCGTGGTGCTGTCGCAACCGTTGACATCCTGAGTGGTGTAGCTGAGCTCACCGCTCTCGGTGTAGACGTTGCCGTTCCACTCGTAGCTGTTGCAGGTGGCAACAGGATCGAGGGCAACAACCTGGCTATTGTTGATGGTCAGGACCACGGTGGTGGTGCTGTCGCAGCCATTGGCACCGGTGGTGGTGAAGCTGAGCTCACCGCCCGCAGTGTAGATCACACCGTTCCACTCGTAGCTGTCGCAAGCGGCGATGGCGTCGAGGGCAACAGTCTGAGCGTTGTTGATGGTGAGGTTGAGAGTAACGATGCTGTCGCAACCGTTGGCAGCGCCCTGCTCGATGGTGTAGGAATAGCTGCCGCTCTCGGTGTAGGTCATACCGTCACCGTTGCTCCAGGTGTAGCTGTTGCAAGCGGTCTCGTAGACGGTGTTGTACACCGGGTTGTTGATAGTGAGGACGAGGGTGACGATGCTGTCGCAACCGGCACCGGTCTCACCTTCGTAGCTCACGATGGTGCTCTCGGTGTAGGTCACATCGTTCCAGGTGTAGCTGCCGCAAGCGGTCACGTTGATGGTCTCGGTGACGCTCTCGTTAACGGTGAGGTTCAGAGTAGCAGTAGCAACACAACCCTGGTTGTTGAGCTCGTGAGTGTAGACACCGCTCTCAGTGTAAACCTCGCCGGTAACATCCCAGAGGTATTCATCGCAAACGGTCTCGGTGACGGTGACGTCAACGGGCTGCTCGATGATGGTGAGGTGCAGGGTCTCGATGGCGGCGCAGTTGTTGACATCGATGATGTCGCGAGTGTAGTCGCCAGACTCAGTGTACTCAGTGTTGTTGTTTTCAACCCAGATGTAGCTGCCGCAAGCGGTGGCGCTGACCTCGGCGTCAATGTGATTGACGACGGTGAGGTGCAGGGTCACGATGCTGTCGCAGCCGTTGGCAGCGGTGAAGGTCTGCTGGTAGTCGCCGGAGGTGCTATAGCTGGCGTTGTTCCAATCATAGCTGTCGCAGGCGGTCTCAGTGATCTCCGTCGTCACGGGCTGGTTGATGGTCAGGTGGAGGGTAACGATGCTGTCGCAACCGTTGGCAGCCTCGAAGGTCTGCTGGTAGTCGCCGCTCTCGGTGTAGGCCTGAGCGTTCCAGACGTAGAAGAGGCACTCGCTGTCGCTGAGTTCGGTGTTGACCGAGTTCTTGATGGTGAGAGCCAGCGTCGTGATGCTGTCGCAATTGTTGGCACCGGTGGTGGTGAAGATGAGCTCACCGCTCTCGGTGTAGGTCTCACCGTTCCACTCGAAGCTGTCGCAAGCGGTGACAGGAGCCTCGGCGACAGTCTGGCTGTTGTTGATAGTCAGGCTGAGGGTCGTGGTGCTGTCGCAGCCATTGGCACCGGTGGTGGTGAAGATGAGCTCACCGCTCTCGGTGTAGGTCTCACCGTTCCACTCGTAGCTGTCGCAAGCAGTGAAGGCGTCGAGGGCGACGGTCTGGCTGTTGTTGACAGTCAGGCTGAGGGTCGTGGTGCTGTCGCAGCCATTGGCACCAGTGGTGATGAAGCTGAGCTCACCGCTCTCGGTGTAGGTCTCACCGTTCCACTCGTAGCTGTCGCAAGCAGTGAAGGCGTCGAGGGCGACGGTCTGGCTGTTGTTGATAGTCAGCTGCAGCTTGTCGATGGAGATGCAGCCACCAGCGTTGGTGTAGGTTACCTCGTGGTTACCGCTCTCATCGTAGGTGTAGGTCTCGCCGTTGCCGGGAGTCCACTCGTAGCTGTCGCAAGCGGTGACCTCATCGAGATGCTCGATGACATCGCCAACGGTGACGGTCAGCGTGACGATGCTGTCGCAACCGCTGATGCTGGTCAAGTTCTGAGTGAAGGTATACACGCCGGCGGCGGGCAGCTCTTCAGCAGTGATGTTGAAGTTGTTCTCATTGTAGCCCTGGCCGAGGCAGACGTCAGCGGTGAGCTGGATGTCGTAGGTCGGGTTGACAGTGAGAGTGAAGTGGTAGACACTGTCGCAGGTCTCGTCGAAGTGGGAGATGTATTCAGCCTTGCCAGCCTCTTCGAGGATCTGACCACGCCAAGTGTAAGGCAGCTCGCTGGCGCAGATGGTATCTTCCTCGTAGGCCTCAGGCTTCTCAACCACGGTCAGGACGAGGTAGACGATGGAGTCGCAACCAGTGAGCGAGTTGGGCATGCGGACCGAGGTCTCGATGCTCTCGCTGTAGGTGCCGATGACGCTGTCGTTGACGACCCAGGTGTAGGGCAGGCAAGCAATGGCAGAGTCAACCTTGATAACGAGGCCCTCGCCGATGGTGAGGTGCAGGGTATCAACCTGCGGGCAACCGGCGGCATTGGGTTCACCGTTGTGGTCATAGACAACAGTGATGGTACCAGGCTCATCATAGGTCACACCGTTAATCCAGGTGTAGCTATTGCAGGTGACAACAGTCTCGGCATTGTAGCTACCGTAGTTGACAGTGAGGTTCAGGGTGTCGGTGAAGGTCTGGCAGATATTGTTGGTCGGAGTGACCTTGTAGTACTGACCAGACTCGGTAAGGGTAAGTTCGTTCCATTCGTAGCTGTCGCAAGCGGTAACAGGATCAAGCGTCTGGCCGCTCTTGACAACGTTGAGGTTCATATTGACGGTGCTGTCGCAGCCCTCAACGGTGAGGGTGTGGAGCTCGAGGGCACTGTTGCTAGTGTAGTAGTGTTCCTCTTCGCCGGTGGCAGCGTTGTTCCAAACGAACTCATCGCAAACGGTCTCAGTCGCGTCGCTGGACTTGCTGGACTTGACGGTAATCATCGGGATAGTGATGACACTGTCGCAACCATACTGGTTCTTGGCAGTGTAGGTCACGTCCTCATAGACACGGGTCTCTTGAGCAGCGGTATTGGCAGTGTAGACGCCGGCAACCACTGTCTCGTACTCGGTACCGTTGAAGGTGTTGACCTCCCAAGTGTAGGTGTCGCAAACCTCAACATTGTCGAGTGTCGTTTCAGGGCTGCTGTGGTTGATGACCAGGTAGACACTGTCGACACTGGGGCAGTTACCCTCGGCGCTGGCCGTGTAGGCCTTACCGTAGGCACCGCTTTCAGTGAGAGTGTAGGTCTCGCCGTTGGCAAGCGTCCAGAGATAGCTCTCGCAGCTCTCGACGGGCTCAGCAACCGTACCAGTCACGGTGTTGGTGTTGCGGTAGATCGTCAATGTGAGAGTGACGGTGCTGTCGCAACCGAAGCGATCTTCGAGGTTCACAGTGGCACCACTGGTGCTCTCGGTGTAGGTACGGCCATTCCACTCGTAGCTGTCGCACTCGAAGCGGCGCTCGGTGGTGTAGCTGATCGGGTGCTGGACGACGGTCACGTAGTGTACCTCGTTGTTATCGTCAATCTGATCATAGATATAATAAGTGTGGATGTTGTCGTAATCCTCGTAATCGAGATCGATGGTCTGGTTGAAGGCAGTGTAGGTCTCAACACCAGCGCAAAGGTCGACGGTAGGATCAGCAACAAAGTTGTTGTAGACATTGACGGTCACATGGACAATGCTGTCGCAGTAGCGAGGATTGTCGAAGTGGACATCATAGTGGTCCTCGATATCCTCGAACACAGGAGCATTATTGACGTCATAGGTCAAAGTGTAGTCGTGAGTCAGGTTACCATAGGTGAAGACACCCATGCTGACGGGGAAGTCGACCACATCTTCGCTCTCAACGTTCTGGTTCAGCGTCAGGCGCAGCATGAAGATACTGTCGAAGTCGATGATAACGCCGTTGTCATCCGTGTTAGGCTTGTTGAAGTAGGGGTTGGAGGTGATGTACTCACCATCGGTGGTCTTGTAGAGGGCGTTGTTGTTGGCAGCGCTTTCCTCGGCAGAGATCCACTGATAGGTGACACCGTTGATCCAGGTATAGTGGTCGCATTCGACCTTGTCTATAGCCTTGAAGTAGCCGTTGCCAACCTTGATGGTGATGTTCAGGGCGCTGTCGCAACCGCTGACGTTGGTGTAGTTCTCAACGAAGAAGTGTTCACCAATGCCAAGCATCTCATAGGTGCCATCCTGCATCTGGTAGCGGTAGGAACCGTCGCTGATCCACAGCGTGGAGTCGTAGCTGTTGCTATAACCCATGGTGAGGTTCAGGGTGACGATACTGTCGCAACCGTACATGTTGGCGCCAGTCAGAGTAACATTAGCCTCGTTCTCATCGGCAGTGTAGGTCTCACCGTTGTGAGCCCAGGTGTAGCTGTCGCAGCCATGCTGTTCATCGACACCATTGGACTTCACATTGATAGTGAGCTTCAGAGTGTCGACGTCGAAGCACTGAGCGTTATCAGCGTTCGCGCGGCTCCACTCTCCAACAGTGCTGGCAGTGTAGGTTTCACCGTTACCGGCAGTCCAGGTGTAGGTATCGCACTCGGTGAGTTCAGTAACATTGTGGACCGTGGTAGTGATGTTGTTAGTCAGAGTGACAACGCTGTCGCAACCAGTAAGCACGCTGGTGAGAGTGACAGGCTCATAGACCACGCCGGCGAAGTACCAGGTGTTGTTCCACTCGGTGCTGTCGCAACCAGTGAGGGTCTGGGTGCCGGTGATAGCGTCGCGGCGGATGATGGTGCGGGTAGTGACCATCTCATTGTCGGTGCCGGCATAGAGTGTACGGGTGAAGGTGTTCTCACCAACAGTGCTGAGGTCGAGGGTCTCGTCGGCTTCGGTCCACTCGAAGGTGGTCTGGTCGTTGCAGACGTAGACATCATCCAGAGTGTCGTAGTTGTTCACCAGGGTAACGGTGAGGTCGACGATGCTGTCGCAAGCGCCGGTGACATCGTAATGGAGAGTCTCGTTGACAACCTTGGTGCCAGCGAAGGTCTGCTGCAGGGCGGTGTAGTCGAAGCTGTGGTCAGCATCAATCACCAGTGTGCCGCGGCTCACGAGGAACTGGACGGCATCGGTGTTGAAGACAGCACCGTTGATGGTGAGCTGCAGGCTGTAGATCTTACCGGTCTGATCGTTAGTGTCGAGCGGGTTGCTGTAGACCAACGCATTGTTGTCGGTGACATCGCGGTAGAGGGCGCCGCCTTCGGCTTCCTCGTCGGTGATGGAACGATAGACGTGGCCGTTACCAACGTATTCATTGTCATCAGCCAGAGCGTTCTCCCACGTGTACTCACCGCAGACGCCAGTGACCATAACGGGAACAATCTGGTAGTGGTTCAGAACCACATGGAAGTAAGCAATACTGTCGCAACCATTTACGGTGGTCAGGTTGAAGTTGACCGTACCATCGTAGGGAGCGGAGAAGAGCTGACCGTTGAGACGGAAGTTGTCGCCAAACACAGTAGTGTCGAACGGTGCAGTCTCATTGTTGAAGCTGTTGTTGATGGTGAGGTTGATGGTAACAGTACTGTCGCAACCATTGACAGCAGTGAAGCTCTGGCTTATTTCGCCGGAGGTGGTGTAGGTAGTACCATTCCATACAAACTCGTCGCAACGTGTGCTGTCAGTGGTGACAGTGTAGCTTTCCTTGACGGTGAGCTTCAGGGTGTCAACATTCCAGCAATCACCAGTTGCGGGCAGCTGATACTTGAAGGTGTCAACCACGCTCTCGGTGTAGCCGCTCTTACCATTCCAAGTGAAGGTGGCAAGCTCGCTCTGGCACTTGACTTCAGTATCGACGTTGTGCTGGGTGTTAATGACAGTGAGGGTCAGGTTAACAACACTGTCGCAGGTGATGCCGTTGAGGACCTTGGTGGTCTGATAGGTGTCATCGCCAGTACGCCAGGCGCCGTTCCACTCGATGCTGTCGCAAGCGGTCAGGGCGACATTGTCGACCAGTTCGCGGTTGCGGATGCACTTGGTGGTCATAACCATCTCCTGGGGAGTACCTTCGTTCTCGACATTGTCGACGTAGAAGATCTCGTCAACAGTCTTACCGGCAGCGGCGGCGTCGCCGTAGCAGTAGTACTGGATAGCGTCAACAGTGTCGTAGTTGTACTTGAGGTTGAAGGTGTAGTAGATGATGCTGTCGCAGTAGTAGCTGCTGATAGGATAGTCGTCCTTGTTCAGAGTGTCGAGGAGACCATTCACATCCTGCTTGGCGGCCTTCTGGGCAGCGAAGTTGAACGTGTGTTTGTTGATCACGATGTTGCCATCGTTATCGAGGCGGCTCATCAGCACATCTTCGGTTCTGTATTCGACATAAGCCTCCTGGAGGGTCAGCTGCAGGATATAGGTGCTGTCGATAGAACCATCGGTCTTGTAGGTGTTGAACTCAGGATACTCGTAGACGTTGACGAGAGTGCCGTCAGCGGTACGCTCCTTGTAGTTGATGATCGGATTGACACGCTCACCAGCGGGCACCCAAGTGTAGGTCTTGCCGTTACGCCAGGTGTAGTCACCGCAGTTGACAACCACTTCCTCAAAGAGGATGCTGTTGTTGACAATGAGGTGCAGGCGATAGGTGCTGTCGCAATGGTTGGCGGCGCCACCCTCGACGAGGGTCTCGATGATGCCATCGTAAGGAGCATTGTAGAGTACATTATTATATGTATAGGAACCGCGGTTCTCAATATACTCATCCTCCTTCACAACAGAGTTGTTGATGGTGATGTTCAGGGTCATAACGCTGTCGCAGCCGTTGACGCTGGTGAAGGTATGGTTGGCAACGGTGCTCTCGGTGTAAGGACCACCGATAATAGCATCGCCGTCCGTCCAACTGTAGCTGTCGCAAGCAACGACGTTCTCGGTGATATTGTAGACCGGGTTGATGGTGAGGGTCAGGGTGATGACACTGTCGCAACCCTGAGCGTTGGTAGCGGTGTAGGTGTACTCGCCGCTCTCGGTGTAGGCAGTGCTGTTGACAACCACATTCTCGTACTGGCCGCTTGTAGTATTGAAGCTGCTGACGGTCCAAGTGTACTCGCCGCAAGCCTCGTCACTGGTGGTGCCAGCGTTGCTGTGGTTGAGGGTCAGAGCCAGGGTAACGGTGCTGTCGCAACCATTGAGGTTGGTGGTAATCCAATCATAGTTGCCGTCCTCGTCGTAGCTCTGTCCGTTGCCGGTCGTCCAGGTGTAGCTGTCGCAGACATTAGTAACGGTGACTGTCTCGGCGGTGTTGCGGTTAACAGTGTAGTACATCATAGTGTCGTTGCCAGCGTTGTTGGAGCGCTCATAGACGCCGTTGTAGGCGCCATCGCCAAGCACGGGATTGATGACAAAGCCGTACTGGGTGGTGAAGGGCATCTCGTTTTCGCAGATGACGATGGGCTCAGCCACGGTCAGGTGCAGCACAACGACGCTGTCGCACTCGTCTTCAGCGGAAGCAACATAGTAGATACCGTCCACACTCTCGGTATAGGTGCGGCCGTTGATCCAAGTGTAGTCCTTGTTGGTCAGCACATACTGGTCAACAAGCTGACGCTGCTTGATAACGTGGCGGAAGACAGTCACGGAGTCGCAGCTGGTGACAACCGACTGACCGGAGGCCACGCTGTCGTCGACATAACCATCGCGGTAGGTGACACCATTGTAGGTGTAGCTGCCGCACTCGATAACCTCTTCGATACCGTAAGCCTTGTCATAGTAGCTCAGGTTGAGGGTGGTGATACTGTCGCAACCGTAGGCTTCGCTCATGTTGGTCACCTGGTCGGTGTAGTCGCCGAATTCGTTGAACTCATGGCCATTGGCATCCCAAGTGTAGGGCTCGCAAACACCCACGACGAGGTTCACGTTCAGCGTGGGATTGACAGTATAGTTGATAGTAACAAGGCTGTCGCAGCCGGCGGCGGTGGTCCAGTAGGCTGACTCGGTGCCGCTATAAGGCTGACCGTTGAGGGCCATAATGTGCAGCTCAACGCTCTCTTCAGCATTGTTGGGGTTCACATAGGTGTAAGCGTTGTTCGTGAACTGGCTCTCGCAGAACACCGGATCGTCAACAACATTGTAGACGGGGTTGACGGTCAGCATGAGGGTGCTGTCGATGGAGCAACCGGCGGCGTTCTTCGTGGTGGTGGGCACGGTGTATTCGTACTCGCCAGCCTCAAGATTGCTAGTAACGGTGCTCCAGTCGCGGATAGAATATTCTGCGGTACCCTGGCAGATGGCGTCGGTGACGGTCACCTCGGTCGGATACTTGGCAGTGAAGCGGAGCACCTTGATGGTGCTGCAGCCAAACTCGTTCTGCACCTCCTGCGACAGGATGGTGTCGCTGGTGATTTCATGCCACAGCGCGGTGTTGCCATCCTGGGGATACCAGGTGTAAGGCACGCACTCGCTCATGCGAACGGTCTTGTGCTCAGAGTTGCGGATGGTAAGGTTGATACGGGTCCACTGGTCGCGGCCGGTCTGGGCGTTGCGGGTGCGGCGTTCGACCTGACCACTTTCACTAATGTACTCGCGCACGAGGCTGCTCTCGCAGGTCTCGTCGTTGAAGGTCACAACATCGAGGAAGAAGTTGTCGCACTCGGTGCGGTTGACCCAAGGCAGAGTGTCGGTGACAGGGTTCAGCACCAGGCTCAGGACGGCGATGCTGTCGCAACCGGCGACATTGGGCTCGTCGAGCTTCTTGGTGATGTTGGCATCGGGAGCAACGGAGGTGTTGTAGGTCACACCGTCGATCCAGGTGAAGCTCCTGTCGGTGGTCACGCAGTGGAAGTCGGTACCATAGGTGGTATAGTTCACAGTGAGGTTCAGGGTGACGGTGGAGTCGCAGCCGTACACGTTGGCACCCTCGAGGGTGAAGGTGGCGGTATTGTTGCTCTCGGTGTAGGTCACACCGTCAATCCAGGTGTACTGGTCGCAGCTGGCCTGCTGGTCGACACCTTCGTTCTTATAGTTCACCGTGAGGGCGAGGGTGACGACACTGTCGCAACCGTGGACGGTGGCGAGGGTCTTCTGGTAGTCGCCGCTCTGGGTGTACTCGTCACCGGTGAGGGTCCATGTGTATGCGTCGCACACAGTCATGGGAACGGTGGTAGCCTTGACGGGATAGACCGTCAGGTGCTGCACCTTGTTCACCGGGCAGGTGTTGCTGTTGTCAATGTAGCTGACCTCGGCAAGCTCGGCAGTGGCGGTATAGGTGGTGCCGCCCCAGTTGAACTCGGCGCCCTCGCAGTACTCAGCAAAGCTGTTCTCCGTGGGCATGGCTTCGATGCTGAAGGTCAGGTGCACGGTGCTGTCGCAGCCGTTGACGCTGGTGAAGGTGTAGTCGTACTCACCCTCGCCGTTGATGGTGTTGTCACCCCAAGTGATGGGGAGCATCTCCTGGCAAGCGCTGCGCTCGGCGTTGACATCATAGACGGGATAGACAGTGATGTTGGCAGTGGTGAACTCGTTGACGCAGTTGTTCTGGTCGGTCACCGTCAGGGTGTAGGCACCGCCGACGGTGGGATTGAGCTCGACCACAGCGGTGGTGGCACCGGTGTTCCAGCTGTAGCTGTAGTTGGCGTTCTCGGTGGCAGTCAATGTCAGGGCGCTACCGGAGCAGAGAGCAGTGGTGCTGGTGCTCAGCTCGACCACGGGCAGAGCGTTGACCGTCACAGTATGCTCGGCGGTAACCTGGCAGTTGGTGGTCTCGGTGGTGGCGGTGACAGTGTAGGTAGTGGTCTGTGCGGGCGTCACGGTGATGCTGGTGCCGGTTTGGCCGTTGCTCCAGCGGTAGGTGGCGGGCACATTATTGGCGTCGCTGACGGTGAGCGTGACGCTCTGGCCGGCGCAGACCTCGGCATCGCCGCTGATGCTCAGGGCGGGCACCGGCGTGGTGTTGACGGTCAGCGTGGCGGGCAGCGAAGCGCAGTTGTAGGTGTTGTCGGTGGCAACGAGGGTGTAGACGTTGGTAGCATCGGCGGGCTCCACAGTGATGGTGCCGTCGGTGAGCTGGTCGTCGTTGTTCCACACATAGCTCACACCGGTCATGTTGCTACCGGCAACGAGCTCGAGAGCCTTGCCCTCGCAGTAGTCGTTGATGGTGTTCTCGGTGCGGCTGTTGATGGTGGCCACAGGGGCGGGGTGCATCTGCAGCGAGAGGTTGATGACAGAGTCGGCGCCGGTGACCGAGTGCAGGGTCACCACGGTGTTGGTGGTGGCGGTGAACTCCTCGGTGGTGGTGCCGTCGGTCACAGTGTAGGTCTCGCGCTCGCAAATCTCGCCCGCGACTTCTATAATATAGTCAGGATTCAGGGTCAGGTTCAGCGTATATCTGACACTGTCGCAGTCGGCGACGTTCTTGACCACATGCTCGTACGTGCGGTAGGCAGCTTCGGGGGCAACGGTGTACTCGATCGCGTCGTTGACCAAGGTACCCTCGGCGTGGTTGGTGTAGGTCTCGCTGAAGTTAGCGTCGGCGATAGCCCAGGTATAGGTGGCGTTGGCCACTGCCTCTTCAGCTGCATGTTCGTCAACAGCCGGGCAGACATAGCTGATCTGAGGATAGTCGGCAGCAAAGTCGATGGCGTTGGCGTTGTGGTTCAGGAACACCACGGTGACGGGGCCGTCGTTGACCCAGTCATTGCTGGTGCTATTGGTGAAGGTGTAGGTGGTGTAGGTATTGGTCGTAGTGCGAGTCTCAGCAGGCTCGGCGGCGCGGGTAGCGCCCATGCCGTAGTAGAAGCTGACGCTGGGGGTGACAGTGTTGCTCAAGTTGCATCTGTAGCTGAGGCTGACCATCTTGCCAGGCTCGGTGGGATACTCGTTGACGCGCAGGAACACCGACTTGACCTCGGACTCGTCGCCCAGGTTCAGGGCCTTCACGCCGAAGGCATAGTCGGTGTTGGCGGTCATGCCGGTGATGGTGGCGGTGTTGCCGTTAACCACAGCGGCGGGAGTGGTCTCGGCGGTGAGAGCCTGGCCGTTCAGCACAACGCTGTAGGTCTCGGTGCCGTTGTTGCGATCGTCGGCCTCCCAGGTCAGGGTGGCGCCGGTGGCGGTGATGTTCTCAGCCGTCAGAGTGGTGGGGGCGAAAGCAGCGGGCTCGGTGGTGAAGGTGATGATCTCGGTCTCCTCGCTGTTGTCGAGGGCGCAGACGCTCTGACCCTTCACATCATAAGCCTTTCTGGGCTGCAGGTTCTCGATAGTAGTGGAGGTCTCAGTGGTCTCGATGGTCGTCCAATCGCCGGCGGGAACAGTCTCGCCCATCAGGATGTCGTCGATAGCAACACCATAGCCATAGCTATCAGTCATCTTGAAGCCAATCTGGCAACCGGCAGCGTATGCGCCACTAGGCATCGCTACACTGAGTTCAGTCCAAGTGGCGTGCGCTTCAGTGGTGGCGAAGATTTCGTTCCACTCACCTCCGTTGATGCGGTAGTAGACACCAAAAGCATCTATATCACCACTCCACGAGCGGTTGATATACCACATATTGAGATTCAATCCACTCTTGTCGCTTAAATCCATGGACGGAGTGACAAGATAGGTCTCATTGCCGTTGGAGGAATGTGTTATCTTTGCATTTTTAGTACCGCTGTGTGCACCGGTAGTATTGCTGTAGTCGCCGGTTGCGACCGTCCATGTACCAGGGCCTTCGGTAGTCCAGCCGTTGGGCATGGCACCGTCTTCAAAACCAGCATTGATGCCATCCACATACTCGGCATCACGGTAGCTGATGATGTAGCTGAGGTTCTTAACAGAACCCTGGTTCCACTCGACACCGGCACTGGTGGCGGTCACACTGTTATCAGTGATGGCCAGATCCGTGAGAACCGGGCACTTGGCCTCGGTGGTGAACTCCACCTTGTTGCTCCAAGCGCTCTGACCGTCAACGCCGCCGCAGTTGGCGCGCACCTTCACGGTGTAGGTGGTGTTGTCGGTGAGTTCGGTGAGGGTGTAGGGGTTGGTGGTCACGTCGATGAGGTTGTTCTCGTCGTCGTTGAGGCAGAGCTGCCAAGCGGTGGCGCTGCCGTTCTCGGTCCAGCTCAGCTCGACGCTGTTGGTGGTGGGCTCGCCAGCGGTGAGGGCTGTGGGAGCGAAGCAGGCAATGCCTGTGGTGAAGCTGACGATGTTGCTCTCGTCGCTGGTGCCGCTGGTGCACTCGCCGACTACCTTCACCTGATACGAAGTCTCGCCAGGGAGGTTATTGAACGTATAGGTTTGGGCAGTGGTGGTGCGGCTGTCGTCCCAGCTGGAGACACCGGCAGAAATCACGATGTCGTCCACATAGAAGCAGTCGTCGCCGCCATTGACAGAACCATCTTTCTTATATCTCCACGAGAAGGTATGCTGTCCGGGTTCAACATTATAGGAATAATTGTCAAAAGAGGCACTGTTTACAAACTTATTTCCTTGCTGTACGCCGTCAATGTAGAAGGTGCCGTAGTCCCAATCGTAGCTTTGATTGGTTTGCTCCGAAGAACATCTTGCGGCAAAACTAATTGTAGCAGCATTGGCCAAATCAATCGTTATGGCAAAGGTCGAAGTAGAACTGCCGACGTTGTAATTACCGCTCTTTATACTGAAACCATCACTGTTGGCAGCGGCATCCGTCACAACCCAAGGATAGGTGGCGTCGTTTGTAAAGAGGGTGCCGAGGTCATTGAGGTCGCCAGCTGCGAAGTGTGCATCAACAGGCTTGTACTCTTCACCTATAATAATAGTATATGTATTGGCGTTGCCGGTCCAGTTGATGGTGGCAGCGTGGGCGGTGACGCTGTTCTCGTCGAGGGTCACCACGGGAGCCAGACAGTTGGCCTCGGTGGTAAACTCCACCTCGTTGCTCCAGAGGCTGACGCCGTCAATGCCGCCGCAGTTGGCGCGCACCTTGACGGTGTAGGTGGTGTTGTCGTTGAGACCGTCAAGGGTGAAGGGGTTGGTGGTCACGTCGATGAGGTTCTCCTCATCGCCGTTGAGACAGAGCTGCCAAGCAGTCTCCTCAGCACCAGCGGTCCAGCTCAGCTCCACGTTGGTGGTGGTGGGCTCACCGGCAGTAAGTGAGGTAGGAGCCGGGCAAGCAACGAGGGTTGTTACAGTGAGACCAAGGGGTGCACTCTGGCCATCCTCGGCGCCGCAGTCGGCGACAAGGCTGATACTATAAGTGGTCTCGCCGGCCAAGCCGGTAATGTTGACAGTGGGGCTGTTCACGGTGATGGGATCCATGCCGCTGACAGTGATAATCCACGAAGTCTCGCTGGCAGCAGGCGTCCAGCTGAAGGAGACCTCATGGGCTGTAACGACAACCGAATTCATGTCGATATTGTCGAACGGGACAGCGGGGCAGGCAATCAGCGTGGTGAAGTCGGCAACGTCGGACCACTCGGTGGTCGTGCTGCCGCAGATACCCTGCACCTGGACAAAGAACTTGGTCTCGGCATCCAGGCCGTTAAACACGAAGCTGTTGCCGGTGGCTGTGGTTGTGATCCATTCGCCGCCGGGGACAGTAACCTCTATGTCGTCGATGAAGAGATAGAATGCATCGTTATACACATATTTGATTGCGAAACGCTTGGTTCCAGCGGGGAGCGTCAACTCGTACATCTGCCAATCCAAAGAGGCAGTGACGATATCGCCATAGGTGAACGCGTCAGGGTCGGTGACAGTCTCGTCGGTGGTGTAACCGACATAGAACTGCTCGTCACCATAACTGTCGGAGTATTCTTTATAGTAGAAGCTCAGGGTGGCACCGTTCTCGGTACCGTTGAGCAGCGGGGATATCAGGGAACCATTCTGTTCACTATAGTTGAACGTGAAGCCATAGGAGCCGGTACGTTCAGGGCCGCCTGTCTTCACACCAGAACTACTGCTTGACAGATTTGCAATCCAGCCATCGGGCAGGGAACCCGACTCGAAGCTTTCGGAGAGGCCTTCAAAGACCTTGTAGCGCACATTGTAGCTGTCGCTGAAGCCCGTCCAGCCGAGGGTGGCTCCGTGGGCGGTGATGTTGCCGACGGTCAGCTCGTAGGGTACGGGGCAGTCGGAAGTTGTGGTAAAGGACTGCACGGTGCTCCAGTCGCTCTGGTCTGAGCCAGAACAGTAGGCACGCACCTTCACGGTGTAGGGGGTCTCGGCGGTGAGGCCGGTGATGGTGTAGGGGTTGTCGGTGACGGTGATGGGGTGATCCTCGTCGCCGTTTACGCAGAGCTGCCAAGTGGTGGCTTCGCCACGCTCGGTCCACGAAAGCTTGGCACTGTTGGGCCCGACCTCAGACACAGCGAAAGCGTTGGGCTTGGGGCAGGTAGAGGCGACCTCATACGTAAAAGTGGTCTTGGGAATAAAGTTCTTTTGGGAGAAGTTCACACCGTCCAAACTGCTACTACTGTAGCCAGCGCCGGAGGCGCCAGAGACAGTCTGGCCATAAAAATAAATATTTTTCCAACCGGCAGCGGTGGTATTCTCTATGCCAATAAGCAAGTTGCCACCACTATAGACGTACGGTGTAGTAAACTCAATGGTGACCTTGCCACCGTTGCCGTCGGACACAAATTCGAAAGTGCCGTTGTAGACAATATTGTCTTTAGGTTCGAAGGCACTGATTGAGGTGTAGTCAACCTCCATCAGGTACACGTCCGCCGTAGAGGCCGAGGTGTAGGGGATGTTGCTGCTGGTGGTGTAGAACGTGAGGCTGGTGATGGTGCCTCCGCTCATCTCCGCCAAATCGGCCGCAGGAATGACAAATTGACTCCGGGCGTAATTATCCCAGTAGTAGACGTATGCAGGGACATAGTTATTCGTAGTCGTCCCATCATACACAGTCAATTGTTCCTGACCTTGCGTGACCCATGGCACTAACATGCATGCCATCAGGGCCAAAGTTCGTAGAAACTTTTGCATAATGTTTTGTTTTTTGGTTAATAAAATTTGTTTGTTATACATTTTGTTTTTTTTCGCCTATATTTTATTCTCGCTATATTTTTTTATTTTTAACATTTCGTCGCGTCTATATATTACATATTTATGCAGCCAAAAAATACGGAGTATAAGTCCCCCATAGATAATATACTGTCAAAAACATGCACGTTCTTCACATCATATCTTCCGCTCTTTCAGCCTATTATATATATCACCCACACTTTTCACCCGCACAATACTGTCCTGCAAATATACGACTTTTTTTTAATCTGCAAAGAAAATTTCAACAAAATCGCCACCACGTCGTTCCGCACCCCCACTCTTGCCTGCGGCCACCCCTCCCGAGGGGTGGAGCCGCACTGCCCGCCGACAGTCGCCACCCCCACCACTGCGGCGCCAACGACGCCACGCCTCCCCTCCGTACCCGCTCCGTACCCGCTCCGTCTGTTCACCGGTTGTTTAACGGTTTTTTGTCGGAGGGGGGTCGGAGTGGGGACGGAGCCCGGACGGAGGGAAGGCCGGGGGTAAGCTAGGGGGTAGCTAGGGGGTAATTCGGAGAAGCCCCGTAGGGGCGACAGTCGTTAGCCGTGGGTAGAGCTCACGGTCAATGGCCGTAACCGTCGGTAAATGAGCCCCGCAGGGGCGACAGTCGTTAGCCGTGGGCGTGAGCCCACGGTCAATGGGACGTAACCATCGGTAAATGAGCCCCGTAGTGGCGACACTTCACCGTTTTGTGCCGCCCCTGCGGGGCTCGGTCTGGTGGGGGCCGTTTCGGGTACCGTGGGCTCATGCCCACGGCTAAAAACTATCGCCCTTTACAGGGCTAAAAATTCGGATTTTTTCGGTTAGAGATTTCTGACGGTTCTTTTCGGTCTGATTGGGACAAAAAAAGCGCCGCAGAACATCTGCGGCGCTTTCGGCGGAAAGGAGGGGATTCGAACCCCTGAAGCGCTGTTAACGCTTACTCGCTTTCCAGGCGGGCCTCTTCAACCACTCGAGCACCTTTCCGGAGGGTAAAAGCGGGTGCAAAAGTACTACTTTTTTTCGATGTGACAAAAAAAATGTATCTTTGCCACTCAGAACAAAAACGGAAAACCTTTAAAACATACTAATAATGAAAAAGTTAATGATTTGCGCAATGGCACTGACAATGTTTGCTGCCGTGGGCTGCAAAGGCAAGAAAGCAGCCGCCGAGAAATCGGAAATTGAACAAAAAGTGGCCGAGTACGCCGAGTTCGAGCTGACCTCCGACCTCATCGGCAACCTCTCGGACAACGAGAAGCAGCTGGTGAAGATTTTCATCGAGATCGGCGACGTGATGGACGAGATCTACTGGGACGAGTATTTCGGCTATGAGAACCGCGCCAGCCTCGACACGCTGGTCGACCCCGCTATCCGCGCTTTCGCCAACATACAGTACGGCGCCTGGGACCGTCTGGACAGCGAGAAGCCCTTCGTGCCCGGCTACGGCGAGCGCCCGCTGGGTGCCAACTTCTACCCCGTGGACATGACTCCCGAGGAGTATGAGAACCTGGCCGACCCGCTGAAAGAGAGCCAGTACAGCGTCATCCGCCGCGACGAGAACGGCCAGCTCTATGTGCTGCCCTACCACAAGGCCTATGAGAAGGAGCTCGCCAAAGTCGACAGCCTGCTCGAGAAGGCCATCGCACTGGCCGACAACGCCGGTCTGAAGAAGTACCTCGAGGCACGCCGCGAGGCTTTCCGCACCGACGACTATTTCCAGAGCGACATGGTGTGGATGGACATGAAAGACAGCAAGCTGGACTTCGTCGTCGGCCCCATCGAGAACTACGACGACGCCCTGCACGGCCTGAAGTGCTCGCACGAGGCTTTCGTGCTCGTCAAGGATGAACAGTGGAGCAACGACCTGAGCAAGTTCGCCGCCCTGCTGCCCGAGATGCAGAAGCTGCTGCCCTGCGACGAGAAATACAAGAAAGAGGTGCCGGGCACCGACTGCGACATCAACGTGTACGACGTGGTCTACTACGCCGGCGACTGCAACGCGGGCTCGAAGACCATAGCCATCAACCTGCCCAACGACGAGCGCGTGCAGCTGGCCAAAGGCAGCCGCCGCCTGCAGCTGAAGAACGCCATGAAGGCCAAGTTCGACAACATCATGACCCCGATAGCCAACCTGATGGTATGCCCCGAGCAGGTCGACAAGGTGACCTTCAACGCCTTCTTCGGCAACACCTGCTACCACGAGGTGGCCCACGGCCTGGGCATCAAGAACACCGTCACCGGCAAGGGAGCCTGCCGCACGGCCCTCGGCGCCCAGTACAGCGCCTGGGAGGAAGCCAAGGCTGACGTCTGCGGCCTGTTCCTCACCGAGCAGCTCATCGAGCGTGGCGACATCACCAACTCGACCATCGAGGAGAACTACATCACCTTCATAGCCGGCATCCTGCGTAGCGTCCGCTTCGGCGCCACCGAGGCCCACGGCGTGGCCAACATCATGTGCTACAACTACTTCAAGGAGCACGGCGCCTTCACGCGCGACGCCCAGGGCAAGTACGTCATCGACGTGGAGAAAGCCCGCGAGGCCGCCCGCGGCTGGGCAGCCATCATCATCGCCATGGAAGGCGAGGGCGACATGGAAGCCGCCAAGGCCTACAGCGAGCAGAACGGCAAGATCGGCCAGGAGCTGCAGAACGACCTCGACGCCATCCGCAACGCCAACATCCCGCGCGACATCGTCTACAAGCAGGGTGCCAGCGTGCTTGGCCTGTAAGAGCCATCGGGTGGGCGCCAGTTTTTAGCCGTGGGTGTGAGCCCACGGAAAGCCCGCAAGGGCGGCAGTCGTTAGCCGTGGGTGTGAGCCCTCGGAAAGCCCGCAAGGGCGGCAGTCGTTAGCCGCGGGGGTAAGCCCACGGACCCGAAAACGGCCCCCATAAAATCGAGCCCCGCAGGGGCGGCACAAAATGGTAATGTGTCGCCCCTGCGGGGGCTTTTTTAAATGACGGCCACGTCCCCTTTTACCGTGGGCTCACGCCCGCGGCTAACGACTGTCGCCCTTAACAGGGCTTTTTTTTTACGGTCACTCCCCTTTTTACCGTGGGCTCACGCCCACGGCTAACGACTATCGCCCTTAACAGGGCTTTTTATGATGTCCACGCCCCTTTTTACCGTGGGCTTACGCCCGCGGCTAACGACTGTCGCCCCTAAAAGGGCTTTTTTTGATGTCCACGTCCCCTTTTACCGTGGGCTTACGCCCGCGGCTAACGACTGTCGCCCCTAAAAGGGCTTTTTTTGATGTCCACGTCCCCTTTTACCGTGGGCTCACACCCACGGCTAACGACTGACGCCCCTATCGGGGCTTAACACGGCTAACCACTGCCGCCCCTATCGGGGCTATTAACACGACTGATGACTGGCACAAGTGCCTGCCTTTTATTATTTAAATATTTTTTTTGCGAAAATAAAAATATTTCGTATCTTTGCCATGTCCTATCATGTGCATAGCATCCATCTATGCACTGGCGGACAGGGGGTTGCGGCAACATTCCTGCGATAGGAACGCCCGCAGTGCCGGACTTCTCCCCTACCGGCGAACCTCCGGAGGACTTCAGGCACTGGCCTGGAGGAGGGGAGGTATTGTGAGTCAACGAGTCTACGGGTCTACGGGTCTACAAGTCTACGAGAATATAGGTTCTTTTCGTTCTTTTAGTTCTGATTGAGATAAATGGGGTGCTGGTACGCGATAAAGGTCTATTATAACCGTGTGCAGCCGCTGATAGCGGAGTGCAAGGAGTCGGGGATGGAGTTCTTCGCCCCGACGGACATCATAGGGTCGCTGCTGTTCGTGCGTTGCGAGGAGAGCGAGGTGCTGCACCTGGCCGCGGCGAGCGACGTGAAGATGTGGGTCTACCGTACCAGTGACGGCAGCCGTCCGGCGGCGATACCGGACCGCGAGATGGAGGTGTTCCGCTTCGTGGTGACGGCAGGACGCGACGGGCTGGAGCTGCTGGGCGACGACAGGCCCGAGTACCACGAGGGCGACCGCGTGGTGGTGACCGGCGGCCCCTTCAAGGGTGCCGAGGGACACATAAAGCGCATAAAGCGCGACCGCAGACTGATAGTGACGATAAAAGGCGTGGTGGCCGTGGCCACAGCATACATACACCCGAGTCTGCTGCGCAGAGTGAGCGAGGCGGAGGACTCCGGGGCTCAAAGAGACTAAACCAATGACTAGATGAAACAGGGACTTTTCAGACTAAAATACGAACTTGACGGCGAGACGCCGTACACCGAGAGAGGCAGCGATGCCGGTGCCAAGCTGTGTGTGGAGAACATCGAGAACGACGAGGTGCGCAACATGCTGCAGCACATGGCCCCGATGGGCTACAAGGAGAAGCTGGCATGGCTCATAGACCAGCCGCAGAGCTCCACGATAGCCATACTGTCGATGGGCGCTGACAATCCTGACACCGTACGGCGGCAACTGGAACAGCGGTCGCCGGACCTGCTCTTCATATCGCGCCCGCTGCACACCATAGAGCTGCTGGACAAATACCTCTATGCCGCCAACGCCGCGCTGCCCGACGGGGCCTACCTGTGGTGCCACTCGATGACGGCGGTGCTGCGGCGCAAGCTGCTGCTTGAGAAATACAAACGCGGCATCGGCGACCTGCTGGTGCTTACCAACTACCTGTGGCACCGCGTGTGCCCCAAGCTGAAGCTTACGCATAAGCTATACTTCGCCATCACCGGCGGCAAGAAGCGCCTCATGAACCGTGTGGAGATGATAGGGCGCCTGTACCGTGCCGGCTTCGAGGTGGTGGACGAGAAATTCAGCGACGGCGAGTTCTTCGTGGTGGCGCGCAAAGTCAAGGAGCCCATGAACGACCCCGAACCCACAGGGTCGCCGCTGATACGCCTGCGGCGCATCGGCAAGGGTGGCAAGGAGATAGTGGTGTACAAGTTCCGCACGATGTACGCCTACTCGGAGTATGTGCAGCCCTATATATACCACTACCAGAGCCTGGAGCGCGGCGGCAAGTTCAAGGACGACTACCGCGTGAACTTCTGGGGGCGCTTCCTGCGCAAAGTGTGGCTCGACGAGCTGCCGATGGTGTGGAACATGATAAAGGGCGAGCTGAAGCTGGTGGGTGTACGCCCCCTGAGCCGCCAGTATTTCAGCCTCTACACCCCCGAGATACAGGAGCTGAGGATCAAGACCAAGCCGGGCCTGCTGCCGCCGTTCTACTATGAGGCCCAGACCCCGGAGACCATAGAAGAGGTGCAGGAGAGCGAGAAGCGCTACCTGGAAGCGTACCTGGAAGCGCCCTTCAAGACCGACTGGAAATACTTCTGGGGCATCGTCGGGAACATACTGTTCCACCGGAAGAGGTCGAAGTAAGAACCGACAGCCGTGGGTGTGAGCCCACGGACAGAAAAACAACAAAACCTTTTTTAGAGCCCCGCAGGGGCGACAGAAAACAATGGACAAACCCAACAACCAAGACTGGACAACCGTCATACAGCCCAGGGAGGGGCTGCTGCACGTGGACTTCAAGGAGCTGTGGCGCTACCGCGACCTGTGCATGCTGTTCGTAAGGCGCAACATCACCACACAGTTCAAACAGACCATCCTGGGCCCGCTGTGGTATCTGATACAGCCCACCATGACGGTCATCATGTACATGGTGGTATTCGGCGGCATAGCGCAGATAAGCACCGACGGGCTGCCGCAGCCACTGTTCTACCTCAGCGGCATCTGCCTGTGGCAGTATTTCAACGACTGCCTGACCAAGACCTCATCGACATTCACCGCCAACGCCGGTATCTTCGGCAAGGTGTACTTCCCAAGGATGATAGTGCCCATATCCACGGTCATAAGCAACCTGCTGCGCTTCGCCATACAGCTCGGGCTCTTCCTGATAGTCTACGCCGTATACATGATATTCGGCCTCCAGGGATACGAACACGTACACACCAACTGGTACGTGATGCTGCTGCCGCTGCTGGTGGTGATGCTGGCAGGACTGGCGCTGGGCTTCGGCATCCTCTTCTCGAGCATGACGACTAAGTACCGCGACATGTCGCTGCTGCTGGACTACTTCGTGAGGCTGTGGATGTATGCCACGCCTGTGATTTACCCCCTGAGCACCATCACCAACGCTAAGCTACGCCTGGTGATGAGCCTCAACCCCTTGACGGGCATTGTCGAGGCCTTCAAGTACGGCATGCTGGGCGCCGGCGAGTTCAGCTGGTGGATGCTGGGCTACAGCTTCGCCTTCATGGTGGTGCTGCTGGGCGTCGGCGTGGTGATATTCAACAGGGTGCAGAGAACCTTTATGGACACCGTCTGATGGGCAAAGAGATTGACATAGCGTTTGCGCTGCTGCGCGGGGCGCTCGACGGCACGGTGCCGGAGGTGGAGCATATGGATGCCCACAGCTGGTGGCACCTGTTCCGCCTGATGCAGCAGAACCACGTGGCGGCACTGACGGCCGAGACGATAGCCGCCCTCGACGTGCCACGCGAGGTGATGATGCCATGGCTCAGCGAGCAGCAGAAAGCCAAGGACTGGTACAGCTACCAGCTTGGCGTGCAGGAAGATATTGTGGAGTTAATGGCCAAGAGCGGCATCAAGACCCTGGTGCTCAAAGGCACACATACGGCGCAGTACTACCCGACGCCGGAGCTGAGGGAGTTCGGCGACCTGGACCTATACTTCTACGACAAGCACGACGAGGCCGACATGGTGGCAGCGAAGCGCTTGCGCGTCAGCGTGAGCAACGAAGCCCATCACCACAGCAAATACAACTATCGCGGCGTCACCGTGGAGAGCCACTACGACTTCCTCAACACCCACTACCCGCCCTCGAACCGCAGCTACGAGAAGATGCTCAAAGAGCAGGTCGGCACTGCCACCTTCGAGGTGCTGTTCCTGCTGCGCCACATGGCGGGCCATTTCGCCGCCAGCCGTATCACGCTGCGCGACCTGACAGACTGGGCCCTCACCTGTCAGGCGCTGAAGGACAAAGCCGACTGGACGCTGGTGGACAAGAGCATAGAAGACTTCGGCATGACGGACTTCGTGGCGGTGCTCGACGACATAGCCGAGAGCCGCTTAGGCATAAGCCCCCTACCCCACCCGACCAGCGTGACGGCCAGTAAGGCGCTCGTGGAGAAAGACATCGTCTACGGCAGCGCCGTGTTGCGTGGCGACGGGCAGCACGACGGCCTCGACCGGCTCGGCTGGAAGCTGCGCCGCTGGCGTGAGATGGGATGGAAGCGCGAGATGGTATACAACGACAGACCGTGGCGCCTCTTCCTAGCAAGCCTCACCGCGCATGCCGAGAAGCCCCAGAGCATACTACACAAGATGTGAGTGGGGAATCTCAATCAGATTGTAATAGATTGTAAAAGAACCTTGTTGACTTGTAGACTTGTTGACCCGTTGACATGTTGACTCGTTGACTTAAAAAAAAAGTAATGAAGAAAGCACTTATCACTGGCATCACCGGACAAGACGGCAGCTATCTGGCCGAGTTCCTCATAGAGAAAGGTTACGAGGTGCACGGTGTGCTGCGCCGCAGCAGCTCGTTCAACACCGGCCGCATAGAGCACCTATACCTCGACGAGTGGGTGCGTGACATGAAGCGCAAACGCCTCGTCGAGCTGCACTGGGGCGACATGACCGACAGCTCGTCGCTCATCCGTATCATCAGTGAGATACGACCCGACGAGATATACAACCTGGCGGCACAGAGCCATGTGAAGGTGAGCTTCGACGTGCCGGAGTTCACCGCCGAAGCCGATGCCGTGGGTGTGCTGCGCCTGCTGGAGGCCGTACGCATCGTGGGGCTAGCCGACAAGTGCAGGATATACCAGGCCTCCACGTCCGAGCTTTACGGCAAGGTACAGGAGGTGCCCCAGAAAGAGACGACACCGTTCTACCCTCGCTCGCCCTATGGCGTAGCCAAGCAGTACGGCTTCTGGATGATGAAGAACTACCGCGAGAGCTACGGCATGTACTGCTGCAACGGAATCCTCTTCAACCACGAGAGTGAGCGCCGCGGCGAGACCTTCGTCACACGCAAGATAACCCTCGCGGCGGCACGTATCGCACAGGGGTTCCAGGACAAGCTCTACCTTGGCAACCTTGACGCCCTGCGCGACTGGGGCTACGCCAAGGACTACGTCGAGTGCATGTGGCTCATGCTGCAGCAGCCCGAGCCCGACGACTATGTAGTAGCCACCGGCCAATATCACAGCGTCCGCGAGTTCTGCACGCTTGCCTTCAAGGAAGCGGGCATCGAGCTGCGCTGGGAAGGGAAAGGAGTTGACGAGAAAGGTTTCGACATGGCCACCGGCAAAGTCATTGTGGAGGTAGACCCCAAATACTTCCGTCCGGCGGAAGTGGAGCAATTGCTGGGCGACCCCACCAAAGCGAAGACCCTGCTAGGGTGGAACCCCAACAAGACCAGCTTCGAGGAGCTCGTCAAGATCATGGTACAGCACGACATGAAAAAGGTCAAGAAACTGCATCTCACCGAATCCTCACAAGATTAAAGGTCAAGAAATAGAGAATTTAAGAATTATCTAGTCTGGGTTGTGACAGCTCAAAATTCTCAAATTATTGATAATAAATGAAGCTAGATTCAAAGATATACGTGGCGGGACATAGAGGCATGGTTGGTTCTGCCATTGTGCGGGAACTGCAGCGCAAAGGATATAACAATCTCGTGTTGCGGACACACAAAGAGCTTGACCTCACACGTCAGCTAGACGTGGAGCGGTTCTTCGCGGAAGAGAAGCCCGAGTACGTGTTCCTCGCCGCCGCCAAGGTGGGAGGCATCGCCGCCAACAGCGCCGCGCTGGCCGACTTTATGTACCAGAACATGACGCTAGAGATGAACGTCATCCATGCCGCCTGGCAGAATGGCGTCAAGAAATTGGAATTCCTTGGCAGCAGCTGTATCTACCCTCGTCTGGCACCTCAGCCCATGCCCGAGAGCTGTCTGCTGACCTCAGCCCTTGAGCCCACCAACGAAGCATACGCCCTCGCCAAGATTAGCGGCCTCAAGTACTGCGAATACCTCAACCGACAATACGGCACCGACTATATCAGCGTGATGCCTACAAACCTTTATGGTCCCAACGACAACTACCATCCGGAGCACAGCCATGTGCTGCCGGCCATGATACGGCGCTTCCACGAGGCCAAGGTGCAGGGCATGCCTGAGGTAAGCTGCTGGGGCGACGGCAGTGCGCTGAGGGAATTCCTGTATGTCAACGACCTCGCCGAACTCTGTGTCTTCTTGATGAACAATTATAGCGGTAACGAGACCGTCAATGCGGGCACAGGCAAAGAGCTGAGCATACGTGAGTTAGCCGAGACCGTAGCCAAAGTGGTAGGCTATGAAGGCAAGATATTGTGGGATGCCAGCCGTCCCAACGGCACTCCCCGCAAACTCTTGGATGTCAGTAAAGCCACCCGCTTGGGCTGGACCTACAAGACCGAGCTGGAAGACGGCATCCGACTGGCTTACGATGACTTCCTTCATCGAAAACTCTAACCGAACTAACCGAATAAAACCGAATATCAATCAGCGGCTGCCTGCGAGCACCTTTTAAATCAATCAAACACAGCGAGTCAACTAAAAGAACTAAAAAAAACATTGGATTTGTGTGATTCGTGGTCTTTTATATTCAGATTTGAAAAGATTATAAAAGAAATGATAAATGACCAATTAACGGTCTACAAATGGTAATTAACGTCATAAAAGTTTTTGATGGCAACAGCAATAGAATTCAATAACATCAGTAAAATCTACCGACTTGGATTGGTAGGCACCGGTACCTTGGCGCACGACCTCAAGAGGTGGTGGACCATCAATGTCCAGGGCAAAGAAGACCCCTACCTCACCATCGGTGAGACCAACGACCGCAGCACCAAGGGTGAAAGCGAATACGTGTGGGCCTTGCGTGATATCGACTTCAAGGTCGAACAGGGCGACGTGGTTGGTATCATCGGCAAGAACGGTGCTGGCAAGAGCACCCTGCTGAAGATCCTCTCCAAGGTCACCGCCCCCACCACCGGCACCATACGCGCCAAAGGCCGTATCGGGAGCTTGCTCGAGGTCGGCACTGGCTTCCACCCTGAGATGACCGGTAGAGAGAACATCTACATGAACGGCGCCATCCTTGGCATGACCAAAGCCGAAATCACCAAGAAACTCGATGAAATTGTCGACTTCAGCGGTTGCGAACGTTATATCGACACCCCTGTCAAGCGTTACAGCAGCGGCATGATGGTGCGGCTAGGTTTTGCTGTCGCCGCCCATCTCGACCCTGAAATCCTGGTGGTCGATGAAGTTCTTGCCGTCGGCGACGCCGAATTCCAAAAGAAAGCCATCGGCAAGATGCAAGACGTCTCCCGTGGCGAAGGTAGAACAGTTCTGTTTGTCAGTCACAATATGGCTGCCGTCCGGAACTTGTGTCACACTGGAATAATTCTACAAAACGGATCTGTCGTCTTCTCTGGCACAGCCGATAAGGCGATAGAAAACTATCTCAAAAGCGACAATCTTAAGGAAAACATAACCGACAACATAAAACAAAGCCACCCAAGACTAAACATCAAAAACATAAAAATAAACGGCACTTCATCATCAATCTCCACATTAAACCCAACCCAAGGCCATCTGGATATTATGATTGAAGGAGACGCTGAGAAGATATCTAACGCTGACGCAACCCTTATTTTCAGGAACAACGACGGTGCCGCACTTGCACGCTTCTCGTTCAGCGACAAACGTGGATTGTTAAACCTGGATGGACACTTCTGCCTATCAGCAAAAATGCGGCTTCCTGAGAACATGCATGCCGGACGTTTAAAAGTTGACATCGCCATCCATCAACCCAATGTCGAGTTCTACCTTGTAGCCAGAGAATGCTGTGTTCTGGACATTGAAGGATACATCCCCACTACAGGACAACTTCAGCCACTTTCCAGCGGACTTTTGTCTTTGGCAGAAGAGTAACCATGAAGAAGAAGCTAAGAATAATCAAACGATTCTGTCACCGGTTGCGTGACGAGTGGTTTCCCAAGAGAGAGAAACCTCATGTCCTACAGATGCCGATAACTTCCCGGTGCAACTCATGTTGTGTGACATGCAACGTATGGAAGCATCATGAGAGAAAGGATATTGATGCTGCCGTTTTAAAAGATGCGTTGAAAGACCCATTCTTCTCCGAGGTACAATCCGTTGGCATAAACGGAGGCGAGTTCTCGCTGGTGCCGAATTTCATGGCAATACTAGAAGCTCTTACATCCCTTCCAAACCTTGTAAGCATCTACTTAATAACAAATGGCATTGCCACAGAAAAGATCAAAGAGCATACAAGGTCTGCAAAAACCTTCTGCGCCGCTCATGGTATAAGCGTTTCGCTATGCATCTCTCTTGATGGAGTTGGCTCCGTTCACGACACCATTCGCGGCATACCCGGCAACTTTGAGAAAACAATACAACTAATCAAGGATATCTCAAGCGACAAAAGCCTCTTTTGCGACGAGCTCATAATCGGCCACACTCTTTCCCGCTTCAACATAGACAAGACTCATGAAATAGCAGACTTTCTGTCTCCCTTTGACGTTACACTTGATGTGCATCTGGCTGTACCCAACAAACGCATCGGCACCTTTACCGACAGCGAGAAGTACAACATTCTTGCCGATGACAAATGCCGCCAACTTGCAGCGGAATACTTCTACTCACGTTTTCTTTCCGAGGGCAACCTGACAGCGAAAGCACGCTTCTTTGCCAACTACTACTATCTAAAAAACCAGGGCAAAGGACGCTTATCGAATTGCCTCTATCGCTATCGCGACGTCACAATCGACGAGAACCTGAACCTGCGGCTATGTGCCACCGCAAGCGAATCCATCGGCAACCTCGGTAAAGAAAGTGCAAGCTCCATCATAAAAAGTACTCGAACCAAGAAAGAGACGAAACGACTATTGAAAGAATGCAACAACTGCATACACTATTCATACTATCCTTTAAGCGTGAAAGGACGCTTCTTATTCGCATGCGAGGTTGCGAAGCAGCAATACAGCATGACAGTATATAAATGCCACAGTCGCAGACAACGCCTCAAATTATATCTCCATGCATTGAGTAATATAATCAAAATAGTGGTCAAATATGATTACTAAGATTAAAGCAACCGTCATTGGATGGTACGGAACCGAGACAATCGGCGACCGAGCCATATTGGCTGGTATTATCCGGATATTGGGTGAGGTGGCATCTGACATAACCATCGAGCTCGGCTCCCTTTACCCCATACTATCAGAACGGACCCTTCGTAATGATGGCGTTTTTTTTGAACAATGCGCGCATCAAAGCAAACTGAAGATAAGCCTTTTTGACTCCCAAAAACGCCAAGAGCTGGAACAATCCATAAAGCACTCCGATGTTACCATCATGGGCGGTGGCCCGCTGATGGACATTGAACAGATGTATATGGTTGAGTATGCCTTTTCCTATGCCAAACGTAGAAAGAAGAAGACCATCTTGCTTGGATGCGGGTATGGTCCATTAGAGCATTCAGAAACCATAGCATGCGCCAACCGGATACTTGATACGGCGGACCTCTCAATCATGCGCGACACCAATGCCCCTCATGCAACTGCCACCAACCTGATAGATCCTGCCGCATTTGCATGCATGGAGCACCTCGACAGGCATCCTGAAAAAACAACGGGAGATTTCTATGCCATAAACATTCGCGACATTTCGGCAGCCGGCGGCCACTATCCAATGAATGCCGACATTGAAAACTACCTCATCGAATGGCTTGGACGGTTCGTTGACGAAGCCGACAAACCAATACGAATGGTGCCGATGCACACTTTCTCCGTTGGCTGCGACGACAGGATTATATTGAACCGGATAGCGGAAAAACTGAAATCACCCAAAATAGAAGTCATCACCCTTCCCCCGTCGCTCGATGAGACGATGAACATTTACCGGAACGCCTGCCTGTGTATCGGCATGCGCTTCCACGCCGTCTTGATGCAAACCATCCTCAACGGCAACAACATCATTCTCGACTATACCGACCCGAAGCGTGGTAAAATCATAGAACTGATGCGACAACTCAACATCGAAGACGTCTACAAAGACAGATATCTCTCCGCCTGTCAAGTCCACAGCAAGATAACCATCAAGCCATTTGGAGACACACCCTACAAGATGGATATGACGCACATCAAGCAGTTTTTCGGGACATACACAACCCTCATCACACAAGCATTACAGCAATGAAAGTACTGCATATAACATATACCGATGCGGGCGGTGCAGGTATTGCTGCCGTGAGGATACACAATGCTCTGCGTGAACAAGGCATCGACAGCTCCGTTCTGGTGGCAGAGAAGACGTCTATTGACGATAAAATCCATACTGCAGAAACGTGCTTCTTACCTTCATATATACCGCCCAAGAACAAAATTCTGCGAAAAATCAAGAAAATGGCACGCAAGCGCGGCCACTTCCTCAGCACAGAGGAACACTACAACCGCCTTGTAGAACTGATACCGCCAGTTAACAAAACCTTCTTCACCTCGCCTCTCTCCAGCTACAACCTAAACCGACATCCTGCCGTCATCGAAGCAGATATCATTCACCTGCACTGGGTTGCCAACTTCATCGATTATCCCACTTTCTTTCCGGCCATCAACAAACCCATTGTCTGGACATTGCACGACGAGAACCTCGCCTATGGCGGCTTCCATTACGGCCGGGAACGTGAACAATACTACCCTTACTATGCCGAAGTCGAAGATGCCTATTGCCAGATAAAACAATCGTCATTGGCGCGATGCAAGGACATCCACGTGGTGGCGTTGTCCCGGATGATGAAGGATTTCTACACCACACACTCATTCCTGTCCGACCGCCCAACCACCATCATCCACAATGGCATCGACACCGACATCTTCAGGCCGCTCGACAGAAATATAGGCCGACAGGTTTATCATATCCCTGAAAACAACTATGTAATCGTCTTCTGCTGCGTCAATCTCAACGACAAACGCAAAGGGCTTGCAGAATTGGTCGAAGCCATAAGCAAGCTGCAGCGACCCGACATAACTCTCCTCTGTATCGGCGGCGGACATTTCGACACCGACCTGCCCGTTGACATCAGATACACCGGCCCCATCAACAACCCGTATCTGATGGCAATGACCTATTCCTGCGGCAACCTCTTCGCCCTCCCCTCCTACCAGGAAGCCTTTGCACAAACCCCGCTTGAAGCAATCGCCTGCGGCCTTCCTATTGTCGCATTCCCCTGCAGCGGGATGGAAGAACTGGTCAATCCGCAAAACGGCATCGTTTGCAAGGACTTCACCACAGAATCATTAGTGGAAGGGCTAGCCGAAGTAACCAATAAAGAATACGATACCACCATTCTGCACAACGATATCGCACAACGCTTCAACAGCGCAGTAATCGCCAATAAATACATTGACCTATACAACAGTATACTTCACCCCGGAACCTGCTGACAAGCATGCCGAACCGGCCGAAGGACCGCACCTCGACTGTAGATGCACCATAGTTTGACCATAATGAATGGTTGAAGGATGGTTAAACTATGGTTAAAGTATGGTTAAACAGGCGAAGGATGGGCGGAAGCAAGGCGAAGGATGGGACAAGGAATCATACCTGCAATAAACAACTAAAGTCAATACATATGGCAAAAACAGTTCAAAGCTTGCCAATCACTGGACGGCCGAAGAAGATTGGGCTAACGTTTTATATCCGCAACGGGAAGCCCGTGACGCGGGTAGCGACAAGCTTGCAGCCCAAACGGCGCACCCGCAAGCAGTTCGTGGCCCGCCAGCAGATGCTTCATAGCACCCGGCTATGGGCATTCCTGAAATGGGCCGGCACACCGATGTTCCCGACCCAGCCGACAGCCTACTCACGTTTCTTGAGCCTAATGCATCGCACAGAGATTGTCTTCCTGCCAAAAAGAGGGTCCCTGGACGGAGCGACAATACTGCTGCCAGACATACCGGTGAGCGAAGGTACAATGCCTACCGTGAAACAAGACCTTGGAGAAGTGAACGGCGCCACAGCGTTGATTACCAACCTGACACGCGACAGGCTCCACAGATACGACACACTGATACTATACACGCTAACACAGCACATCGACGGCACGCCGAAGGTGTGGTTCTCGCGGCGTGAGGTGACTCCCGACGAAATGACGGAGACGGCCGACGGCTTGGCGCTGATCAGTGAAGAATTCGACAATGACATGAAAGGCTGGGCCATGGTGCATGTGCGTGGCGAGAGCTGCTCTACCCAAACAGTCATAACCCGCAGCACCTATTACAAACAATTCACCACCGAGGAGGCCCTGCAGGATGCCGCCGCCAGCTACGGTGGATTGACGAAAGACGTATAATGAAGCTCTCTATAATCACAGTAAACCTCAACAATCGCGACGGTCTTCTGAAGACAATCGACAGTGTTGTCTCGCAAACATTCAAAGACTATGAATGGATTGTCATTGATGGAGGCTCCACCGATGGTAGCAAAGAATTGATAGAACAATATGCCGATCATTTTACCTATTGGGTCAGCGAGCCCGACAAAGGTATCTATAATGCAATGAACAAAGGCATACGGGTTGCGAAAGGAGATTACTTACAGTTTTTGAATAGCGGCGATTACTTATACGACAGGACGACTTTGGAAAAATGCTTGTTGCCGCAAAACAATGCAGATGTGATCTACGGAAATTTATATCTTACCGATTCGGGCACATCTCAACTACGAACCTACCCTGACAAGCTGACACTTAGGTTCTTCCTCAATGATACACTGTGTCATAATGCGACCTTCATAAAAAGAGACATTATTCAACAGGTATATTATAACGAGCACAACAAGCTAGTGTCTGATTGGGAGTTTTTTTTAAGCCAAGCAATTAAAAACAAAACATTCTCTCATATCAACGAGCCCGTCATCTACTATGACATGCAGGGCATTAGTTCAAGTAGCCAACAAATTGTAGAGGAAGAACGCCAACAAGTGATTGCAAAAACCTATCCTCAAATGTTACTTGAAGATTACAAACAGATGTATCAATTGGAGGTAAAGTTAGATAACAGCCAAGTCAAACAAGTCATAATCTACCAAAACAAAAAAAAGCTCTATCGCAAATTAATTACAGCATGCCTGATGTTAATCAATTTTATTGATAAACATTTCGGGAAAAACCAATAGCGAACGAAATGATTTCCATCATTGTCCCTATATATAATTCCATTACATTTCTTCCAGCATGCGTTGAAAGTATTATAAATCAAACTACTGATGATTGGGAACTGATACTTGTCGACGATGGAAGTACTGATGGTTCAGGGAGTATGTGTGACGCCTATGCCAAGCAAGACCCGAGAATACATTCTTTCCATCAACCCAATTGTGGAGCAAGTGCCGCGCGGAATGCTGGGTTAAGGTACGCGCAGGGAGAGGTGGTATCATTTGTTGACAGCGACGACTGGGTGGAACCTGAATATGTGGAAACCATAATCAAGAGCATGGATTCTGTTGAAGAACTAATCTTCCCCATAAGGACGATCTATCCTGATGGGACAACCCATCAATCGCCACTTCCCATAGGTGTTTATCATGGGAGAGATGAAATAGAGGAGGTAATCGCTATAATGCACTCTGATAGAGATGAGGATACATTTGGATGGACGGCAAACAAAGCTCATCGTAAATCCATATTGACACACTATCAAATACGCTTCCCAGAAAACCTCAACTATTATGAAGATGAAGTTTTTGCCTTGCAGTATTACAAACAAATAAAGTCTCTTAGGATTATTGACAAGCCTCTTTATAATTACCGATATTCCGAACAAGGTTTGACAAACAGAAAGCACACTGCCGAATGTTATGAAACAGCCGCCAAACTATTGTTTGAGAACCTGCAGGGATATAAACACCCGGAATTAATCAAGGGCTTTTGTCAGCAAATCTATGATTTCCATATCCAAGCTGAGGCGCAAGAAAACTCCAAAAAAGAAAAAGTTCAGAGGATGCTTTCTTCACGCAATTTTTATCGTCAGCAGAAAGCGCTTAGATTTTCTGAACTAAGTCGTAAACGTCAATTATACTATTATCTACCCCAGATACTCTCAAAGAAAATCTTTTTAATGTTTAATTAGACTATGTCCCATTATGATTTTCTCGTAGTAGGCTCAGGTCTTTATGGAGCCACATTCGCGCACCTGGCGAAACAAGCCGGGAAAAGTGTTCTTGTGATTGATAAACGGCCCCACCTCGGCGGGAATATTTATTGTGAGAACATTGAAGGCATCAATGTGCACAAATACGGCGCCCATATTTTCCATACCAACAACAAAGAGGTGTGGGATTTTGTAAACTCCTTCGTAGAATTCAACCGCTACACAAATTCTCCTGTCGCCAATTACAAAGGAAAGCTTTTCAACCTTCCATTCAACATGAACACGTTCTATCAGATGTGGCATATAACCACACCTGAAGAGGCACAACATAAAATTGAAGAGCAACGGGAGGAGATACGCCGCAAACTATTGCAAAACGGAATCGCCGAGCCTCGTAATCTTGAAGAGCAAGCCTTAATGCTTGTCGGAACAGACATCTATGAAGCGCTCATAAAAGGGTACACAGAAAAACAATGGGGAAGAAAATGTACGGAACTACCTGCATTCATTATCAAGCGCCTTCCTGTCCGTTTCGTATTCGACAACAACTATTTTAACGATCGTTACCAAGGGATTCCCATCGGAGGATACAACAAACTCATTGAAAGTTTGCTATCCGGTATTGAAACAATCACTGGGGCAGACTTTTTTGGAGATCGTAATCATTGGGAGTCTATAGCCGACAAAATTGTTTTCACCGGGAAAATTGATGAGTTTTTCAACTACCAGCTTGGCCATCTTGAATATCGGTCGGTGAGATTCGAGCAAGAAGTGCATGACATTCCAAACTATCAGGGCAACGCCGTCGTAAATTACACCGACGCCGATATCGCTTATACCCGGATTATCGAGCACAAACATTTCGAGATGTTTGGTGAGGACATAGCCAAATGTCCCCATACAGTAATCTCAAGAGAATATAGTACCGAGTGGCATAACGGTATTGAGCCCTATTACCCCATCAATGACGAACGGAACAACCGACTTCTTGAAGAATACAAAACCATTGCAAAACAAAGACCGAATGTGATCTTTGGTGGGCGATTGGCAGAATACAGATACTATGATATGGCACCCACCATCGAACAAGCCATATCCACATTTAGAAAATATCAAAAATGATACCCTAATGGAAATAGATGTCGTTATAGTCACATACAACAGGCTACCAAAGTTAAAGAAAACACTTGATTGCTACGAGAAACAAACAGTTCCCTTCAGGAATCTTATTATTGTGAATAATCATAGTTCTGATGGAACTATGGAATATCTGAAAGAATGGGAAAATACAAATACCCCTTTCAATAAAGTTATTATCCATACCAATGAGAATCTTGGAGGAGCTGGTGGCTTTTATATTGGCGAAAAGAAAGCTCTTTCGTTGAGCCCAGATTGGATTTTTATCGCCGACGACGATGCCTACCCAGAAGCCGATTTGATGGAGAAATTCCATCTTTTTGCCCAACAGCATCCCATTGACAATTATTCCGCAGTATGTGCAACCGTACTGACACCCGATAGGGATATCGACATCTCGCATCGAAGCCACTACACAGTAACACCAACCAACCATTTTATCTGGGATGCTTCGTCCCTCGAAGAGTATCAGAAACCATTCTTCAAAATAGACTTCCTTTCGTATGTCGGGCCATTCCTTAATGTTCGCGCCCTTAAAAAAGTGGGGCTAATCAATCCAAAATTCTTTATTTACAACGATGATTCCGAGCACAGTCTCCGGCTTCAGCACTATGGAGATATCATTTGTGTCCCGAGCATTAAAATCACCCACGACATAAAAAAAGTAGGACAGGTAAAGGAGCAAGTAACAGACAATGCCATTGCGGCCACGTGGGGTGATTATTACAGTAATCGCAACGAGATGGTTATGATGAAAAAGCATTTTCCCAAAGTTGCAAGAAAACGTTTCAAAACCGCACTCAAACGTCACCTTAAAGGGAAAGACAAAACCCCATACGAGAAACTCGTTTGGATAGCCGTGAGGGATGCATGGCTTCATCGCATGGGCATACACCCTGTCTACAAACCAGGATGGTCTATAAAACACAACTAATAACATGGGGCCCACCGTTACCATAGTCCTACCCTGCTACAATGGTGCAGGTTTCTTGGCTCAATCAATAGATAGTGTCATAGCCCAGACCTTTACCGACTGGGAGCTCATCATTGTCAACGACTGCTCCAAAGATAACTCGTTGGAGATCATGCAGCGGTATGCCGAGAAAGACCGCCGTATACGCATCATCGACAACGAGCACAACCTCAAACTCCCGGGAGCGTTGAACAGAGGCTTCCGAGAAGCCAAGGGCAAATACCTCACGTGGACCTCACACGACAACCGCATGGGACCCAACATGCTGGAGGAGTTTGTCAATTATTTGGATACCAATCCGGACAAAGGGCTCGTTACCGCATGCTATGCAGCCTTCAGCCTCAAGACTGGCGAAACGCTCTACGAGGTGCACCATCCCGACCCGCAGTTGCATCTTCCGATCTTCAACTGTGTATGCTATGCTTTCATGTACCGCCGCGAGGTATTGGAGACCGTTGGTGATTATGACACAACGCTCTTCCTTGTTGAGGACTATGACTATTGGGTACGCATCTGGCAGAAATATCCTGTGGGCAAGATATACAAAGTGCTCTACTATACTGGCGTTGGGGACGACACACTGACCCTTTCGCGTAAGAAAGAGATCGCAGAGAAACTGGTAGAGATGCGCTTACGGTATTTCGACAGCTTTAACAACGCCCTCTCGACACATCCAGACTTGCAGCGTAAGTTTTATATCTCCATCGCAGACAATCTTCATGGTATCACCCGCTTGAAATTCATCTTCCAGCGCGGAATTGCCTTTGCCGCCTACTATTGGTGCTACCTCCGTCCTAAAAAGATCTTAGGGAAAATCAAAAGAAGCCTGCGACATACTTGATTCATATATAATCAAAAAATGAATTACACTTCATCCTTTGACATTTTCGACACTTGTCTAATACGTTCTTGTGGACCATCCTCAGCTTTGTATGATATCTTGGCATCCGAGGCATTCTCCAAGCCAGTATCTAACGATATTAGACATGAGTTTATTATTGCCCGTATAAATGCAGAGTCTCATACTAACTTACAGTCTATTTATAACAATATAGAGTTTTCCCATGAGCATCTCCTACCCGTTGACAAGTTAATCGAAAACGAGTTGACAATAGAAGATAGCCTACTTAAACCATCAAAAAAAATCCTCACTCTCGTTAATCAGTGCAGAATAGACGGACATCGAATTATTTTCATCTCTGACATGTATCTCCCCAGTTCATTCTTACGCGACCAGCTAAAAAAATGGGGATTCTGGAAAGATGGAGATACATTATATGTGTCTAATGAAATCAAAAAAAACAAGTCTTCTGGAGAATTATTTAAATATATCGCAGAAAAAGAGAATCTATGTTTTACGAGATGGCATCACTATGGCGATAATTTGAAAAGTGATGTCATTACGCCACGCAAATATGGTATAACAAGCACACAAATTACAACAGACTACTCCCTATACCAAAAAAGATGGATGGACACCACAATCTGTCCTCAATTCCAAATCGGCCCTATTATGGCTGGTCTATCTCGTTCCATTGCACTTTCCGAAGATAAAAACAATCATACTGCCATTACCCTTGACATAATTGCGCCACTTTTAGTCTCTTTCGTCTGTCGAATCATCAATCATGCAAGATTGCATGGTATAAATCATTTATATTTTTGCGCTCGGGATTCTAAAACAGCCTATGAAATCGCCAATCAAATCATTCATTCACATAACGACATTAGCGTACATTATCTATATATTTCTAGGCAAGCGCTATACGAAAGTATTGAAGAAAATGTAATTTCATATTTTGAGCATGTTGGGTTAGCTTCAAAAGCAGAATCAACAGCCATTGTTGACATACGCACTACCGGGAAATCACTGAAATACATAAATGAATTACTACAAAAAAGAGGATTCAATCCTATCTACGGCTATTTCTTTGAAATGTATTGCACAGGCTCAGTATTACCACACATGCCTCCATACCATTGCGAAATAAATTCAGTATATAATAGCCTTTCCAACACAGAGACCAGATCTCTGTCTTCCCAAGGAGTATTATTAGAGATGTTTTTCTCCATCCATGAAGAGCCCAAAACAATAGGATACACTAATACTCAAGATGGCCTACCCCAACCAGTTTTCTCCGAGTCGACTGATGAAGAAGACTGTCAGACTAATAATATTAATCAAATCGTTTCTATCCGGAAAAAGCTCATCTCACATTACACTGACTCTTTCATGAAACTTCACCTTCATGAGTATGCAGACGACTGTATGAAACAAATTGCGCTTCCGACTTTAGCCAGTTTCTTCATTCATCCAGAAAAAGAATATTTAGAAAGCTTGACCGAGTTTCAAGTACGAAATGAATACTCTTCCAAAATGCAGCCATTTGTTGAGCATCTATCTATATTTGACATTCTTCATCGAAAAAAAGGTCTTTCTTGGCACAAAGGATCTATGGCATGGACATTACCTAAATGGCTATATAAAATACACTATAAAAAATAAACAAGATGCCGAGAGTAACGGTACTCATGCCGACATATAACGTTGCCCCGTGGGTTGAAGAATCTATCCATAGTGTCCTCAACCAGACCTATCGTGACTTCGAGCTGCTGGTGGTAGACGATGCATCGACCGACGACACCCTCGACCGCGTCCGCTCCATCGACGACCCACGCATACGCATTGCCTCGTTCCCCAATAACGTAGGCCTTTCCGAAAACCTCAATCGAGGTCTTGATATCATCGACACCGAGTTGGTGGCCCGTATGGATGGTGACGATATCGCAGAACCCGACTGGTTGGAAACCGGTGTCCACGTCCTCGACACCCACCCCGAAGTGGGAGTATGCAGTTTTGGTTTCCAGTTCTTTGGGACTAAGACCTCATTGGTTCATTTTCCTGAACATCATGAGGACTCCAAAGCCCAGATGCTTTTCGGATGCACTGTCATCGTTCCCGTCTTTCGTCGTGCCGTAATGTCTGACAACCACCTGCGCTACAGCACCGAGGCTTTCCCTGCCGAAGACTACATGATGTGGTCGAACGTGTACCCGTTGACACAGATCTACAACGTCCAGCGTACCCTCTTCCACTATCGTACCCACCCCACCCAGATATCCACCTCGCGTAGGGAAGCACAGATTGTAAAATCCAACGAGGTGCGTCTAAAGATGCTCCATTGGCTCAATCCGGACTTCACCGACGAAGAAAAACGATACTTCCTTGATGTCTTTGTCCCTTGCAAAATCAATTCTAAAGGAGATGTCACTAAACTAAAAGACTTTGCCCAACTGCTCATCGATCGAAACACACATGGCAACTACTCCAACGAAGCGTTGCAACAGAAGTTCAAATTTCATATCAGCTACGGCGTATTGGAATATGTGGAACGCACCTACTTCCCTCACAGATACACCCCATTTGCTTGCCTCCGTCTCCTTGCGAGCGGGCTCTACCTTAGCCTTCCCGTCAAAAACCGCCGCAAGATTCTACTTAAATGCCTTTTGTTTTATCAATCTCAATCAGATTGTAAAAGATTGTAAAAGAAAAGTTCCAATGAATCATACCAGACGCAAAATCGTTATTGAATATTTCTTGCAGAAAAACGTACAAGTAATAAAAAAGATTAATGCCTCAATCCAGAATTCTATATCTTGACTATTTACGTTTGTTTGCAACACTTGCTGTAATAATGTTGCACATATCTTGTTGTGTACTAGATTGTAGTTCAACCAAAATTTCATATACAATTGGCTTGGCATATGATAGTATTTGTCGATGGTGTGTTCCTATTTTTGTGATGATTAGTGGGGCTATATTTTTAAACAGCGAAAAACAAATTACAGTTTCTTCTTTATATAAAAAATATATTTTGCGCTTACTTGTTGCCCTTGTCTTTTGGATAGCAATTTATTATTATGTATTTGATCCTACACTGCAAGCCATAAAAAACTCACCTATAAAAATAATAAATATCATTGATGTATTAAAGAATCCTTTTGCCAATCCAATTCATCTATGGTATCTTCCAATGATTATAGGATTGTACATCGTCTTACCCATTTTAAAATTAATTGTAAGTAATACAGTTACCACTAAATATTTTTTGACACTATGGTTCGCTTGGTCTCTTATCACATCCATTCCCAATAGTTTTATATTTCAAGGCATAAGCTATTTAAAAATGGAAATGGTTGTTGGTTATAGTGGATACATGATTCTTGGATACAAACTATCTCAAAAAGACATCCATATTAAGATAAGCTATTTAGTAACAACGTTTTTGCTTGTTTCTTTTCTTGTTTTTTTTGCAGCAGCAAATGTTTCGAATATTGAAAATGTTTTCCAATATTTGAATCCTCTGGTTATAATCATGTCAACAATTTTTTTCTGTTTGATAAAGAATATTATTATAGAATATAGGGTGGGGGGCTCACGAATAATAGAATTAATAAGAAATGATTTATTTGGCGTTTATTTGATACATATTTTTTTTATTAGACTTTTTTTCAGACCACTTTTTTACGGACAAATACCGGTTTTACTCAGTATACCTTTGTTTACAATCATTGTTTTCTTTGCAAGTCTACTCACATCAAAGGCAATTAGAAAGATTCCAATAATCCGATACATCTGTTCTTAAACCAGCGAATCTCATGTCTATTTTCCGTCGTAAACTCCACAACCTCACGCACCCCTTGTTGGGGCGCATATTGATGTTGCATCGTGTGGTAGAGCATCGCAGCGAGGGAGAGAACCGCGAGTTGGAGATTACACCAGAATTCCTGAGGCGAACCATTGAAACCTACCGTCAACAAGGCCACCGGTTCGTCTCCATCGACGAGGCATGCGACATCATATCCAAAGGTCGCACCAACCATCCCTTCGTTTGCCTTACCTTCGACGATGGATATCAAGACAACTATGATATCGCCTACCCTATCCTAAAACAGATGAATATCCCGTTCGCCGTCTATGTCACTACGGGGTTTATCGACAATCGCATCCCCATAAGATGGTATCCGGATGAAAAGCTGGGCATTAATGGCGAATCTCTGAAAGCCATGGACGCCGACCCACTCTGTACCATCGGTGCCCACACCGTCAGCCATTCCAAACTCAACGCCCACTCTCCCATGGAACAGCAAAAGGAGATTGAACAATCCCTGCAAGAACTGGAGTCATTCCTTTGTCACCCCATCCGTCACTTCTCCTATCCCCACGGTGCCTACAACGCCGACACCTTGAAGATTGTGAACGACTGTCATTTCATCTCAACCCTGCGTGCATGGGGTGGGAGTATCAGAAAAGGCGATGCTACTCTGTTGGAGCTGCCACGAATAGAACTGAAAGAGCCATGAAAACCTTTGGCAACGGAATAAAAGACAAACTATCGGTCATCATCCTCTCATACGCCATTGACGAGGACATCTATGAGATGAACTGCAATGCTCTAAAATCCCTCATAGAATCCGAAGCATGGACAGGCGACCTACAAGTGCTAATCATCGAGAGCAAAAAAGAGAGCGGCTATACCTATCCATTCCCTAACGTTGAGGTGATTATCCCCAAAGAAGACTTCGGTTTCCACAAGTTCTTCAATATGGGTATAGACAAGACTGACGGTGAGTACATCGCATTCTGCAACAACGACATCATCTTCAAACCTGGTTGGTTCAGCGAGATAAAAAAAATCGCCGATGTTCATAAACGCTTCAAGTGCTTCTCTCCTATCGACGACAGTGGTGACTATCCCAGGATGACCCCAGAAGCGTTACCCCGCGAGAAAGATTATTACAAAGGCTGGGAGCACCAGAAGCACTTCGCACCTTGGTGTTTCGTGTGGAAACGAGAAGTGTTCGACATTACAGGTCCATTCGATGAAACCATTGACTTCTATGGTGCCGACTGCGATGAGCAGAACATGATGAGCCGAAACGCACTTTGGAGCGTGGTATGTACCAAATCGGTAGTGAACCATTTGGCCGGGCAGACGGCCGTCGTGAAGCAATCGGGCAAAAACGACCGATATCGCATTACCGACTACGAGAGATACCCACTGACGGAATTCGAAAAGAAGCACAACTACCCTCTCTGGATATACGACGACTATCGATTCTACGACGGTTATCAGAAATTGAAAAAGAAATGGGGATTGGACAACACAAACAAATGGCTGCAACGAATAATCACCAAACATCCCGTCTTGAATTTCCGTCCTTTGACCCGACTCCTATTCACCAAACGTATGAACTTCTTCTTCTGCCGACTGAGAGGAATAAAACCCTAATACATGTATAACAATCATTCCATTTCCTTCGTCTCCTTTGCCAACAGCCGCTATGCGTCCCAGAACCGTATCAAACTAGAGGCTGAAGAGATGCACTTCTTCGACCACATATATGTGGGTGACGAAAAGATGCTTGAGCCTTGGTATTTTGAAAAATACAAGGATCGCTGGCCCGAACGCAGCTTTGGATACTGGCAATGGAAACCCTATATCATTCGCCGTGTCATGGACCGCATGGAGGAGGGCGACTTCCTCGTTTATGCCGACGCAGGCTGCACCCTCAATCCCCGAGGCATTCCGCGATTGAAAGAATACCTACACATGGTAGAGGAAAGCCCATGCGGCGTGCTGGGATTCGACCAGCACTTCCGCGAAGCGGAATGGACCAAGGCCGACCTCTTCGACTACTTTGGTGTCCTCGGCGACCCCAAATACATGGACCACGGACAAGTAGCTTCAGGTTGCATCATCATCCACAAGAAGCCCGCTTCGCAGCGTCTTGTCGACGAGTGGCACTACATCATGCACTTCCACCACGACTTGGCCACCGACTCGCCTTCCAAACTGCCTAACGTGCCCAACTTCCAAGAGAACCGCCATGACCAGAGCGTCTTCTCTCTCCTAATGGTCAAATACAGTGGTGTGGAACTCCCCGTGGAGGAATTCTTCACCGAGGGTGACTGGGAGGAACTTAAAGACTACCCCATCTGGGCCACTCGCAAACGCATGAAAAAACGCACTTGGCAAAAAGAGATAAACTACCGCATCAAAAAAATGATTCAAATAGTTAAATAAACATATGAAAGCTTACATCACATTCTGCAATACGGCCAATTACCTTGAGGGACTTATGGCTACGTGGCTCTGCCTCCGCGACACTGGCACCACTTTCCCTTTTTATGCCCTGTTACCCACAAAACTCATCCAAGAATGTCCTAATGAGGTAACAAATCTAAAAAAAGAAGGAATAAATATCATTGAATACAGCCGACCTGTTGTTGTCCCTCAAGAACTCATTGACAACAATACGAAAGCAGGAAACTTACGAGGAAATCAATGTTACGACAAATTATTGGTTTTCGAGCAAACCCAGTTTGAAAAAGTCGTTTACATAGATACCGATATTTATATCCTTCATTCTTTAGACCGTCTATTTGATATGCCACACATGTCAGCTATGATTGCCGGAAAAAGTTATCCTGGTAATGAAGATTGGGTGGACCTTTCTGCTGGTATTCTTACCATCGTCCCAAAAGCGGGAATGGTAGCAGAACTAATGAAAAAAGTTCCCGAGGTAATTGAAAAGGGAGGTGCATTAGGAGATATGAGCATACTGCAGACCTATTATTACGATTGGCCACAACATCCAGAATTGGACATGGGTGAAAAATATGGGGTGATGTCCTATTATGCTCATTATTTTGAGAAACACTTAGGATATCATTACACCAACGATATAGACGATCCTAAGTCGATCGCCATTATCCACTACGCCAGCGAAAAGAAACCCTGGATGCAACATTGGTCACCCCTCTCGGTACTCAAACAGGAATTGCAACTGGCGGCACTCCGACTACTACACAAGCGCAACACCGACGCCGTGTTGTTGGAATACAAACACCTAGTGCGCAAAGCCAGAAAACTTCTCTACGCCAAATGAGTCTACGTACCCTTTACCGACGCTACCGCAATCCGCTGACTTCCACCGACGGGCACATCCTTTATTACAACTGGTGGAACAAACAGCCTGCCGACGAGATATGGTTCACCAATTTCCTACAAAAGAGAGGATTCCTTGAACGTTATCCCAAGACCCGCTTTGTCTTTTTCTCCAGTCTCGGCAACCTGAACTTGTTCCGTCTGGACACAATAATTCATCCATGCCCACACAACCGCAAACGCCTCTATTTCAACGGCGAGAACAACCATTACCCCGGATTCGCCCCATACCTGCACAACCTCATCGACCATAAATCCACCAACCTCAGTCTCGGCTTCGACTACACAGACGACCCACGATACATGCGTTTCCCCTTGTGGATACTGGAGATGTTTCCCCCGGAATCTACCGAGCAGGACATCCGTCGAATCTGCGACCAGCTGAGCCACCAGAAATGGGACGCTTCCTCACGCAGCCGCTTCTGCGCCTTGGTCTCCGGCAACCGTGGCCCCAACGACCCTGGGGCGCAGCGACGTACACGATTGGTCGAAAGCCTCAACTCTATCGCCACCGTCGACTGTGCCGGAAAACTCCTTCACAACACCGACGAGCTGAAGACTAAATACAACGACAACAAAGCCGAGTTCCTAAAGCAATACAAGTTCTACATCTGCCCCGAGAACGCCTCCGTCGATGGCTATGTCACCGAAAAGGTATTCCACGCCATAGGCTCTGGATGCATTCCCATATACTGGGGCGCCAACGGCAACCCAGAGCCTGACATGCTCAACCTTGACGCCATCCTCTTCTGGAACCCTGACGGTGACAACAACGCCTTGTTAAAACAGATTGCAGAACTGCAAAACAATCCCGCCCACTACCGCGAGTTCTACGAACAGCCCCGCCTCAGAGACGACGCCTGGCAGGTAGTAGCCAACTACTTCAATAACCTAGAACAACACCTCAACGCCCTCTTCAAATCATGAGTCCAATTCTCTCAATCATCATACCCGCCTACAACGCAGCAGTATACCTGCAGCCGTGTCTCGACAGCATCTTCTCGCAAGAATACACCGACTTCGAGACTATTGTCATCGATGATGGCAGCACCGACAACACTGCAACGCTGCTGGAGCAGTACCCCCAGGTGAAGGTTATCCGCCAAGAGAACCAAGGCATGAGTACCGCCCGCAACCGCGGCGTCGAAGAAGCCCAGGGGGAATACATCCTCTTTGTGGACAGCGACGACCTCCTCACCGAGGGCGCCCTCGCCACACTGGCCTCCGCACTCACCGGAGAGGATATCATCGGATTCAACGCCAAAAAACTGCACGAGGATACCGGTGAATACTCATTCCACCCTACCGTCAGGGAACCCGAAAGTTGCGACGGCTGGACCTACTTCTGCCGCCATCGCCTAGCCATCTGGCAACGAGCCTACCGTCGTCAGTTCATGCTAGACAATAACCTGCGCTTTGTCGACGGCATACTCCGCGCTGAAGACGACCTCTTCACCACCGAGGCCTTGCTCGCCGCCCGATGCCTAAAAACCATCAACGCCTGCCTGTATATATACAGGATACGCGCGAACAGCATCACCACCACTGTCGACCGTCGCCGCTTCGACGACAGCCTGCGTGTACAGCGGATGCTCGCCGACCACTTCATCCCCCTCAAAGGGGTAGATAAAACAATCATCTACCGTGTGTTGGCATCGAACTATATCAACCTCTTCTCGCGCAAAACGAAAAAACTCTACGGCAACATCGACCGCGAGATGTGCCGATGGGTAGACTGGAAGCAGTTCCGCACCGTCTGCATCACCTCGCGCCACCGCCGTCTCTACCGCCTCATCCGCCTCCATCCTTCATTGTTTCGTTTTTATGAACTTATCACCCACTAACCCTGACTGATAAAAAAATGATCTTCTCCTCTCTCGAATTCATGGTCTTTCTGCCGGTGGTGTTCGCCCTTTATTGGGTGCTCCGACGGCAGGTGCGCTGGCAAAACCTGCTGGTGGTAGTTGCATCTTACGTATTCTACGGCTGGTGGGACTGGCGGTTCCTGCTGCTAATAGCCTTCACCTCGGCATGCAGTTATTTCAGCGGCCTGATTATCAACGATGGGCGCTGGCGCAAGACAGCATTGTGGGGTAATATCATTATCAACTTGGCCATTCTTGGGCTATTCAAATATTATGACTTCTTTGCTATTGAGTTTGCCCGGTTGTTCGGCCTGTCGGCCGATAGCGTCACGCTGAATCTCATCCTGCCCGTCGGCATCTCGTTCTACACCTTCCAAGCCCTCTCCTATTCCATCGACATCTACCGCAGCAAGATGGAGCCCACGCGCGACGTGGTGGCCTTCTTCGCCTATGTCAGCTTCTTCCCCCAGTTGGTGGCGGGTCCTATCGAACGCGCCACCAACCTGTTGCCTCAATTCCAGCGGCAACGGCAATTCGACTACAGCATGGCTGTCGACGGTGTGCGACAGATGCTGTGGGGATTCTTCAAGAAGGTGGTAGTGGCCGACAACTGCGCTGTCTTCGTGGACAAAATATGGGCCGATGTTGGCAGCCAAAGCAGTGTCAACCTGGCCATGGCTGCTGTGCTATTTGCTATCCAGATATACTGTGACTTCTCGGGCTATAGTGACATCGCCATTGGCACCGCCAAATTGTTTGGCATCAGGCTGATGCGCAACTTCAAGGTACCCTATTTCAGCCGCGACATCGCCGAGTTCTGGCGCCGCTGGCACATCTCGCTGACCACCTGGTTCCGCGACTATGTCTATATACCACTTGGCGGCAGTCGCGTCAGCAAAGCCAAGGTGGTGCGCAACACATTCATCATCTTCTTGGTCAGTGGATTCTGGCATGGTGCCAACTGGACCTTTCTGGCATGGGGAGCTTTCCATGCGATGCTGTTCCTTCCTCTGATACTATTGGGAAAGAACCGAAAATATACCAACACCATTGCTGAAGGCCACTGGCTTCCAAACCTTAAAGAGTTGGGGCAAATGGTTTTGACCTTCGTGCTGGCTGTCTTGGGATGGATACTTTTCCGCAGCCAAAGCATCGGCGAAGCCTTGGACTTCTATGCCGGACTTGTAAGGGGTGGATGGTCTGGATTCAATCCGCCAATGCGGGCCATCGCCTTCGTTGCCATGATGTTGGTGGTGGAATGGCTGCAACGCGGACGGGAACACGGACTTGACATGAGCGGTGTGCGCTACAGAGCGGTGCGCTACACATGCTACCTGACGGTACTGGCGGTGATATTTGTATACGGTGTCTTCAACGAAACATTCATCTACTTCCAATTCTGACACATGAAACGATTCCTAATCAAGCTGGGTATCACGGTTGCCGTTTTATTGGCTGCTGGCTATGGGCTGGACTGGCTGATAACAAATAATCTCAGGCAGTCAGATGCTCGCATGTTCCATACTTACAACGCCATCTACAACGGAAACCTGCAGTGCGACGCACTCGTCATGGGGTCGTCGCGAGGACAGGTCCAATATTCCACACGCATACTGGACAGCATTACCAGCCTCAACAGCTACAATATCAGTGTCGACGGCCGTTGCATTGATGCAGAGGTAACAATCTATAACTTCTACCGCCGCCATTGTCCCAAACCCAAACTCATCATACAGAATATCGATTGGGGGACCCTCCAGATGTCCAATGGTTACGAACGTGAACAATACCTGCCCTACCTCCGTTCCGACAGGCTGCTTTTCAACGAGATAAAAGACCGCGAGGACTTCACCTGGGCCGACCACTACCTGCCACTCTGGCGTTATTCAGGGTACCATGAAACGATTAAAGAAGGACTCGGATTGCCTGCCAAGATGGCGCGGCCGAAAAACATTGATAAAGGGTTCATCGCCACAGATAAAGAGTGGGACGGATCTGCATTCCAAAATATTGACACCATTGACTTCACTTGCAACCCCGATGCGGTAAATATCTTCGACCACTATCTGGCGCAATGTCAAAAAGAGGGCATTCATGTGGTGATGGTATATGCCCCGTTCTATATCGGAGCCACACGCAAAATGGGCCCCGCTGTCGACTCGATGTTTGCGCTCTACCAGTCGCTTGCCGACCGCTATGGATGCGACATCTTAAACTACATATACGACAGCATCAGTTATGACACCCTCAACTTTTACAACGCCAGTCATATGAACCGCCAGGGAGCCGAATTGTTCTCCACCAAACTGGCACATGATTTAAAGGAACTCCTACAACAATGAAAAAGATACTAATAGTCTTTGGTACACGTCCAGAGGCCATCAAGATGGCTCCGGTGGTCAAGGAGCTGCAGCGACGAAGCAACGAATTCCGAACCACCGTCTGCGTCACCGGCCAGCATCGCGAGATGCTCGACCAGGTGCTCGACATTTTCGAGATAAAGCCCGACCACGACCTCAACATCATGCAACCCGGACAAGACTTATATGATGTCTCGTCACGCATACTGCTCGGCATGAGGGATGTGCTTACCACAGAGAAGCCCGACCTGGTGCTGGTACATGGTGACACCTCCACATCAACCTTTGCAGCACTGGCAGCATTCTACCAGCATATTCCCGTGGGACATGTCGAGGCAGGCCTGCGGACATACAATATCTACAGTCCGTGGCCCGAGGAGATGAACCGGCAGCTGAACGGCCGTCTCTGCACATGGCATTTTGCACCTACCGGGCGCGCATGTCAGAACCTACTAAAAGAGAACATCGCCGCAGAACGAATCACCGTTACAGGCAACACCGTAATCGATGCCTTGCACTGGGTATCAGCCTCGGGCAAAGCCAAAGCTCCTTCCTTTGGGCGCGACGAGAGCCGTCGCATGGTGCTCATCACCGGTCACCGACGCGAGAACTTCGGCGACGGTATGATGCACATATGCCAAGCTATCAACACGCTGGCCACGCGGTTCCCTGACGTAGACTTCGTCTACCCCATCCACCTCAACCCCAACATCCGTAAGCCTGTACATGACATCATCGATGGCAGCCTCAACAACATCTATCTGCTGGAACCCCTCAACTACCTTGAGTTCGTAGGTATGATGCAGCAATGCACCTTAGTGCTCACCGACAGTGGTGGCATCCAGGAAGAGGCACCGGCCTTCGGCAAGCCTGTGTTGGTGATGCGCGACACCACAGAGCGCCCCGAAGCCATCGAGGCTGGTACTGCTCAACTGGTGGGTACCAACAAGGAAACCATCATTGCTTCTGTTGCCGAACTGCTCACCGACCCCGACGCATACAACAACATGGCGCATGCCGCCAACCCCTTCGGTGACGGCCATGCTGCAGAACATATTGCCGACTTTATTGCCACACATGAGCAATAGCATTCACCTTCCCGGCCTCAACGGTCTGCGAGCCATCGCAGCGCTGTCGGTCATGTGGGGACATACGTTTCAAAAAGATTTTGGCGACTGGGGCATCGGAGGTTTCAAGTTGCCGGTGGTAGCCGACGGTGTCACATTGTTCTTCGTCATCAGTGGCTTCCTTATAACCTACCTGCTGCTGCACGAACAGGAACAAAGCCATACGGTGAGCATCCCCAAATTCTATATGCGCCGCATATTGAGAATCTGGCCCATCTACTACGTCTACCTAATCATCGCCGTGCTCAGCACAGGCACCTGGCACGACCCCACCATCTGGTACTACTGCTTCTTCACAGCCAACATACCGTTCATCATGGCTGCCGGCATCTGGCCAATAGTTCACTACTGGAGTCTTGGCGTAGAAGAACAGTTCTATCTGTTCTGGCCATGGCTAGTGAAGCTGACCCACGGCAAAAAGAAGAGACTGCTGACGATATCCGTCATCATTTGCATAGCCTGGCTTGCCTGCAAATGGGGCATCTACTTGGCCTACGGCACAAACACAGCCTACCGTTTCTTCGCCGTCACACGCTTCGACTGCATGATGATAGGTGCCATTGGAGCCATACTATACTTCATGAAGAGCAAACTGTTTACCAATTTCCTCATGAACCGCACGCTGGGCATTGTCTGTTTTCTGCTCCTGATGTTCTCTCAGCCATGGATTGACCTCATCCCAGCACCGGTAAGGCCACAAGTGATTGCTGCATTATCAATTGTCTGCATTGCCAGTCAACTTGACAACCCCGTAATCAACCTTGAGAATCGTGTGTGTGACTTCGTGGGCAAGATATCCTACGGCATCTATGTCATCCATCCGCTGCTGATATTCGGCCTTTCCGCCCTCTATCGCAACGCCAGCATCCAACTCCCCGAGACTGTCGGCGCCATACTGATATATTGCATCATCACAGTAGCCACAATATTTGTAGCCTGGCTGTCGTACAGGTTCTTTGAAAGTCCCTTCCTGCGGATGAAGAACCGTTTTACCATCATCCACAGTCAAAACTCCATGTTAAAATAACATGCCACGTTTCTCAGTAATCATACCACTCTACAACAAAGCGCCCTACGTCAGGAAGACCGTGGAGAGCGTTCTTGGCCAGTCTTTCGGCGACTACGAGCTTATAATCATCGACAATGGGTCGACCGACGGCAGCAGCGATGTGGTGGCAGTGTTCACTGACCCTCGTATACGGGTAGTTAGGTCAGAGAAGAACATGGGTGTCAGCAACGCCCGTAACAAAGGCGTTACCCTATCCACGGCGCCATACATCACCTTCCTCGATGCCGACGACTGGTGGGAACCGACGTTCCTTGAGGAAATGGCCGGTCTTATTGAGCGTTATCCCGACGCAGGCATATACGGCACAGGCTACTACATAGTCAAAAACGGGAAAAAACGGCTAGCCCCCATAGGTGTTGACAGCGATTTTACCGAGGGCGATATAAACTACTGCAAGGTCTACGCCAAGACCCTCTGCATGCCGCTGACGAGCATCACCGTGGCTATGCCGCGGGATATTTTCGATGAGAGCGGCGGCTTCAAGCCCCAACTGAAACTGGGCGAAGACTTCGACCTCTGGATCCGCATCGTGCTGAAGCATAAAGCAGTACTCCTGAACAAGCCACTGAGCAACTACAACCAGGATGTGGATGTCACCTACCGCGGCACTCATCACCTGCGTGAACCCAAGGAGCACATGCTGTGGAACCTCGGCTATCTGGAGCCTGTAGAGAAGAGCAACCCCGACTACAAGCAACTCATTGACAATATGCGCACGTACAGCTTGATGCCATACCTGCTCACCAAGCAATACCGTAGCGCTGCGCGACAGGAACTGGCCAAAGTGGATTGGTCGAGACAACGAGAAGACATTGTCCGTCTGTATAACAAACCTTTATTTTATCTTAAGCTAAGAAACACCTTCCTCAAGGCTGGCGCAACGTTTAAACAGCGGATAATCAGAATGAAGGACAAAGTCTCCACGGTATAGGAACGTTGCCTCTGCGTATTCCCTCCGACCCTTCTACGACAATTCATCGAGGAAATATCGTCGGAAAGACGGAGAGAGGTCGGAGCAAGTACGGAGCGGGTACGGAGCGGCTCAGTCCCGACAACAGACAATCAGCGCATTAGAATACGCGAAGCCTACTATAGAACTAAATATCAGAATATTAAAAAGCCACAAGCACCTAAGAGATGAGAGTCATAATAGACCCTGAGGACGACATACAATACATGAGTTTCTACATCAAGGGACTGGAAGAGCTGTTTGGACGTGAGAACGTGGCATTCAGATATGACGCTTTCGCCGATTTGCCAATCGAAGAGCGGCATACGCGTACGATGCGGTTTATACTGAAAGATGGTCTGACGGAAAAGCGGTTCATCATAGACACCAACGACAGCTACCGGGTTAACGAGGTCCTGTACCAATGGAGTGACACTTACGGAAGTGTGAACGCCAACTTCGGCAAGACTCCGGAAACGCTGCAGAAGAAACTTATATCGCTTTGTCCGTCGTTCGCGATACAATACACACGTCCTATCCATGCCATTGTTCCGGCAATCGGCGGTGTGCTACATACACAACGCAACAAGCGGAAATACCTGGGCTGCTGGAAACGGACACTGCAGCGTCCGAGGCTGGAGGCATACACCATGCAAGAGCCACGCGAGGGATATGTTTTCCACCTCTCAACACTGTGGCAGAGTGACGAGTGGAACCGGAATGACGAAGGTGTGAACTTACGCAGGGCATTGTTTATCAGAGCCTGCAAATCATTGAGCGCAGAGATGACTTTTGAGGGCGGCTTGGTAACCTCAAGAAGCGGTGACAGCATCGCCCGGTTCAACGACTGCCTGAGCCAAAGGCTGCCTGCTGACGAATGCCTGCAAAAGACCAAGGAGTCGACATTTGTTTTCAACACGCCTGCCTATTGGGACTGCCATGGATGGAAACTAGGTGAATACATGGCATTGGGGAAGGCAATCCTGAGCACACCATTAAGCAACGACCTGCCGGCCCCGCTCGTAGAAGGTGAACATATACACTTTGTGGATGTAACATCGCCGACGGCGTTGGGAGACGCCATCAGGCTGCTGCTCAGCGACAAGGCATACAGGCAACATCTGGAAAAGAACATCCATCGGTATTGGTGCGACTACGGAACGCCGCAAGCATCACTGAGACTGATGGGCATAACACGATAAGCATGATACCTAAGACAATACACTATTGCTGGTTTGGGCGCGGAGAGATGCCGCAGCTGGCCAAAGACTGCATAGCCTCGTGGCATAAGCACATGCCCGACTGGGAGTACAAGCTGTGGAACGAAGACAATTTCGATGTCGACAGCATACCTTATACCGCCGAAGCATACGCCGCCCGGCGATATGCCTTTGTAACGGACTATGTGAGGCTCTATGCTTTGAAGACCGAGGGCGGTGTGTATATGGACACCGATGTGGAGATATTGAAGCCGCTGGACGACCTGCTGCAGCTGAGAGCCTTTACCGGCTATGAGGGCAGCAAACACAAGCCGCCAGTCACCGGCCTGATGGCCAGTGAGGCCGACGGGGAGTGGGTTAAGGAGCAGCTCGCCTCATACGATGGCGCACATTTCATGCTGCCGGACGGCTCCTACGACACAACGACCAACACATGGCGCATAAGCCGAATCATGCAGGCCAACGGGTTCGTGTGTGACGGCAAAAAAAGACAATACAAAGACCTTACCGTATTCCCGACAGAATATTTCTGTCCACACCAGACCACAGGAGAATACCTGCTGACAGAAAACACATACTGCAACCACCACTTCATGGGCTCATGGAACGACAAGAAGGAAAAGGGGTGGAAAGGCCTGATACTAGGGCTTGTGGGACAGAAGAACATGACAAGACTCATAAAACTCAAAAGACGCATCGAGAATTTCAAACAGAGCTAAGACATACATCTCAATCAGATTGGAAAAGATTTTAAAAGAAATATATTTAGGGCAGCAAGCTCAATCAAAACTAAAGAAATATCAAAATCTCTAACCGAATAATCCGAATCAATCCTAAAGCTCGTTGGATCTAAAGTCTCAAACGGATTGTAAAAATTATAAAAGAGAATGATTCCATTTTTTCCAAAGCAGCTAGCCAACAAGGCAATATATATATACCTTGGCGTACTGACAGCGGTGTCGCTGGTTTTCTTTCGCCATGCTATGTCGATAGACTTCCTGATTATGGGCGTGATGTGGGTGACAGGCTTTTTCCTGCTTAGCAACTACTGCAGCAAGAAATGGCAGGAAACGCCGCGGAAAAAGTTTCTCATAAGCATATTCCTAATTGCATTGGGAATCAGATGGGTTTGGGCCATATTCGCATATATATACTTCTTCCTTAAGACCGGCATGCCATTCGAATTCTCGGCAGGTGACTCCATCTGGTACTACGAGGAGACACTGGGCAATGTGCATGCGAACATTGTAGATGTGTGGAACTACTTGTTTGTAAATACCGATTCCATCTCCGACTCTGGATATGTATTCTACCTGTCGTTGCTGTCGAAACTCACTGGGGAAAGCATCTTGCTTCCACGCTTGGTGAACAGCATTTTCAGCGCCGCCACGGTGCTACTGATATACTTATTGGCCGAGCGTAATATAGGAGAAGAAGGAGGCCGCCTAGCAGCCGTATTTGCTTGTTATATGCCAAACCTCATTTTCTATTGCGGCACACACCTGAAAGAGACCATGATGGTTTTTTTGATGGTAGCCTATTTGGAACGGGCAGATTATCTATTACGCAGTAAAAAATACAATATACTAACCATTATCGTTCCTGCACTACTCGTATTAAGCCTATTCACCTTCCGCACCATATTAGGTGCTGCTGCAGTTTTTTCTTTCGTAACGGCCTTGGTTTTCACAAACACCAAAGTAATCGGAAAGGCCAAACGATATGTTCTTATAGGATGGGGATTGCTGGCGGTTTTCACAGTAACCGGTGGCACCATCGTCAACGAATCGGAAAGTCTGTGGGACCAGCGAGAAGACAACCAGATTGCCAAGCGCACACACCAAACCAACAAAGGTAACCAATGGGCCAAATATGCCACCGGAACAGTGATGGCGCCCATGATGTTCGTACTGCCTTTCCCGACGATGGTTGATGTCGACGAGCAGTACAACCAGCAGATGCTGAGCGGAGGTAACTACGTGCGTAACTTTTTAGGTGGATTCGTGCTAATCGCATTGTTCAGTGCAATATTCATCACCAAGAACTGGAGAAATCTGTCTTTGATAGGTTCCTTTGTAATTGCCTACCTCGGCATTGTCTCCACAAGTGGATTTGCCAACTCGGAGAGGTTCCTGTTGCCAGGTCTGCCGGTGCTGCTCATCATGGCAGCGTATGGGGTAACATTGCTGAATGCCAAGAACTACAAGTTCATAAAGATATGGTACTATGTAGTGCCGGTGATGGCGTTTGCATGGGCGTTCTTCAAACTCGGCTCCCGCGGCCTATTCTAATCTCAATCAAAACTAAAAAAACAAACAAAATATTTATACAGCATTCCTTCATGACTGATTATTCTACTACACTTTCATATCAGGTACTAGGTTGTGCAATGAGTGTATATAAACACTTTGGCCCAGGTTTGCTTGAATCTGTGTATCAACGGGCATTGATGATTGAATTAGACAATGCCAATTTACTTGCAGAAAGTGAAGTACCTATCAATATCGAATATCTTGGTATCGACTTAAGACTTGGTTTTCGTATGGACATCCTAGTTGAGAACTGTATGATTCTTGAACTAAAATCAGTATCAATGCTGGAGAAGATACACTTCAAACAGCTAATGACTTATTTAAAGTTGACCGATAAACCGATAGGATACCTGATAAACTTCAATACAGAAAACTTCGCCATTGGTCATAGCATACACAAAATAATAAACTATAGTTTTGGCAAAGAAATCCCAGCTTGGCTTGGATAATAATATCGTTTTGGTTGTTTTTTAGTTTTGTTTGAGACAAGAGATGAGGGTTCTGTTGATATGCAATTATAAGCCGGGGGTCGGGGGGATCTCGGGGCAGGTGGAGCTGCTGCAGAAACATCTGCGGGAGGAAGGGCACGTCGCCGACATCTTCTCCACCAAGGCTTCTGTCATGCGGCGTCTGCTGCTGCCGCCACGTCTCCGCTCTGTGGCGAAGCGCTACGACGTATTGCATATACATTGCTGCTCCGGATGGGGATTCCTGCCGGCAGTATTAGGTATCTCTGTGGGCAGACGACTTGGCAAGCGCATTGTACTGACTTACCATGGCGGTGGCGGAGAGAAATTCTTTGACAAGCAGCCCAGACTCGTCAAGCAGTACCTCACACGCACCGATGCCAATATCGTCCTCTCTGGTTTCTTGGCCAGAGTCTTTGACAAGCACCAACTAGCTTACACCATTATCCCCAATATCATCGAACTCGATGAAACACAGTTCCGCCAGCGCGATATCATTAGGCCACATTTCATCTGTACCCGTGCCCACGAGACACTCTACAATATTCCCTGCATTCTGAGGGCTTTCCAAAAAGTGCTAACCAAACTACCAGAATCGACCTTAACATTAGTCGGCGACGGATCGCAACATTGTGCATTGGAGGGAATGGCAAAGGAAATGGGATTGACGAACGTCACTTTTACCGGCAGGGTTAACAATAGCCAGATTTATGACAGCCTCGACCGTGCCGATATATTCCTCTCTGCGCCAACAGTCGACAATATGCCAGTGTCGGTCCTTGAGGCCATGAACGCCGGACTGTTGGTCATCTCCAGTTGTGTGGGAGGGGTGCCATATATGATTGAGGATACCAAGACAGGGCTACTTTTCGAAAGCGACAACAGTGACCAACTGGCAGAGAAGATGCTTTGGGTCGTAGAGAACCAAGCTACTGGCAAAGATATTATTGTAAGTGCCCACAACGATGTAAAGAAATATCGATGGGAAAGTGTCAAAGAACAGTTATATGCAGTCTATGGCTTTTCTTCATGAAAATATAATCCTACCGCTGAGTGATCTGCTGCAAGGCGAGCAGGTACACAAATACCTAAGGCTATTGAAAGAGGCCGAAGGGTGGACGCCCGCACAGATGAAATCTTTTCAGCAGGAACGACTAAGGGAACTGATGTTCTATGCCGCTACCGAAGTTCCGTTCTACCGCGATTGGTTCCATGACCATAAACTCGACCCTCAGACTGCCACACTTAGCCAACTGCCCATTGTCTCGAAGACTATCATGCGACAGGAGGGCATTGACCGTTTCTCAGCAAAGCACTTTCCTGTCAAGCAGCGTATCACCTCTCGCTCTAGTGGTTCCTCTGGAGAGCCTTTCTCTTACCTTGTTTCCAAGAAGGCGAATTCAGTCAACACCGCAGCCAAGTTACGCACTTGGTATCAAGCAGGATATCGCTTGGGCGACATATACATGAAAATTGCCAATGGCGAACGGCAAGGGAAACTGAAGAAATGGCAAGACCGCATAAACAGATGTGTCTTTGTACCCTTCTATTCCATAGACGATGTATCGCTCCGTAACATTTTAGACACCATTGAAAAAGAGCGTCCTCTCTATATACGATCCTATCCTGCTCCGATTTACCTGCTGGCCCGTTATCGCAACAGCCATACTGGTTTCTCACATACACCGCGACGGATATTCACCACAGGGTCAACCCTTTCAGAGGCCCATCGCAAAGAGATAGAAAGAGCTTTCGGTTGCGATATTATCGATTCCTATAGTTGCGAGGGAACACCCAATACCTACGAGACACCGGACCACGACGGCTATCATGTGTGCGGCTATTATGGAATCATTGAAATTCTTGACAATGAGGGTCATCCTATCACTGATGGCATTGGCCGTGTGGTCAGCACCGACCTATGGAGCCTCGCACATCCTTTCATCCGCTATGACACCCAGGACCTTGTAGAAGTCCGCAATGGGAAGATAATCCGTATTATGGGGCGCGAGAGTGACGCATATCTCACCCATGGCGGCGAAACCTATACGGTGCACAACTTCTCTCACTATTTCCTTTACGATATTCAGGGAGTTGAAAGTTACCAAATAGTACACCATCGCGACGGCCGGATAACATTCAACATTGTGACAAACAATGAATTTGAATCCATAGAAAAGCAACGTATTGTCGACTATTGGCAGCCGAAACTCGGCACAGCCATCTCAGTCAATATAGTAGACTCCATACCCCTCATGCACAATAACAAAAGGCAAACCATCATACACGAACCATGAAAATCTTAACCCAGTACTCTCAAATTCCCACTGAACAATGGGACACTCTGATTCAGAGCTCGCCAGTCAGTTCGTGGTTCCAAACGCGGGAGGCCTATAAATTCTACGATAGTATCAGTTTCATGGAGCCATTCGTATTCGGTGTGACCGAGAACGATACATTGAAATGTCTCACTGTAGGTTACCTGCAAGGTGACGGAGGGTGGCTGAAACGCAAACTCTCCCGACGTGCCATCATCGTTGGAGGACCACTTCTCTCAGATAAAACCACAGAAAAACATCTGTCGGTCATGCTTTCTTCCATACGGGAACAGCTCCAAGGCCGCTGTATTTACATTGAGAGCCGTAACCTTAACGACTACTCGCCCTGGAAGAGCATCTTTGAGAAAAAAGGGTTTTCCTACCAGCCGCACCTAAATTTCCACCTTGACACCACATCCATGGATGTCGTCAACAACAACCTGAGCCGCACGCGTAAACGACACATCCACGTAGGTTTGCGTGATGGCGCAACAATGGAGACAGCATCCTCAACAAGCGATATCGACGAATTCTACAGCATCCTAAAAGAACTCTACCAAAAGAAAGTAAAGAAGCCATTACCTCCATCTGAATTCTTCCATAAACTGCACCAACTTGATTCTGCGAAAATCCTTGTTGTCAGATACAACAGCCAGGTAATTGGCGGCATGGCATACGTATGCCTCGATAAAAAGGTGGGATATGAATGGTACGTATGTGGAAAAGACGAAGACTTCAAAAACCTCTATCCATCGGAACTTGCCACCTACGCCGGCATCCAAGCAACGGTTGATTCGGGTTGTCCATGTTTCGACTTCATGGGTGCCGGAAAGCCTGACGTCGAATATGGGGTACGCAACTTCAAAGCCCTCTTTGGCGGCACACTGGTGGAACACGGCCGATTCCTACACACTTGTCATCCATTCATTTACAATGCAGGAAAACTCTTTTTAGAAATACTATCCAATATACAATGACGATAAAGAACCTTTATACACGCTGTCGGAATGCATTCCTATACAAGGTGATGCAACGGATGCCCTATAACAAAATACGCATCTGGGCCCTGCGCAAGCAAGGCTATTCAGTAGGAGAAAATGTTTACCTCCCATCCGACATCTGCATACCACACAATTTCGTTTATAATCGAGGCACACTGACTATCGGCGACCGTGTCTCCATAGCTCCACGGGTAACATTGGTTCTATCTTCGCACAGTAATGCATCATCGGCATCCAAGTACGTGACGCACCACGACAACATCATCACCATCGGCGATGATGCATGGATTGGTGCCGGCGCCATCATTCTAAACGGAGTAACCATCGGTGAGGGAGCCATTGTAGGTTGTGGAAGTGTTGTGATCCGAGATGTGGAACCTCACACTATTGTGGGTGGCAATCCAGCCAAAGAAATCAAGAAAATCAATCCAAATGAACATACTGATTGACATCGGACACCCAGGGCATGTGCATCTGCTGCATGGGGTGGCAGAGGAAATGAAGAAACAAAGGCACAATGTTTTCTACTCGGTGCGAGATATTCCTGTTGCAAAACGGTTGATGGAACACTATGGGATGACGCCATGGGTGGATCTTGGAGGCAAGAAAGACAGCTTGGCCGGCAAAGCAAGGACAGTATTACACCAAGACATACAGTTACTTGAGTTCGTAAAACGAAACCATATCGACATCGGTTTAAGCAGCGGAATCGTATTAAGTCATGTGTCTAAACTGACATCAATGAAAGCCTTTATGTTCGACGACGACGACGATGCAGCGGAGCCGCTTATTGTCAAGTACGGACACCCTCTGACCGATATCGTATTCACTCCCGACTGTATACATAGAAAGACCAAGCGCGCCATCTATTACGCCGGTACACACGAACTAGCTTATCTGCACCCTAATCGGTTCTCCCCCAGCCATTCCGTTCTGCAACATGCAGGAATACAAGAAGGTGAGCGATTCTTCACCATGCGCTTCGTCGCCCTCAAAGGACACCACGATGTGGGGCAACAGGGGTTGACTCTGGAACAGAAGAAAGCCTTATTAGACCTCCTAAAACCTCATGGACGCGTCATCATCACCTCGGAACGTGCCATAGAGCCAGAATTTGAAGCCTACCGTCTACCTGTGCCACCCGAAGAGATTCACTCCTTGATGGCTTATAGTTCGATGTTCCTCGGCGACAGTCAGACTATGACATCTGAAGCTGCTGTACTGGGGGTGCCTGCACTGAAATGCAATACTTTTGCTGGGCGGCTATCCGTGCCCAACATGCTGGAAAACAAATACGGTCTTTGTTATGCTTACCAACCACAGCAATTCGATGAGATGTATCATCACATAGAACAACTGCTGGCACATGACCCTGAAGAGCTCAAAACCGAATGGCAAGCCAAACGGCAGCGAATGCTCAGCGAGATGATCGATCCCACAGACTTCTTCGTCAACCATATAGAAAACCATGAAAGCCTATCTTGAACTCAAGCGGCAACCGTTGCCGCACTATAAACGAGCAAACCTATGGGCGACCATACATCGATCGGCTCACGTACACGGATATCGTTGTGCCTTGTGGTTTGCTATCATACGTTGGAAGGACCATGTGTTTAACCAGTGGGCAATGCGATGCCCCTGGAACGGACTGAGAATAAGACTGCAACGCTGGCGTGGGGTAAAGATAGGCAAGCATGTGCACATCGGACCTGGCTGCACCCTCGACTACCCATACCCTTACTTTGTCATAATTGAAGACGGCGCCTCTCTGGCTGGCAACAACTATGTCTTAGCTCATAGCACACCTATGGAGTACCACAAACAATGTGTGGAATCGTTTGTGGCTCCAACAGTTATAGGACGCAACGTATGGGTTGGGGTGAATGCCACAATTCTTCCAGGTGTCACCATAGGCGAAGGTGCTATCGTGGCTGCCGGCGCTGTAATCACCAAAGACGTACCTCCTCGGACACTGGTGGCCGGTGTTCCCGCAAAGGTTGTAAAAGAACTTAATATCTGATGGACTTTACTGTTGAGAAATACAAGGAGCTACTGGAGGCTTTGAAGAAACATAAATGCTTTAGCCTCAGGCATGATGTGGATTTGAAGCCAGATTACTCACTTCGCATCGCACAAGTAGAAGCAGAGATGGGACTGACGGCCACCTATTACTTCCGGATAGTGCCAGAAAGTTATGATGAGGATATAATCAAACAGATTGTTTCCTTAGGGCATACGGCAGGATATCACTACGAATGCCTGACAACCTGCAACGGCAATATTGAGTCTGCCTATACAGACTTTTGCCTCAATCTTGAGAAACTACATAATGTAGTGCCCATCAACACAGCCTGTGCCCATGGCAGTCCTCGCTCACCATGGAATAGCCAAGACATATGGAAACATTACGACATACACACGTTAGGCATTGATTATGAGCCCATGCTGGACACCGACTTCAGCAAGACACTCTATATCACCGACACTGGCCGCCGCTGGGACGGCTACAAGGTGAGCGTACGCGATAAAGTGCCACACTATCAAGAGCAATGGACAAGGGAAGGTCTGGTGTTCCACAGCACCGACGACATCATAAAAGCGCTACGCAATGCGGAACACACGATACACAGATACCAGATCCTCATCAACACCCACCCGCAGCGTTGGATGCCCTTCGGCATTGGCTGGCTGAAAGAAGCCGCACTGCAGAACGCCAAGAACATCGCCAAAAGGGTTATTATTCTCAAACAGAATAACCGAAAAAAACTCTAACCGAATTAACCGAATATATCCGAAAACTTAGAGTCTCGAAGACTAGTTGTCTTGACGTCTCTCGTCAATCTCAATCAAAACTAAAAAACTATCAAAATTCAAGAGGTACCCCTAAAGTCCCCATCGGGGACGTCAACTATTAGCCTTGGGCGTTAGCCCACGGAACCTACATGAAAACAACCTTGAGCCCCGTAGGGGCGACACAAGCTTGGTAGCCAATGTGTCGCCCCTACGGGGCTCGATGTTTTTGGTCCCACTACACCGTGGGCTAAAACTTGCCGCCCTTACAGGGCTTTGCTAACTTTTAGGGCACCATTTTCTCCCTTTCCTTACTTTTTCCGTATGTGTTTATACTTCTCCATCCATTTTGTCACGATGGCCTCAGTCTGAGGTGTGCGCAGGATTATCAAAGCCATACGGTTATTCTCTTGCGGCGTATACTCCATGATTCCGCCCACAGGCATAAGAATAAGCTGGTTGGCGCTAACATCGAAATTGTTAACCAACATATTGTAAGCAGCCTCACAACGGCGTTCCGACAGCCACTGGTTGTGCTGTATGGAACCTGTTATCGAGTCAGCGGCACCTATGATGTAATATTCAAGAGTGTCATCAAGCTGGTTAAGATCTTTAGCAAACTTCTGCAGTTTCTTCAGACCGTTATAGTCTATATCATACTTGTCGAGCTGATAGTATACCACTGTTGCAGGCAATCCAAGCTCCTCGTTGGCATTCAAGAGCTCCTCGATGACGTTTGCAGGCATGTATCCCACATATTTCTCGATAGAGTCAAGACGGTTCTGCAGACTGTCACGCTCCTTGCCCATATCTGCCAGTTTTGCCGAATCAATAGCGTTCCTGTTATCAGAGAGGTTCTGTACGGAATCAATCTGGCTGTTCAGCTGTTCTATCCTACCCTGAAGTGTAGACAATGTGTTGCGCGTGCCGTAAGACAGGAACTCATGGTTCACCTTCTCACGTGATGTACGTTTTGTATATGGATCAAACTTGCTAACGCTCTTCAGCAGGTTGATTTTTGCACCAATATATAATGACGGCATAAAATCCACCCTACGCACATCATTGTCAAGGTTATAGTTGAAGTCGTCAAGGCTACCACGTGCGAAAGCCAGTTCCAATGCAGCGAAGAACGACAGGTGCTTCGTGGCGTAATATTCAGCCATGAAACCGCCTGTAAAACCAAGCTCGAAGTTCCTTCTCATCTGCCCCATCTCCACAGAAACCTCATTGGAATTGCTATTAACCTTATTTACATAGTTTTGGTTGACAATCTTGCCAAAGAGCATCATGGCGCCGAGACCTACTGGCGTATAAATGTGCAGGTGCTGACGTTTACCGGCCTCATAGCCGCGGAGGAAGTTCGTCCAGTCGAAAGTCACAATAGCCATTGCCGAAAGCGCATAGGCATTGATCGGGTAATATGGGCCAAACTCCATTCCATCATATGCGAGCGGATTATTGACATCAGTCCATGGATTGTTGCCGCCAAAACGTGACTTGCTGTGCACCGTGGCAAAACCAAAACGCATCGACACTGCAACGTCAGGGATAATCCACTTACCCACTTCGGCACGAACACCGAAATCAGCGCCGTTCCATGCTGCAGCCTTATCGGGCGTATTGCCCACATAAGTCTGGACACCACCACTGAACAGAAGGTACCAGTTATCAAAAGGCGATGCAATGATATACTGCAAGGTATCCCTATCTGCGCCGAGAGCAAAGCCTTTTACAAATCTCTGGCCTGACGCACTTGCTGCCGCCAGCAGTAAAATAGTTATTATGAGCAGTTTTCTCTTCATACTTTACTTCTCCTCATCATTATCAGTGTCTTTAGTTCTTTTTCGTTTTGTAGGTTTCTCTTCGTCTTCGGCACCGTAGCCGTAGCCATAGCCGTAACCGTAACCATAGCCGTAACCGTAGCCATAGCCGTAACCATAGCCGTAGCCATAGCCATAACCGTATTTGCGCTCATATGGCATCAGCTTGCGGTAATGCACATCGTTGAGCAGCAGAGCCATGTTCGGGAACTCGTGGCCTTGGTACAGTTCATCGATGTTCTCAAGCATACGCTTGTCGAACTTACCCGAGCGGATAATGAACAACGTGTTATCCACCAGGTGCTTTATGACGTCGGTATCCACAACCAAGCCCGTCGGGGCCGAGTCGAGGACAATATAGTCGTATCTCTTGCGCAGTTCGCCTATCATGGCATCGAGTCTACCGTTACCCATCAGCTCGGTCGGGTTAGGCGGTATAGGACCAGTAAAGATGGCGTCCACGCCACTGCTCACGAGGTCGTGTTTTATGATGTCGTCGACATTGTCCACCTTGCCCACCAGGTAGTTAGACAAGCCCGTGTGGTGGCGTGAGTAGAACAAGCGCGTCAACGAGCCGCGGCGCAAGTCGAGGTCAATAACCAGTGCACGCTTGCCGGCGAAGCCGAAGCTTGCCGCCAAGTTCGACGATATGAACGTCTTACCCATGCCCGGCATAAGCGAGGTGATAAGGAATACGCGTGCGTCTCCCTTCGCCTTGTCGGTGCCGAGGAAGTCCACCTTGGCGCGCAGCAGGCGGAACGACTCGCACATAGCGTCGTGTCCGCTCTCCGACACCACGATGGCTCGGTCGTCGTCCTTCTCGCGCGAAGGTATCTCGCACAGGAAGGGTGCATCGGTGGCGTATATTATATCATTATGGTATTTAACTTTAGTATCGAACAGACGACGCAGGAAGAAGATGGCCACCGGTATCAGCAGGCCTATCAAGAGACCCATCATCGTGGTGCGGCTCTCGTTGGGAGCCACGGGTTTGCGGTTGATGCGTGCCGGGTCGAGCACCTTGCCGTTAGGTTCAATGGACGGCTGGCTTATCATCAGCTCCTCGCGACGGCTCAACAGATGCAGGTACAGATCCTCCTTGATTTTCGACACACGCTCCAGGCTCTCTATATAGAGCTGCTGCTGAGGCACGCGGCTCATCTTCGAGCTTGCGGCGTCGGCGGCGATCTGTGCTTCAGCTATACGCTCCTGCAGCACACTGATATACACGTCGAGCAGCGTGTTCATGTCGTTCTTCAGCCTATTCAGCTCAGCCATCTTCTGTCTCACAACAGGGTTGTTCTGGCTTTGGTACTTCTTCAGTTCGAGCACCAGGGCGTTATGCTTGGCGATAAGCTCCGTGATATGCGCATCGTCGACACCCACATTGTTGGGTATCAAGTGAGTCTCATCGCTCTCGTTCATCTGTATCAGGTAGCGTGCCGTTGTCAGCTGCTTGTTCAGACGGTCTTTTTCCTCCGAGCTCTGGATACTCGTAGCCAGATACGTCTGGCCGTAGGACGAAAGGTCAAGCAGACGGTTCTCGCGCTTGAAATCCGCCAAAGCGTTCTCCTGGACACCGAGGTCGGTCTGCAGCAGTTTCAGACGCTCATTAATAAAATCATATGTATAGGCGATGATGCGTTTCTTGTCCTTGACAGCATCATCATTATATACACGTATGGCCTCGTTGATGACGTCGGTGGCGCGTATGGGCGACGCATCCTGCAGCACCACGTTGATGATAGTGTTGAAGTCGTCGTCGCGAAACACTTGCATAGCGGCACGATAGTAGTCGGCCACAGCGTTCATGCTGCGGTGCTCCACATGCAGCGTATATCCGACAAATGATGCCGACATGAACCATGTGGGGTGCACCACAATGCGGCCGAAAGGCATAGCCACGGTATCCTCGCAGTTGACCTTGCGCGGCTCATAGTCAGCCTGCATGATGGTGAGCGTCGTGGGACTGTTGATCACCACGTCGAACGCCACATAGTCGTCCTCGCCGTTGTCCACGAAGTCAACCTTTATCGGCGACTCGCCGTAGAGGTCCTTCACACGGTTCACAATCTTCGTTTTCGTCGTGTAGAAGATGTTGAGGTCGAGTGTCCTGGCCACCTCAAGCATAGCAGACTTCGACGAGAATATCATTATCTCGTTGTTGATGTTGCTATTGTACAGCGCTTTGGTGGAGAACATGCTCTTTATTGACGCCTCGCGCATCGTATTGTCAGAGCTTCCCGTCGACGAGCCCTTGATGAGCACGCGTGCCGAGCTCTGGTAGACATGGTTCTGGTGACGCACCCAATAGCCTGCGATGAAAGCGCCCACGGCAGCGCACAATATCAGCCAGTGAAGGTTGCGCAACACAATGAAGACCACGTCCTTCACGTGGAGTTTCGGTCCCTTCTTCTCGTCGAGGAACGCCATGTTATTGTTATCCTTACTGTCTGCCATTGTTGCCGTTTTTTTTTTACTTCTTAGACATTGCCCTGTAGAGAGCTATTGAGGTTATGAGCGACGCCACCGACAGTATTGTCGATACCATGCCTGTCCAGAACGTGAACTCACTCCTAATGGTACCGTTGTTCATACCGTCGGTGATGATGAAGTCGTTCTGGTGCATCATGAAGAAAGGGTCGTTGAAGACATCCGACGAACGGGGGTCGAGATAGCGCATCACCATCTTGCCGTTCACCTCGCGCATCACCGCGATGCGGTCGCGTGGTGTGAAGTTGTCGAGGCCGCCGCTGAGCGCCAATGCCTCGAGGAAGGTGCAGCGCTCGTTAGGCACATTGATGACCTTGCCGCCGGCGGCGCCCAAGAAGAATATCTTGAAGCTGTTGAAACGCACCACCACGAAGGGATCTTCCAGATACCCTCCACGGATGAGGCGTGTGGTGATAGTGTCCTGCAGCTGCAGGCGTGTCAGTCCAGCCACATGCATCTTGCCCAGCACCGGGAAGTCGATGTTGCCGTCCACATCCACCAGATATCCGCCCTTGGTGTCGCGCACCACGTTGAAGGGAGCCACAAGCTCCTGGTCACGCTGTGCGCTCGAGACAACGATGCTCAAGTCGTCATAGGGTGCTATGCGTGCCTCGAAGCGGTTCTCGAGCTCTATCTGGCTTCCGTGTGTCATATCCTGCAGATAATTGACACGACGAGGGGTGACGCATGATGCCATAAGCATCAGCGTCATCCCTATTATTATTGTCGTAATTTTGCCTCGCGCGCGCATGTAGTCAGTTAGTTGAATGTGAGCACTGTTAGGTATTAGAGATATTAGCCAAGACGTTTGAACTGGCAGGTGAAGTGGCGCATCAGCTCAGCCTCCCAGGTGATCTCCAGACCGCGCTTGATGGTGTCGCGACGGTCGTAGACGTTCTTCAGGGCGGCGGCGATGACATCCATGTGGTTGTTGGTGTACACGCGGCGCGGTATGCAGAGGCGCACGAAGTCGTTGCCACCGAAGCGGTTCTCGCGGGTCACAGGGTCGCGGTCGGCCAGCACATAGCCAATCTCGCAGGCGCGGATACCGGCCTCGAGGTACAGCTCGCAGGTGAGGGTCTGGGCAGGGAACTCCTCCTTCGGGATGTTGGTGAGCACCTTGTCGGCGTCGACAAAGATGGCGTGGCCACCGGCGGGACGCTGGTAGGGGATGCCGTACTCGTCAAGCTTCTGGGCCAGGTAGTGGACCTGTTTGATGCGGGTCTCGACCATCTCGAATTCAATGTTCTCCTTCAGACCGACGGCCAGAGCGTCCATATCGCGGCCGTTCATACCGCCGTAGGTGAGGAAGCCCTCGAAGGGGATGCAGAACATCTTGGCACCCTCGTACCACTCCTGCTTGTTGGTGGCGATGAAGCCGCCCATGTTCACCAGACCGTCCTTCTTGGCGCTCATGGTCATGCTGTCGGCATAGCTGAACATCTCCTTGCATATCTCACGCAGGGTCTTGTTCTCGTAGCCCTTCTCGCGGGTCTTGATGAAGTAAGCGTTCTCGATGAAGCGGGCGCTGTCGACGTTCACCGGCACACCGTACTTGTGGCAGAGTGCGCAGGTCTCGCGGATGTTCTGCATGCTGACGGGCTGGCCGCCGACGGTGTTGTTCGTCACCGTGAGCACCATGAAGGGCACGTTGCCCTTGTTCTCTTTCAGTATCTTCTCAAGCTTCTCGAGGTCGACATTACCTTTGAAAGGAACTTCAAGCTGGGTGTCGTAGGCCTCTTTCACAGTCACGTCGATGGCGAAAGCCTTGCGGCTCTCGATATGGCCCTTGGTGGTATCGAAGTGGGCGTTGCCGGGGATGATGTTGCCGGGCTTCACCAGATAGCTGAACAGCACGTTCTCGGCTGCACGGCCCTGGTGGGTGGGAATAACATACTGGAAGCCTGTGAGCTCAGTGATAGTATCCTTCATGTGGTAGAACGAACGGGCGCCGCCGTAGCTCTCGTCGCCCATCATCATGGCGGCCCACTGGCGGTCGCTCATAGCGCCGGTGCCGGAGTCGGTCAGGAGGTCGATATAGACGTAGTCGCTTTTCAGCATAAAGACATTCTGGTGGGCCTCGTTCAGCCACTTCTCGCGCTGCTCGCGGGTGCTCTTCTTGATGGGCTCAACCATCTTGATTTTCCATGCTTCTGCAAAGGGTAGTTCCATAGTTTTTGCTTTTTATTTTTTTTATTATATCTTTTAAATGTTATCTAACATTCTGTTTTTCTCTCAATTATACACGCAACAAAAAGGCGGAAACCCATTCCGTCGCCGTAATTCTAATGTGCAAAGATACAAAAAAATTCAGACATAGAACAATTTTAGTAAAAATTTATTTTTACCCTCCCGATCTCCCCTCCGTATCCGCTCCGTACCCTCTCCGTCTGTTCACCGGTTGTTCTATGGTTGTTTAACGACTGTTTAACGGTTTAAGTCGTAGAACAGTCGGTTAACAATCGTAGAACAGATGGAGAGGGGCCGGAGCGGGTGTGTATCGGGGGCTGGTCGGGGATACGTCAGGGGTACGTCAGGGGTGAGATGGGGGCAGAGCACAGGCCGGGCACAGGCCGAGCAGGGGGAGGTCGGAGGGAGGTCGGGGGTAAGTCGGGGGTAGGTCGGGGGTAGGTCGGGGGTAGGTCGGGGGTAGGTCGGGGGTGGGTTGGGGGTGGGTTGGGGGTGAAGGAGTGGAGCAGCGAGAAGAGAATAAGCGGGGCAAAGAGAGGAAAAAGCATGGGCAAAGAGAAGAAAAAGCATGGGCAACACAATATTTCGCACACGCGAGCGTTATGATTTTTTGTATGCAGGTATTGGCAACATATAAGAAGCTCTGTAGCGGGATGTTGCGGCTGGCGGCCCTGGTGTTGCTGATGGCGGCCTTGCCGGTGACGGCGCGGGGGCAGTGCGACAGTGTGACGACACCGTGGCACGAGTCCTTCGACAGCTACGGTACCGGCGTGGAGGTGACGCCAGGATGCTGGGTTGTGTCGCGCAACTACGACATGGGCTATCCGCCGCATCTGGTGGCGGTGCCCGTGCACAGCGGCGGCGCGGCGTTGGCTCTCTATCCCGGCACCATAGCCGAGAGCCACTACAGCATGGCCATAGCCCCGCCGATAGCGGGACAGGCCTCGCTCGACGGCCTATTCCTGCGCTTCTGGCTCTATTCGCCGAGCACTGCCTCGCGCCTGCTGGTGGGCATCTGTGCCGACACGGGGCGCTACACGCGAGAGTTCGTGGCCGTCGACACCCTGCATGTCGACCAGGGCTCGCGCTGGCAGGAGATGGTCGTGGACCTTTCCGCCTACAGCGGTACGGGACGGCGTGTGACCTTCCGCATGGAACGCGGCCTGCAGCCCGACAACACAGAGATGTATGTCGACGACGTGCGCCTGGAGCGCTGCGGCACCTCGGTGCCGACGGTGTCGCATGTGGGCAGCAGCCAGCTGACGCTGCATTTCGAGACCTACGGCTTCGGCGACGTCGAGGTGGCCTACGGCACCGACACCATACGTCCGGCCGTGTCGCCGCTGACGCTCACGGGTCTTACGCCCGACAGCCTCTACACCTTCACGGTGGGCTGTGTCGACGGCGAGAGGCAGAGCGTCACGGTGCGCACCATGGAGGAGGCCGGCATACCGATAGCCTATTACGAGAACTTCAACAGCGTCGACAGTGTGATGCCGCGTCACTGGCGGCGCCCCACGGCCAACAAGCCCCAGGTCACGGGCGGTGTGCTGCGGATGCTGCCTGCCGTTGGCGACATCTGCATGGCTGTGCTGCCCCTGCCCGAAGGGGCCGCCATTGCCGACCTGACGATGGCCCTGAAGCTCACCGCCACGGGCACTGCGCGCCTGGTGGTGGGAGCCGTGGAGTTCCCCGACGAGCCCTCGACCTTCGTGCCTGTGGACACCCTTGTGGCATCGGGCACACAGCCGCTGGTGCTGCCGCTGGGCGGCTATGTGGGCAGTGGCTCCTACCCCGCCCTGCTGGCCATAGGCAGCGGCACCGTTACGGTGGACAACCTGCGCCTGGCCCGTTGCATGCTCGACGGACAGCGTCTGTATAACATAACCGAGCAGGAAGCCATAGTGGCTTGGGACACATTGACGCTGGCCGACGGCGCCACGGTGACTGTGGAGTACGGCGACGCCGGTTTCGCCCTCGGCAGTGGCACGCGCCTCACAGCCACGCAGAACCCCTTTATGATAAGCTCCCTGCCGCCCGACACGCCCCTTGAGGTGTACGTCTGGCCCTCGTGCGGCGACGCTCCGGCGGCCTGCGACAAGCTAAGTTTCCGCACCTTCGCCCATGCTGTGATGCCGCCCTACTGTGAAGGCTTCGAAGGGAGCACGGCGATGCCCATGGGATGGGTGGCCTCCGGCAATGCCCACATAGGGTCCAACTCGTACCGCGGCAGCCGAGCGTTGACCGTTGGCTCCAACAGCAGCGTCACCATGCCCCTGCTCGGCGACGCCACCCCCGACACCTGCTACCTTGAGTTCTACGCCATAGGCAACGGACGCCTCGTCATAGGGCGTCGCGCCACGCCTTACGACCCCTTTATTCCCACCGACACCGTCAACGGCAACGGCACGTGGCGGCGCTATGTGGTGCCCGTCGTGGGTGCCGCAGGCAGCTGCCTGGCCTTCACCGCCAGCGCCATTTGGAGTGTCGACATGCTGAGCCTTCGCACGGCGGGCATAGCCGACGCCACGGTGAGCCACATCAGCCAGACCACGGCGTTGCTGACCCTGGGCTACCACTACGGCGACAGTGCCGAGGTAGAGTACATACGGCTGCCCAACGGTGCCAGCGACTTCACCCCCGGGCACGGCAACACAGTATATTGCGACAGCACGCTGACCTTCACGGGCCTGCAGCCAAGCTCGCGCTATGCGGTGCATATAGCCCCCAAGGGCGGCTACGGAGCCGAGTGCAGCTACTTGACGCTGACCTTCAACACCCTTGCAGCCCCCTTCGAGGTGCCCTACTGCCAGAACTTCGACGCCCTTACTGCGGGCTCCTACCCCGAAGGCTGGCGGCGCCTCTCGCAGGTAGGTCTCTACCCCATAGTGAGCAACCAGCGCAACCTCACCGGTGGGCTGTCGCTGCTCTTTGTGGCCCAAGCCGGCAAGCCCACGGTGGCCATCCTGCCCGACGCCGACGGCTGTCCGCCGTCGCGCACCATAGCCTTCTGGGCCAACACCGCGGCAGGCCACAGCGACGCACTGTTGCTGACAGGCTATGTCACCGACGTCACCGACGAGGGCACCTTTGTGGCCGTGGACACCATGACCTTCAGTGCCGCCGACCGGTGGAGCCACCGCATGGTGCACCTCGACAGCGTACCGGGCCACATGGCCCTGATGCTCGTCAGCGGCGGTGCCCAAGCCAGCACCTATATTGAGAACCTCTGTGTGGAGCCCTGCATAGCCTACAACATAAGGATTGGCGACCTCGACAGCACGTCGGCCAAGATCTACTGGGAAAGCACCGACAGTGTGGCGCTACTGTGCCGCTACACCGGCGGCGGGCAGACGCGCCAGGACACCCTGCGCACCTCGCCAGCCACCATTGGGGGGCTCGACATGGACAACGTCTACACCTTCTACATAGAGACCCTGTGCGGCTGCGGCAGCATCGGCGCCTCATACTACCACGGTAGCGGTTCCACCGGCACCACCGCCAACAACGGAGCCATAAGCTTCAGCATCAACACACGGCCGTCGATGCGCAGCATCCCCTACTGCATAGACTTCGACGGCAACCAAACCGGCAGCCTGCCCTCGTCGTGGCGCATGCGCGGTGCCGGCAGCGTCACCGACCGCAACTACCACGGCGGCAGCCACAGCCTGCAGCTCAGCGGTGGCATCCCCGTGAGCCTGCCACCCATCGACAGCATAGGCGGGGCCATGGTGAGCTTCCACATCTACGGCATGAGTGATAGCCTGCTGAGCGACAGCGCTATAGTGGTAGGTGTGATGAGTGACCCTGACTCCATCAACACCTTCACGGCCGTCGACACATTGAGTCTTACCGCGCTGGGGTGCTGGCAGCACCTTGTCGCCGACCTGTCGGACTACAGCGGCGACGGTCACTACATAACCCTGCGCACTCCCACGGGCAGCGGCACCATGTACCTCGACGAGATGTCTGTGACGAGCTGTGCCATAGGCGAAGTGGCGGCGACGGCGGCGGGCACTGTGACGTGGCGCTCGTGGCACGGGGTCGACAATATAATAATAGAATACGGTCCTGCGGGCTTCACCCCCGGCGACAGCACGGGAGTGCGCGACACCGCCCATACCGATGGCAGCGACGGTCTGCATATGCACAGCCTTGCCGGGTTCACGGAAGGCAACAGCTACGACATATACCTGACGCCCATCTGCGGTGCTGCCACCTCGTGCCAGCGCCTTATGGCCACCGTGGCGCCAGCGGCCACCACGCCCTACTGTGAGAACATGGAAGAGGCGCTGCCTGCCGGCATCCCCTTCGGGTGGGCCGTGGGGCGTACCAACAATGCCACTCCGGGCATGGCCACCCTCGACGGCAACCAGACGCTGCACCTCTACGCCACCACCGGCAACCCCTCGATAGCGGCGTTGCCGCAGCTGGCGGTGCCCGACATCGGAGCGCACCAGCTCACCCTGCGGCTGCGCGCCAGCAACCACAACCGAGCCCGCCTCGTGGTGGGCCAGATGACGGTGCCCACCGACCCCAACACCTTCATGCCACGAGACACCCTGACCCTCGACGCCACAGGAGTGTGGGAGACGCTGCACCTGCCGCTGACGCGCTTCAACGGCACCGACAACATAGCCTTCAGCGCCCAGACCACCACGCAGAACGTCGACATCTGGGTTGACGACATAGCCGTCACGCGGGGTCTCACGCCCACGATAGCCATAGTGTCGGCCCGTAGCGTGCTCCTCAGCAACAGCGACAGCGACTACTACGTAGACTACGCCCCTGTGGACAGTGCCGCGTGGCACGGCACCCTGCTGCACGTCACCACGACGGAGCATGTCGTCAGCGGGCTGATGCCCGAGCAGAGCTACCGCTTCTACTGCAGTCATGACGGAACGCCCGACTGCCAGGAACCCATAGTGGTCACCATGCCCGGCGAAGAGAGCCTCCCCTACTGCCGCCAGCGCGACACCGTGAGCAGCCTGATGCTGCCCGAGGTGGCCATAGACAGTGTGCGCCACCTGCACCTCTATTTCCGCCTGAGAGGCGGCACAGCGCTGACCGTGGGCGTGTTGGGCCAACGTGGCGTGTGGGAGAGCTTCATGCCCATAGAGACCGTCGAGGCTCCTGCCGGCAGCTGGGGCGACATGCACGTAAGCATGGAGAGCTACGGCGGCGACGGACGCTTCGTAGCGCTGCGCACTATCGGCGGCACCAATGCCATCATCGACGGCCTGATGGTGTCGCCATGCGAGTTGCCCTCGGTGACCCTGACACCCGACAACCGTGCCGAGATAAGTGGCACGGGAGTCGTGGAATACGGCCCCGTCGGCTTTGTGAAAGGCACAGGCACCATGGTCGCTGCGCCGGCCACGGTGACCCTTGCCAACAACAGCAGCTATGACTTCTACGCCCTCTGTGACAGCGATTTCGTCACCTGTGCCGCACCGCAGCAGCTGACCACCGCCATAGACCGCTGTCCGCTGCCCGACACCATCCTGGTGGCGCAGCCCGGCAACGGACGCGTAGAGCTGAGCTGGGACACCGCCTACAGCGGGTTCTGGATAGAATACATGCATGCCGGAGGCACCCCGGGCAGCGGCACCACGTTGCAAGTCACAACACCGCCGTTAGAGCTTACGCTGGACCCCGACACCACATATGACTTCTACCTGCGGTGCGACTCGGCGGAGCTCACCGACAGGGCACCGCAGCAGGTCGTCACCTTGGCCTCGCTGGTAGAGGTACCATACTGTGAAGGCTTCGAAGAGACCCTGAGAGGGTGGCGTGTGCTCAAAGACAACGGCGAGAACTATGCCGCAGTGACCGCCGACAACGCCCACAGCGGCCTGTCGGCCCTCAAGGTGAGGAACTACTACGGCACCACCTACCTCGTGCTGCCGCAGCCAGATGTCGACAGCCTGAGGCGGTTGGTGGTGAGCTTCCATGCCTACTTCACCGGCAGCAACGGGCACAGCATAACCCTGGGCGCCATGAGCGATGCCGGTGACCCGCAGAGCTTCGATTCGTTAGCCTCCTTCACCTCCATGCAGGGGCATTACAAGCGCTGCTTCCACGACCTCGTCAACTACTACGGAGGCGGGCATTTCATAGCCTTGCGCTTCAAGAACGACGACATAGCCTACCTTGACGACCTGCAGGTCAGCACATGTGCGGCGTACAACTTCCGGATGACGGCTATGGAAGGCGACCACGTAGCCTTTGAGTGGGACCAGGCAGGCACGCCGGACGTCAGCATCAGCTACCGACCCGTTGGCGGCGACACCATGACCACGGTGTACCCCACGGTGTCACCCCACCATATAGAAGGTCTCTCGCCGCTGACCAACTACATCTTCCATATCACCTACAGCTGTGCAGAAGTGTGCGACAGCCTAGGGGCGCCCACCGACACCTTCTATACCTTCACGCCGCAGGGCGGCACAGGATGCATAGACTACACCGACCTGCATGCGGCATACGTCACCTGCAGCTATGGCAGCTATGACAACCCCACGGAGCACATCGGTGTGGTAGACAACGGATACTACAGTGCCGCGAGCCGTCATACGGTGCACTTCGACACCACCGAGCGTGACGCGCGCACCGGTGGCCTGCTGCGCACCATACCACAAGGCGAGCCCGCCTCGATACGGTTGGGCAACTGGAACAGTGGCGGCAATGCCTCGCCTGAGGCCGAGAGCATCACCTACGGCATGACCGTCGACGCCGACGTAGCCGACCTGCTTGTGCTGCGTTATGCCGCCGTGCTGCAGGACCCCGAGCACTCGCCCAGCCTGCAGCCGCGTTTCCGCCTCGAGATACTGAACCAGGAAGGACAGCTCATAGACTCCTGCTCGATGGCCGACTTCATAGCCAACGCCGCCTTAGGGTGGAACGAAGCAACGAACGAAGTGCTGTGGAAAGACTGGACGACGGTAGGCATAGACCTGAGCCCCTACAACGGGCAGACCATCTTCGTGCGCCTCACCACACGCGACTGTGGCGAGGGCAGCCATTTTGGCTACGCCTACTTCACCTTGCGCTGCGGCACCCGCAGGATGCAGACCGAGGGGTGCAGCGTGGTGCCCAACAACCGCTTCACGATGCCCACGGGCTTCAACTACCGCTGGTACACGTCGGCCGACACCACGGCGACCATCTCCGACTCGTCGAGTATCTGGGTGCGGAGCGACAACAGCATCACCTACTTCTGCCGCCTGTCGTTCATAGACAACCCGCAGTGCCACTTCACCATGAGCGCCTTCGCCGGTGCGCGCTACCCGCTGGCCCTCTTTGACACGGCGCTGACGGTGTCCAACTGCCAGTTCGACCTGCAGCTCACCAACCGTAGCACCATCAGTGGCGACGGCGAGACGCCGTTAGGGACCGGCGAGCCCGTAGAGACCTTCCGGTGGCTGCTGCCCGACAGCACGGAGAGCACTGCGTCGGCCCCCCTGCTGCACCTGGCGGACACCGGTACGGTGGACATCACCCTGATAGCCGGCATTGCGGACAACCAGTGTGTCGACACCCTGCGGCGCAGCATCGTGGTGCGGCGACCCTATCCCGACGCCGTCCTCACCGGCCGCAGTGAACGCTGCCGCAACGACGGCACCGACACCCTGAAGATACTCCATGCCTCCAGCTACGGATGGCTCGGCGGTGCCTTCGGCAGTCCGGCGACGATAGATAGCAACAGCGTGGCATTCGACAGCTTTGCCACGATTGACAGCACACTGACATGCATAACTATAGACAGCAATGGCTGCAGCGACACCCTGCGCCACACCATAAGCATACACCCCACCTACTACCGCCATTACGCAGATTCTGTATGTTCGTCCCTCGAACAGTACCTCTGGCTCGACACGACACTTCACTTCGCCAACTCGGACATAGGCGCAGACCAATATGCACGTATCGACAGGCTCACTGAGCACGGATGCGACAGTACGATGACCTTGGACCTGCATCTATGGCCCACGTACTACCCCCAACAGGAAGCCACAATATGCGACAACTTCACGCATGACTTCTTCGACACCGTGCTCAACACCACAGGCACCTATATACACCACGGCACCACGACAACGGGGTGTGACAGTATAGTCACATTAGGCCTTACCGTCATGGAACGGCGGTTTGTCAACGACCCACAGGAGGTGTGCGACTCGTTGCGCTGGATTGACGGCAGGCTCTACACTGCCGACACCACAGATGTGCACGACACCTTGACGACATACTATGGGTGCGACAGTATTGTGACCCTGCAGCTTATCGTCAACAACTCGTACTTACTGACTTACAGCGACACGGTATGCTCGTCGGACCAAAACTACGAATGGCTCGACACCGTGGTAAACTTCACACATGCCGATACTGACCTGCAGGCACGTCTCGACCGGGTGACCGGACAAGGATGCGACAGCACTATGACGCTGCGGCTGCACCTGTGGCCCTCCTACTACCCCACCCCCAGGGACACCATCTGCGACAACGGCGAGCTGGCCTATTTCGACACCCTGCTGCACACGGAGGGGACCTATCTGCACGTCGACAGCACCGTGCACGGATGCGACAGCATGGTGAACCTCACACTCACGGTGATGCCCACATTCAGCACCAGCATACGCCTCGAGACCTGTGACTCGCTGCGCTGGATTGACGGCAGGCTGTACACCTCCGATACCTCGGGCGTCAGGGATACCCTCTACACACCCTTCGGCTGCGACAGCGTGGTGACCATGAAGCTGAAGGTGCACCACTCATACTACAGCATCTACTATGACACCTTCTGTGCCTCAACACCTTATGAATTTCAGGGGCACCTATACAGCGAGAGCGGCTACTACAGCGACACGCTACTGAGCATACATAACTGCGACAGCGTGCTGGCGGTGCAGCTGACTCGGTTAGAGATACCCACCCTCTCGACAGAGACCCTCTACAACTGTGGCGAAGAGAGCTACACTCTGGTGGCACACTCCACGACGCCCTACCTGCTGTGGAGCAGCGACGGCTACGACAGCATATCCGACCCCAACGCCGTCAGCATCACCGTGGCCCCCGAAGTCAACACAGTGTACACCCTATACACCGACTACGCAGAGTATCCACGGTGTCCGGCGACAACGACGGTGAGGCTGCGCCCATTCGCGAAACCTGTGGCGCAGATGCGCGTGACCCCACAGCTGCTAACGCAGGAGCACCTGACATTCGAAGCCCGCAACATCAGCGAGGACAACAGGTTAGCATACACCTGGTACATCGACGGCGAGCCGTTGACCACCAACGACAGAGTCATCCATGGAAGCGCCGCACCGGAAGCCGATACCTGCAGCGTGTGGCTTGTGGTCTATGACGGCCACTGCTACGACACCGCCATCGCCCTACTGCCAGTGCAGCACAGCGACGTCGAGCTGCCCAATATCTTCACCCCCGATGCGGAGACCAACAACCGCTTCACCGTCTATGTACACAACATTGCGAATTACGAGCTACGCATATACAACCGTCGCGGCATGTTGGTGTACCACAGCACCAACAGCAACGACTCGTGGGACGGCAAAGACATGAACGGACATCCCTGTCCGCCGGGCAGTTATGTCTACCATCTGCGCTACTCCACCGTCTACCGCCCCACCTCATTCCAGAAGGCTATAGGTTCAGTGCTTCTTATCAGATAGTTACCCATTCTTTTTGCAGCCATTCGCATAGCCGCGCCGCAGCCACACAGGTGCCGGGTGAAATGAGAGGGAAAAGATAAAAAAATGTTATTTTTTCCCATGTCTGTTTTTTTTTATATATTTGCCTGTCTACGCGAACCAGGCGCAGACGCACTATTATGTTAATAATCAACGTCGCGCGCGCATGATACGTATACTGAAAAACAACAAAAAGGCTAAAGTAAGTACTAAAATGCCCAGTTTACAAACTAACAACAAACCATTACTTCACGGAATGCTCACAACAATCATGGCAGCGTTCATGCCGTTGATGATGTGGGCACAGACAACTGACATCACCGAACTGAGCAGCATCACCGACATGGCCGGAAACTACCGCATCACCTCCAACGTCAGCGGCGCGGGGCACACCACCATCGCAGGACCTTTCACGGGTACGCTGGAGGCGGCCATCGACCCCACAACCCACATGCCCTACCGCATCACTGGCCTCGACGCCCCGCTCTTTGAAACCGTAAACGGAGGCACCGTAAAGAACCTGGTGCTCGACGGCGTGGCCATCAGCGGCAATACCGGCAATACCGGCGCCATAGCCTGCACCGCCAACGGTGCGGCACGTGTCTATAATGTTGGCATCCTCTCCGGTTCAGTGGGCGGCACTGGCTATACCGGCGGACTCGTGGGCTACCTCGACGGCACCGCCCGCGTGGTCAACTGCTACTCCTTCGCCAATATCACCGGCGGCAGCACTGTGGGCGGCATCGTGGGCTACAACAACCAATCCACCTCTGCCGCCAACAACAATCAAAAGACAATGGTCTTCGCCTGTATGTTCTACGGCGACATCACCGGCGGCACCACCATATCGCCCATCTATGGTGGCACCACCATATCAAACGCCGGCAACAATGGCGTGAGCAACTTCAACTATTTCCGCCTCGAAGCCCCGTATGTGCAACCAACGGGCGTCGCCTACAACTGTGCTCTTGGTGCCGAGGATCGTTTTCTGCAGCGTTTCGAGTTTTACCGCCACCTGCTCAACGGCCAGCGCAAGCTGGCCGGCTGGTGGGCCACAGGCACCTACAGCGGCAGCGATATGCTGAAATGGGTGCTGCTGCCCGACAGCATTGGCAGCGACCATCCATATCCGGTATTGATGCAGCAGGGCAAATACCCCTCGGTGGTGAACATCGACGCCGAGCATGCCGTCACCGGCAAACCACGCAACCAGGGTGGCAAGCTGGGCACGCTGACGGTGAATATTCAGATGGGCGACGGCGCAGTGTACCAGAGACCTTCGGGAGCTGCAATTACCACCTCCCAACTCACCCTCAACATCACCGACAAAGACACCGCACGCTACAACTTCAACTACTATAAAGTACAACTGCCCTACTACAACGAGGTGGGTACCAAGAACTACAACGGCAACCGAGTGGTGACGGGTTGGAAAATTGTTAACATCAACGGCGGTACGCCCGGCACCTTCACCGCTTCCGACACCTGGGGTGGATACAATTTCGCCGACCGCCATTGTACCAAAAAGGACCTATACTCCGTCAGCGGTCGCATCTTCAACCAAGGCGCCTACTGGGATGTGCCTGAAGGGGTGACGGCCATCACCATCGAACCCTACTGGGCCAAATGCGTCTACCTGGCCGACCCCAACGCCGACAAGGTGTATAAATCGGATATGTCGACCGGGTACAATGTATCCAACGTCGGCGGCGGACAGATATACAACAACAGCAACAGCTATTCCATTGCTGGAGAGAGCCAGGTGGTTTACACCTCGATGGGCAATGCTATCGCAAGTTCGGCACTCTATAATGGTGTCAGTGAGAGTGATAGGAATAACCAGTCCGTTTATGACTATGCCGTGGTGCTTGTGGGCAATTATCACCATTATTACGCAAAAAACGCAATGGAAGCAAGTAAGAGCAAACCCTACACGATTACCTCCATCGACCTTGACGGCGACAATGAGCCAGACTACTCCTATATCCTGCGCTTCGATGACCGTGCCGAATGCCACCCATTGAGAGTCGATTTCATCAATATCCCAGGCCTCGGTATGGCACAGAAGTCTACCGGCGGCACGGGCTCCTACAACTTCGGAATCCTGATTCCCAAAGGATGGTACGAAAGTACTAACACCTCGCTCTTACGGTTCACCCAGTTCGAGTATGAGCATTCGGCCAGAAGCGCAACGGATGCACTCATCGTGCAGGGTGGCGTGATGGAGCAATGGGTGAGCAACAACCAGAAAGGCACATCGAACAAAATACCATATATCCATGTGGGTGGCAACGTGTGGTTCAAGGAATTTCACACGGGCTGTCACCAGGATAAACAAATAGCCACCAAGCACTCACCCGTGTCGGTGACAGGAGGCGACTACAACGAGTTCTACCTCACCGGACTCTACCGTGGTGATGTAGCCAACAAGGAAGACAACGCCGAATGCTACATCAACGGTGGCCGCTTCGGCACCGTCTGCGGTGCCGCCATGGAAGGCATCGGCAAAGCCAATGGTGCCAACAACACCGGCAACATCAACTGGCTTATCCAGAACGCCGACATCCACGAGTTCTACGCCGGCGGTCTCAATGCCGCCAAACCGGTGACGGGCAACCTCTCCACCACCATCGTAGACAGTCACGTGGATATTTTCTGCGGCGGACCCAAGTTCGGCGACATGAGCGCCAACAAGACCGTCGTCACCGACGCCACCGGATGCACCTTCGGCACCTTCTTCGGCGCCGGCTATGGCGGCAACTCCTATAGCCGCTATGCACCCAGCAACCAGAACAGCGTGACCAATATCAACTGGAACAACTGGGTTGGGACAAACTACACCCGGTCATACAACGCAACTTATGGTGGCGTCTCCACACGCTTCGTCTACCAGTTCCTCCCCATGTCGAACAACACGACCAACGTGGCCCGTATCTTGATTGACTTTGTCAAATTCTCCCTTGCCACCACCCGCAACGTCACCTCCTCCCTGAAGCACTGCACCATCACGGACAACTTCTACGGCGGCGGCAGCCTCGGCAAGGTCGAAGGCCCCGTCACCTCCACCCTCGACTCCTGCACCGTGAACGGCAACGTATATGGCGCAGGCTTTTCTGCATCGCTGCCCACCGTCGAGGTGGACTCCATCGGCTTCCGCACCGAACCCTACTACTATGATGCCCTCGGCACCTACCGCACCGGCGTCAAAGGACAAACCACCACCTACACCTGGGAGGAAGACAACTCCATTAGCGTCGACAATAGCAGCCATATCCTCTACACCACCGAGGACCTCGACTCCCTCGGCACTGTCCAGGGCAATGTCACCCTCACCCTGAAGGGCAACACCGTGGTGGGCACCCTCGAAGGGGAACCGGGTTCACAAACCCTCAAGGCTGGCACCGGCAGCGTTTTCGGCGGCGGCGCCGAGAGTGCCGTACGCGGCAACACCTCCGTCACCCTCGAAGGCCATGCCCATATCCTCGGCGACGTCTTCGGCGGCGGCGACGAAGGCGAAGTCAACGGCAACTCGGAAGTGATACTGAAAGACGATTAAAAAAGCCATCGGAATGGTGTTGCAGATACAGTAATGCGCGGACATGCGCGATTTTTTTTCGCGCGTATTGTTTTTTTTTCGTATATTTGCTTTTTAAGACACACCCACACCATGCCATATAACGACGTGGTGGTTAGTGCGTTATAGGTATAACGAAACATGGAAATTGGTAAATATATCGACCGGCACAGTAAAAAAAACGGTACAGTAAAAAGATGGAAACGATGGATAAGGTACAAATGGGAGGGAGTTACCACGGAGTTGAGAGGGAGTTGAGAGGGAGGTACGACGGAGGTGAGAGGGAGGTATGAGGGGAAAAATAGAAGAAAAAGAGGACGAAAAAACATGAAGATAAAAAACAACATACTACAGAACATCTTACACACAACAACATTGCTGGTGGCAATGCTGTTGCCTGCAGGAGTATTAGGGCAGATTTCCATCACATCATTGAGTGGCATCGACAATGCCAGTGGCAGCTACCGCATCAGCGGCCTCACTGTCCCTCTCTTCGAGACCCTCACCGGCACAGTGCGCAATCTGGTACTCGACAATGTCACCATCACCAGTGGCGACGCCTCTGGCAATACTGGCGCCATAGCCTGCAAGGCCAACGGCGCGGCCCGCATTTACAACATCGGCATCCTCGGCGGCTCTGTCGGCGGCAGCAACGATGTCGGCGGTATCGTAGGCTTCCTCGATGGCACCGCCCGCGTCGTCAACTGCTACAGCTACGCCGACATCACCAGCGGCGACACGGCAGGCGGCATCGTAGGCTACAACAAAGTGGCCACAGCCAGCAACAGCCTCAAGACGATGGTCTTCGGCTGCATGTTCTACGGCGACATCACCGGTGGCACCACCAAGGCAGCCATCTACGGCGGCAACATCATCTCCAACAAGGATGCCAACGGTGTGAGCAACTTCAACTACTTCCGCCTCGAAGCCCCATTTGTGGCCCCCACTGGCGTCACCTACAACTGTGCCCTCGGCGCCGAGGACCGTTTCCTCCAGCGCTTCGAGTTCTTCCGTCATCTGCTCAACGGCCACCGCGAGCTGGCAGGCTGGTGGGCCACCGGCACCTACAGCAGCAGCGAAATAATGAAATGGGTGCTGCTGCCCGATAGTATAGGCACCACCCATCCCTATCCCATCCTGATGGCGCCGGGCACGTATCCCTCGGTGGTGAACATCGACGCCGAGCATGCTGCCACAGGTAAACCCCGCAACCAGGGCGGCAAACTGGGCACTCTGACGGTGAATATCCAGATGGGCAATGGTGCAGTGTATAACCACCCCGGCACCGGAGACACCGAAGCTAAAATTACAACCCCACAACTCACCCTCAACATCACCGACAAGGACACCGCACACTTCAACTTCAACTACTACAAGGTGCAGCTGCCCTACTACAACGACGTGGGCACCAAGAACTACACTGGCAACCGTGTGGTAACGGGCTGGAAGATTGTCAGCATCACCGACGGCACAGCGGGCACTTATAGCACTGGCGAGGATGTGACCTACGATGGCAGCGGCAACCTGACGGCGACGCCTTACAATTTTGCCGACCGCAACTGCACCGACAAAGACCTCTACAGCGTCAGTGGCCGTGTCTTCAACCAGGGTGCCTATTGGGACGTGCCCTACGGTGTCACCGCCATCACCATCGAGCCCTACTGGGCCAAATGCGTCTACCTGGCCGATGCCTACGCCGATGTGGTGTACAATCAAGCTATGACTTCAGCCACCAATGTACCCAATGTCGGAGGCGGACAGAAATACACCAACCGCAACAGCTATTCCATCGCTGGAGAGAGCCAAAGGGTTTTCACCAGTAAGGGCGACGCTATCGCAACTTCGAACTATGGACTTTTTCAGGGGGTGAGTGGTTCGGGTAGTCACACCGTTTATGATTATGCCGTGGTGCTTGTGGGTAACTATCATTTTAATGGCAGCTTGGACGCAGATAAGAGCAAGCCCTATACGGTTACCTCTATCGACCTTGACGGTGACAATGAGCCCGACTATTCCTATATCCTGCGTTTTGACAGTCGTAAAACTGTCCACCCAGTGAGGGTCGACTTCATCAATATCCCCGGTCTTGGTATGGCGCAGAAGTCCACCGGTGGCACGGGTTCCTACAACTTCGGTATCATGCAACCCCTCTACTGGTTCGAGAGCACCAACACCTCGCTTTTCCGCGTCACGCAGTTCGAGTATGACAATAAAAACAGAATTGCTGCCCCCTATATCCTGCAGGGAGGTGTGATGGAGCAGTGGGTAAACGGACAGAGCGGCGACCATGCCAATAAAACCACCTATTTCCATGTGGGCGGCAACGTGTGGTTCAAGGAGTTCCACCGCGGTACCCACCAGGATGCCCAATATGATGCCAACCATTCCCCCGTATCGGTCACGGGCGGCGACTTCGACCAGTTCCACCTCACAGGTCTCTACCGCGCCGATGCAAACATCCGTGACGACAATGCCGAGTGCTACATAACCGGCGGCCGTTTCGGCGTGGTGGCAGGCACCGGCATGGACGGCCTCGGAACCACCGACGGCAAGGGCAACATCACCTGGATAATCGACAATGCCGACATCAAGGAGTTCTATGCCGGAAGTTTCAACGCCGACAAACCTGCTATCGGCAACCTCCACACCATCATCAACGGCGGACATATCGACCTTTTCTGCGGCGGTCCCAAATTCGGCGATATGAACTCTGGACGCACCGTCACCACCACGGCCACGGGCTGCACCTTCGGCACCTTCTTTGGTGCTGGCTACGGTGGCAACTCTTACAGCCGTCAGGCTCCGAGAAACCATAGCAGCATTATGAACTTCCCACATACCGATAATAGTAATCCCCCTGCTGGTTACCACGCATCATGGAATGCATGGTTAAGTGAATTTTATACTCAAGAATACAACAGCACCTACGGAGGCGTCTCCACCCAGTTCAGCTACCAGTTCCTGCCCCAGTCGGGCAACGCCAACAATGTGGCTCGTATCTTTGTGGAATATGTGAAGTTCTCCCTGGCTACCACACATAGCGTCACCTCCACGCTGACGAACTGCACCGTCACAGGTAACTTCTACGGCGGTGGCAGCCTCGGCAAAGTCGAGGGCACCGTCACCTCCACCCTCGACTCCTGCACCGTGAACGGCAATGTCTACGGCGCAGGCTTCTCGGCCTCGATACCCGACGTCACAGTCGATGCCATTGGTTTTGAGACAGAACCCTACTACTATGAACAATTGGGTACTTATCGCACCGGTGTAAAGTATGCCACCAATGACACCTATGCCCCCACCACATACACATGGCGTGACACCAACGTCACCGTCAACAGCACGGCAACCGCCATCAACAAAACCAAACATTTCCTCTACACCACCGAGGACCTCGACTCCCTCGGCACCGTAACAGGCAATGCCACCCTCACCCTGCAGGGAACCACCGTGGTGGGCACCATCGAAGGGGAACCGGGTTCACAAACCCTCAAAGCTGGCACCGGCAACGTCTTCGGCGGCGGCGCCGAGAGTGCCGTCAAAGGCAACACCACCGTCATCCTCGAAGGCGAAACCCATGTCCTCGGCAACGTCTTCGGCGGTGGCGACGAAGGCGAAGTGGACGGCAACTCGGAAGTGATACTGAAGGACGAATAAAAAAGCCATCTGATTGGTGTTGCTGATACCGTAGTGCGCGGACATGCGCGAATTTTTTTTCGCGCGTATTGTTTTTTTCGTATATTTGCTTTTTAAGACACACCCACACCATGTCATATAACGACGTGGTGGTTAGTGCGTTATAGGCATATTGGAACAAATAATTGGTAACCAAATCGCCCGGCACAGTAGAGGGGAAGAAAACTAATGAACATGAAAAACAACATACTACAGAACATCTTAAACACAACAACATTGCTGGTGGCAATGCTGTTGCCTGCAGGAGTATTAGGGCAGATTTCCATCACATCATTGAGTGGCATCGACAATGCCAGTGGCAGCTTCACAACAAGCATAACGTCCTTCGGCGGTACGTTAGAGGCTGCCATCAATCCCGAGACCCAGATGCCCTACCGCATCAGTGGCCTCACTGTCCCCCTCTTCGAGACCCTCACCGGCACCGTGCGCAACCTGGTACTTGACGAGGTGGCCATCAGCGGCCATACTGGCAATACCGGAGCCATAGCCTGCACCGCCAACAGCACCGCTCGTATCTATAATGTGGGTATCCTCGGCGGTTCGGTGGGTGGCACGGGTAATACCGGCGGCCTCGTGGGTCTGCTCGAAGGAACGGCGAGAGTGATTAACTGCTACTCTTTTGCCACAATATCCGGCGGCAGCAACGTCGGCGGCATCGTGGGCAACAACAATGCCACCACCACCGCCGCCAGCATCAACACCATGGTGATGAACTGCATGTTCTACGGCGACATCACCGGCGGCACCACCGTCTCGCCCGTCTTCGGCGGCAACAACATCGCCAACCTGCAGGGCGGCCTCAACACCTTCAACTACTACGCCTACGACGAGCTGCAGACAACGGCTATCAGCAACAACAAGTACAACAGCGCCCTCGCCGTCGAAGAGAAATTCCTGAAACGTCACGAGTTCTACCGCCTGCTGCTCAACAGCAACAAGAAGTTGGCGGCTTTCTACGTCACAGGCAATGTGGCCGACGCCAACCTAATGCTCAAATGGGTGCTCGAGACCGCCGACCGCAGCATCGACAACCCCAAGCCCTACCCCATACTGAAAGCGCAAGGCTACTACCCCTCCATCATAAATCCCGACTTCGCCAACGCCCCCGACAGCGCCACCGTGGGCCGCAACCACGGAGGCAAGGTGGGCCGCACCCTCTCGGTGACCATCAGCAGCGCACAGACCACCGGCGGCCAGACCAAGCCCACAGGGGCCACCATCACCACCTCGAGCCTGACGCTGCAGCGCACCGACAAGGACTTCGACCGCTTCAACTACAACTACGACAAGGTGCAGCTGCCCTACTACAACGACGTGGGCACGGGCAACTACACGGGCAACCGCGTAGTGACGGGCTGGAAGATAACGGCCATCACCGCCGTCCCGGGCGACCCCTACACCTCGGCCAACTACCCCACGACGGGCATCAGGGATTTCCCCGACCATAACTACGCCGACCGCCGCAGCTCGAACAAGGACCTCTACAGCGTCAGCAAGCGCGTCTTCTCGCAGGGCGCCTACTTCGACGTGCCCTACGGCGTCACCTCCATCACCATCGAGCCATACTGGGGCAAGGCTCACTATATTGCCGACCCCAACTACGATGTGGTGTACAAGACCGACTATACAAACGGAAATAAGCAGAACGTAAGCCAAACCGGCACACAGGTGGCGAACCCTACGGGTGCCACACCTACCCTGTTTAACGGGCAAAAAGTAGAAACGAGCATTGAGCGAGCTTTAAACAACATAAACAACAACATGGGTGGCTGGGGTCCTACCGTCTACGACAACGCCCTCGTGCTCGTGGGTAATCTTCATTTGGCCACTGTGCCGCAAAACGGAACCACACCTTTCACCATGATGTCGGTGGACGAGGACAACGACCATGAGCCCGACTACAGCCTCATCTATCACCATATTGGCAGATCGAGCATCACCCCTATACGATTTGACTTTCTGAACATCCCCGGCACCGCGCAGGCGCAGAAGCCCAACGGCGCCAGCCTCATCTGCAACTTTACCATCTTCAAGACCAGAGGATGGTTCGAAGTCACCAATACAGCACTTTTCTACACCTCGCAGTTAGAGTATGAGAATCTGGACAACAGCACCAAGACCGACGCTCCGCTCATCCTGCTTGGCGGCGTGGTCGACCAGTTTGTGTCGACGCAGAGCAAGGCAGTCACCGGTAAGACCATCTATATCCACGTGGGCGGCAACGTGTGGATCAACGAGTTCGGCATGGGCACCCACAGCGACGGCGCCGAGTCGACACCCCACGTGCCGGTGTCGGTGACGGGCGGCGAGTTCCCGGGATTCTACCTCACAGGCACCTACAATGCCAATGCTGCGGTACGTGCGGACAACGCCGAATGTTACATCAGCGGCGGCTATATCCACGAGGCGGCGGGAGCGTCGCTTGAACAAATCAACGGCAATGTGCGGTGGCAGATCTACAACGCCGACATCGACAACTTCTTCGGCGGCGGCATCAACGACGCCAAACCCATCACGGGCGACATCACCACGGAAATCTACAACAGCCACGTGACGCTCTTCTGCGGTGGCCCCAAGTTTGGCAACATGCAAGACGGCAAGAAGGTCACCACCCGCGCCGAAGGCTGCGTCTTCGGCGATTATTTCGGCGCCGGTTACGGCGGCACCTCTATTGCCAAAAAGAAATATTACGACAAGGACGGAGATCAGAACTGGGGTACCCTTCAAGGCTACTATGCCAACAACGACCGAGGCAAATACTTTGACGGAGCCTCTACAGGCTCTTCTCAAATATCAGGCAAAGACTACGGCAAGAAAGGCCCCGGTGTGGCCACCGACTTCGACTATGAGTTCTTCGTGTGGTCCACCGGCACAACGGGTGCCCGACTATATGTCAAGTTCGCCGCCTTCTCGCTGGCACAATGCAACAAAGTGTCGTCAAGCCTGAAGCGCTGCACCATCGAGAACAACTACTACGGAGGCGGCAGCCTCGGCAAGGTGACCGACTCGGTGACCTCGGTGCTCGACAGCTGCACCGTCAAGGGCAACGTCTTCGGCGCCGGCTTCTCGGCCACGCTGCCCACCATACAGGTGAGAAACGGCGGCTTCACCCAAAACCCCAACTACAATAAAGGCTCGGGTATGTTCGAGCCCGGCATTTTCACCGGCACCACCGAGTACCACTGGAAACATGTAAACTCGCTCGGCAATAACACCGTTGGCATCAGCACCAGCGGCGACAGCAACTTTGTTCATACCACCGTCGACCTGAACAGCCTCGGCACCGTCACCGGCGACGTAACCCTCACCCTGAAGGGCAACACCGTGGTGGGCACCCTCGAAGGCTCGACCCTCAAGGCCGGCACCGGCAGCGTCTATGGCGGCGGCGCCGAGAGTGCCGTAAGCGGCAACACCTCCGTCATCCTCGAAGGCCACACCCACATCCTCGGCGACGTCTTCGGCGGCGGCGACGAAGGCGAAGTGGACGGCAACTCGGAAGTGACAATAAAGGATTAGACAGAAAACAACACGATATTAGCAATACAAAAAAGCACTCTATAATGGACTTTAAAATATTAAACTTTACGATGTTCTGCATATCCAATGTAGCAGCGCGTATGGGTAAAAGCCTAAACGAGGTCTATCACAAAATGCAGGAGTGCAATATTATAGACGGCTATATTATCCCCTGCTATGACGTGCTGCATACCTTTTCGCGGGAGTATATCGTCGACGACTTAATGATATTGATGCAGAAGAGAGGAGCTCTATCATGATACTTTACCACACATCCACCCAGACAATAGAGCATCCCGATGTGCTCCACTCACGGCAACACCTTGATTTCGGACCAGGCTTCTATCTTACAACGCTCCGTGAACAAGCAGAACGTTATGGTGAACGTTTTATTCGTAGAGGCGAGCCAGCGGTGATGAACATCTATGAATTGGATATTGAGATAGCCCCATTCACTTATAAACGATTTGACCATTACGATGGCGAATGGCTTGATTTTGTGACAGCCTGCCGCAAAGGAGAAGCTCACGAACATTACGACTTCATCGAAGGCGGCATCGCCGACGACCAAGTGTTTAACACTATAGATCTCTATTTCTCCGGAATTTATACCCGCGAACAGGCACTGGATCAATTACAATACAAGCAGCCTAACCATCAGGTCTGCATCACCTCCCAACAACTGATTGATGCACACTTGCACCATATTGACCACTTAAAACTGTCATAAAGAGATGCATGCCAACCCCGACATATTACAGATGAAGATGGCCCGAATAGTAAAGCTATGGGCAGAGCGGACAGGCATGACCTACGAAGAGGCCATGGGCAAGTTCTATAATTCGAAGACCTGCGAACTCATCAGCGAAGGTATTGCAGATATGCACTGCATGAGCGACGAATATCTCGTCGACGAACTGATGATGGAATATAACCAGTAACCATTTGAAAGAATAAAACGACACACTATATGAATACAAACACCAAAACAATGGGAAAGAATAATTGGCGGCGCCTGGGGCGCAGCGTGATGTTGGCGGCGGCGCTGCTGTTCGCCGCGTTGCCGGGCAGAGCTGCCGACTATGTGTTCATGTACGATGGCGGCTACCTGGCGGTGGGCAACAATGGAGCTGTCATCTTCACCACCACCCTCAGCCCTCAGTGCGTGTGGACCTGCGTTAATAATTATGGAACAGAGACAACTCTTAGTACAACCTCCACCTATCTGTACACCACGTCGCCCCTGCGGGGCTTTTTTTTTGATGGTAACGCATTATTTACCGTGGGCTTACACCCTCGGCTAACAACTGACGCCCTACGGGCTTTTTTTGATGGTAACACCCTCTTTTTCCGTGGGCTTACACCCACGGCTAACAACTGACGCCCTTTCGGGCTCTCCGATGATGGTAACTCTCTCTTTTTCCGTGGGCTTACACCCACGGCTAACAACTGGCGCCCTACGGGCTTCTCCGATGATGGTAACGCCCTCTTTTTTCCGTGGGCTTACACCCACGGCTAATGACTGGCGCCCTACGGGCTATCCGATGATGGTAACGCCCTCTTTTTCCGTGGGCTTACACCCACGGCTAACGACTGGCGCCCTACGGGCTCTCCATTGATGGTTATACCCTATTTTCCGTGGGCTTACACCCTCGGCTAACAACTGGCGCCCTGTGGGCTATCCATTGATGGTTATACCCTATTTTCCGTGGGCTTACACCCACGGCTAACAACTGGCGCCCTACGGGCTATCCATTGATGGTAACGCTCTCTTTTTCCGTGGGTTTACACCCACGGCTAACGACTGGCGCCCTACGGGCTCTCCGATGATGGTAACGCCCTCTTTTTCCGTGGGTTTACACCCTCGGCTAACGACTGGCGCCCTACGGGCTCTCCGATGATGGTAACGCCCTCTTTTTCCGTGGGCTTACACCCTCGGCTAACGACTGGCGCCCTACGGGCTCTCCGATGATGGTAACGCCCTCTTTTCCGTGGGCTTACACCCACGGCTAACAACTGACGCCCTTTCGGGCTTTTTTTTTGATGGTAACGCATTATTTACCGTGGGCTTACACCCACGGCTAACAACTGGCACCCTTTCGGGCTTTTTTTGATGGTAACGTCCTCTTTTACCGTGGGCTTACACCCACGGCTAACAACTGGCGCCCTATCGGGCTTTTAATGATGGTAACGCCTTCTTTTTCCGTGGGTTTACACCCACGGCTAACAACTGGCGCCCTATCGGGCTACGCAACCGGTCCGTATCAGGTCCGTACCCGGTCCGTACCCGCTCCGTCTGTTCACCGGTTGTTTAACGGTTTTTTGTCGGAGTGGAGACGGAGAGGGGAGGGAGAGACTACCTTGCGGAAAGGGGTGCAAAAGTGCCAAAGGTTCACTGTTTTAACGTTTTTTAAAGGCTAATCCAAAAAAAAAGCTTATATTTGCGTTTTGAACTATACTCTGTTAATACCAGCTTAGACGCTGGCATTCAACATATTGGCATATAAAACGTACTAACATGATGCAGAAAAAATATTACGCTATGAAATATAATAAGGGATTTTTTGCCCTGTCGCGCTGGTGTGCCAGCATGATTTTGGGCGGACTTCTTGTCTTTGGTACTTTCGGAGCATCGGCACAGGTCGTTGTCAACGGTAACGTGTTCGGTGGCGGTAACGCTGCCAACGTGAGTGGCAACTCCACCGTGCTCATGCAGGACAACGCCACCGTCGAGACCGACGTCTACGGCGGCGGTGCTCTGGCCAACGTAGGTACCAACAACAGCAACGCCACCACCGTGACCATCGAGGGCGGCAATGTGGGCGGCAACGTCTACGGCGGCGGCCTCGGCAATGCCGGCACGGCAGCTCTGGTCAACGGTGTCGTGACCGTCAACATCGGTAAGGACAACGGCGGTTCGGTCAGCGGCGAGGCTACCATCGGCGGCGCCGTCTTCGGCTGCAACAACGTCAACGGCACCCCGAAGGACAACGTCTTCGTGAACATCTACAAGACGTCCCGCACCAACGGCGTCAACACTGTGAGCGACAATGGCTTCGCCCTCAGCGAGGTCTTCGGCGGCGGCAACAAGGCAGCCTACCTGCCCGCTACCACCGGCAAGGTGACCACCGTGCATATCTACACCTGCGATAACACCATCGAGTATGTCTACGGCGGCGGTAACGCAGCCGACGTGGGCAACAATAGCGTCAACGCTGCCACCGAGGTTATCATCGACGGTGGCCGCATCGAGTGGGTCTTCGGCGGCGGTAACGGCTTCAGTGCCACCGACAACCACAACGACCCCTCGGCTCCCAACTACAACCCGGGCGCCAACGTCTACGGCGATGCCACCGTCAACTACCATGCCGGTGAGATCACCTACATCTTCGGCGGCAGTAACCAGTATGGTAACATTACCGGCGACAAAGCCGTCAACATCCTTGCCGACGGCACCTGCGGCACCAAGCATATCGCCGAGCTCTACGGCGGCAGCAACGAGGCTCCCACTACGGGCAGCGTGGAGATGACCCTGGGTTGCAGCTCCAACACCTGCACCATCGATGCTGTCTTCGGCGGCTCGCGCAACGCCAACATCAGCGGCAATGTGGTGCTCAACGTCGAGGGCGGCAGCTATGCCAACCTCTTCGGCGGCAACAATATCGGCGGCACCATCAGCGGCGACGTTACACTGAACCTGCTGGGCGGCACCATCGACACCGCCTTTGGCGGCAACAACGCCGGCGGTGCCATCAACGGCAAGATCACCGTCAATATGCTCGACAAGGGCAGTAACATCTGCCCTCTTGTAGTGCACAATATCTACGGCGGCGGTAGAGAGGCTGCCTACTCTCCCACAACACCGGGCGCCTATCCCGAGGTCAACCTCATCCACGGCAGCGTTACCAAGAACGGCACTAAGGGCGGCAACGTCTATGGCGGCGGCTTCGGTAGCGGCGCTGTCGTAACCTCCACCCCCACGGTCAACGTGGGCTTCCAGAGCTCGATGGCCTCTAATGCCAACACGCTTAAAGGCTCTACGCTGACCACCTCCACTGTTGCGGTGGCCGGCAGAGTTTTCGGTGGCGGCGAGGCGGCTCTCGTTACGGGCAGCACCACGGTAACCATCCAAGCCGACAACCCCGGTACCTCAGCCAGCACTACCGTAGGCGGCAACGTCTATGGCGGCGGCAACCTGGCCAATGTGTCGAACTCCACCGTTGTGAACATCAACGGCGGCACCGTGGACAGCAATGTGTACGGCGGCGGTAACCTGGCCGATGTGCTCCACAACACCGTTGTTACCGTTAACGGCGGCACCGTGACAATGGATGTCTACGGCGGCGGCGCTCTGGCTCATGTGGGCACCAACGGCAGCGACCACACCAACGTTACCGTTACCACCGGCACCGTTACCGGCGGCGTCTATGGCGGCGGCCTCGGTGACAACAGCCATGCGGCCCTCGTCAATGGCGCCGTGCAGGTTACCATCGACGGCGGCACCGTGAACGATGTCTTCGGCTGCAACAACGTCAACGGTCGCCCCACCAGCACCGTGCGTGTGGACATCAACAACAATGTGGGCGGCAACGTCTTCGGCGGTGGCAACCTGGCCACCTATACCGGCGACCCCTACGTCTATATCAACAAAGGCACCGTCAGCGGCAATGTCTTCGGCGGCGGTAATGGCGACCCCAACGACAACACCCAAATGGAGGGTTCCGTCACAGGTACCCCCCATGTTACCGTGGGCGATATGACCGCAGGTCATGAGCTCTACCAGGCCATCGTCAGCGGCGACGTCTACGGCGGCGGCAACGCTGCCAAAGTCATCACCGGTACCCCCGCGGTTTCGGTACCTGCCAAGTGCAACACCGAGATTACCAACGTCTACGGCGGCGGTAACGCTGCCGACGTGCCTGCCACCTCGGTGACCATCGACGGCGGCACCATCAGCGGCATGGTCTTCGGCGGCGGCCACGGCGACAAGGACGCCTCGCCCGCCATCGCGGCCAACGTTGCGGGCAACACCAACGTCACCATCACCGGCGGCACCATCAACCAGGTCTTCGGCGGCTCGAACAGCAACGGCACCATCGGCGGCACCATCAACGTCACTATCGACAGAGGTGTCGGCGCATGCCCCATGGTCATCACCGAGGTCTACGGTGGCGGTAACTATGCCGCCAGCAATGCCGGCAACATCACCATCGGCTGCACCGGTGCCAGCTCGAGTGAATATATTGACTATGTCTATGGCGGCGCCAACCGCGCCAACATCACGGGTGACATCGTGCTCAACATCACCGGCGGCCGCATCAACCACGTCTTCGGCGGCAACAACAACAGCGGCGTCATCAGCGGCGACATCACCGTCAACGTGGAGTGGACCACCCCGGCCTGCAGCGACCAGTACCTGGGCGATGTCTATGGCGGCGGCAACCTGGCTCCCCACACCGGCAACCCTGCTGTGAACATCAAGAACGGCACCGCCACCAACGTCTTCGGCGGCGGCAAGGGTGCTTCGGCTATCGTCACGGGTAACCCCGTGGTGACCATCGGCGACGCCAACGCCAGCCACCTGGCTGTCGTCACCGGCAACGTCTATGGCGGCGGCGACGCAGCAGCCGTGACTGGCAACACCACCGTGACCTACAACGACAACAACGCCTCGAGCAGCGTAGCCAACCTCTTCGGCGGCGGCAATGCTGCCGGCATCAGCGGCACCACCACCGTTACCCTGACCAGTGGTAAGGTCACCACCGGCCTCTACGGCGGCTGCAACACCGAAGGCACCGTGGGCGGCGACATCACCGTGGCCCTGAACGGCGGCACCGTGGGTACCAACGGCACCACCACCGACGTGGTCTACGGCGGCGGCTTCGGCCACAGCACCGCCACCGGCGGTGACATCGCCGTCACCCTCAACGGCACCACCGTCTACGGCAACCTCTACGGCGGCTCGGCCCTCGGCTCGGTCAACGGCAGCAGCAGCAACACCACAACCGTCACCATCGGCAGCAACGGCCTGAACGGCACTGTTTTCGGCGGCGGCATGGGTCAGGCTTCGCCTGCCATCTCGGCCACCACTCTTGGTAATGTAATAGTCAACTATAATACGGCCAACGCCAACCTCACCGGCATCTATGGCGGCGCCAACGTCAACGGCGACGTGGCCGGTGACATTGCTGTCAACATCGAAGCCAATGTCGGTGCCACAGGTGCCGGCAACAGCGTCGACATCTTCGGCGGCGGCTACGGTCAGAACACCACCACCGGCGGCGACGTCACCGTCACCATCGGCAACAGCAACACCCCCACCATCTATGGCGACGTCTACGGCGGCTCGGGCTTCGGCGAAGTGAGCGCCAGTGGCAAGCTCACCAAGGTGGACTTCAAGGACGGCACCCTCAACGGCACCATCTACGGCGGCGGCATGGGTCAGAACACTCCTTCCGCCATCTCGGCCACCGTCAGCGGTGACGTCGAGGTGGCCATAGCCGCGGGCACCATCACCACCGGCATCTACGGTGGTTGTAACGAACGCGGCAACGTCGTCGGCGACATCACCGTCGACGTCACCGGCAGCACCATCGGTGCCAACGGCTCCCCCGCCAGCGTCTTCGGCGGCGGCTACGGTGCCAACACCACCACACAGGGCGACGTGACCGTCAACATCAACGGCGCCGGCGTCACCGTCTGGGGCGACGTCTACGGCGGTTCCGGCCTCGGCGACGTCAACGGCAGCGCCAGCAACAACACCACCGTCAACATCCTCAACGGCGAAGTGAAGCGCGACGTCTTCGGCGGCGGCCTCGGTTCCAAATCCCCGGCCTATGCCGCTCAGGTGGCCGGCGTGGTGACCGTCAACATCGGTCAGGATAACGGCGGCGGCACCTACAGCGGCAATGCCACCATCGGCGGCAACGTCTACGGCTGCAACAACACCAACGGCTCACCGCAGCAGGAGGTGACCGTGAACATCTACGGCACGGCCCACACTGCGGGTGTGAACACGCTGGCCGATGCAGGCTATGCCATCGCCAACGTCTTCGGCGGCGGCAAGAACGCTGACTACAGCATTGCCGGCAAGGTGGCCACTGTCAATGTCTTCGGCTGCGACAACACCATAGGCCGCGTCTTCGGCGGCGGCGATGCCGCTGCTGTCACCGGCACCTCGGTCGACCTGCAGGGTGGCCGCTTCAACTACGTCTTCGGCGGCGGTAACGGCGAAGTGACGGCAGCCAATGTCGGCACCAGCGGTATCGACCTCGCCATCCACGGCGGCACCATAGGCACCCTCGTCAGCGGCAGTAACACCCAGGGCACCATCAGCGGCCCCATCAACGTCAATGTCGACAACGTGGGCGGCTGCACCGAGGAGGTCACCGACTTCTTCGGCGGCTCGAACCAGGTGGACATCGCCACCGACGTCACCACGACCATCGAGTGCGGCGCAGGCACCTTCACCAACGTCTACGGCGGTTCCAACGCTGCCAACATCACCGGCAACGTGGTCCTCAACCTCAAGGGCGGCACCATGGAGAATGTCTTCGGCGGCTCGAAGGGTACCAATTCCGTCGCTGCCAACATTGACGGCAACGTCACCCTCAACCTCTACGGCGGCACCGTCGACAGCAATGTCTTCGGCGGTTCGAACATCAACGGCAACATCACGGGCAACATCACTGTCAACGTGCTTGACCATGAAGGAACCTGCGACCTCAGCGTCCATAACATCTACGGCGCCGGCAACATGACGCCCTATACCCCCACTAACGCCAGTGCCACCTCGCCCACCATCAATGTGATGCATGTGGGGCAGAATGACACCATACGTGGCAACGTCTACGGTGGCGGCAAGGGTGCTACGGCTATCGTCACGGCCAACCCCCGTGTCAATATCGGCTACAACGCCACGACCATGAATGCCCTTGCTACCGTGGAATATCCGGATGCCACCATCGACCGTAACTCGAAGTACGTAGCCTTGATTAAGGGTAGCGTCTTCGGCGGCGGCGACGCTGCTGCCGTCACCGGCAGCCCCATCGTGACGATGGATCGCTTCAACAGCGAGGCTTCCAACCTTTACGGCGGCTCCAACCAGGCCGACATCACCGGTAACGCCCAGGTCGTCATGAACGATGGCCGCATCAATGCCGGTATCTATGGTGGCTGCAACACCTCCGGCACCGTGACCGGCAACGCCACCGTCGACATCCTCGGCGGCACCATAGGCACTGTAACCGAACACGCCCGCATCTTCGGCGGCGGCTTCGGCCAGACCACCGAGGTGGACGGCAACGTCCATGTTACCCTCGGCAACAACGCCGGCACCGCCGAACCCACCCTCTACGGCGACATCTACGGCGGCTCGGCTCTCGGCAATGTCAACACCAACTCTAGCAATATCGATGCCAATGGTATGAACACCGTCGAGACCACTACCATCGACATTCTTAGCGGTACTATCAGAGGCAATGTCTTCGGTGGCGGCTTGGGCGAGAAGAGTGGCGTCAACGGAGGCACCCAAGACATTGCTGCCATCGTCCGTGGCAAGATACAAATCAATATCGGCTACGAATCGGCCGGCGACTACTACGGCAGTGCCGTGCTGAGGAACGCCTCCATCTACGGCTGCAACAACCTCAACGGCACCCCGCAGAACGATGTCTTTATCGATGTCTACGGCACCCACCGCGAGACTTCCGACGAAGTTGGTGCCACCGATGGCATCACCTACGCTATTGCCAGCGTTTATGGCGGTGGTAACCGTGCCGACTATGCGCCCACCGTTATCTACAGGAAAGATCTGACCACCATCGACGCCTACCTGGCCACACAAGGTACGGGTGTCGTCAATGACTCGACGCGCCGACCCTTTGTCAAAAAGCCCCATGTTTTCGTTCACGGCTGTGAGAACACCATCAAAACGCTCTATGGCGGCGGCAACGCCGCGGCAGTGCCGGGCGACAGCGTGGTCTTCGACGGCGGCCGATTCAACGAAGTCTTCGGCGGTGGCAACGGTGCCCTTATCCCCGCCAATGTCGGTATCGGCGGTGTCTTCCTTATCGGCAAGGGCGGCCTCTGCGGCTACATATATGAACACTGTAACAGGCGCGGCACCGTCACCGGCAACGTCACCTTCGTCAATGGTAGTGGTGTGTCGACCGACTGTAACGAAGGTGTGCTGAAAGTGTTCAACCATTTCTGCGGTGGCAACGAGGTGGATGTCCTTGGCAACTTTGTCCACGAGTTCACCTGCGAGAATCGTTTGGAATACACTGCCCTCTATGGTGGCTGCCGCCTCGGCACCACCTACGGCAACATCACCCTGATTATCACCGGCGGCCACTTCGGTACCATCTTCGGCGGCCCCCAGGGCAACCCAGACCTAGCCGCCAATGTCAAGAAATTCCCTGCTTCAAAGGCCGAGATGGATGCCGATAAGCTCCTTCCCGCTGATGAGCGTAAGTACACGGACGAAATGTGTACCTGGATGGAGAATCACTCCTCCCTGTATGGCACCGGTGGCAACGTCACCATCATCCTCAAAGGCGGCACCGTGGGTACTGTCTATGGTGGCTGCGATATCAATGGTAACGTCGAAGGCCGCATCACCATCATCGTCGACTCCACGGGCGACGACTGCCCGTTGGACATCAACACCATCTATGGTGGCGGTGACTTGGCTGCTTATACGCCCGACACCGCCAACACCAGCGACCCCAACTACGACCCCAACTATGCCTACCCCCTCATCGACCTCCAGAACGGTCACGTCAACCGCAATGTCTTTGGTGGCGGTAAAGGTAATGAGTTGAGTATAAACTACGGCAAGGTCACCTCCAACCCCTACGTCCACATGCATCCCGATGTGGCCAACGGCAAGAGCTTCCTCGTCAAGGGTGACCTCTTCGGCGGCGGAGAGCTCGGCCAGGTGCATGGTAACACCAAGGTAGCGATTGAGGCAGGTACCGTCAAAGGCTCCGTCTATGGCGCCGGCCTCGGTAACATTGCCGACGAAGGTTTCGGTCTTGTGACCAAGAACACCTGGGTCGACATGCAGGGCGGCCATGTGGAACGCAGTATCTACGGTGGCGGCGAGCTGGCCTCGGTGGGTACCTTCACGGCAACCTACAGCGCCGGTGAAAGCCCGCTCCACATTGCAGGCGAACCCAAGACCTGCCAGACAGGTACCGGCGTGGCCAAGGTCACCGTCGGCGGCAACAGCATGGTGGGTGTCCTTGACAAGGCCCTCATGCCCCCACCCGACCCTGAAGAGGATGACTACGGTTACATCTTCTGCGGCAGCCGCGGTGATGCCGACTCGATTCGTCATACCAATGCCTGCCTGCTCGCCGTGGTCGACAGCACCTACCTCGAGATTGGCGGCAATGCCCTCGTCACCTCCGCCGTCTATGGCGGCTGCGAGAACGGCCAGGTGCTGCGCAACACCTATGTATATATTACCGACGAATGCCAGATTGGCGTCGGCTACCACTGGGATGGTTCCCAGCACGTCTTCGACCCCAAGTATACCTCTTCGCAGTGGAGCGGCGAAGACCCCGACGACTTCCATGAGGTCTCCCACTGGCCCTATCGTGCTCCCTATGCCATATATGACGCATACGCCAACACGCCTGGTTACGACTCGCACGGTGGCAGCACCATCGCCTCCAACGGCCATACCTTCTACGGCAACGTCTTCGGTGGCGGCTCCGGTTACTATGCCATCGAGCCCGGCACGGGCGTCGCTCCCGGCACCTGGCGCCACTCGGCAGGCCGTGTCTGTGGCAACACCCACGTCGTTATCGACGGTGGCCATATCCTCAACAACGTCTATGGCGCCAACGAGATGACCGATGTCCTCGGCGACGCCACCGTAGAGATGAGCGGCGGCACCCTCGGTGTGCCGCGCACCGTGGCCGACATTCTGTCGCGTCCCCTCAGCGGCTACCTCTTCGGTGCCGGTAAGGGCGACCCGCGCATTTTGTTCAACAAGATGACCAAGGTGCAGAACGTCACCGTCAATGTCACCGGCGGCCGCATCTTCGGCTCCATCTTCGGTGGCGGTGAGGATGGTCACGTCATGGGCGACGTGGAGGTCAACGTAGACCTCGGCACCGGCAAACTGGGCACCACCGGTACCTCCTACGTCGACGGCAACGTCTTCGGCGGCGGCCGTGGTTTCGACGGTTTGGCACAGACGGCCGGTAACGTCGGCGGCAACATCACCGTCAACATCCTCTCCGGCAACCTCCTCGGTTCCGTCTACGGCGGCGGCCGTCTGGGTTCCGTGGGTACCGACCTCCTGTTCCAGAACGAAGCCAACTACGGCGTGATGTCCAGCGACCCCAACCGTGGCAACATCACCGTCAACATCACCGGCGGCACCATCGGCAACGATGACCCCGCCGACTATAATCTGTCCCACTCGCGTGGCGGCAACGTCTTCGGCGGCTCCATGGGACGTCTCACCAAGCTCGACGGCACCTTGGCCCTGAATGATTGGCACAAGCTGGGTTCCGCCAAATCGACCACGGTCAATATCGATGGTCGCACCAATCCCGTCCGTATCAAGGGCAATGTCTACGGCGGCTCCGAGCTGGGCACCGTGACCGAGAACATCACCGTCGACATCCAGGGCGATGTCATTGTCGGCCGCAATGCCGCGGGTTCCACCAGCCACGGCAACGTCTATGGTGGCGGCGTGGGTCATCCCGAACTGACTGCTGCACAGAGGGCCGAGGTGGGCAACGATGCCACATGCGACAGTATCCCCACCTTCGCGGGTCTCACCGGCGGCACCATCCAGGTCAATATCCACAGCGGCGCCATCAACAACAATGTCTATGGCGGCGGCGAGCTGGCCTCTGTGGGCACCATTGCCACCGTCACCAAGCATACCGACCCCAACACCAGCTACTACCTCAGCTGGCCCTATGAATATACCTACAGCGGCACCACGGGCGACGCCCGCGTGACCGTCACCGGCGGCACCATCGGCTTCATCTCCGGCAGCGATACCACCGGCGGCAACATCTACGGCTCGGCCCGCGGCACCGTGGGCGACCGCTACGTGACGGGACGTCTGGCTACGGCCCGCGTCACCCACGTCGACATCAACCTGACCGATCCCGCCGACAAGATTATCGGCGACATCTACGGCTCGGGCGAGAACGGCCACGTCTACGACTCTGCCGTCGTCACCCTCCGCAACGGTCTTGTACTCGGCTCCGTCTATGGCGGCGGCAAGGGTACCGACAAGTATACCACCCAGCTGAAGAACACCTCCACCGACGCCCTCTACGATGCCAACGTCTACGACATCGTCGCCGGTAAGGTCTTCGGCAACACCTATGTGAACATCCTTGGCGGCCGTGTGGAGAAGAATGTCTACGGCGGCGGCAACCTGGCCTCCGTGGGTATCGGTAACTACAAGGACTATGGCGAGGGCACCAATGTCTCGTCGGCCGACAGCCTCCTGGCCGAGAACTCGGGTCACTGCTATGTGACCATCCTCGGCGGCATCGTGGGTCCCGACTCCCTCGTCAACGGCACCGCCTATAATGGCGCCTACGCCGTCACCACCGGCAATGTCTACGGCGCCGGTAAGGGTATCGTCTTCCCTGCCGCCTCGAAGGAGGGCTACGACTACGGCCGCGACTACTTAATGGCCTGCGTCAACAAGACCACCGTCATCTTCGGCGACTCCACACAGCGCAGCAGCCTCTACACCATCCTCTATCCCCAAGCCACCGGCGAGGTCTTCGGCGGCGGTGAGAACGGCCGCGTGCGCTTCGACACCTACGTCCAGACCAACCGCGGCCAGATTGGCGTACGTCCCCTGGCCTCGGGTATCACATCTGACATGGGCCACTGGAACAACCGAGGCAACATCTTCGGTGCCGGCCGCGGCGAGGACAAGAACACCGATGGCACCTACTGCCAGTCGGCAGGCCATGTCGGCCGCAACACCACCATCGACATCCTCGGCGCCCGCATCTTCCGCAACGTGCAGGGCGGCGGCTCCATGGCCGCGGTGGGTCCCTTCAAGGGCCAGACCGGCGATAGCTCCACCTGCGTCATCAACGTCCGTCTGCCTCAGGTTGGCGACACCCTCGGTGGTCCCTCCAACACCAATAACGCCTTCGGCGGTTATGTCAGCGGCGGCAGCCGTGGTATCCCCAGCCCCGACGGCACCAACAATTCCCACCTCGCCACTTGCCACAACAGCCAAATCAACATCTACCAAGGCCGCCTCAAGAACACCATCTACGGTGGCGGCGAGAACGGCCAGATGCTCGGCAACACCGAGTTGAACCTCTACGGCGGCTATATCCGCTCGGCTATCTACGCCGGCGGCAAGGGCTCGTGGATGGCACCTGTGAGCGAACAGTACATCCCAGGCAACTACGACGATGACACCCTCTCCGGCTATGTCTACGGCAACACCCTGATCAACGCCCTCGGCGGCCAGTTGCCCTTCCTCTATGGCGGCTGCCGTCGCGCCAGCGTGGGCGGCGACGCCACCATCAACATCGGTAAGGACGACGGCGGCACCTACGTCGGCGAAGCCTCCTTTATTCCCGGCAAGGACAAGGTCTACGGCGGCAACCAGTATGCCGGCTCGCCCCGTGGCAACATCTACGTCAATGTCTACAAGACTGCCCATACACCTGCCAACGAGGTCTCGGGCACCGATTACGCCATCAACTATGTCTATGGCGGCAGCTATAACTCACCCTATCTGCCCAAGGACTCCGGCCACTTTGCCCAGGTGCATGTCTACGGCTGCGAGAACACCATCGACACCGTCTACGGCGGCTGCGCCGCTGCTGATGCCGGTGCCAAGCCCGGCATCGGTGCCAACACCAGGCTCATCATCGACGGCGGCCGCTTCAACGCTGTCTTCGGCGGCGGCGACGGCACCTTCGACCGCTATCTCGGCACCGCCGTCCCGGCCAACATCTATGGCGCTGCCATCACCGAGATCCACGGCGGCACCATCGGCAGCCTCTACGGCGGCAGTAACTACCGCGGTGCTGCCGACACCGTCCGCATCACCGTCGACGCCAACGGTCCCTGCGGCGGCACCGTCGAGGGCGACGAGTTCTTCGGCGGCTCCAACATGGCCGACCTCGACAACGTCGAGCTCTCCACCACCCTGGGCTGCGGCGCGAAGTTCAAGGCCGCCTATGGCGGCTCCAACCAGGCCGACATCACCGGCAACGTAGCCCTCACCATTGAGGGCGGCGAGTTCGGCGAGGTCTACGGCGGCTCCAAGGGCGCCATCGTCGCCCCCACCGCCAGCGCTGGCATGAAAGACACCGTCAAGGCCGACATCGACGGCAACACCCACCTCACCATCCTCGGCGGCAAGATACACAACGCCTTCGGTGGTTCCAACATCAACGGTAACATCACGGGTACCATCACCGTCGACATCGACAGTACATACAATACCTGCGACTATCAGGTCGTCAACGTCTATGGCGGTTCCAACCTGACCCAGTACACCCCCAACGCCACCTCCACGCCCACGCCGCTGGTCAACATCCTCTGCGGCACCGTCGACAGCAATGTCTTCGGCGGCGGCAAGGGTACCAACACCGACTTCTCGGCTGGTCTCGTCACTTCCAACCCCAAGGTAACCATGTCGCAAACCGCGAAGGGCAACACCTGGGTGAAGGGTGACATCTATGGTGGCGGCGAAATGGCCTCGGTGGGAGTCTTCACCCGCCACGCCAACGACTCCATCACCGCCTCGGTGGCCGACAGCGGCAACACCTGGGTGGCTATCACCGGCGGTACTGTGGGTCCCAACAGTGTGTCCCCCACCGCCAATGACATCAAGGGTCACGTCTTCGGCGGCTGCCTCGGTAAAGCCGGCCATGTCGGCAACCCAGGCGACCCCGGTTACGTCAACTATGCCAACTTCGCCTACGTCAACACCGCACGCGTCGACATCAGCGGCACCACCCACGTGCGCGGCTCGGTCTTCGGCGGCGGCGAGAACGGTCACGTTTTCGACAGCACCCTTGTCAATATCGAGGGTGGCACAGTGGGTAACGGCATCTACCGTGACGAATATGCATGGCTCAACCCCATCACCGGCAATGTCTATGGCGGCGGTCGTGGTCTCGACCTCAGCACCGACCACACGCTAAACATCACTGCCGGATGGGTGCGTGGCGCCACCCACGTCCTCGTTAGCGGCGGCCACATCCACCACAACGTCTATGGTGGCGGTTCGATGGCCTCGGTAGGTCCGCGTATCTCCACATTAGGCTACAACAACACCTACGGTCTCGGCGACCACAACGGCCGCACCTGGGTTGAGGTCACCGGTGGCCTCATAGGCATCTGCATCGACTCCACCGACCGCGACCAGAACTACTACGGCAGCGTCTACGGCGCAGGCCGCGGTCGTTCAGGTGTCGACATAGACTATGGCAACGACTGGACCGGCTTCACCTTCGTCCACAATGCCAAGGTCATCATCAACTACTCCAACACGGCATTGCCCAACGTCTCTGCCGAAACTGCCTATGGCACCCAGCATATCGTGGGTAACGTCTTCGGCGGCGGCTTCAACGGCCATGTCAACAACTCCACCTCTGTCACCATCACCCGCGGCCGCATAGGCAGCCACGGCGCCATGGGTTACGGCTCGCTCGAAGGCAACGTCTTCGGTGGCGGCTGCGGCGAGGAGCCCTTCAAAGCCTACCTCGTCCGCGAAGGCTACTACATCACCAACGCCCAGCTGGCCAGCGGCTCCGGCCACACCGACATCCCCTACAGCAAGTCCGACCGCTCCGCTGTCGTAACCTACTATAGCACCCCGCGTAGTCACAACGATTCCTTGGCCGTGGCCGACTCCCTGTCCACCACCGCCGGTCTCGTCTACGGCGATGCCACAGTGCTCATCAACGGTGCGACCAAGAACGATGTCCATGTGAAGCACAACGTCTACGGCGGCGGCTCCATGGCCTCGGTCGGCGACTTCTGGATTTATCCTGCCACGGTGGGTACCGGCGTTGACGAGACAGAAACCCTCGGCGAGATATATCCCCTCACATTCAACAACCAGAAGGACTGCCCCACCAACCATTCAGGTAGCAATACCGCCACAGGTATCTGCACCGTCACCATCACCGGCGGCACCTTCGGCACCAACGGTATCAACAACGGCATCATCTACGGCGGCTGCCGCGGTCTCGAGGGCAACCTCATGGACATCGTCAACCGCATGTCATACTTCAACGACGCCCATGTCACCCTCGGCACCACGTCGACACTCACCGACTACAACAATCCGCAGATACTCGTCAACGGCTCCGTCTTCGGCGGCGGCGAGAACGGTCATGCCACCGGCTCCACCTACGTCACCATCCACGATGGCAAGATAGGCAACCGCGGCAGCATGTACGACCGCATCAAGACCCTCGACGACAAGAATGAAAAAGGCACCATCACGGCTGACGAGAAGCGCGAGATGGACTCCCTCCTCGTCATAGCCTCCAACTGCGGCAACGTCTACGGCGGCGGCTGCGGTACCGACAAGTACCACGACCGCGACACCGTGGTCACCCGCGTCATCGGCGGCACCCTCACCAACCTCAAGAGCGTTGTCGACCCCATCCAAGACTCCGTCGAGTCGGTCTACCGCTACAACCCCTACTGCGGTGTCGTCTACGGCAACACCAACGTCGTCATCGACGGCGGCTACGTCGAGCACAACGTCTACGGCGGCGGATCCATGGCCAACACCGGCCGTTGGGTGGGCCAGGTGAACCCGATGATTACACACACCGACCCCTCCACCTCCTTCGCCCTCTCATGGCCTGTCGAGGTCACCGTGCGCCGTGGTACCGGTAGCACCAATGTCGCCGTCAGCGGCAACGCCCGCATCGGCTACAGCGGCTCCGACAACGGCGATATCTACGGTGCCGCACGCGGCGAGGCTGGCGACCGCTACGAGATAGCCCGCTACGCCAACGTCCACAACAGCACCGTCACCGTCGACCTCCCCATGCCTGCCGGCTACGACTACACACGCACTGAGAAACAAATCAAGAACAACGTCATCAAGCAATACGGCACCCTCGTGCCTCTGGTGGCCGGTTCCGTCTATGGCGGCTCCGAGAACGGTCAGGTGTCACAGAACACCTCCCTCACCCTAACCAACGGCATCGTGGGCCACAGCCTCTACGGCGGCGGCAAGGGTAAAGGCACCTACACCTCGCACCACCTCAAGTACAAGGTGGCCGACGGCGTCCACGACGTGGGCGACGACTCCACAGCCGTCATCTATGGCCTCACCTCCGGTAAGGTCTTCGGCAACACCGCCGTCACCATGGCCGGCGGCCACGTGGTGCGCAACATCTTCGGCGGCGGCAACCTCGGCTCCATCGGTAAGGGCAACTACGCCGGCGGCGTGGGCGACTACCGCGAGGCCGGCTACGGCGAGCGCTGGCCCGACGACAACACCGGCATGCGCGACTCCCTCACCACCTCGGGCAACGCCGTGGTCACCGTCACCGGCGGCTACGTAGGCACCCTCGGCAGCGAGAAGGACGGCCTGCCCACCGGCAACGTCTTCGGCGGCGCACGCGGCGAGGCGGCTCCCAACGACCAGACCAACCCCCGCTACCTCTACACCCCCGCCTACTTCCTCGGCTACGTCAACAACACCTCCGTCACCATCGGTGCCAGCACGGGTAGCAACAGCACCCCGCAGATCTACGGCTCCGTCTACGGCGGCGGCCAGGACGGTCACGTCCGCGGCCATGCCGTGGTCAACATCAACGACGGCGTCATAGGCTGCCAGTACACCCCAGCCAACATCACCCTCCAGAGCACCAATGACAAGGAGGCCGACATGTGGAAGCTGCGCGGCAACGTCTTCGGCGCAGGCTCCGGCCTCGGCCAGTACACCGACAAGAACGGCGACCTGCAGTACAACGTAGCCTCCGGCTCCGTCATCGACTCCACGGTTGTCTTCATCAACGGCGGCCAGGTGGCCCGCAACGTCTACGGCGGCGGCTCCTTCGCCACTGTAGGACCTCCCAAGGTACCGCCCATCACCGACGATCCCACCTATGCCCAGTCGCATTCGCGCGTCATCGTCAGCGGTGGCACCGTGGGCTACACCCCGACCAACCCCGCCGACACCACCACCTTCTACGGCGGCAGCGTCTTCGGCGCCGGCCGCGGTATCGCCAGCGACAACTACAAGGGCTACTGCAACGTGCCCCACACCTACGTCAGCATCGCCAGCACCGTCAAGGGCAACGTCTACGGCGGCGGCGAGGATGGTCACGTAGTGGGCAACACCAACGTCAATATCGCCACAGGCGCCACTGTAGGCTTCGGCGGCACCGCCTTCCTCCAAGGCTCCGTCTTCGGCGGCGGCCAGGGTAGCGGCGCTGCCATTGACCACGACAGCGACCCCTCCACCGCCAATGAGTTCCGCATCAATAAGACCTGCGGCCGTGTGGGCGGCAACACCTCCGTCACCATGACCGACGGTATGATACACGGCTCCATCTTCGGCGGCGGCAAACTGGCCCTCACGGGTGTCGACGCCGATGCCGACTACAGCACCTTCGTCAGCACCGTCTACGACTCCATCAACCACGGCTTTGCCACCGTCACCGTCACCGGCGGCACCATCGGCACCACCGACCCGGCTGACCTACTGGCCTGCGACTGGAGCGTCGGCGACATAATGGGCTCCGGCAAGGGCGACATCGACAACTACGAGGACATCTGGGCCGGCCGTGTGGCCAACACCGCGGTCACCGTCAGCGGCAGCCCCGTCATCCGCGGCTCCGTCTTCGGCGGCGGCGAGATGGCAAGCATCGGCTACTGGGCCGAGACCGACGGCCATCCCTTCGTGGCACAGACCGGCGCCTCGCATGTAGCCATCTCCGGCGGCACCATAGGTATCGACTACGAATACACCGTCGACCCCAACAGCAACCCCGGCAGCTGGACCATCTACGACGACAACAAGGACACCCTCATACACACCATCACCGGCAACGTCTTCGGCGGCAGCCAGGGTGATATCGACGTCACGGCGCCCCACTGGGTCTCCATGGCCCGCTCGCGCCAGGCTGACGTCACCATCAGCGGCACCACCGTCGTCAAGGGCAATGTCTACGGCGGCTCCGAGCAGGGCACCGTCATCGGCGACACCCGTGTCACCATCAACGGCGGCACCTTCGGCTACACCGGCGCGCTCGGCACAGGTCTTACCAAGGCCTTCACCGGCGACATCTACGCCGCAGGCTACGGCTCCGACAACCCGGCCGACGACAGCTCCGGCGAGTCCAACGACTCCACCTACAACCGCGACAACGTCCTTGGCCTCTCGTCCACGCCCATCGTCATTGCCGGCCGCACCTACGGCGACGCCCGCGTCGACGTCCTCGGCGGCACCATCCACGGCTCCGTCTACGGCGGCGGCTCCTTCGCCTCGGTGGGCTACGAGCAGGGCAGCACCAAGGGCAACACCTTCGTCAACATAGGCTTGCCGGGTGCCGACCCGACCGACAAGAGTCAGGCCACAGGCTCCGCCACCATCGAGGGCGAAGTCTTCGGCGCCAACAACTTCGAGGGTACCCCCTACGGCAACACCAACGTACATATCTATAAGACCGCGCACACCGTGGCCAACGCCTGCCCCGCCAACAGCGACTGGGCCGGCCTCGACGGCGACGACAGCGAGCTCACACGCGACGACGTGCTGGCACTCGACTCCACGGCCGCCAACTTCGCCCTGCAGGCCGTCTACGGCGGCGGCAACCGCGCAGCCCACAATCCCGCCGACAACACCGACGGCACCACCCTCGTCTACATCCACTACTGCGACGAGAACACCGTCAAGAGCATCTACGGCGGCGGTAACGCGGCATCCACCATCAACAACCACATCATCGTCGACGGTGGCCGCATCAAGGAGGTCTTCGGCGGCGGCAACGGTGCCGGCGTGGGCAACCCCGGCGCCGACGTCTACAACACCGCATGGACACAAATCCACGGCGGTCTCATCAACGACCTCTTCGGCGGCTCCAACTCCAAGGGTAGGGTGACCACCACCCGCCTCGAAGTCGAGAAGGGCGACTGCGACATGATTGTCGCCAACACCTACAGCGGCGGTAACGAAGCCGATGGCGGTGGCGGCGTCGTCACCGTGGGCTGCGGCACCAAGATGGGTAACTTCTACGGTGGCTCGCGCAACGCCGACATCACGGGCGACGTCATCCTCAACATCACCGGCGGCGTCTTCGAGAACGTCTTCGGCGGCTCGCTGGGCACCACGGCACGTCCCGCAAACATCAAGGGCAACGTCACCGTCAACGTCACCGGCGGCCACATAAGCAACCTCTACGGCGGCTCGGACATCAACGGCAACATCACGGGCCAGATCACCATCAACGTCGACCTCGACCCCGACTACAACTGCCCCGACGGCCTGCTGCTCGAGAACGTCTACGGCGGCTCGAACCTGGCCATCTACACGCCTGCCGACCCGACCCTTGCCTCGCCGCTCATCAACATCATGAACGACTCCTGCGCCAACCGCAAGACCTTCGGCCTGCAGAACGTCTACGGCGGCAGCGTCGGTAACGGCACCAACCTTGTCGACGGCGTCGCCACCCACGGCGACACCCTCACGGGCTACATGAAGGCCAACCCCGTGGTCAGCTTCGGCGGCCACGAACGCAAGATAGACCTCGCCACCGGCCCGGTGGCCGACGCCTTCGTCGTCGCCGATCCCCACCGTCGCAACATCGCTGTCATCGACAGCAACCTCTACGGCGGCGGCAAGGCGGCACCTGTCGAGGGCAACCCCTTCGTGCTGCTCTACAGCTCGCGCATCACCGCCATCAGCGGTCCTGACACCACCTTCGCCACCAGCAACCACGACACCACCGACGTGCGCGGCTCGGTCTTCGGCGGCGGCTACGGCCGCACGGCCGTCGTCACCGGCAACACCACCGTGGGCATCTTCGGCGACGCCACGGTTGTCAACGGCTCGGTCTACGGCGCCGGCAACGCGGCCATCCTCGAAGGCAGCACCGATGTGCAGGTAGGCTACGAGTTCCACCTCACCTGCGCCCAGCCCTCCATCACCATCGCCGCCGACGGCACCACCGACATCTACTGCGCCACCCCGAACTCAGCCATCTACTACACCACCGACGGCAGCACTCCCACCACTTCCAGCACCCGCTACAGCGTTCCCTTCACCACTCCTGCCGGCGCCACCGTCAAGGCCATAGCCGTCAAGACCGACAACCTCCACACCGCCCCGGGCATCGTCGTCGACGACTCCGGCTATCCCTCGGTAGCCACACTCTCCACGACCCTGCCGGGCGCCGTCATCTACTACCTCGTCAGCAACGACGAGAACGCCCAGTTCACCTACACCGACGGCATGCCCACCAACGGCACCCTGTACAACCCCTCCAACAAACCTACCCTCGGGCTCGGCGAGTACATCAAAGCCGTGGCCATCAACTCGTTCCACGAACCCTCAGCACCCGCTGTGGCAACAAGACAGACACCCTGATAAACACGGAGCCGCTCCGTACCCGCTCCGTACCCGCTCCGACTGTTCACCGGTTGTTTAACGGTTTTTAGTCGGAGGGGATACGGAGAGGGGCCGGAGGGGCGACGAAGAGACTGCGAAGAAAAAACAAATATTGCTGAATGAAAAAAAATTCGTATATTTGCCTAATGGACCAAGCCATGCAGACCGTTGCACAACTTTGTGCAACAAAGGTTTGCATGGAGTTGGCCGCATAAATATATTAAAGAGACCATGTTGAAAACTGCAAATAATAAATTAATAACACACGCATACGCGCGAGTGTTAGTACTGCTGGCAATCATTTTCTGCGGCGGAGCCACGGGGCTGCGCGCCCAGGGTTACTACACCCTCACCAACGGCCACTACTACTGGTTCGACGGACGAGAGAGCGACCCCGACGACACGAAGTACCTGACGGGCTTCGACCAAGCCAACGGCTGGGCCGAAATCAACAGCCGAGGCACCCACGCCACGGAAAGCACCACGGAGATAGTGGAGCAGGGCACCATGTACCTGGCCCTCGACACCACCACCAATCCGCCGCGCATCCAGAGCCTCAGCACCGCTGGCGGCTTCGACCCGCTGTGCGTGTGGTTCCGCACGGGCAACACCGGCAACTACTACCAGGAGTGGAACGGCTACCGCTACTACCTCATTGGGTCGTACAGCGAAGGCCTGAGCCTCTATAAGGTGGCAGTAGGCGCCCCCCTGATGAAACAGACAACATGGTACAACTGGGACCACGGCTGCGGCGTCACCGAGCAGGTGCAGGTGTCGGGTGGCACCAGGGAGAACTACTTCTGGATAATCTACGACACCCTGGACGACGCCACCGGCGGGCGTGCCGCCGAGGCAAAGTGGCGCATGTCGCAGGTGAGCAGCTACCAGCGTCCCGAGGAGATGATCTACAGCAACTACCGCGCCGACGGCGCCGGCGGCAACACCTGGGACAACGCCAGCGACGCCGACCACGGCATCAGCTACTTCGACAACGTGCGCGTCGGCGGCATGCTGAACTACCCCGCCGGTGTGGCCGCCACCTTCATGGAGGTGAAAAAGACCGACCATGAACGCGTCATCTCCGGCATCACCACGGGCTATGGCCTGACGTCGCTCGACAAGAGCGCCGCCAGCGTCACCTACGGCAGCAGCCTGACGGCGACAGCCAATGTCGTCACCACCAGCGGCAACGTGGTCAACGCCAACGTCACCGATGCCTACATCGAATACAACGAGGAGACCTACCGCCGCGGTATCAACCTGAACAACGCCAACCGCACCGACAACACCTTCGGCAGCGCCGGTGTGCCCACCTACAGCAACTGGTACTACTACGGCGGCAGCCAACACACCACAGCGCCGGCCGAGCACCCCGAAAGCATGACCGTCGACAGCGTGCGCTTCACCCTCGACAACCGCGCCCAACGCTACCTCACGGTAGGCACCGCCACCGAGGGCAGCATCATTACGGGCAGCGGCACCAACACCCACCCCTGGGATGTCACCATCACCTGCTACGACCTGCCCCTTACCCCGACGACGGCCACCATCACCGCCACGGTGTACTACAACAACGGCACCACACAGGAACTGACCACCACCATCACCGTGACCCCGGCCGACATTACCGCCGAGGTAGGCTCCACTAAGGCCCCCGTCATCAAGGGCTATGTGGTGGGCGGCGGCAAGATGGCCAACGTCACCGGCAACACCAACATCATGGTGCACAACGCCGACTCGATCTACGCCATCTATGGCGGCAACGACATCGCCGGCTGGGTGCAGGGCGTGGAAGGCGCCACCATACAGGTGGGCTCGCACTACACCACCGCCGAGCACCCCATACACATCGACTACCTCTACGGCGGCGGCTGCGGCTACTACCGCTATGGCGGCGCCTATGACGCTGCCACCGGCAGCTGGGCCGACAACGCCACGAAGACCACCAACGTGGGCTACGGCGAGTATGCCTTCCGCGGCGGCGTCTACGACTGGAACGACCCGACCAAGGAGGTGGTGGCCCCCGGCACCTTCGACTACGACCCCTATACCGGTTCTGGCGATTTCGCCTTAATGGAGACGGGCGACCGCTTTGTGAACGGCAAACTGGGCGGCACCATACCCTACATCAAGACCTCGCACGTCAACATCGGTGTGCCCGAGGTGACGGGCCATAGCGACGCCAATGGCCACAACGCCCACGAGCACAACGACAACATATACATCGACTCGCTCTTCGGCGGCGCCGAGAACGCCTTCATAGGCATCACGTCGACCAGCGGCGACTACGCGTCGGCCGTGACCCTCGACATCAACGGCGGCACCATCATGGCAGCCTTCGGCGGCAACAACTACGGCGGCGCCATAGCCCATACGGCCCTGACGCTTGTCAACGTGGGCTGCACCAAGCTGGAATCTGACCGCGCCCAGACGCACAACACCTACTTCAACGGCTACGGCCGCGACTTCGGCATCCGCCACCTCTTCGGCGGCGGCAACATGGTGAACAGCTCGCACACCCAGGTGACCTTCCGCGGCGGCATGGTGGACACCGCCTTCGTGGGCGGCAACAACGCCACGGTGGCCAACCCCACCTGCCTCGTCGACTGCCAGCGCGACGGCCAAGGCTACAATGTCGACGGCAGCACCGGCGGCAACTTCATGAACGGCCACTTCATCTACACCAACAGCACGATAGACAGCCCCTCGGACACCATGAACAACGGACGCCTGTGGGACGGCTACGACGCCGACAACGGTGTCTTCAACATACACTACCTCTACGGCGGCAACAACCTGGCGCCTATGGAGAACGTGTCGTTCGTACGCCTGCACTCCGGCGGCGTGGGCTCGGTCTACGGCGGCGGCAGCCAGGGCGACATGACCAACGACAAGACCCTGGCCGAGGCTACAGCCGACCACATGGCCTTCTTCGACATACGCCCGCTGCTCGGCACCATGAGGGACATCCTTGCCAGGAGCACCCTCCTCTCGGTACCCAACAAGATCAGCTCGATGATAGCTGCCGACACCAACTCGCAGATTATCGCTGACTACCTCTACGGCGGTTGCCGCAGGGCCAACGTCAAGAACACCTGCGGTATCTACGTGGCTGGCGGTAACTACGGCGACATCGTGGCCGGCAACGACGTGAGCGGCGACGTAGGCTCGGAGACCGACGGCTCGACCTACCTCGTGGTCACGGGCAAGGCTGTGGTGCAGGGCAGCATCTACGGCGGCTGCGACGGCTACTACCACTGCGACGACGGCACGGGCCACTACAGCGACCAGCAGATACCCAACCCCTTCAGCACCACGGCAGGCAACGACCCGTACAACGACTTCGCAGGCCTGCTTATGCCCACGCAGCAGCACTCCAACGTCTTCGTCAACGGCGGCCTCATCAAGGGCAACGTCGTGGGCGGCGGCTTGCTGGCTGACCTGGGATTCCGCAACAGCGGCTCGCGCACGCCGCGCATCAAGCCCAGCGGCGAACCCGAAAGGAACTTGGTGGTGAACACCAACCAGGGTACGGTGCAGCTGGAGATTGGCGACACAGCCGTGATCTACGGCAACGTGTTCGGCGGCGGTGCCAACGCCTCGATCTGGGGCCAGTCGCGCCTGTACATCAAAGGCACCCCTGTCATCCACGGCAACGTCTTCGCCGGTAACGACTGCGTGGGCCGCGTCGAGAGCTTCCTCGCCTACCGTGGCAACATGGAAGACCCGGCATACGAGTATTCATACTACAGATATTTCTTCAACAACTATAGCGGCAGCGACGCCATCCCGGCCACACAGGAAGACAGCATGGCCTACGTCAACAGCAACATAACCGAGCGCCAGAAGCTGGAGGCCGAGAGCTTGAGCAAGGCCAACCAGTTCTCCTCGAACGGCGACTCGCTGAACTTCTACACCAACACTGTGGACGGCATCAAGCAGTACAACCCGAGATACTCGACCTATGTGCTAGTCGAGGGTTCGCCGGTCATCAACTCGGTCTACGGCTCGGGTAACGGTGCCTGGGACTACGACGGCGACCATCCGGAGTTCCCCTGGGTGTATGTGTGCCCGCAGGATGCCGGTAGCCGACCCGACCAGGTCAGCACCTTCATCGACCTGCACACTAGCGGCGGCTTCATAGACACCGTCTTCGGCGGCGGCGCCGGCTGCTCGGTGTCCGACAAGGTGGCCATACTGCTCAACAACACAGGCCTGAACAACACCGCCTATCCCGCCACGCTGCCCAGCGGCTTCGCCGGCGGCAATACGAACAACTTTGTTGGTACCATCTTCGGCGGCAACAACTTCAGCGACATGAACACCGTGCCCGGCATACAGCTGGTGCAGGGCAACGTGAAGAACATCTACGGCGGCGGCAACCGCGGCGACATGACCAAGAAGGAGTCGTTCTTCGACATCTGCGGCAACGAGGTGCCCGACGTCTCTACCTATGTGATCTCGGAGAGCGATGCTGTTACGGTCACCGACACCGTGTTCGGCGGCAGCCGCATGAGCGACCTGGAAGGTATGGCCTATGTGGACATACGCAAGACCTCCAACGACGGTATCCAGTACCTCTATGGCGGCAACGATATCAGCGGCGAGATCAAGGGCAACACCCGTATCGATATGGCCGGTGGCACCGTGCAGCGCATCTGGGGCGGCTCGAACGGCCGCTACGACTACGTGCCCGTGGGCCACGAACTCTACAACGTCTACAAATACGGCACATACGATGCCGCCCATCCCGAGGATGGCCTTATAGCCACAGCTGCCAAGCCCGACGTCGACAGCACGAACGTCAACGTCTGGGGCGGCACCATCAACGCCTCGGTGTTTGCTGGCGGCTCGATGGCTGAATGCCGCACCACCTGCCTGGTGGTCGACGACTTGAAAGGCTGCACGGCCAATGGCATCAGCACCGGCGACGCCATCATCAACGGCGCACTCTACGGTGGCGGTGAAGGCCGCTGGGACGACCTCAACGCCCGCGACTTTGACGGCAAGCGCTGGGGTAATATCAACGGCTCGACCTACGTGCACCTGCACCACGCCAAGGATGTGGCCTCGGCCAGAGCCTACGGCGGCGGCGGCGGTGGCGACGTGATGAACACCTACATCAAGACCTACCCCACGTGGAACATGCCGTTCCTCGCCATCTATGGCGGCTGCTGGGGCTCGGATGTCCGCGGCACAGCCTACCTGGAGTTCGACGGCGACACGCTGGTGAACAACCTCTACGGCGGCAACGACTTCTCCGGCAACGTGTACCGCACCGAGATGGTGGTCAACGACGGTAACTTCTACAACGTCTACGGTGGCGGCAACGGCGACTATCCCGACAGCTACTATCACACCCAGCATGCCAATGCCCTGTCGAGCGAATTCGCATACATGAACGCCTCGGCCTCAGCCTATGCCGGCGGCGACAGCATCGAGCGCCCCAACACGGAGTACATACATATCACCTTCAACGACGGCGAAGTGGACAGCTGCCTCTACGGCGGCGGCAAGCTCGGCACCGTGTACCCCTACCAGAAGACCAGCAGCGGCGAATATGTTATCGACGCCACCCGTCTGGCCAACGACGGTGTAATACGCTATGTGCCCGACACCATGCGCACCAAGGCCACGACGGTGAGCGACCCCGAGGATTTCTCCTATGTGGTGCTGAATGTGCATGACGGTAAGTTCCACCGCAACGTCTTCGGTGGCGGCCGCGGCGACAAGAAGACCAAGAAGCCCATCGTCTACGGCCTGAAGGTCGTCAACATGGATGGTGGCGAGATATATGAGAGCCTCTATGGTGGCTCGGAGTTCGTCAACGACGGTTACGCAGCCGAGTGTAAGGCCGCCACGGGTGCCAACCCCACACGTGCCGACCGTATGGCGGTGACCACCATGCGCCCGTCGTCGATTGTCAACATCACCGGCGGTATCGTCGGCGCTAACATGTACGGTACCGGCTACCAAGGTATCGTCCACGGCTCGTCGTACGTCAACATCGGCTTGACGGCTATCGACAGCTGCACGGTGTGGCGCAACAGCTACGGCACCGACACAGAGGACAGCACCTACATCAAATTCAAGCCCGGTTACACTGGTGGCCTCAGCGACGCGCTGGCAGCCAACCGCCTGACGCTGATGAACTCGGTCTACAGCGGCGCCAACTGGGGTAACGCCAGCGGCCAGGTGACCTTCAACAACCCAGGCTTCATGGGTGGCGAAAGCCGTATGTATATTGACGGCATAGGATACAACACCACCAACGACATCGTCTCCTCCGACCCCGAGATGATCATCATGCGCTCGCTCTTCGGCAGCGGCACCTCGGTGCTCGGCGGCGATATACACAGCCATATAGAGGTGCGCAACTTCGGCGGCATGTCGGAGTGCCACCCCACCAAGACACTTGAAACCATACAGCGTACCGACAGCCTGTGGCTGCACAACACTGCCATCCTCCTGACCGGTACCACCGACGCCAGCCAGCAGTACATGTCGAACCGCTACTCGTTCAAGAACGTGAAGCAGATGAACTACCGCGGCTACAACGTGACTGAGATGCAGGCTGCTGCCGACAACGTGGAGAACCTGGGCTTCTATGAGCAGGGCACCACGGCGAACCAGCACAGCGGCGAGATCTTCGACACCGTGGAGGTGCCGCTGAGCGACATTAACACTCAGATTAACGGCAACGCCTGCGGCGACAATGTGGACATCTGCGACAAGGAATACATGGTGTCGCCCTCGGTACCCGAGAAGCGCCACACGCTGATTATCCTCGACAACGGTGTCAACCTCAACATAGGCAACACCGAGAGCGCCCCCTCCACCTACGGTACAGTGACCGGCTACGGCTTCGTGACCACCCCCGGCGGCTACCAGTCGTCCATCACGGCCCGCCCAAAGATGGAGCTCACCGGCAACTTCAACAAGGACGACGGCGGCTTTGTGACCAGCTGCGACACTGTCAACAAGACACGCACCGCAGCCGAAAGCCCCGCAGATATCAACACCGACTGGCTTGCCGACGGACGTGACGAGCTGCCCTACACCAACCACGCCGAAGCCGACAACAGCGGCTTCACCGGCACCAACCTGTTCCGCGAGTGGAAGGTCGGTGACAAGATGGGCTTGCGCGAAGTGGAAGCCACCCTGCTGGCACACTCCAGCCCCGACAGACTGGACCGCGACTGGTCGATGGAGATTACTCCCAAGAGCGGCTCGGCATACAAGTTCGGCGTAGCCGAGGCTGTCTTCGAGATGCCCGCAACATCGAAAGGTCACTACTATAAACTCATAGGCGAAGGCTTCGTGATGACGGGTACCAACGGCGAGATAGACCTCGTAGACTCCGCCTGGTATCCCACACTGAACGCCTCGCTCACCACTGGCCGCAACGTCAACATGGACGACGCCCTCGCCAACATCGGCAACTGGTATGACGCAAGTCACCAGAGCCCCGATGCCAACGGTACATGGATAAACATCCCCAACGGCAATCCCACCGAGATGGAAGGTGCCGCAAACATCATCCAGACACCCGACTATACCTTCGGCCTGGTGATGGTGCCCAACGGCAACTTCGCCACCGCATCGTCAACCACCTTCGACATGCCGTCGATAGACCATGACGAGAATCCGTCGACCCCCGACGAGGTTGTGGGACAAGACTGGGCATACTTCGTTATCAATGGTAACGCGCGCGTGAACAGTGTCAACCACTACTGCTCGCCGAAGGTGTTCGACAACAATGACCCCACCAACCCCGAGCTGAAGCCCTCCATGCGCCTCTACCTCACCTATGACACCAACTTCACCAATACCTTCAACGGCAACGTGGTCTTCAAGATGATGGAGTACGATGCCGCCGGACATGAGGTGGCTCCCATCCAGGTGAAGGTCAACATACAGACCATCATTGACGAGCTGAAGGATATGGAGCAGGATGTGCTGGCCATGTACAACGGCGGCCGCAGCAACACCTTCACCCGCAAGCTTGAGTTTGTGCCCTGCGGTGAAGAACGTAACCTCTACATCACCGGTATACGTTGGCAGCCCACCAACAAAAACGGCGAAGACACTACGGCTGCTGTCATCTCGTCGGCCTTTGGCAATGGCGACCGCTTCTCGCTGCTGCCCGAGCCGTCACAGGTGACCGCTACCTCTGTCGACTACCCGCATGAGGTCAGCATCGGCCACCCGGGCGACAACAACCACAACTCGCACAACCGCTTCGCCATGAGCATCACCCCCACCAACAACGTGTCGGAGGATGCCGGTATGGCCAACGGCTGGATACGTGGCACAGGCGTGAATACCAACCTCTACAAGCTGGCCTACCCCAGCGGCACCAACCCCGTGAAGACATGCTCTTCGTGGGATGCCGTCGGTGACTCGGTAGTCATATACTCGCTGAAGAACGCAAACGGCAACGACGACCATGGATACTTCCTTGGCACTCTTGACGGACGTGGCTCGGCCATGCTCGACGTTGACCTCTCCTTCGACGGCTCGCGTATCTATGACGCCATGGACGGCAAGGGCTACGTCGGCAAGGTTGTCCTCACTCTGGAGACCTATACCGAAGAAGACGATATCTCGCGCGGTACCTTCGAGGTGACACTCTACGTGAAGACACGTGCACACGGCGACACCATCTACATGGCTTCGGCCGACTCGGTGAAACGACAGATAGCTCCCAACAAGAGCGTCACCGTGTACCCCTACAGCGACGTGACACACAACGGCACCGGTTTCCAGAAGAATGAGATTGGTAAGACCCCCGGCCTGTACGTGCAGAGCTTCCGCAAAGCACTTGAGGACGGTATCTACCAGGAAGGCGACGTGCTGTGCATCATGGATCCCATAGTTATCGACAATACCCCTGTGCACATCACAGGCCCCAACGGCCCGGCCATCGAGGTGATACGTTACGACGGTCACCACCACCAGCTGCCCGACGAGCAGAGCGTCTACCGTGGACCGATGATTGTGGTCCAGAACGGCGGCGTCTTCACAGCCGAGAACATTGCCTTCCACGGCGCTGCCGGAGCACATGTGAAGCACGTCAAACGCACGGGCGGTGCCGGCGACTACGACGGCAGCAATAATGCCACCCTCGACGGTAGCGGCAACCTGCAGTGCTGGGATTATACCTACGGCGTCAAGACCGTCGACAAGATGCCCGACACCAACAGAGTCTACGCCCCCATCATCATGGCCACAGGTGCCGGCTCAGAGGTGAACCTGCGTGAAGGCACCATCGTGCAGCACAACTGGAATGAGTATGGCAGCCAACCCGGCCAGACCGACGGCAACGGCATGCCTACCGACCCCAGTTACATGGGTGCTATCAGCGTCACCGACGACGCCACACTGACCATTGGTGGCAACGTCAAGGTGGAGAACAACTTCAGCCACACTATGACCGGCCTCGACGACCTGGCCAGTGACTCGGTGTCGGTGCAGAAGGCTCCCGGCGGCGGCGCCATATATGTCGACGGCGGTACCGTTGAGCTTCCTGAGTCGAACCGCAACACTGCCATCAACATCACCAACAACTACCTGATGAACCCGCTCATCTACACTGACCCCAGTGCAGTCACCTGGTGGGATGTTATAGAGATTGACGGTGTGCCGGAGCGCTACACTATCGACACATCCGACCTCCGCACCTGGCAGCGCGCCAATGTGCTCCTCACGCGTGAGGCTCCCACAACAGGCAGCTACTATGAGCAGGTCACCACCGACGCTCAGAACGACGTGATTGTGGTGAGCGGCGTCTTGGGCGACAACACCAAGATAGGTGTGCGCAAGTGGTTCCCCGGTATCCACGAACGTGATACCATCCGCTTTGTCACCGTGGTGGGCGGTAACAACACCGTCCTTGCCAGCGCTGTGAATGAGCACAACAACTTCCTGAGCGACGAAGGCTTCAACACCTTCTACAACCCTGCTGTCAACCTCTCCAACGCCTACTTCTTCCGTTGCGCAACCTTCCGTCACCAGCTGGCCTCCGACCACTATGTCGGACCGGTGTATGAACTTGACCACAGCCTCACGCTGGCCTCGGGCGACGTGCTGCACTTCGGCGTTAAGAACAACGTATGCCCCACTGGCGGCGATAGCATTATCTACCGCGTGCAGGGTGGTATGATGCCCTACACCTACACCTGGACTGACCTGACCAATTCCGCCACCCTCCAGAAGAAGACCTCACCCTACAGCAATGCACAGGTGCAGTACGACCTGGCCGACGCCAGCCTTACGAACGAGGAGCGCTACGCCAAGTATGCCGCCTCTATGACCGATACGCTGCTGATAGGCGCCGAGGCCATCAACGCCACCACAACCAACATCTGGAACCACCTGCGTGTGACCGCTACCGATGCCACCGGCGAGTGCGCACTCTACAAGGATATCGACCTGCGCATCATGATGGACCACAGCGCCACCGAACCGGTCACCTACTGGCCCAAGGCTACGGCAGCTGCCGACACGTCAAGCCACCGCGACAACAACACGCCGTGGATGACCGACACCATAGGCTCCGGCTGGAGCGATACGGCACGCACCGTCATCGCCATCGCCAGCCACAACTACACCGGTGTGCAGATCACGCCGCGTGTGTGGGTAGACCGCAGCCAGGGCAACATATCGGCCACGGTGTTAGGTGACGCCAACGACTACGTATACCGCTGGACGGAGGGCACCGGCAGCGAAGCCGTACACGAGCTGGAGAACGTAGGCTTCTGCCCGGGCGACACCATCTACCTCTACACCGAGCCGCGCAGCGCTGGCACCAACTTCATCATGTGGGACTTCGACCCGTACTACCGTCCGTTGGCCCTGTACATAGTGCCGGCCCACGACGCCACTGTGACAGCCTACTACGGTCCCGGCGAATACTGGCACCAGCAGGTCAACAGCGAAGCCACTGCCGACGCTGTGTATGACAATAACTATTACTACACAGGCAACGGCGGCGGCCACAGCTACGTGACCACGCACCATGGTGACGTACACATATACGATGAGAACGGCTTGGCCTGGTTCATCAGCGTGGTCAACGGCCTCAACGACGTACAGGCACGCCAGTTCTACTTCAACAAAGTGTACCTGCACCAGAAGAGCGGCGGCTACGACATGAAGAACTACCTGTGGACACCTGTCGGCACCAACCACCAGCCCTTCCGCGGATGGTTCATCGGTGTGAGCGCCACCGATACCGACACAGTACCCCTCAGTGGCGAGAAAGTCACCATCAAGAACATCATCATCAACGAGCCCAACATGGACTACACCGGCTTCTTCGGCCACATAGACACGGCGCGCATCAGCGGCATCAGCCTCGAATCGATGCTCATCCGCGGTGCCCAGTATGTCGGCGGTCTGGCGGCAAGCTCGACGGATGCCCGCATCGACAATGTGTCGGTTAGCGACGACCTCGAGGACACCGATGGTGAAAACATCACTGCCACCACCATCCTCTCGACCCACTATGCCAGCGGCGGTCTGATAGGTCTCTCGCACAACGACAAGCTGACCGACTTCTCGTCGGAGGCCAAGTATGTGGGCGATGCTGTCTACAGCGGCGGTGTGGTTGGCTACGGTACCTCGACGAACATCACCAACGCACAGGCCCGTAACGACAGCCGTCTGAGCGGTCTCTACATCGGCGGTATAGCCGGTTACCTTGACGGTGTGGCCCCCAGCAAGAGAGGTCTCTTCGGCAAGAGCAAGAGTGCCGGCGCCCCCTCGGTGGTGATGAACAACTACGTGCAGATGCTCAACGACAACGGCATGCGCGTGGGCGGTATCGTTGGCTACGCCAAGAACACCGTAATAGAGAACAACTACTTCTACGGCGACATCGCGGATGCCAACAGCAGCAGCGGTGTAGCCGCCTCGCTGGACCACAGTGATGCCGACGGCAACTTCTACCAGAATGGTGCCGCCAAGGAGCATGTGGGCGACCTGAACAACGGCAGCCATGTGACCAACACCTCGACCTTCAACGGCCAGGGCAACAGCGTCATGCTTGCCGACCGCGTCCACGGCCGCAACAACCTCACCCGCGTGCTCAACGCCTGGGTGCGCGAGCACAACGCCAACGGCGGCAACTACAAGACTTGGCGCAGCGACCTCGACCACACCAACGGCGGCTTCCCGCTCTTCGGCGAGCCCGACATGATACCGGTGAGCGACAGCATGGTTGTATACGGTTGCGACAGCGTCGAATGGGAAGGCATAGCCTACAATGACGGCGACAGCCTGTCGCTGCACGTTGTCGACCAGGTGGAGATGATAGACAGCACCATGCACATACGCTTCGTGCTGCGCTATGGCAGTCTCACCAATTATGCCGACAGCGCCACCATCGGCGAGGACTACGAGGGCTACGGATTCAGCCTCACAGCCACCGAGACCGAGTTGCTGAGCTCGTCGCTCGACGAATTCGGCACCACCACCCTCGTGCTCAACGACACTCTGCAGAGCGTCAACGGATGCGACAGCGTGGTGACCCTCACCCTCACCTTCCACGCCAAGTCGATACCCGGCGAGGAACCCGAGGAGACGCCCGTCAACGACGTCAAGGCCTACCCGAACCCCACGCTCAACTACATCACCGTCGAGGCTGACGACATGCAGCATGTGGAGCTCTACGACAACGACGGCCGCGTGCTGGAAGACTACGACGCCGAAGGCAAGAAGAAGCTGACCATCGACCTCGCCAGCCGTCCGTCGGGCATATACTACCTGCGAGTCCACTCGGCTGCAGGCGTAACGATACAGAAGTTCGTCAAACTGTGATAACATAGACAATGAAGAAACAATATATTAAACCAGCATTGGAGGTCTATAGATACCTGCCCGAAGAAGGGTACAAGGTATCTATAGCTCTGGACAAAGACTATGTGCTCATAGAGGGCAACGACAACGACGGCCTGCGCGCCTCGGAAGAGGTCACCGAATACACTGATGTGAACGGTGAATATGAGCGTGGCAACTGGCTAGAGGACTAATAAAAAAAACGACTGCAATGAAGAAACTAACAATAGCCACAGTGGCACTGATGCTCGCCCTTCTCCCCACGGCATGCCGCAAGGAGAAAGCAATTGTCGACAGACAGTTCAGCTTCAATGCCTCCATCGAACAACCCACGGCCACGGACGGCGACTCCAAGGTGTACCTCCAAGACGAGCACTTCATCATCTGGGAGCATGACGACGAGGTAAGCATCGGCAGCAATATGACCACCACCGGCACCGAAGGCGGCCGGGCATGGCTCAGCAGCGCCACTGGTGCAGACTGGGAAAACTACAACGGCTTGTTCCTTGCCGAGTTGCCGGAAGGGTCAAAGTATTTCCTCGCCCTGCATCCCGTGAGCGACAACAACGTAATACGTGCCACCGGTGGCGAGAGTGCCGACTTCCCCCAAATTAGTATAGAGCTGCCGAGTGTGCAACCCTACCGCGATGACGCCAGAGCCGACTACACCTTCGACAAGCAGGTGTTCCCCATGGTGGCATGGTATGGCGGCTCCTGGACTGATGATCCTTACACCCCCTTCAACCTCGACTTCCACTCACTGGGCGCCATAGTCAGGCTGCAGTTCGTCAACAAGACCGGCAGCGACGCCAACATCAAGAAGATAGAGGTCACCTCGGACAACAGGCAGCTCTGCGGCATGTTCACGGTGAACAACTACAAGACCAACAACCCCTACCTCACAGCCACCGACAACTCGTCTAACCGCATGGTTACCATCGACTGCGAGAACGTATCCTTCCCGCAGAACGACCTCAAGACCTTCTACCTTGTGGTGCCCGCCATAGCGGGGCGCGAGACCACCACGGCCAACATCATGACGGCCCGAGTGTACAACAGCAGTGACCAGTACCGCGAGATGCGCTTCAGCGTGAACACACGCCGCAACGGCATCACCTACATGCAGGCCCTGGAAATCAACTCGTGGACCTCCGGTTCCATGTCGCCGAGCATCTCGGGCAACGGCACCGAAGGCCGCCCCTTCAAGGTCTACACCATTGAAGACCTGCAGTACCTGCGCGACTGCTACAACAGCGTGGAACGCACCATCAACGGCCAGCCCATCACCGCCGACACCTACGTCAAGATCATGCGCTCCGACATAGAGCTCACCACTGTCAACTGGTTGGCAGGTATACGTAACTTCGAGGGTCACCTCCTCACCATGAACCATCAGTCGCACCCCGGCATCACCAACTCCTGCCAGAACGTGCCACTCTTCGAGTCCATCGGTGCCAATGGCGAAGTGGTAGGCCTCACCGTCAAGTGTTCGGGGACGAACGCCTTGACCAACGCCACCGGTGTGTCGCCCTTCTGCGGCCAAAACGACGGCCGCATCATCGACTGCGCCCTCACCAACAAACCCGGCAGCTCGGACTACATCACCTCCATCTTCTCTCCTTTTGCCGGCATCTGCGTCACCAACAACGGCACCCTGCAAGGCTGCCGCTGCGAGGGCAAAATTGAGGTTCAGAGCAACAAGAACTTCGCCGGCATCTGCCTGCACAACAACGGCACCATCGTCGGCTGCCAGGCTGGCGACATAACCCTGCGCGACTTCAGCGCCAATGGTGCCGGCATCTGCTACGAGAACAGTGCCACAGGCATCGTGAAGGACTGCTACTTCGCCTCCAACATCATGAACAGCAATGCCGACTGGGGCGGCATCGTCTACGACAACAGCGGCACAGTTGAGCACTGCTACCTGAGCGCCACAGGCCACATATACACCAGCAAGAGTGTGGGCGGCATAGTGAGAAACAACCTCAAAGGAAAAGTGAACTACTGCTGGGTAGCAGGCCCCCTGAGTGGCAAGAATGTGGGCGGCATCGTCGACAGTCTCGTCACCGGCCAGGTGGTAAACTGCTTCAACCAAAGCACCGCCATGCTGACCGTCACCGCCGCTACAAGCGCGTGCGGCGGCCTGGTGGCCTACATGAAAGCAGGCTCAATAGAAAACAGCTATGTGAAGGACATCACCATTACGCGTCAAAACAACGCTGCCGTTGTCGGTGGAATAGCCGGCGTGGTCACGGGTGGGACGATGAACAACTGCTACAGCTCAGAGAGCTTCCATACGTTCTACGGCACCACGGCGAGAGCCACCTATACCTACTGCTACCTCATAAGCGGCAGCCAGGCCAATGTCACCACGTACGCCGGAGACAGGAATTATGTCACTCTCACCAGCGACCTGAATGCCCACGTCGCTGGCGACTACAAGGGATGGCAACAGAACCCCGCCAACACCCTGCCCATCCTCAACGCCTACACAGTAACCCCATAAGACAATATCGATAAAAGAAAAGCCCCTACGGACACCGCAGGGGCTTTTCTTTTATCCAATAGTATTACTGCAGTTTGGCCAGCGCCTCTTTGATGCGGCGGAGGGCTTCGCGCAGGAGGTCCTCGCTGGTGGCGTAGCTCAGGCGGATGCAGCTGTCGTCGCCGAAGGCCGAACCCATCACCGTGGCCACGTTGGCCTCGTTGAGGAGGTAGAAGGCCATGTCGGTCGAGTTCTCAATCTTCTTGCCGTTGAAGCTCTTGCCGTAGTAGCTGCTCACGTCGGGGAAGAAGTAGAAGGCACCCTGCGGCAGGCGCACCTTGAGGCCGGGAATGTCGCACAGCAGTTTGTACACCATGTCGCGGCGCTGCTGGAAGATGTTGCGCATGTCGATTATATCCTTCGAGGTCTTGGGATCCATCAGCATGGCGCACACGGTGGCCTTCTGGGCAATGGAGCAGGTGGCGCTGGTCACCTGGCCCTGCAGCTTGTTGGCGGCCTTGGCTATCACGGTGGGGGCGGCGATGAAGCCGATACGCCAGCCGGTCATAGCGAAGCCCTTGGCGACACCGTTGACGGTGATGACGCGCTCCTTGACCTCCGGGAACTGGGCTATCGACTCGTGCTTGCCCACGAAGTTGATGTGCTCGTAAATCTCGTCGGCCATCACAAAGAGGTTTTCGTGCTTGGCTACCACCTCGGCGATACCCTTAAGCTCCTCCTTGGTGTAGAGCATGCCGGTGGGGTTGCTGGGGCTGCTGAACATGATGAGCTTGGTGCGTGGGGTGATGGCGGCCTCGAGCTGCTCGGGCGTCACCTTGAAGTCATTCTCCAGCTTGGTCTTCACAAAGACGCACTTGCCCTCGGCCAGGCGGACGAACTCCTTGTAGGATACCCAGAAGGGGGTGGGGATGATCACCTCGTCGCCGGGGTTGATGAGGCACTGGACCACCTGGAACAGGCTCTGCTTGGCGCCGGTGCTGACGACAATCTGCTCGGGCTTGTACTCCAGGCCGTTGTCGCGCATCAGCTTGGTGCAGATGGCCTCCTTGAGGTCGGGGTAGCCCGGCACAGGGGGATAGTGGGTGAAATTGTCGTCGATGGCCTTCTTGGCGGCTTCCTTCACCACTTCGGGGGTGTTGAAGTCGGGCTCGCCGATGCTGAGGCTGATAACATCTTTGCCCTGAGCCTTGAGCTCGCGGGCTTTGGCGGTCATGGCAAGAGTCTCGCTCTCAGCCATATTGAGGATTCTGTTAGAAAGTATTTCCATTGTTGCGTTGATTTTGAAAGTGCAAAAGTACGAAAAAATTCCAACCCGACAAAATAATATTTTCACCCCAGCCGCTCCGTACCCGCTCCGTACCCGCTCCGACTGTTCACCGGTTGTTTAACGGTTTTTTGTCGGAGGGGAGACGGAGGGAGTACGGCGAGGGTTGGGAGCGGAGGCGCGAATAATGCGAAAAAAAATTGCATATTTCCGGAAAAACACGTATCTTTGCCCCAATACAATAAAACAAAACAACAACATAAACGACTGAAAAATATGGCAAAAGAAGTGAACGACGCTGCTGCGCAGAAGCTGGAAAAACTGAAGATACTTCAGAGCACGATGGACAAGATAGAGAAGAGCTATGGCAAAGGCTCCATCATGAAGCTCGGCGACCGTCCGGTGGAAGAGATGGACGTCATCTCGACGGGCAGCATCAGCCTCGACGCCGCACTGGGTGTCGGCGGCTTCCCCAAGGGCAGGGTGATAGAGATCTACGGCCCCGAGTCGAGCGGTAAGACCACCCTGGCCACCCATGCCATAGCCGAATGCCAGAAGCAGGGCGGCATAGCGGCCTTCATCGACGCCGAGCACGCCTTTGACAGCTTCTATGCCAAGAAGCTGGGCGTGAACATCGACGAGCTCCTCGTCTCGCAGCCCGACAACGGCGAGCAGGCCCTTGAGATTGCCGACAACCTGATACGCTCGGGTGCCATCGACATCATAGTCATCGACTCCGTCGCCGCGCTGACCCCAAAAGCCGAGATCGACGGCGAGATGGGCGACTCGAAGGTAGGCCTTCAGGCACGCCTGATGAGCCAGGCCATGCGCAAGCTCACCTCAACCATCAGCAAGACCAACTGCTGCTGCATCTTCATCAACCAGCTGCGTGAGAAGATAGGCGTGCTCTTCGGCAACCCCGAGACCACCACTGGCGGCAACGCCTTGAAGTTCTACGCCTCGGTGCGCATCGACATACGCCGCACGCAGGCCATCAAGGACGGCGACCAGAACATAGGCAACCGTGTGAAGGTGAGGATAGTGAAGAACAAAGTGGCGCCCCCCTTCCGCACCTGCGAGTTCGACATGATATTCGGCGAGGGCATCTCGCGTCTGGGCGAGATTATCGACCTGGGCGTCGACCTCGACATCATACACAAAAGCGGCTCGTGGTTCAGCTACGGCGAGAGCAAGCTGGCGCAGGGACGCGAAGCCTTGAAGCAGCTGCTGCGCGACAACCCCGAGCTATGCGACGAGCTGGAGGGCAAGATACGCGCCGCCTTGAAAGAGAAAGCCAACAGCGAAGAGTGATGAAACGCTTGATATTGATAGCACTGTTGATGGCCTGGGGCACCGTGTGGGCCCAGGACGTGGTGCGCGACAGCGTAGCCGCGTCAACCGACACCATCGACAACGAAGAGAACGTCATAGGCGCCAAGCCTCGGCCGAAAGGCGAGAAGAAAGAGGCCAACGTGCTGGGTGCACCGGTGTACTACGACCAGAACGGCAACGTGAAAGGCAGCGGCGAGAACTCGGAGGTCTACCGCCGTCCGAAACACCACTACCTCAACAATCTAAGCAGCCGCTACTGCTCCCTGTTCGTGGAAGGGACACTGATTACCGGCCGCCACGACAGCGGCATCGGCGGCAACTTCACCTACCTGCCCAAGCGGTGGGGCTTCTATATCACCGCCAACGCCGGCAGGCGCCACACCTACTTGAGTGCCGGCGCTGCGCTGCGCCTGTCGGGCTATGAGTCAAGCCTCGACTGGCAGCTCTACGGCGGTATTGGCGGCGGCGGACGGCACCTAGGTGGCGAAGTGGGACTGCGCGTGGCACCGCCACAACGCAGCAGCAAGTTCTGCTGGACATCGGCCTCGATAGGCTATGCCAACTACGGCGGCCACAGCTATTTCACCGGAGGCGTGAGCCTCGATCTGGTGGGTGCTATGGCGTTAACAACGATACTATTCTGGTAGAACATGGCAGAATACATCATAGACGAAGCGCGCGAAGAACGCGAGATACAGGCCAAGTATGATGAACTCATAACGGCCTGCCGCGAGCTGAAGCCCCTCACCGAAGACGAGGAGGCACAGATACTGCGCGCCTACCAGATAGCCAAGAAAGCCCATGCCGGCACACGTCGCAAGAGCGGCGAGCCATACATATTCCACCCGCTGGCGGTGGCCCTGATAGCCGTCAAGGAGGTCGGCCTCGGCCCCATAGCCGTGGTATGCGCCCTGCTGCACGACGTGGTGGAAGACACCGAAATAACCCTCGACGAGCTGCGCATGGTGTTCGGCGACAGGGTGGCCGTCATAGTGGACGGCGTGACCAAGATAAACGACGTCATGGTGATGCAGCAGACAGACAGCAAGCAGGCGGAGAATTACCGCAAGATACTGCTGTCTATGTGCAACGATGCCTACGTCATCTTCCTCAAGCTCTGTGACCGTCTGCACAACATGCGGACGCTGGGCTCGATGAAAGACACCAAGAAGCTGGCCATAGCGAGCGAGACGTCGTACCTGTACATACCGCTGGCGCACCGTCTGGGACTGTACAACATAAAAACCGAGCTCGAAGAGTTGGTGATGCGCTACACCAACCCCGGCAAATACGCCGAGATAGAAGCCAAGATAGCCGCCACGGCCGGCACCAGCGAGAAGCTGGAGAAGTGCCTCATGGCACCCGTAAGGGAGATGCTCGACGAAGAGGGCTACCAATATTCGCTGAAGACGAGGGTGAAGAGCGTATACAGCTGCTGGAAGAAAATTGAGAACAAGCACGTTGACTTCGACGAGATATTCGACCTCTACGCCATGCGCATCATCCTCAAGGGGGTACCGCGCGAGAAGGAAAAAGAGGAGTGCTTCAAGGTCTATGCCCTCATTTCGGGCAAGTTCCCGACGAACCCCACGCGCTTCCGCGACTGGATAACACACCCCAAGAACAACGGCTACGAGAGCCTGCAGACCACCGTGATGACCCCCATAGGGCGCTGGGTGGAAGTGCAGATACGCACGGAGCGCATGGACACCATTGCCGAGAAAGGCATGGCGGCACACTTCCTATACAAAGAGGCGCATCCCGAGGAGAAGATTGAGAACAACCCCGTGGAGGAGTGGCTGCAGCAGATACGCACCTCGCTGGAGAACAGTGACAAGAGCGCGCTGGACCTGGTTGAGGAGTTCAAGGAGACACTATACACCAAAGAGATATACCTTTTCACGCCCACTGGCAAGACCATAGTGCTGCCCAGCCGCAGCACGGTGCTCGACTTCGCCTATGCCATACATACCGCCTTGGGTATGCACTGCATAGGCGCCAAAGTCAACGCCAAGCCGGCGGCCATAGGCTATCGTCTGCATACAGGCGACCAGGTGCAGGTGCTCACCTCGAAGAAGACCCTGCCGGGGCCGGAGTGGCTCGAGCAATGCCAGACGCCGCGTGCAAAGGAGGCCATCAAGGACTTCCTGAGGCAACAGAAAAAAGAATATGTTGACGAAGGCAAGCGCAGGCTCGCAGGATACTATGCCCAGTTGCATGTCAGAAACAACCAGGCCAACTTTGGGCAGCTGAAACGTTTCTTCAACCAGAAGAGCGATGTGGACCTCTACTACGACATCGCCGTAGGGACCATAACGGAGCACCAGGTTGCCGAATGTTTCGGCAAGGCGCGGCCGACACCGAAGCTGTTCTTCCTGGACAGGTACAAAGAGTTGTTCGACAACGAAACGTCGAGGATGTCGACGGAGGCATCAGACCTTAAGTCACACCCATTCCTACTCGACAAAGACTATGAGAACTACCCCACCGAGACAGCGCCATGCTGCAAGCCGGTGCCCGGCGACCAAGTGGTAGGCATAGTGCAGGACGGCAAGATAATGGTGCACCGCACCAACTGTCGCGAAGCCATGGACGAGATGGCCAACCACGAGAATCACATAGTGCGCGCAAAATGGCGCCCGGGAGAACAGCTGTCGCTGCTCACCGGCATAGCGCTCACAGCCATAGACAAGAAAGGCTTGCTGCAGGAGATTACACGCAGCATCTCGGAGGAGCTTGACCTGAACATGCGCGCCATCACACTGGAGGCGTCGGAAGGCGTGGCGAAAGGCATCATCATGCTGTATGTTAACGATGTGGACAGCCTAAACGGTCTGATAGATAAACTGAAGAAGATAGATGGAGTCGAAGACGTGCACCGCATTTGAACGGCTGAGCGACATACTGGACACCCTCAGGAAAGAGTGCCCATGGGACAAGGTGCAGACCATGAAGAGCCTGCGCTACCTAACCATAGAGGAGGTGCACGAGTTGAGCGAAGCTATAGTTTCGGGCAACACCAGCGACCTGAAGAAGGAGCTCGGCGATGTGGCGATGCACATACTGTTTTACTGCAAGATAGCTGAGGAGCAGGGGCTTTTCACCACAGAAGATGTATACAATACCATAAGCGACAAGCTGATAGACCGCCACCCATTCATTTACCAGAAAGACAAGTACCACGGCGAAAGCTGGGAGCAGTTGAAGATGCGCGAAGGGCGCAAGGATGTGCTCGAAGGGGTGCCCCAGTCGCTTCCGGCGCTGATAAAAGCCGTGAGGATGCAAGAGAAGGTGGCCGGCATGAGAGAGGACAAAAAGAAGCCGGTTGCCAATATACCGTTAGGTAATTGCCAACCGGCTGATAACTGTACCGAAGCGGAGTTCGGTGACTTGTTGTTCGCCTTGGTGGACTGGGCGCGCTGTCACGGCATCAATGCCGACGACGCCCTTTGCGCTGCCAACCAACGCTTCAAAGAGACTATTTCAAGCCAAGTTTCTTCTTGACCAGAGGCATGATGTCGTCGCCACCCTCGTCATAGAGGATTGCTGCAGTGCCGGCGTCGAAAATATAGGTGTAGCCACCCTCTTTGGCGACATCGGCGATAGCCTTTTTGGCACGGTCGATGATAGGCTTCAGCAGTTCAGCCTCACGATCCTGAAGCTGCTTTTGGGCGCTCTGCTGGAATTCTTCTATGCGTGCGGCCATGTCCTGAATCTCGCGCTGCTTGGTTTGACGGATAAGCTCAGTCCAGCCAGCCTGATTGGCAACATAGTCGTTGTAGCGTTTTTCGGCCTCTGCCTGCATGGACTTAAGGGTTTCCTCGAGCTCGGCGACTTCGCCCTGCAGGACAGTCTGCGCAGAGTCGCGGCCGGGCATAATTTGCATAAGATCGTTGGAGTTGATGTGTCCGATTTTGGTGTTCTTCTGGGCCATTGCGCTGCCGCCCAAAGCGAGCAGGCATACCATGATTGCGATTAAGCTTTTTTTCATTGTGTATATTATTTATTTATCGTTTTTTCTTTTCCATTGTGTTTCCACCACCCAGTGGGGTGTTGCGGACCGGGGATTTGGTCATGCTGTCACGCATTTCCGGATTGGAGGGTTTCTTGACCTCTCTGCCGTCCTTTCCGGAGCCTTTGCCATCAGAGCCTGTGGCAGCTGCGGGTGATGCAGACGTAGCGTTAGGTTTTACGCCAAGTTGCTCCAGCACCTCGTCGCTGATGTCGTACTTCTTGTTGGCATACAGGACAGTGGGGCTTCCGGCCTTGTCGAAGACAAAAGCATAGTTCTTCTCGTTGGCGATGCGCTCAATGGCGCTGAAGACGCGGTCCTGGACAGGCTTGAGGAGTTCGGCACGGTGCCTTTCAAGGTCGCCACCGGCGCCGAAATGTTGCTGCTGCAGGTTGCGTATCTCCTGCTCTTTGGTGCGTATCTCCTCCTGACGACGCTTCTTGAGATTCTCGGGCAACAAGTAGCTTTCCTGCTCGTAATCGGCCCGCATCGTTTCAAGCTCTGCGGCTTTATCGGAAAGCTCCTTCTGCCAGTCGGCGACATAGCGGTCGAGCCGCTTTTGTGCGCTGGCATAATCAGGCAGAGACTTGAGCACATAGTCGGTGTTGACCACAGCATATTTCTGCGCCACAGCCATTGGGGTGAGGCATAACAGGATGAGGATTATGAACAGGCTATGCTTCATTGCTAATCAAGACTCTGACCAATGGAGAAGTGGAACTGACTGCCTCCTGAAGCGCCATCGAAACCATAGCCCCAATCGACGCCTATGAGGCCGAACATGGGCATGAAGAGGCGCACACCGATACCAGCAGCATTATACATCTTGAAGGGCTGGAACTCACTGATGTCGCTCCAGCAGTTGCCACCCTCGACAAAGCCTGCCAGCCAAATAGTGGCGGTGTTGCTCTCAATGATAGGCTGGCGAAGTTCGAGGGTGAATCGGTCGAACACAGCGCCGCCTCCTTTGGTGCTGGCACCGATGGAGTTGTTCTGGTAACCGCGCAGAGGAACAACCTCGCGTCCGTCGACCATCCACGACGAAAGACCATCGCCACCAACGAAGTAGCGTCCGAAGGGCGAGAGGCCTATCTTGTCATTATAGTAACTCATGAAGCCGAAGCGGAAGCGAGCGTTGAGCACCACATCGCCAACGAGATTAAGCATCCACGAACCGCGCATGTTGACTTTGTAGTATTCTATCCACTTGTACTTCTCCTGCTTGGTGGCGAACTCCGTCTTGCCTGCTATCAGAGAATAGGGGGGAGTAAGGAAAGCGCTCACAGACACCTCGGAGCCGCTGCGGGCATAAATAGGTGAATCGAGAGAGTTGCGACTTATGGTGAATCCATAGCTCAGGTCGTTGGAGACACCGTCGGAAAATATATCCGAAGAGGTGAGATTATGATAGTTGACCAACGTATAGTGCTTGTAGCTGATACCATGGCTGACAATAAAGTAGTCATCGGGCCATTTCAAGCGCTTGGAGAAACTCACGCCAGCACCGGTAATCTGGAGACTATAGTAGTTGGCGTTGTCTCGTCCATAGTAGAAGCCGTTGCTGTACATATTATGATAGATAGAGCCCGTGAGCGACTGTGCCTGATGACCGCCCAGCCAAGGTTCAGTAAACGAAGCGCTGAGGGAATAGTAATGCGTACCGTTGGTAACAGCGTTGATACCCAGCTTCTGTCCGTCGCCGGCGGGAAGTGGTGCCCATGCATCCTTGTTGAAGATATTGCGGATGCTGAAATTGTTGAGCTGAACGCCAATCTGACCTATAACCATTCCACCACCGTATCCGCCCTGCAGGTTAAGCTGGCTGGTGGAGCCTTCCTCAACCTTGTATACAATATCCACGGTGCCGTCATCGGCGTTGGGCTTAGGTTCGGGGATTATGCTCTCCTCCTTGAAGTAGCCGAGCGTCACAAGCTCGCGACGGCTACGGATGATGGCATCGCGACTAAAGAGGTCGCCGGGGCGAGTATGTAGCTCGCGCATGATGACCTTGTCGTTAGTGATTGTATTACCCTCGACCGAAACATTGCGGATACGGGCCTGCTTGCCCTCGACAATGCGTATCTCGATATCGATAGAATCGCCATCCACAGCAACCTCGACTGGAGTGGCACGGAAAAAGAGATAGCCATTATCCATATAGAGCGACGTGATGTCCGTTCCCGACGGATTATAGCTGATGTTCATATCCAGCTCCTTCTTGTTGTATGGGTCACCCTTATTGATGCGCATAGCCCTGTGCAGCAGCTCGTCACTATAGACGGTATTGCCAGTGAAGGTGATATTTCGGAAGAAGAAACGCTGGCCTTCGTATACATTCACCTTAACCTTAACAAGATCTTGCTTAGATGTCTTACTTTCCCCGTCGGTTTGCGGCACATCCCAAACAGTGTCACTGATAATGCGAGCATCACGGAAGCCCTGCTCGTTGTAGTAGGCTATCACCTTGTCCAGATCCTCGCGGAAGTCGCTCTCAATATAGCGGCTCTTCTTCCAGAAAGCCTTGGTCCAGAAGCGTAACTTCCAGAAATAATGGACATCGTGAGTCTTCTCCATCTTGCTCTGCAGCGTGATGGTCTTCACCTGCTCGTTACCATCGAAAATCAAGCTGTCTATCTTGACGACCTTACCACGATTGACATTAAAAGTAACCGTAACACGGCCATTGGTGTCCTGTTCCGTGGTTGGATTGACCGCCACACGGGTATAGCCTTTATCTATGTAATAGCCCTTGATTTTGTTTACCGAGGTACGGAGCATGTTCTCTGTAACCACCTCGCCGTTAGCTATCTTTATCTCTTCACGCAGCTTGTCTGCCTCACCTTTCTTCACCCCAGTGAAGGAAAACTTCTCCAAACGTGGACGTTCCTTGAGCACTATCTTGAGGAAAATGATATTGCCTTGTATACGGCTTACACGCACCTGCACATCTTCGAACATACCCTGCTTCCAAAGGTTCTCCACAGCAGCAGAAACCTTGTCGCCCGGCACCTTGATACGATCGCCTACCTGTAGGCCGGCCACAAGCTGCACTACACGAGTATCGAAGTTGTCGGCACCTTCATAACTTATACCGCCTATCTCGTATGTCTTTGGAGTAAGATAATCCAGGTCGTATCCATCGCCACCACCGACAACAGTCTGCGCTCTCAGCACAAAGCCACTGAGCATCAGAAACATTGCAAATAGTAGCAGTCGTTTCGTTTGTTTCATCATTTATAGTTTGGCATGTCGTCAGACCACCCGACAACCATATAATAACTCAAATGGTGATGATTTATTATATTACGCGCAAATATTTTTTTTATTTCCCTTCAACCTGGGCTTCTGTTTTTCCGAAACGACGCTGACGCCCTTGGAAATCCACCACCGCAGTATAGAAGTCCTCATGACGGAAATCAGGCCAAAGCAAATCGATGAAATAAAGCTCCGTATATGCCATCTGCCACAACAGGAAGTTGCTTATACGCAACTCTCCGCCGGTACGAATAAGCAGGTCGGGGTCTGGGTAGTCGCGTGTAGCAAGATAGCCGCGCAGCGTCTCCTCGTCGACACTTTCCGGATTCAGCCCCTCACGACAAATCTGTTTAATTGCCTCCGCCATCTCCCAACGCGCGCTGTAGCTCAATGCCAATATCAGCGTTGTGCCGCTATTGGCCGACGTCTTGTCTATACAACCCTGGAGCACCTTGCGCGACCGTTCCGGGATGCGCTGAATATCACCGATGGTCATAAGACGCACATTGTTTTCCATGAGAGTTTTGGTCTCATCATTTACCGCCTTAATCAGTAACTCCATAAGCCCGTCGACTTCGGCTTGCGGCCGGTTCCAGTTCTCGGTGCTGAAAGTATAGAGCGTAAGATACCGCACACCAAGTTCCACGGCTGCTTCCACGGCATGCCGCACAGCAGTGATGGCATTGTTGTGCCCAAAAATACGCTCGTGCTTCTGTTTCATGGCCCAACGGCCATTACCATCCATGATTATTGCCACATGCTGTGGCACGCGGTTCATGTCTATCTGTTCCCTTATTGTCATATCGCTTTATAATTTACAACGTTTAGAGCGCGTCCATCCCAATAAGGTCTCCAGGTTCACACCAATGGATACATTCATGAACGCATACCAATCATTCAGTGCATCGTCACCTCTTTTGATGCCGGAGGCATTCACATATCCCGCCTCCACTTCACCGCTGCGGTCAGCCATACGGGCCGCCATCTCTCCCTCAAGCACTTCGGCCTCAAGCAATGTGCTGCCCACGTATGTAGTGCTCACATCGTCCAAGTAGTCAGTCCATGTCATACGGAAACCATATTCCGCCGTAAGCGAGAATGTCTTGTTGAGCCTGACTTTAACGCCAACGCCAAATGGCATACAAAGCTGTACTAGTGCATATGGGCGCCTGTTAGGGTACAGCGATGTACCTTGTCCCTCTGTGTGAAGGGGCTGCAATGCTGCCCATTGCATATTGTCATCCTTGTCATAATACTGTGCCATAGGATTAAAGTGGAACACACCTATACCACCAAAGATGTACGGTGTCCATGCGCTCTCCGTAGCACCTGGGCCAAAAGGACGGAAGTTAAACTCCACCAAAGCATCCACCTCGATGATATTGCTCCTGAAGTTCAAATTGCGCCGCACAATATAGTCCTTCTCGCACGAAATACTCCCATATTCAGCCCCAACTCTTACCGCCCACCTGTTGTCCAATCGTGTCCTTAAACCAACACCGCCGGCAGCATGCAACGTCGAGAAAGCCGACTGGTTGTTAAGGTCACCAATATAATTCATTGTTCCTCCGTACAGCACAATCTCGCTCTGCCGCAAGAAATCTATGCTCTGTGCGACAGCGCCCACAGACAGTGCTGCAGTCAGCAGAAATATGCAAAGGTGTTTATTCACCCTGCGGCCATTTTATCGAACGGCAGATACCATCCACTTGCATCAGGTAGTCGCGCTTATTGAAGCGCGGACAATATACATAACCTGTGAGTTCAACAATCTGCTTGCCATCGGGCGACAGCAGGCAGTAGCTCACGAAGGGACCTCCCATAAAGTCTCCGAACAAACGCCACAGTCCCCGGGTCTCAATGCAATATTTCGCACCCTCGAAGTCCACCACACGACTCTCCAACGCCACCCTCCGCTCGGTACCCATATAGCTACCTTCTTCTGGTCCCGGCACCTCACGCCTCATCATTGTGTCAAGACGGTTCCAAATCTTGGCGGTGTCGAATTGACGTTCGTCGCTATAGGGCATCACCTGCACCAAAACACCAAGACCGAAGTCCTTTGTCTCCTTGCGCAACCATACAAAGTCGCCGTCGTCTTTAGCCCATGAGAACTCCTTGGGCAAAGTCAGGCTGAAGCCATATTTGTCTTGAACCTTCTGCATCAATTCCACATTGCGGTCTTTGTAGAAGGCATTATCCATACGGCGGTATTCATCCCTGTATATCTCCTCGACTATACGGCCTGCATGCTTGCGCAACATTTCGCACAAACTGGCCTCACTTGTAGCGGCAATGTCTATCACCGTCTGGGGTTCTGCCCACTGGTCATGATGTATATAGAACTTATCAGGGTTGTCACCCTTGACATCACATATAACCACATTGCGATGCATCTTGAACATCTGTGTGTTGTGCAGCGACGACACTGGCACATTGACCACATCGAATCGCGGTTCGTTCTGAGGTAGCCCTTCCTGTGGAGCGCGGAAGATTGAGTCGATAAGTGCCAAAGTCGCACCCGTGTACAGCCCCTTGTCGGCAGCGATTAGCACCTCACAAGTCTTGCCCGATGAGCTACGCTTCCCAAGCGCCTTGGTCTCAGGACTATTACAACCTGCCAGCAATGCAACTGCCAACAGTATGATTGCATGTAACTGTTTCATATCTTGCTATTTTTGTTTGTTCTCTTCTATCCATCGGTTGAACTGCACAATAGCCTCGGATATTGGGGTCTCATGATAGCATAAATCCATTATTCCATGACTATTGTCATAATACTCCATCACCATAAGTTGCCTCACGTTATGTGTCGATACCTCTGTTCTTATACCCAAGCACCGCAGCGTATCCCCTACCCTGCCGGCGATTGCCAGTATCCAGTCGGGCAGTGTCACAATCTTTTGGCGGTAACCCATCACACGTGCCTGCAACCTATACAACTCGCTGATAGACAGGCAACCTTTACTATTTGTAGCAATATACTTCTCACCATTCTCTCCCTTTGTAAGCGCATTCACCGCAGCTTCCGCCACATCCTGCACGGCGACAAATGCCTTCCCACCCTTCGGCGCAAATGCAACACTCTTGTTGTATGCCAGTTGCAGCATCCTTCCTGATGAAGGCTTTACATCCCACGCCCCAAGCATATAGCCCGGATTAATCACCACCGCATGCCAGTCCGGATGGCACCTTGCCGTCTCTATTACAGCCTGTTCTCCCATACTCTTGCTCAAAGCATAATGGCTACTGCTGAACGGTTCCTGCATCGGCATAGTCTCGTTGGCCGGATTACCGGCACTGCCATAGCCAATGGTATTTGCCGTCGAGACATGCACTAACCGCCTGATTCCATGCTCTTCCATCACTCTCACCACCATCCGGGGCAGATCCCTGTTCACCGGCAGATAGTCTTCGAGCTTGCCTATCGACATATCTGTAATGCCTGCACAGTTTATCACAGCATCACATTCTTCGGCAGCCCGGCACAGTGTCTCATAGTCCAATGGCGAACCGACAATCTCTTGCCAACCGCCACCGTGCAACCTGATGCCTCCCGAACGGCGAACCAGAGCAACCACACTGTGCTCCTCCGCCACCAGACGGCTCAACACATTATGGCCCAACAGACCCGTGGCGCCAAGCAGAAGCACTTTCATACATCTAATAACGCCTCTATTGCCGTTTTATTGCCTTGATATTTATAATTTCAAACGCAACTGGACAAACCATGTCTGGCGGGCAGGCCCCTCTGTCTCATCGACGCCACTGCCAACACTGTCCCGATCGTAATAACGTGTAATACCATATTTTGCTGCCAGCGAGAAGTTCTCGTTTATGTTCCACCGCACCACCATATGGGCTCTCAAGCCTCTGCCGTAGAGCATTGGAATGCTCCATGCGTATTGCAAACAACTTTCGCTCAAATAGAAACGTGCATAATAGCCATCAACATTAAAGAGGGCCACTCCCGTTGTGATTTGCAGGGCGTTTTTCGAATAACGCGCCGCCTGCGACACCAGCCACCCTTTCTGGGCATCTACATTTTCGCTGTCGAAACGCGCATACATGGCACGCGTAATAAGCAGCCAGGCTCCCAAACTGGTTCTCAGTTCCCCCTGCAACTGTCGTCGTGCAGTCTGTTCTCCAAGATACAACGTGCTGTCTATGTTTGGAATATTACGTTCTTTCAATCTGTCAGTGTAGCGTATCGCAAGTTGCATACAATGCCCTATTTGCCTACTCACTTGCAAACGCAGCCACGCCCCTGACGACGGACTGTAACTGCCGTAGCGCAACGACTCAAAGCAATGCAAATCAACACTTGCCAACATATTGATACTCCATGGCAACTGCGTTGCTGCGTCGAATGACACACCTTGCTCGCCTTGCGTGGTCCCTATTGAGTAACTTTGTGCATGAATGTTATGGTAAAGTGGGTGATAGTAACGGTAACTTACACCGAAGCGGTTAAACGACGAGGGCGTCAATGTGGCACCCAACAAGGCTGCCGGATGCCACTCGTCGTCCACTGAAGCCTCCCCATAGAGCGTTAGTCGGCGCCATTGCCATGTGGCATCCACTCCGCCGTTTAAAAGTCGCTGTCCGCGGAAGCGCGTCTGGTTGTACACGTAGTCTCGAAACTCCAGACTGTCATCAAAACGCATAGCCGCCACCGTGACACCTGTCACAAGATTACCGCTCCTCCACTCGATATGTCCTCCCGCCAAAGCCTCACCCTGCACCTTGGATGCAAAGGCCGAGAGATGCATGTTGCGCCATAGACTTACAGTGGCAGCAGCGCCCTCCAAATAATCGGTCTCATAAATTGCGCTGGCCGGACGCACACCTGTACCGAACCGTTCGGGCGTAGCACCCATGATATTGAATGGCTTGAAACCTGTCCACATAGTGAGACCTTGGCCAAACTGCAGACCATAACGCCCCACAATAAACTTTTCCAACCGACCAATATCACTGATCATCAAGTGGTAGCCATAGAAATTTTTCTTACCCCATGCCTCGCCGGGATCCTTGTCGGCCACCAGACGCACACTCACCTTGTTACGATAGTTGTAGTTGTAGCACAACATGGCACGTAGGTTGTCGCCTTCATATCGACCGTCCCGGTAACCAGCAGCCTGCTCTATTGTGCCACCTACTCCAGTGACTATATTGTGGCGCCCTTGCCACCAGCAGAACTTTGCACGCCCGTCGTATGGCTCGGCCTTGGTTATCGTTGTCAGCAGTGCTACTGTCATACTGTCAAAGCCCGGTATCAAAGCCAGCTCCTTGGTAGACATCAGCTGCCCGTAGAGTATTATGTAATTGCACAGTGCGCGGTATCGGAATGGCGTCATCAGGGGCAAATCACGCACTGCAGCAGTATCGTTAATGTTCACCGGATCAACGCTCAACTGCATAATCATATCGGCAGCCGCAGCAGCATTGTCTTCGGATACATCTTCTTGCATCCATTGCTCTATGGCATCGTCGACCTGTGCCATTGCGGACAACGGTATCAACGTCATGATTATTATGAGCCACCATCTCATAGCCATAGCGTCAACGATGTATGCGGAGTCATACCGAGAACCCTGTGGGTTTCCACACCAATGTCAATGCTGAGCCACCGGTATTTCACCCCCAATCCAAATGCCGCAGTCAACGGGTTCGTGGCAAATCCTGCACGGAAAAAAAGCAGACAACTATAATTGTATTCCATGCCGAAGCGCATCCTGATGCGATCCTCGCTTTCTGCCTCCACAACAGCCAGCACCTGACTTACCGGCCTGTAAGCCACCTGTGCATGTGCACGCCAAGGGCGTTGGATAGCCCATGGACGCGTGCCACCAAGCAGTGTAAAATACAGACGGCCATCAAGCGTGGCCTGCATTCCGGCGGTAGCAGCAAGCCATTGTTTTGGCTCGTAGTAGGCATCGGAAGTCCCTACATGCATATAATGCGCTGCCACGCCAACTTTTAGCCACGGTGCCACACGTAGTGCATAGCCGGCCGTTGCGTTCTGCTCGCGATATCCGCTACTGCCGTAGCGACTATACGAGGCACCGGCTATACCTATTCGACCTGTCGGCCATACCGCCTCCACACCTTTGTCGGACATCTCTGCCAACATGTACGTGCGGCGGTAGTCCACCGTCAGCCGACGCACCGTGTCGTCGGGCACAATGCAACCGCCCATAGCGCTACTACGGGCGCTATGGGCGGTGTTTTGGTATTGTCCATAGGCTGTGCCGCACAGCGCAATCAGCGCCACCGCAAGCACCGCCTTCATGACATTACTCCATATCCTCGAGTTCGTCAACAATCTGCTCGATATTTGCACGACGGCTCGAGATCTCACCGTTGAAGGTGATGGTCGGCAGATAGTGGGTCAGAGCTTCACGCGCACTCTCCGGAATGGCGAGGAGGAGCTCAAGCTGCTGCTTGGTGACATAGAAGGCCTTGACATTCTGGACAGCGCCTCTCACAATGGTGCCCACGGTGGAGAACTCAGAGATGTGGATGATACCCTCATAGCAGATGTAGTAGTCATCTTCGCTGACGGCCACAACCATCATGTTGCCGTACTGGATGTCGTTGTTGGTAAGGTAGTAGCTCCAATTGTGCTCGTTGAGGTCCTCGATGAAACTAAAGTCACCGGTCGGCACGGAGATGGTGTAGTCACCAGGCATCGTATCGCGCAGATTGATGCCAATCATCGGGAACTGGATGTTGACTGTACCCTCGGCAATGATGTCGGTATAGCTGCCAAAGAACAGAGCGCCGGCATCCACGACAACAGCGGAGTCTGTCATCTCTCCTTCATAAGTGAAGCTGGCATTGCACATGGCCGATTTGAACTTCATCGTGTCCACATTCACGGCAGAATGGTTGTACTGGAACATGGCGCCGTTCTGGGGCTCCGAAGGCAACAGATAGATATGTCCGAGCAGATCGCTGCCGGCATACTGCTGAAGCTGGTTCTGTAACTGAGCCTCATTGCCATCACAGGCGCTGAAACCCAACATACAAGCCACTGCGGTGGCGATAACAAGAATACTCTTTTTCATAATTTGATATTTAATTGATTGATACTGCCTTTTTTATATACCAAAAGAACATTATGTCCCTTTTGCAAAGGTACGCTTTTTTCCAAACATTACAAAACCCAAATATTAAAAATAGTTAAAATGGCCTATTCGGCCACCTCATTCATAGTGTTTCCAGCCTGAGCCAATGCCTTGTAGGTCTTCTCGGCGGCAAGCTGCTCGGCAGCCTTGATGGTGTACTCTATGGCCGACTGTTGAGGCTGTCCGTCGATGTCCACACGGCATTCATACTCGCGGCGCCCCGAATGGCCACGCACTACGCTACGCACTATCTCGAATGTCACCTTCTTGTGGTTCTTTTGACCCCAGTCGATGAGCTTGCTCTTGAAGTTCCATTCGGTCTTGGCAACCTCGTCGACATCGATATATGTGCACAACAGTTTGTTGATGATAACCTTGCGGGTGAAGCGGTAGCCTCGCTCCAGATATATGGCGCCTATCAGGGCCTCGAAGGCATCGCCGCCAAGCGACTTGAAAGCCCCCTCGGTACCGCGCTGGTGCTCTATGAGCTCCAACATGCCTATCTTGCGCGCCAGCTGCCCGAGGCTCTTGCGGCTCACTATCTTGGACCGCATCTCGGTGAGAAAACCCTCCCCCTTGAGGGGGTACTTCTTGTATAGGTACTCCGCCACAACAGAGCCCAATATGGCGTCGCCGAGGTATTCCAGGCGCTCGTTGTTGGTGCGGTGCCCTTCGGTAATGGCCGACACCGAACGGTGTATGAACGCCGTGTGGTACAACTCCGTGCGCCGGGGTGTGAAACCCAGCACGTTCTTGAAGAAACGATAGAACTCGGGCCTTTCCTTCTTCTCGGCGAACAGCAACACGGCTCAGTATTTTCTGAAAGCAAGACAGACGTTGTGACCGCCAAAACCGAAGGCATTGCTCAAGGCAAACGTCACCTCGCGCTTCTTTGCATGGTTGAAGGTGAAGTCCAGTGCGGGTATCTGGGGGTCATCGTGGAAGTGGTTTATGGTCGGAGGCACCATTCCGTTCTTGATGGTAAGGATGGTGGCTATGGCCTCCACCGCACCGGCGGCACCCAGCAGGTGACCCGTCATCGACTTGGTCGAGTTGAGAGCCATCTTATAGGCATGGTCTCCAAACAGACCCATAACGGCCTTGGGTTCAGAGATATCGCCTATAGGTGTCGATGTGCCATGGGTGTTGATATGGTCCACATCCGTAATTTTCATACCCGACTCCTCGACAGCCTGACGCATGGCATCGATGACACCAAGGCCCTCGGGGTGCGAGGCGGTGATATGATAAGCGTCGGCCGAAAGACCGGCACCGGTCAGTTCTGCGTAAATCTTGGCGCCACGCGCAAGAGCATGGTCCAGGCTCTCGAGCACCAGCGTGCCGGCACCCTCGCCAAGCACAAAACCGTCACGGTCGAGGTCGAACGGACGCGAAGCCGTCCACGGGTCGTCGTTGCGCGTAGACAGCGCTCTCATGTTGCCGAAACCGCCTATGCCCACTTCCGTCACAGCGCACTCGCTGCCGCCGGCAATCATCATGTCGGCCTTGCCGAGGCGTATCAAGTTGAACGCATCGCTGATGGCTGCTGCCGATGAGGCACACGCCGCAACGGTGCAATAGTTGGGGCCGCGCAGACCGTAGCGGATGGCTATCTGGCCGGCGCAGATGTCGGTTATAACCTTCGGCACCCAGTAGGGGCTGAAACGCGGTGTACGCCCGTTGACAGCATACTCCATTATCTCATCCTGCAGAGAGGTTACACCACCCATGCCGGAGCCCCATACCACTCCGAAGCGCGATTTGTCGATATTTTCGTCGGCCAGACCCGCGTCGCGCATGGCCTCGTCGACACTCACCAGCCCGTACACGGTGTAACCGTCGAGCAGGCGCATCTCTTTCTTGTCAAAGTAGTTCAGCGGGTCGAAACCCTTGAGTTCCGCTGCTATGCGGCACTTGAACTTCGTGGCGTCAAAATGTGTAATCATCCCTGCACCGCTGGCGCCCGCGATGAGGTTCTCCCACAATTCACTAACGTTGTTACCCACCGGTGTCAGCGCACCCAGACCGGTAACAACCACACGTTTCAACTCCATATCTTTTGGGGTTGGTTCTTGAATTGGTTGACCATACTGAAAGGTTGAAACGGTGGAACCCGGCGTGCGCCGCGCTCCATCGTCTCAACATTCCAATAATGATAAGAAGAGTTACTTCTTGGCGTTCTCAATGAAAGCGATAGCGTCGCCAACGGTGACGATCTTCTCGGCTTCCTCATCGGGAATGGAAAGGTCAAACTCTTTCTCAAGCTCCATAATCAGCTCGACAGTGTCCAGAGAGTCGGCACCAAGGTCGTTGGTGAAGCTGGCTTCGGGAACAACTTGACTTTCTTCAACACCAAGTTTGTCGGTGATGATACTCGTAACTTTGGTTGCAATTTCTGACATTTTCTTCTAATTTTAAAGTTAAATCGGCTGCAAAGAAACAAAAAATTTCCGACATGGGAACAATATTTAACATTCAAATTTGCACACCTCCTTGTTAAGACGCTGATACAAAAGAGCCTGTATTTTAAAAAAATTTAACTTTTCCGCCGTCGCATCGTCGTTTTTTCACATCCCCAAAGTACCTTTCTCCTCCTTTTTCCAGCGCTTTTCCGCCAGTCGCTTCACTTCAGACCCCAAATATAACAATTTTCCGCTGTCAATCAACCGATTAACAATCGGCCATCAGACGTCGCCCCAGCCACCCCGCTGCATTCCCGCCCCGGCCACATTCCGCTGCAGCGCCGATGTCGCCCCGTACCTGCTCCGTCTGTTCTACGGTTGTTCACCGGTTGTTTAACGGTTTAAATCGTCGAACAACCGGTGAACAACCGTAGAACAGACGGAGCGGGTACGGACTGGGTACGGCTTGCTGTCACTTTTTTTGTGCCATGTCGAAAATAATGCGTATCTTTGCAGTCCGAAATGAAATAGCATTCCCTCTATGAGCAAACCTATCCGACTGGCCATTCTCGGCTCGGGCAACGGCACCAACGCACAACAAATCAGCGAATACTTCGCCGGCAGGGACGACGTGCAGGTTGTCTCTATTATATATAATGTAAAGGACGCCTACATTGCACAGCGCGCACGCAACCTCGGCATCGAAGCCCGGTATTTCGGACGCAAGGACTTCTACGAGACCGGCGCCGTGCTCGACTACCTGCGCCAGAAGCAGGCCGACTGGGTCATCCTGGCCGGATTTCTATGGCTGGTTCCGCAGCCGATACTCGACGCCTACCCTCAGCGCGTAATAAACATCCACCCTGCCCTGCTACCCAAGTATGGCGGCAAAGGCATGTACGGACACCACGTGCATGAGGCCGTCGTTGCCGCAGGCGAGACCGAGAGCGGTATCACCATACACATCGTGGACGAGAACTACGACCGTGGAACTATCTTGGAACAAGCGCGTTGCAGCGTCACCAAAGACGACACTCCCGACACCCTGGCAGCCAAAATACACCTGCTGGAGAAAGAATATTTCCCGCGCGTGATAGACCGTACGATACATGCTTGCTGACACATGCGTATCGCTGTAAACACACGCCTGCTGCTGAAGGGCAAAATGGACGGAATAGGCTGGTTTACTGCCGAGTCCATGCGGCGCATTGTCTGTTCTCACCCGGAGCACACTTTCTACTTCCTCTTCGACCGCAAGCCCGACCCTGAATTTATTTTTGCGTCCAACGTAGTTCCCGTGGTGTTGTGCCCACAGGCACGACATCCGGTGCTGTGGTACATGTTCTTCGAATGGGCAGTACCGTTCGCTTTAAAGAAGTATAAAATAGACCTTTACGTGTCACCGGACGGCATGATGCCGTTGCACCCCAAAGTGCCGACGCTGACGGTGATTCACGACCTCAACTTCGAGCACGCCACAGGCAACCTGAAAGGGTCGCACCAGAGATATATGACACACTGGTTCAAGCTCTTTGCGCAGAATGCCACACGTGTGTCAACAGTGTCGGAATACTCGAAGAAGGATATCGCGGAGACCTACGGCGTGGCATCGGACAAGATCGACGTGGTCTACGACGGCTCTCATCCTTGCTACCGTCCCCATAGTGAGGAGGAGAAAACGAAAACAAGGGAGCGATTCACCAATGGATGCCGCTACATCATTTTCGTAAGTACCATCCTAAAACGCAAGAATCTGGCCAACCTGATCATAGCTTTCGACCGCGTAAAAACCATGGAACCAAGCACTTTGAAGCTCGTCGTTGTGGGTAGCCGTGTGTGGTGGCAGGACGAATTGGCCGAGGCCTACGATAATATGTCGCACAAAGAGGACGTGATAATGCCTGGCCACGTTGATGCCGACGAGCTTGCAGCACTGGTGTCAGCCGCCGAAGCATTGGTCTATCCATCATACTTTGAGGGCTTTGGCATCCCAATACTCGAGGCCATGTATGCCGAGACAGCCGTAATTTGCTCCAACACCACCTCTATGCCCGAGGTCGGTGGCGACGCCGTGCTATACATAGACCCCACCTCTCCAGAAGACATAGCACATGCTATCAGCAAGATAGGACAGTCTGAAGTCCGTGAAGAATTGATAGAGAAGGGACGTGGACAACGTACACTATACAGTTGGGAGCGGACTGCCAACCTGCTGTGGACAAGCATGATGCGCACAATCGGGAAAGAATGATACACCGCTGGACAACCGTCGCAGCCTTATTGATGCTCCACATAGGCACAGCTAAGGCACAAGCGCCTGATAACCTGGTGCATAACCATTCGTTTGAAGAATACCGCCATTGTCCGCAAAAGATTGACGCATTGGGAGTGATGACAGACGTTGAGGCTTGGTGGCAACCTACCAAAGGCAGCAGCGACTATTTCAACGCCTGCGGTTCACGAGACTGCACTGTACCACGCAACAAGATGGGCTACCAGACAGCACACAACGGACAGGCTTACTGCGGAATATACTGTTCGCAAGCAAACTACCGCGAATACCTGCAGACCGAACTAAAACAACCGTTGGAGGCTGGACATCGCTACCGCGTAAGCTTCTGGGTCAGCTTGGCCGACAAGTCACCACTTGCCGTGGCCACAATAGGGGCTCTTTTCACACATGAAATGATTGCTGACACAACATCGTGGGACATACTGATGGAACGTGAGGCTTCGGAAAACGAAGAACTGGAGAATGTCACGATTGCCACCTACCTTCAGCCACAAATAGTCAATACCAAAGACAGCGTACTGTCAGACAGTAAGATATGGCATGAGATAACCGGTGAAATTGTTGCCGAAGGCGGGGAGCGGTTCCTTACAATAGGCAATTTTGCAGACTTCAACCATAGTACCGTAACATCTACCGAAAGCCCTAATGCCGTACTGCAAGGTGCATACTACTATATAGATGATGTCAGTGTTGTATCACTTGACCAAGCAGAATACGCCGAGGCTCCCCAAGAAAAGCCCGCGCCCAAAGCCGGTGAGGTGAAGACCTTATACGGCATTTATTTCGCCACCGGGAAGAGTGATATACTCCCACAATCATACAATGAGTTGCATCGTCTGTTGGAGACCCTGCAAGCGCACCCGGAGATGCGCATAGAACTGCGCGGACATACCGACAATCAGGGCACAGCCGACTTCAATATGAAGCTGTCGGAAGCACGTGCCGCCGCCGTAGCAGAATATCTGACAGGCAAAGGCATAGCGCCACACAGGCTCACGACAAAAGGATTCGGTAAAACAATGCCGGTAGATAGCAACACCACACCGGAAGGACGCAGCCACAACCGCCGAGTGGAATATCGCGTACTTCCGGACTGACCACTATACATATATATAAAAAAGGGGGGCTTCCTGATGGAAGCCCCCCTTTTTATGCATTACCTAATTAAACTATTCAATCACACGGTAGAAGCTGACACGACGGTTGAGAGCGTACTGGATGTCGCCGAAGGCAACGCTCTTACCCTTATAATCGGTAGAGATGCGATCCTCAGCAATACCATACTTCTTGACAAGGAGGCGCTTCACCTCGTTGGCACGCTTCTCGGAGAGCTTCATGTTGTACTGGTCGCTGCCGGTGTAGTCGGCGAAACCAACCACCATAATCTTGACATCGCCATTGTCTTTCAGCACACGGGCGACAGCTTTGACCTTGTCCATCTCCTCATCGGAGACCTTCCACTCATCAACACCGTACTGGACAGAGAAGGGCATGGCGTAGAAGTTGAGCTGGTCGGCCTTGATCTGGTCGATGACGGCCTGCAGGCTGTCGGCAGCGGCGCTGTTGCCACCCTTGCCCTGATTGGCCATGGCCTCGGCGAGCTGATCCTCAAGTTCTGCAATGCGGTTCTCGAGTTTCTTCTCGTTGTTGCGGGTAGCGACAACCTGGTTCTCGAGGTTGTTGACCTGAGTATTGAGGGCACCGAAGTTTTCCTGAGTCAGCATAGCTTTCTGAGCGGCAACGGCCTGGTCGGCAGCAGTCACACCGAAGCAGTAGTAGTAACCGAGGCGGAAGATACGGTTGGTGTGGTGCAGGTCGGCAGAGAAGAAGGTCTTGGGCGAGGGAGCATCACCGTTGATGTCGTAGCCATACTCGAAGAAGATGTGATGAGGATCACCGAAGCGATAACTCACACCGACACCACCGTCGAGGGTGATACCGACAGTACCGTAGTCGATAATGGACTCAGCCTGGTTGAAGCTGAAACCAAGACCACCACCAGCGAAGATGTAGAGGTTGAGACGGCGGTCAGGATCATAGCCAAGGAGAGAGTTGTTGATGGACCACAGAATGTCGAGAGTCAGCGAAGCATGACGATCCATGGCATACGTAGTGTTCTCTGCACCCTTAACATCGCCCCAGTGAGGAGTGCCGAAGCTGGGGAAGCCGAAACGGATACGCCAGTCAAAGGCGTGGTTCAGTTTCTGCTGGGCGAAGATGTCCATACCGGCGTTTGTGGATACGAGCCACTTGTCGCCAAAGCTGAAACCACCCATACGGGCCTGGTTGTTAAGATCAATCGAAGCACCGATCGACCAGTTGCTCCAGAAGCCATAGCGCGGATACTCCGGCTTACCATTGTTCTGGGCAAATGCAGACATGGATGTCACAATAAGTGACATGACCATTGCAATCTTGATAACTTTTTTCATCATATTTTCAATAGTATTTATTTATTATCTTTACGATATTTCTATGCTCTAACGGGTTGCAAAATTACATATATTTTTTCATTCATGAAAAATATTTTTTTTCACTTTGCGTTAATGTGAAGAAAATATTGCACTTACGGCGTAATATTTTTTTGAGAAAGCCAGTTTTTAATGCCAAAATATCAACAAAATATCAACATAAAACAACAAAAATGGACACTCTGAAAGTAAATGTCGGACACGTTTTCGACTTCATTAAAAAGGGCGATATCGACGCCCTGTTACCAGAGGTTTTGGTCGCGCGGGAGCATCTTGTAAAGGGCGATGCCGCCGGCAACGACTTCCTCGGCTGGGTAAACCTGCCCGAAGAGATAGACAATGATATGCTGCGATGCCTGAAAGACGACGTACAACGCCTGCAAAAGAAAAGCCAAGTCATGGTGGTTGTGGGCATTGGCGGCTCATACCTCGGCGCACGCATGGTCATCGAGGCACTACAGTCCGAGTTCGCATCCATGAACCTCGGCGAGAAGCCCTACATTGTTTATGCCGGCCATACGCTGGGCGAAGACTACTACGCACAGCTGCTGAGCCTGCTCGACAAAGTGGACTACACCACCTGCGTCATTTCCAAAAGCGGAACAACGACGGAACCAGCAGTGGCATTCCGTATCGTGAAAGCACACATGGAGAACAAATACGGCCACGATGAGGCGCAGAAGCGCATTGTGGCAATAACCGACGCCAAACGCGGCGCCCTTCACGAAATAGCTATGCAGGAAGGTTATCCAATGTACGTAATACCAGATAACGTAGGGGGCCGGTATTCCGTGCTCACCCCCGTTGGCCTTCTACCAATTGCGATGGCAGGCTACGACATCGACCGCCTGCTCCAGGGTGCACGCGATATGCGCAGCATCTGCCTCAACAGCAACACCCTTGAGGACAACCCCGCGCTGATGTATGCCGCCGTTCGCAACGCCATCTACCGCAAAGGCAAAAAGGTGGAGATGCTCGTCGGATGCCAGCTCAATATGCGATATGTGGCCGAATGGTGGAAGCAACTCTACGGCGAGAGCGAGGGTAAAGACGGCAAAGGCCTGCTGCCGCACAGCATAACCATCACCACCGACCTGCATTCCATGGGTCAATATGTTCAGGACGGCGAACGCCTGATGATGGAGACAATGCTGCGTGTACGCAAGCCCAATGCAACTGTGCCAGTGCCCACCGATGAGCGCAACCTTGACGGCATCAACTACCTTACTTGCAAGACATTGACCGAGATTAACGACTGCGCTGCCGAAGGCACCATCGCAGCCCACGTCTCCGGAGGCGTCCCCGTAGTGGAAGTATCTGTACCCATGATAGATGAGTATACCATCGGACAACTTATATACTTCTTTGAATTTGCCTGCGGCGTCAGTGGCTACACCATCGGAATCAACCCCTTTGACCAGCCCGGAGTTGAGGCATACAAGAAAAACATGTTCCATCTGCTCGGCAAGCCCGGCTTTTGATTAAGCATAAAGCAACAAACAGAACACCTAATTTCCATCCGTAGCCGGTCCGTACACGCCTCGACTGTTCTACGGTTGTTCACCGGTTGTTTAACGGTTTAAACCGTCGAACAACCGGTGAACAACCGTAGAACAGTCGGAGGGGATACGGAGAGGGTACGAAGGGGGCACGAATATTTCGGCCCCCTTTTTTGTTCCTGAGGCATCAAAAGGACAACGCCGATTTCGGATTGCCCTGCATTGGGGTATCCGATGGCGCGGCAGGTGTATTCCATGGACTTCAAGGTCCAGGGCACCAATGATGTATGGAGTTAGAACGGCAGGTCGCCGACAGGCTCGGTATCCTGGTTCAGAATGTCAATAAGGGGGTTGTTGTGACTGTTCTCACCATCAGTACGCTGGCGGTTGGACAGGAGGAGGAGATTGTCGGCCACCACTTCGGTGACATGACGTTTGTTGCCCTCCTTATCTTCCCATGTGCGGCTCTGCAGCCGGCCTTCCACATATACCTGAGCGCCTTTGGTGAGGATGCGCTCGGCCACATCGGCCAGGCCGCGCCAGCACACCACATTGTGCCACTCGGTGATTTCAACGCGTTCGCTATCACGGTTGCGGCGGTATTCGGTTGTTGCCAAGGGGAAAGAAGCTTTTTTCACGGGTGCCGCACCTTCGGCAGGGAATGTCACCACATCGGGGTTCTTGCCTACATTGCCTACAAGAATAACTTTGTTTACTCCAGTCATAATCGATTAAATGTTGATATCAGTTCAAATATTGGAATGCGAAAGTACAAAAAAACGCCCAAATGGCCAAATAAAAATATTCACAAACGATGTTTTGGAGGGTATAAGTGGCTGAAAAAAGTATGTTAAACAACAGAATGGCAATAACAATATACCATTGATACACAATCTAATACAAATACATAAATGTTAAATAAACTTAAAACTTTGTTTTTGAACAACAAAAGTTTTTGCCGTATCGGAAAAAGGTAGTACTTTTGCAGCCGTTTTCGCCCGGAAAAAGGCGGAATGTCAAAGGTAAATAACAACAAAAAAATAGAGAAGAAATGTCAAAGAAATGTGAAATCACCGGCAAGAAAGTAATCGTGGGCAACAACGTGTCGCACTCCCGTATCCACACCAAACGCACCTTCGCCCCCAACCTGCAGACCAAGAAATTCTACATTCCCGAGGAGGATATGTGGATTACGCTGAAAGTGTCCGCCAAGGGCATGCGCATCATCAACAAGAAGGGCATCATCGCCGCCCTCAACGACGCTGCCGCCCAGGGCCACCTGATGTTCTAAAGAGAAGACAAACAGTCTTAAATAAATCAATTATTAACCTTTAGGACCGCGAGCGCAAGCGAGCGGACCTAAAAAAACAAGAAAGAGGTATTAGCAATGATCGTAGTTCCTATCAAAGAAGGTGAGAACCTTGAGAGAGCTCTGAAGAAGCTGAAACGCAAATTCGACAAGACTGGTGTGGTGAAAGAGATGCGCCGTCGTCAGCAGTTCACCAAGCCCAGCGTCATCAACCGCGAGAAGCATCTGAAGGCCATCTACGTGCAGCACCTGCGCCAGCAGGAGCTCGACAAGTAAGAGCCCGAGCCAAGAGCTCCACACGGAGCGACGCCATTGGAAAGAAAATCCCCCGCATCAACCGATGCGGGGGATTTCTGTTTTATGTCGCAGAAGCGGGTTACTGCTTCTCGGAGGTAATCTTCTCAAGCCACTTGAGCATGCCGAACATGACAAACATGGCAATGGCGCAGACCAAGAGGAACACCAGCCAGCACATCCACAGGTTGGACATACCATTGTACAGTACCGGTCCGAGGAGGATGAGCAGGTTGCCGATGGCGGTGGCACTAAGCCACAAGCCCTGGCATATGCCCTGGATATGCTTGGGGGCAATCTTCGACACGAAACTCAGACCCAGCGGGCTGATAAAGAGCTCGGCAACGGTAAGGAAGAAGTAGGTGACAATCAGAGCCCACGGGCCAACCTTCATGGCCGACGCCGTCTCAACCGGCATGCCGCGGAACTCGTCGACACTGGGATATCCCGTGAACATGCACAACAGCATCAAGAACAGGTAGGCGCAGGCTGCGATGCCCATACCAAAGGCAATCTTCTTTGGAGTGGACACCTCTTTGCCTTTACGCACAAAGGAGGCAAACATCCACATGATGAGCGGTGTGAGGATGACCACGAGGAACGGGTTGATGCACTGCCAGATCTCGGGGGGGATGGACGATGTGCTGACGAAGTCGCGTGCAAAGAGCGAAAGCGACTCGGCGTTCTGGTGGAAAGCAAACCAGAAGAAGACGCAGACGCCGAGCACTGCATAGAGACCGGCCATGCGCTGCTTGACATCCTTGGCCATGGCGGCCTTCTCTTCGACAGTGTAGACAACCTCCTTGGTGTCATTCGCAGCGGCGGCATCTTTCTTCACCGGGTTGGGCAGGCCCTTCTTGGTGCAGAGGAAGATGACAAGCGAGATGAGCATGGCGATCACCGAAGCAATGAAGGCAAAGTGGACACCGGTGTTGAAAACATTGATGTAGCTGTCGCAGAAAGCACCGAGGTCGTTGGCCGCCTCGGGATACTGGGCAGTGAGTGCGGTGAGGTTATCCATGTCGTTTCCCTGCATGTTGTTGGTCAGGTAGTTGTGGCATAGCATGGGCAGCTGGGCATTGTAGACCAAACCCTTGGTGCCAAGCCACCAGTTGCGGATGATGGGGGCGATGAAGGGGGCTATCACGCCGCCAATGTTAATGAAGACGTAGAAAATCTGGAAGCCGCTGTCGCGCTTCTCTTTGGCCTTGGCCAGTGCCTCGGGACCTTTCTTGGCCTCTTCGGCTTCGAAGTCATCGTAAAGCTGACCGACCACAGCCTGCAGGTTGCCTTTGAACAGACCGTTACCGCAGGCAATAATCACCAGCGCGCAGAGCGTGAGCACCATGACCCACGAGAAACCATGGCCGCTGAACACCGGTACCGACAATATGGCGTATCCCACAGCCATCACAATGATACCGGCAATGATGGTACCTTTGTAGTTTTTGGTGCGGTCGGCAATGATACCGCCGGGCAGAGAGAGTACATAGATTAGGAAATAGAACCCAGCGAACATGATGCCGGCCGTCTGGTCGGGCACACCGAACTTGGAGCATATGAAGAGCGTCAGCACGGCATTCATGATGTAGTAGCCGAAACGTTCGCCCATGTTGCTCAATGCGGCAGGGATAAGTCCCTTGGGATGCTCTTTAAGTGCCTTGCGCACATAGAAGACGATGAATGGAGTGACAACAATCAGACCCGCAACGAGCATAAACAGCGGGGTGTTGGCATTCCACAAGTTTGTAATAAACTCCATAGTTGTAAAGTTTTGGTTTATAATTTATTTAACTGATTTTAATACATAGAGTTCCCTATTATTAATGTGCAAAGGTACAAAAAAAAGTTAATTGAGCAAAACCATGTGCGGTTTTTTTTGTATTTTTGCACACGTGAATAGTGATGACATCATAACATATTCCGTTGAAACGATGCTCAGGGGAGGCATCATACTCTACCCTACCGACACCATTTGGGGCATCGGCTGCGACGCTCGCAACCGCGAGGCTGTGGAACGTATTTACGCCATCAAGGAGCGCGACCACAACAAGAGCATGCTTTTGTTAGTGGGAAGCGGAAAGTGGAACGTAGTGGGCGGAGAACGGCCCACGACATACATTCTATCGCGAGAGCATTGGCAACCTCTTGTTGGCGATGTGGTTGCCGACAATCTGCCCGCTGCCGACGGTTCTTTAGGTATACGCGTACCCAACCATCGCTTCTGCCAAGAGTTGATACGCCGCCTCGGTGCACCAATAGTGAGCACTTCGGCAAATCTATCTGGGCATCCGTCGCCGAGCAATTATGCCGAGATAGGGGAAGAAATAAAGAAACGTGTAGACTATTGCGTTCCTCCATTGGAGGAGTTTCTCAGTAATGAGACTCAGGGAAGCCGTATTGTGAAGATAGGTACCGATGGTAGCCAGACCATAATTAGGCCTTAGCGACGGCCACCGCAGCTACAATATCGGCGCTGCCACAGTCTATCTCTTTCACTACGCAATCTGTAGCCATAGATGCTTCTATCATGCTACCGAAGCCTTGAATACCGGTATGGCGCATCTTGAGAACCGCCTCTTTGCGCGTCCAAAAATGCAGGAACTGCATTGTGGGGTCGGAGCTGGCACCAATGGCTGATTGTTCCTCCTGTGTGCAAACACGTCCAACCAGACCGTCACCAATCTTGCGACGGCTTTCAACATCAATGCCGACAGCGACGTCGTCATTCACAGCAACAGCCACTGCACCACAACAATGGCTTATGCTTATGTAGAGCGAAGGATAGTCCTTGAGGAAAGGTGCACCGTTGGCGTCATGCTCGACAACAACATTACCGCCCACCAGTTCTCCCAGTAGGCGGTAAGATGCTGCACGCTGTTCGGCGAGAGTTTTCCACTCTCCGAGCTCCACTTTCCATTTCAGGCTCATGCCTTGCCGATGATGTCGTAAGGCACGGTATCGCCCTGCATAGGCATGCGAGGCTCCTCAATGGTGCCAAACTGCTGCTCGTACTTCTTGATATTGTCGTTGAGGGCGGCAAGGGTGCGTTTGGCATGAATAGGGTTCATGATGATGCGCTTGCGCACGGAAGCGCCTTCGATGCCAGGAAGCATCTGGGCAAAGTCAAGAATAATCTCGGTGGGGTTGTGGCTGATGACCACAAGGTTGCTATAGGTGCCTTCGGCCACTTCGGGCGTAATGTTGAGCTTAAGGTTCTGCTGCTGTTCTTTCTGGTTTGCCATAATTGTTTGTTGTTTTTGAAAAGGGGTCTCATGACATTGTCGTGAGACCCCGTAAATGATTTGTTAAACAGGTGAATTACTTAACCTTGTCGTCACTCATCGCGGCGGCACTGCCAACCACGAGGTCCTGATACTCGCGGAGGCCGGTACCAGCGGGGATGAGGTGACCTACGATGACGTTTTCCTTCATACCCATGAGGGTGTCGCGCTTGGCGTTGATAGCGGCCTCGGTGAGGACCTTGGTGGTCTCCTGGAAAGAGGCTGCGGAGATGAAGGACTTGGTCTGCAACGAGGCGCGGGTGATACCTTGGAGTACCTGTTTACAAGTGGCCGGACGGGCGTCACGCACAGTGACAAGCTTCTTGTCTTGACGGCGCAGGGCTGAGTTCTCGTCACGAAGCTCGCGAGCAGTAACAATCTGACCTTCGAAGAGCGTGGTACTTTCGCCGGGATCCTCGACATACTTCATGCCGAAAATGCGGTCGTTGACATCGTTGAAGTCGAGGCGGTTGACAAGGTCACCCTCAAGGAAGCGGGTGTCACCCGGATCCTCAATTTCAACCTTGCGCATCATCTGGCGCACGATAACCTCGAAGTGCTTGTCGTTGATCTTCACACCCTGCAGGCGGTAGACTTCCTGAACCTCGTTGACGATGTACTCCTGAACCTTCATCGGACCCTTGATGGCGAGAATGTCGCTGGGCGTGATGGCGCCGTCGGAGAGCGGCGTACCAGCCTTGACATAGTCGCTGTCCTGAGCAAGGATTTGCTTGGACGTGGGGATGAGATAGGAGCGCTGCTCACCGGTCTTGGAGGTGATGGTAACCTCGCGGTTGCCACGCTTGAGTTTCTTGGCGATGGACACGATGCCGTCGACCTCGGCCACAATGGCAGGATCGGATGGGTTGCGCGCCTCGAAGAGCTCGGTGACGCGGGGCAGACCGCCGGTGATATCGCCAGCCTTGCCGAAGGAACGCGGTATCTTGACCATGATGTCACCAGCCTTGAGTTCCTGACCCTTGTCGACGCCGATATGTGCACCCACAGGAAGGTCATAAACCTTGAGGATGTTGCCCTCGCTGTCGACGATGTTGAGGGTCGGGTTCTTGGTGCGCTGGCGGCTCTCGATGACCACCTTATCTTGAAGACCGGTCTGGGCATCGCTCTCGACACGGTAGGTAACGTTCTCAATGACATTTTCGAAGGCAACCTTACCGGCCACATCGGAGATGATGACGGCATTGTAAGGATCCCATTCGGCAATGAGATCGCCCTTCTGGAGCTGGTCGCCAGAGGCCTTGTACAACTTAGCGCCATAAGGCAGAAGTGACGAGAAGAGAGTAACATCAGTGCGGTTGTCGACAATGCGCATCTCAGCCGAACGACCCATGACGATATGGTAGCTGTTGCCTTCATTGTCGGTATAAGGTATGGAGCGGAGCTCATCGATGATGAGGCGGCCCTCATATTTGGCCTGCAGGCTGGAGGTGGTACCGATGTTTCCACCGGCCACGCCGCCGACGTGGAAGGTGCGGAGGGTCAGCTGCGTACCAGGCTCACCAATAGCTTGTGCAGCAATGACGCCGACGGCCTCGCCCTTCTGGACCATCTTGCCGGTGGCAAGGTTGCGACCATAGCACTTGGCGCAAACACCATGCTTAGACTCGCAGGTGAGCACGGAACGAATCTCGACTTCCTCAATGGGAGACTCTTCAATCTTTTTGCATATCTCTTCGGTGAGTTCCTCACCGGCACGGGCGATTAGCTCGCCTGTTTGGGGATGGTAGATGTCGTGGACTGAGGTGCGACCGAGAATCTTCTCGCCGAGACTCTGAACGATATCTTCACCTTTCTTGAGGGCAGTGGTAGGTAATCCACGCAGGGTACCGCAGTCTTCCTCAGTGATGATGACGTCATGAGCAACGTCAACCAAACGGCGGGTAAGGTAACCAGCGTCAGCAGTCTTAAGAGCGGTATCAGCAAGACCCTTACGGGCACCGTGAGTGGAGATAAAGTACTCGAGCACCGAAAGGCCTTCCTTGAAGTTGGACACAATGGGGTTCTCGATAATCTCATTACCGGCGCTGCCTGCCTTCTGAGGCTTAGCCATAAGGCCTCGCATACCGGAGAGCTGACGAATCTGCTCCTTGCTACCACGAGCACCAGAGTCATACATCATGTAGATGGGGTTGAAGCCCTGGTTATCGGCCTTGAGTTGCTTCATCAGCGTCTCGGTGAGCTGGTTGTTGGTGTTGGTCCAAATATCGATGACGTGGTTGTATCGCTCGTTGTTGGTTATAAGACCCATAGCATACTGAGCCATAACCTCCTCAACCTCCTCGTTAGCCTTCTCGATAAGTTGTTCCTTCTCAACAGGAATGATAACATCGCCCAAATTGAAGGACAGACCGCCACGGAAAGCTTGACGATAACCCATATTCTTGATATCGTCAAGGAAAGAGGCAGTCACTGCATTGCCACATTCGGTAAAGATATCACCGATAATATCGCGCAATGACTTCTTGCCCATAATCTGGTTGATGTAACCGTACTGGCCGGGCACAACCTGGTTGAAGATAACTCGGCCGACTGTGGTGCGGAGACGGTTTGTCTTGATATAGTGGCCATTCTTGTCCACGATGACATTGCCATCTTTATCACGCTTCACTTCATATTCAGTGCGGCTGTGCATAGCCTCCTCAGCTGGAGTGGTGCAATCGATATCAGTAAGGACCTTGCCCTTCTTGTCTTTGATGACCTCCATGAAGGTCTTGTCAGTCTTAACATAACTGTACTCGTCTTGACCTTCGGGAATAGGCATCTGCACGCTGATGCAAGCGTTGAGGTCGACACGCTTCTCGTTGTAGGCGATGATAACCTCCTCGGCGGAATAAAAGCGCTGACCTTCACCCTTGACAGTCTCAGTAGTGGTAGTACGGCGCGGCTTAGTCATGTAATACAGACCAAGTACCATATCCTGCGACGGAACGGTGATAGGAGCACCGTTGGCAGGATTAAGAATGTTGTGCGTGGAAAGCATCAACAACTGGGCCTCGAGAATAGCAGCATTACCCATAGGCACATGGACAGCCATTTGGTCACCATCAAAGTCAGCATTAAAGCCTGTACACACCAGCGGGTGCAAACGTATGGCCTTGCCCTCGACGAGCTTGGGTTGGAACGCCTGAATACCTAGACGGTGCAGCGTAGGAGCACGGTTGAGCAGTATGGGGTGACCTTTCAATATGTTCTCAAGGATTTCCCACACAACGGGTTCCTTGCGGTCGACAATCTTCTTAGCGCTCTTGACAGTCTTCACCAATCCGCGTTCAAGGAGTTTACGGATTACGTACGGCTTGAAAAGTTCGGCAGCCATATCCTTGGGCAGACCGCACTCGTGCATGCGCAATTCAGGACCAACGACGATAACCGAACGGCCGGAGTAGTCGACACGCTTACCGAGCAGGTTCTGGCGGAAGCGACCCTGTTTGCCTTTGAGAGCATCGGAGAGCGACTTAAGGGCTCTATTGCTTTCACTTTTGACACTGGATACCTTGCGGCTATTGTCAAACAGTGAGTCGACGGCTTCCTGAAGCATACGCTTTTCGTTGCGCATGATGACCTCCGGGGCTTTGATTTCGACGAGGCGTTTCAGGCGGTTATTGCGGATAATGACGCGACGGTAGAGCTCGTTAATGTCCGATGTGGCAAAGCGTCCTCCATCCAGCGGTACCAAAGGACGCAGGTCGGGAGGAATGACGGGAATGATGTTCATAATCATCCACTCAGGCCGGTTGTCCATACCGCGTTCCTGCATGGCGCGCTGCGACTCACGGAACGATTCAATAACATTAAGGCGCTTGAGCGCATCCTGCTTACGGGCCACAGCTGTCTCATGTGACGCTTTGGCACGCAACTCATAACTCAACTTATCAAGGTCGAGTTCAGAGAGCAGAGTATACAATGCCTCGGCACCCATGCCGGCAATAAACTTATTAGGATCACTGTCTGGCAACTGGGCGTTATCTTCAGGCAAGCTGTCCTGAATGAGGTAGTATTCCTCTTCGCTAAGCAAATCAAGTTTTTGGACAGGCATCTCGTTAAGCATAGCCTTACCGGGCTGCAGAACGATGTATTTCTCATAATAGATGACCTGATCAAGCTTCTTAGATGGAATATTCAGCAGTGTACCAATCTTGTTGGGCAGGGAGCGGAAGAACCAAATATGAGCAACGGGAACGACAAGCTCAATATGTCCCATACGTTCACGACGAACTTTCTTTTCGGTAACCTCGACACCGCAACGGTCGCAGACAATACCCTTGTAACGGATACGTTTGTATTTTCCGCAGTGGCATTCCCAGTCACGGGTGGGGCCGAATATGCGCTCACAGAATAAGCCATCACGCTCGGGCTTGTAAGTACGGTAGTTTATGGTTTCAGGCTTGGTCACCTCACCGTAGGAGCGACGCTTGATAGATTCGGGCGACGCCAAACTGATGGTGATAGCGTTGAAATCGGTCTTTACCTGAGATTCTTGTTTAAAAGCCATGTTCTCTATACTTATCTTTTTGGAACCTATTTAATCAAATGTCACCTCAAGACCAAGGCCACGCAGCTCGTGGACGAGGACGTTGAACGACTCGGGAATGCCCGGCACCGGCATATTGTCACCCTTGACAATAGCCTCGTATGCTTTGGCACGACCCATAACATCGTCGCTCTTGACGGTGAGCACCTCCTGCAAAACATGCGATGCTCCGTAAGCCTCAAGAGCCCAGACCTCCATCTCACCGAAACGCTGACCACCGAAGTTGGCTTTACCGCCGAGTGGCTGCTGAGTGATGAGGGAGTAAGGACCAATTGAACGTGCGTGCATCTTATCGTCAATCATGTGGTGCAGCTTGAGGTAATAGATGTAACCCACGGTGGCCGGCTGGTCAAAACGTTCGCCAGTCTCGCCATCATAAAGGTAAGTGCGACCATTTTCAGGCAGGCCAGCCTCACGCATGTAACCGTTAATCTGCTCCAGCGTAGCACCATCGAAGATAGGAGTCTTAAAACGCTTACCAAGCTTCTTGCCAGCCCATCCAAGGACGGTTTCATAAATCTGGCCGAGGTTCATTCGCGAAGGCACGCCGAGGGGGTTCAGTACGATATCCACGGGAGTACCATCGGCCAAGAACGGCATATCCTCGGCACGGACAATTTTCGACACAATACCCTTGTTACCATGGCGACCGGCCATTTTGTCACCAATGCGCAATTTGCGCTTCATGGCTATATAGACCTTGGCCATCTGGACGATGCCACTGGGCAAATCGTCACCAACGGTGAGGGCAAACTTGTTACGTGTAAAGCGACCGTTAATCTCGCGGAACTTGATATTATAGTTGTTGAGCAGCTCCTTGATGAGGGCGTTGGTTTCCTTGTCGGTGGTCCACTTATTGGGGCTAACCTCAGTGTAATCTATAGACTTAAGGGTCTTTGCCGTGAACTTTACCTTCTTTGGTATAAGCTCCTCGCGGTGGTTGGTATACACACCGTTGGATACCTTGCCGTTGAGGATAACAAGCAACTTGGCGATGAGCTTTTCTTTCAGCTCCTCACACTCGAAGCGGAACTCCTCCTCAGGCTTGGCAAGCAGCTCTTTTTCTTTAGCACGTGCCTTTCGATCACGCACAACGCGAGCAAAGAGTTTCTTGTCGATTACAACACCATGCATCGAAGGCGGAACCTTGAGCGAAGCATCCTTCACATCTCCTGCTTTTTCACCAAAAATAGCACGCAGAAGTTTCTCTTCCGGAGTAGGGTCGGACTCACCCTTCGGGGTAATCTTGCCGATGAGGATATCACCCTCCTTGACCTCGGCTCCGATTCGAATGATACCGTTCTCGTCAAGGTCTTTGGTGGCGTCGTTACCAACGTTGGGAATATCGCGGGTCAGCTCTTCATTGCCACGCTTGGTCTCGCGCACCTCAAGGGTGAACTCCTCAACGTGGACGGAAGTGTAAATATCCTCACGAACAACACGCTCAGAGATAACTACAGCATCCTCGAAGTTATAACCCTTCCAAGGCATGAAAGCAACCATCATGTTACGGCCAAGAGCCAGTTCACCACCCTGAGTGGCATAGCCCTCGCACAGTACCTGACCTTTCTTCACCTTGTCGCCTTTCTTGACAATAGGACGCAGATTAATGGCAGTGGAGTGGTTTGTGCGCTGATATTTGATAAGTCTATATTCTTTGATATCGTCGTCGAAGGACACGAGACGATCCTTCTCAGTACGGTTGTGGCGGATGACAATCTTGGTGGAATCGACATATTCTACCACGCCGTCAGCTTCTGCGTTCAGCAGCACACGGCTGTCATGGGCCACAGCCTCTTCAATTCCGGTACCGACGATGGGGATTTCTGGATTGAGCAGAGGTACAGCCTGACGCATCATGTTAGATCCCATCAGTGCACGGTTGGCATCGTCGTGCTCCAAGAACGGAATTAACGATGCAGCTATGGATGCGATCTGGTTCGATGCAATATCGATTAAGTCAATCTCCTCGGGAGCCACAATGGGGAAGTCAGCCTGACGACGAGCCTTGACACGCGGCACCGTGATGTTGCCGTTCTCGTCTTGTGGAGTGGTTGCCTGGGCCACGGTCTTGTTCTCTTCGGCCTCTGCCGACAGATACACAGGAGGCTCGTCCAGCTTCACCTGACCATTGACGACACGCTGATACGGGGTCTCAATGAAGCCAAGTTCATTTATCTTTGCATACACACACAGTGACGAGATAAGACCGATATTCGGGCCTTCAGGGGTCTCAATGGTGCAGAGTCGACCATAATGTGTGTAGTGAACGTCACGCACCTCGAAACCAGCGCGCTCACGCGACAGACCTCCGGGGCCAAGAGCAGATATACGGCGCTTATGCGTCAACTCTGCCAAGGGGTTGGTCTGGTCCATGAACTGACTCAGCTGATTGGTACCGAAGAATGAGTTAATGACCGACGACAGGGTCTTTGCATTAATTAATTCCGTAGGAGTAAATAACTCATTGTCACGCACATTCATACGCTCGCGTATGGTACGCGACATGCGGGCCAGACCGACGCCAAACTGATTGGAGAGTTGCTCTCCGACAGTGCGGATACGACGGTTCGACAGGTGGTCGATATCGTCCACCTCGGCCTTTTGGTTGATAAGCTCAACCAAGTATTTGATGATAGAGGTGATGTCCTCCTTGGTGAGCACACGAACATTGTCCGGCACATCAAGGTTGAGCTTGGTATTTATTCTGTAGCGTCCCACATCACCCAAGTCGTAGCGCTTCTCCGAGAAGAAGAGCTTTTCAATAATGCTTCGTGCCGTCTCTTCGTCTGGCGGCTCAGCATTACGCAACTGCCTATAGATATACTCACAGGCTTCCTTGGCATTATTTGCGGTATCTTTCTTGAGCGTGTTATAGATTACCGAATAGTCGATACCGTCTTTATCCTCTGTCTTGATAAGGATTGATTTGACATCCAACGACAGTATCTTCTCAATATGCTCCTCTGTTAGCTCGACATCACGCTCTATGACAACCTCCGTACGCTCCATTGAGACCACCTCGCCAGTGTCCTCGTCCACGAAGTCCTCAGTCCAAGCCTCCACCACACGGGCAGCAAGTTGCTTGCCGATAAACTTTTTTAGGTTGTTGCGAGTCACCTTAACCTCCTCGGCCAACTCAAAGATATCGAGGATATCCTTGTCCGACTCGAAGCCTATAGCGCGGAGCAGCGTGGTGATAGGGAGTTTTTTCTTACGGTCGATATAAGCATACATCACATTGTTTATATCGGTTGTAAACTCCATCCACGAACCCTTGAAGGGGATGATACGGGCCGAATAAAGCTGCGTACCATTTGAGTGGAACTGAGTACCGAAAAATACACCCGGCGAACGGTGCAACTGCGAGACCACGACGCGCTCTGCGCCGTTGATCACGAAGGTGCCTTTCGGGGTCATGTACGGTATCATTCCAAGATATACGTGCTGCTCTATTGTCTGGAAATCCTCATTCTCGGGATCCTTGCAACTAAGCTTCATCTTGGCTTTCAGCGGCACACTGTACGTGAGGCCACGCTCGATGCACTCCTCTATGGTGTAGCGGGGAGGATCAATGTAATAATCCAAGAATTCGAGTTCAAAATTATTTCGCGCATCCGTGATGGGGAAATTCTCCTTGAAAACCTTGAACAAGCCCTCGTCGAGGCGATTGTCGGGGTTGGTCTCTATCTGGAAGAAGTCTTTGAACGACTTGACCTGAATGTCGAGAAAATCCGGGTAATCAAATTTGCGTACCGACGCGAAATTTACTACTGTGGGTTCTTTTTTTGCCAAGGGACTGAATAATTTATCTTTTTCTATTATTTATCGCAGCTGATAATAGAGTGCCACAATGAAGGGTATTCGGAGGGTCAGCAGTTGTGGAATCTATTTTCCACAGCAACAAGGAATAGGCACTCCGGACTATGCCGGAGGCCCTATTCCTCGTAGTTATGAGAAGGTTGGGTGACCTTACTTGATCTCGACTTCGGCACCAGCCTCTTCGAGGGCTTTCTTCAGGCTCTCAGCCTCGTCCTTCGAAACACCTTCCTTAACGGGCTTGGGGGCGTTGTCAACCAACTCCTTGGACTCTTTCAGACCGAGGGAGGCCATATCCTTAACAGCCTTCACAACACCAAGTTTCTTGGTCTGATCGGGAACACCCTTCAGAATCACGTCGAAGGAGGTCTTCTCCTCAGCAGCGGCGGCGGCACCACCGGCGGCGGGGGCGGCGACTGCGACAGCAGCGGCGGCGGGTTCAATGCCGTACTCCTCTTTCAGGACGTCAGCGAGTTCTTTAACTTCCTTAACGGTAAGGTTAACCAGTTCTTCAGCGATAGCTTTAATGTCTGCCATGACTATTTAATTTTAAATGTTTTTACTTTTTGTTTGTTATTTTTGTTGGCCCTTTCTAAAGGCTGGCCAAGCCTCTTTTGCGCTTCGGCTTTAGGCCTGGCGCTCCTCCAAAGTTTTCAGCACACCGGTAATGGTATTGCCAGCCGACTGAACCTGCGACAGGACGTTCTTGATGGGCGACTGCAGCAGGGCAACCACCTTGGACTTGATGTTGACCAAGGCGTCGAGGTTCTCGTGACCGATATAGAAGCACTCTTCGACATAGGCGCCTTTGAGAATGGGCTTGGTAGCGGTCTTCTCGGCGGCGCGGAAGCTCTTGATAAGCTTGGCGGGTGCATTGTTGGTGTTCGAAAGCATTATGGCGGTTTCACCCTTAATCACAGGGAACAACTCGGAATAGTCGAAACCCGACTTCTCGAGAGCCTTGATGAGAAGAGTGTTCTTTACAACCTCCAGCTTCACCTCGTTGCGGAAGGCGGAACGACGCAGCTTGCTGGTCTGCACCGAGTTCAAGCCTCCGATGTCCGCGATATAGAGATTGGGGTAGGCCTTAATCTCTTCGCACAGGGCGTCGATGTGCTGGTCTTTCAGTTCTTTTCTCATAATGTTTCTTACGTTTTAAAGGTTACAGAGTAGCGGCTTTGGTGTCCACCTTAACGCCGGGGCTCATCGTGCTGCTGATGGCGATGCTCTTCACATAGGTACCCTTGGCGGCACTCGGTTTGAGCTTCATAATCATCTGGAGCACTTCCTTGGCGTTCTCAACGATCTTCTGGTCGTCGAAGGAGCACTTGGCCACGGCGGTATGGATGATACCGAACTTGTCGACCTTGAAGTCGATCTTACCGGCCTTGGCTTCCTGGACAGCCTTGCCAACTTCCATCGTAACGGTGCCGGTCTTGGGGTTGGGCATCAGGCCGCGGGGGCCGAGGATGCGACCGAGGGCACCGATCTTGGGCATGCAGCTCGGCATGGTGATGATGACATCCACGTCGGTCCAACCACCCTTGATCTTGGTGATGTACTCGTCCAGGCCGTAGTAGTCGGCGCCGGCGGCCTTTGCCTCTTCCTCCTTGTCGGGGGTGCAGAGCACGAGGACGCGGACGGTCTTGCCCGTGCCGTGAGGCAGGGTCACGCTGCCGCGCACCATCTGGTTGGCCTTGCGGGGGTCAACGCCAAGGCGTACATCGATGTCAACAGAAGCGTCGAACTTGGTGAAGGTAATCTTCTTCACAATGCTGACAGCCTCTTCAAGGGAATAGACTTTGCTGCCGTCGAATTTGGCAACAGCCTCTTTCTGTTTCTTGGTAAGTTTTGCCATTTCTTTCTGTTTTTGTGGTCACCGCATTTTCGCTCGCGCTACTTGTGCTACCACTGTTACTAACTTTTTTACTTCTTCAAGGGATTCTCACCCGTAACGGTGATACCCATGCTGCGGGCAGTGCCTGCCACCATGCTCATGGCGCTCTCAATCGTGAAGCAATTGAGGTCCGGCATCTTGGCTTCGGCAATCTGGCGCACCTGCTCCCAGGTGACGGAGGCGACCTTCACGCGGTTGGGCTCGCCGGAGCCTTTCTGCGCCTTGGACATCTCTTTCAGCTGGACAGCAACAGGAGGAGTCTTAAGAACAAAGTCAAAGGACTTGTCGGTGTACACAGTGATGATGACGGGCACAATCTTGCCGGCCTGATCCTGGGTACGGGCATTGAACTGCTTGCAGAACTCCATGATGTTCACACCCTTGGCACCAAGGGCGGGTCCCACGGGGGGAGCGGGGTTGGCAGCAGCGCCTTTGATTTGCAGCTTAATCAATCCTGCAACTTCTTTTGCCATTGATTTACTGTTTTAATAGGTTAGTTGTTTGGGGTTACTGGTCTTTCTCAACCTGCGAGAAGTTCAGCTCGAGAGGAGTCTTGCGACCGAAGATCTTGACCGTAACTTTCAATTTCTTCTTGTCCTCGTTGATTTCTTCGACCACTCCAACAAAGCTGTTGAAGGGGCCGTCGATGACCTTCACATTCTCGCCGACAATGAAACGGTCCATCATCTCGTTGCTGTCCACGCTCTCGTCCATCTTGCCGAGGATGCGGTTGATTTCGTTCTGGCGCATCGGTATCGGCTTGCCCTCGCGTTCGCGGAGGAAGTCGAGAACATTGGGCAGATTCTGGATGACGGGGATGATTTCGTCGCGCAAGTCAGCCTCGATAATGACATAGCCCGGGAAGAAGTTTCTCTCTTTGATAACCTTCTTGCCGTTGCGTATGGCCACCACCTGCTCGGTAGGAATCAGCACCGTGGGCACATCGTTGCTCCAGCCACGTTTGGCCATTTCGCTCTCGATGTACTCCTTGGCTTTCTTCTCCTTGCCGCTGATTGCCCTGACGACATACCATTTTTTCTCCTGCTGTTCCATTGCTTTCGGTTAATAAAGGACAGTGAAAATATACATTATTCTACCTTCCGGTTTCCACGCTCGCACAATCCACGCTTTGGCAGACTCAAAATATTGAGTTTTGGGAAGCAAGGCTGCCGAAGCTTTCGGTGTGGGGCATGCCGCGTTTCTTATCCGAAGATTGAATAAAAGTATCCGAGTAAGCCTTTCCATCCCCACGGCTGGACACCGAAGATGACATCCATGATGAGGACTATGATGGCGATGACAAGGGCTGCCACAGCCACCACGATGGCGCTGCTCTGCAGTTCCTTGAATGTGGGCCACGACACTTTGTGCACCAGTTCGTCGTAGCTCGACTTCACATATTCACCAAACTTTGACATTGTCTGTTTTTTACTAAACTAGTTTGTACTTTCTTTTTCTTTGCTGGCAGGGGCAGAGAGAATCGAACTCCCAACCACGGTTTTGGAGACCGCCATTATACCATTTAACTATGCCCCTGTAAAGCCGCACCACTCTCGGTGCGGCTTATCATTAACGACTACTGATTATTCAATAATCTTGGTCACCTGACCGGAGCCAACGGTGCGGCCACCCTCGCGGATAGCGAAGCGCAGGTTCTCGTTCAGAGCGATGTCGGCGATAAGCTCGACGGTGATCGTCAGGTTGTCGCCAGGCATGACCATCTCGCGGCCCTCGGGCAGGCTGATGGTACCGGTCACGTCAGTGGTACGGAAGTAGAACTGCGGACGATAGTTGTTGTGGAACGGGGTGTGACGGCCGCCTTCCTCTTTCTTCAGGATATAGACAGCAGCCTCGAATTTGTGGTGAGGTTTCACCGAGCCGGCGGAGCAGCAGACCCACGTTGTCGCCAGCTTCACCCTCGTCGAGGATCTTGCGGAACATCTCGACGCCGGTGACGGTGCTCTTCAGCTTCTCGGCACCCATACCGATGATGTCGACGGCGTCGCCGGTGTGGATAACACCAGTCTCGATACGGCCGGTGGCGACGGTGCCACGACCGGTGATGCTGAACACGTCCTCGATGGGCATCAGGAAGTCTTTATCTTTCTGACGGACGGGCTCGGGGATCCAGTTGTCGACGGCATCCATCAGCTCTTCAACAGCCTTGACACCGCTGGCTTCGCCGTTCAGAGCGGCAAGGGCGGAACCGCGGATGATGGGGATGTTGTCGCCATCGAAGTCATAGGAGCTCAGGAGCTCGCGGATTTCCATCTCGACGAGGTCGAGCAGCTCGGGATCGTCAACAAGGTCGCACTTGTTCAGGAACACAACGAGCTGGGGAACGCCAACCTGACGGGCGAGCAGGATGTGCTCACGGGTCTGGGGCATGGGACCGTCGGTGGCGGCCACAACGAGGATAGCACCGTCCATCTGGGCAGCACCGCGTCGGTGGCGGCCACAACGAGGATAGCACCGTCCATCTGGGCAGCACCGGTAACCATGTTCTTCACATAGTCGGCGTGACCCGGGCAGTCGACGTGAGCGTAGTGACGCTTCTCGGTCTGGTACTCAACGTGAGCGGTGTTGATGGTGATACCGCGCTCTTTCTCTTCGGGAGCGGAGTCGATGCTGTCGAAGCTCTTCACCTCGGAAAGGCCCTTCTCGGCGAGAACCTTGGTGATAGCAGCGGTCAGAGTGGTCTTACCGTGGTCAACGTGGCCGATGGTACCGATGTTGACGTGCGGTTTGGAACGATCGAATTTTTCTTTTGCCATTTTTAATACGTATTAAATGTTAACAAATACTATATTTTCACGTTTAACGAGGGCGCGCCTTACGGCTTCGTCCTCTTGTTTTTGTTTCCTTTTTGCCCTTTCCGGCATAAAAAGAGAGCCACAGACGAGAGTCGGACTCGTGACCTCTTCCTTACCAAGGAAGCGCTCTACCACTGAGCTACTGCGGCTTGCATTCTACTCACACTCTCTTTTGAGTACCTTTTTCGCGGGGCGTAGGTCTCGGTTCCCTGAGCCCTTCTCCGCCGCTTTTGAGCGGAAGACGGGGCTCGAACCCGCCACCTATAGCTTGGAAGGCTATCGCTCTACCAAATGAGCTACTTCCGCCTGTTGAAGTTGGTCTTCGTGGGGGAGGGTGGACTCGAACCACCGAACTCTTCCGAGGACAGATTTACAGTCTGTTGCAATTGCCGCTATGCGACTCCCCCAATATTTTGTCCGACTGCCCAATCTTAAGAGCGCCGGATTACGAGCCGATGAAGGGACTCGAACCCCCGACAGGCTGATTACAAATCAGCTACTCTACCAACTGAGTTACATCGGCTGCTGTCACTGTGTCAAGCTTCTCTTCAATTGCCGCTGTTATCGCGACTTTTGAGGTTGCAAAAATACTACTTTTTCCAAAACACGCAAAGTTTTTTTTGCTTTTTTTTCAAACGCCCACATCAAACCTCTGGTTTTCAGCATTCCACATGTTGAAATTTTTTTCGGCGCACAGCCTCTTATGCTCTGCAAAACGCCACCTCGGCCAACAAAAAGCCCCCTTTTGGGGCCTCTCGGCGCGCCCAAAAGGGGGCTATACGTACAATCATCTGTATATCAGGCGTTCTTGTACTTTTCTATCTGCACTTTCATCGAATCTACACAGTCGGCCACAGCCTGCTCGAAGGTGTCGGCCTGTTTGGCTATGAAAAGGTCGTTGCCGGGCACGCACAGGCGCAACTCGGCTATCTTGTTGTTGTGGCTCTCGGGCTTATCGACTTTCAAGGTTACCTCGCAGCGCACGGCGTTGTCAATCATACGGTCCAGCTTGGCAACCTTCTCGTTGATGAATTTCTCCAGTTTCTCGTCGGCCGTGAACTTGGCGGCGTTGATGATTGTGTTCATAATATCCTCCTTTATTTATATATGGTTTGTTATAGAGTGTATTCTCCACTTTTTATTTCTTCCTGCTCCTCGGGTGCGCATGCCTGTACTCCTCTTTCAGATGTTCGCGGGTTACGTGCGTGTACACCTCCGTGGTGGCCAGGTTCTCATGGCCCAGCAACTCCTTGATGGCCTGTATGTTGCCACCCTCGGCGAGGATGTGTGTGGCGAACGAGTGGCGGAACACGTGCGGCGATATGCGGTCGGCGCTGCTCAGGCCTGTCATGTATTTGCGCACAACCTGGTACACCGTCTGCGGGCTCACCTGCCGTCCCTTGGCGTTGACGAACAGCCACTCATTCTCGCCCACGGTCTGCCTCTTTAACGCTATATATTCGGAAATATTGTGCGCAAGTTCATTTTCTATAGGCACCAGGCGCTCTTTGTTGCGCTTGCCGAGCACCTTGACCGTCAGATTGTGGAAGTCGACCGACGACTCGCGCAGCCCCGCCAGTTCGGAGCGCCGCATGCCCGTCTCGTAGAGCATGCGCAGCATCAGCGCGTCGCGCCGCCCCGTGAAGTCGGTGCCGAAGAGCCCTTCGTCGTACAGGTGCTCCGTCTCGCTCTCCTTGAAGAACACCGGCAGCCGCTTGGGCTGGCGCGGAGCCGACACCTTGGCCATGAGGTCCACGTCAAGCATCCCGCCGCGGCGCAGCCACCGCAGCCAGCTGCTCACCGACGAGAGGCGGCGCTTCACGGTCCCCGGCGCCTCGCCGGCACCCAGGTGCTCCATCTGCCACCCGCGTATGTCGCGCGACGACAGCTCGCCCAAATCGCTCACCTCCAGGCGCTCCAGATACCGCTGCAGGTCGCGCAGGTCGCCCTCATAGTTGCGCACCGTCCCCGCCGCCATACGCCTCTCCGTGGCTATGTAGTCAACAAACCGTACTATGGCCTCCTCTATCTTCACGGCTGCAAAAATACAAAAAAACTTCCAATCCTTGCTTTTTTTAACATTTTTCCCCTCCGGCGCCCCTCCGTCCCCGCTCCGACAAAAAACCGTTAAACAACCGGTGAACAGTCGGAGCGGGTACGGAGCGGGTACGGAGAGGAGACGGAGCGGATGTGTTAAAAAGTCATAAAAAACGGGGCGGCGTGACCTTTTTCGGCCGAAATGTGGTTTTATTAGGGTGAAAGGGGACGAAATATGGACCGCCAGGAACTCTTCAGCCGATATACCGACCTTGTACTGCGCCACGAGCGCATGATACGTGCGCTGTGCCTGCGCCGGTCCGACGACGACGACGAGATGAAGGATCTGGCACAGGAGGTGCGCATAGGCCTCTGGCAGCGCTTCGCTGCCGCAGGCGGCAACCTCGGGGCATGGCCCGAAGGGCTTTGGGTCTTCTGGTACACACGTTCCATAGTGTCGCACCGCCACCGGCATCCTCGTTCCGAACTCGTGATGCTCGACCGCCACATGGTGGAGGACATCGCCGAAGAGGATGACGCCGCCGACCGCCTTGTGGACGAACTGTCCGAAGGGTTGCCGGCCGACCTCGCCAAGCTGCTGGAGCAGCTGCGCATGGGCTACAGCGTGGCCGAGATTGCGGAGCTCGGCGGCACACCCATCGAGACCGTCAAGAGCCGGCGACGACGGCTGGTGGAGCACATGCGCCGACGAGCCGAAGAGCGCGGCATGATAGAACCCGACAAAGAACCGTTCAACCAAAACACCAACGCCTTATGAAAGCAGAATATATAGAGACCTTGCTCAGCGACGCCGAACAGCGCGGGCGCCGGAGCCGCACGGTGGGCGACCGCTGTGGCGAGCTCGACCGTCGCTTCGCGGCATGCACGGGGGCCGCGCGCCGTCGCTATTACAAGACCTCCCTCGCCGTGCTCACGGCCATGGTGCTCGCCGCAGGGCTCCTCAACGGGCTCCTCGCCACACGCACCCCCGACCGCCTGCGCTGCAACAGCGACTGCACCCTCCAGCAAGTATTAACCCAGGCAGACGGCGTCATTGCCAGCTGCCGCCAAACAACGATGATATGAAGAAGACCCTCAACATAATGCGCACCGCCCTGGCGATGCTGACCGTCACCGCCACCGTGCAGGCCTGCATGAACCTGCGGCAGAGCAGCGGCACCCTCGACACCCTCTACAGCCAATACGCCTCGCGCGACGACATGCGTGCCGTCCTTGTCCGCGACAAAGGCGTCTACTGCGGCAGCGACAGCGTCTATGTCGACATGCTCATGCTAACGGCCCTCGACAGCGCGGCGTGGAGCAGTCTGCAGGCCGACTTCAAGGCGCCGCAGCCCGTCGAGGCCATGCAGCGCAGGATAGACGGCGGCGCGGACCTGGTCACCGTGGGGCGCTACCGCAGCGCCGACGCCGAGCCCGGCAACGACATGCGCGTAGTCTCCTACCTCAACCGCACCGTGAGCATCATCCACGCCGCCTCGGCCGACGACCTGCGCGCTGTGACACGCGCCAATATGGAACAGAACATCAAGAACACAACAATCTAAAACCCATTACCACCATGAAGAAGACAGTATTTATCATCGCCCTTGCCGCAATGGCCGCCCTGCTGGCCGTCGCCTGCCAGAAAGACAATGCCAAACCCGAGCCGCAGGCCGTGGTGCAGCCGCAGGCCTACCCCACGGGCAGCGTCACCTATACCATAGGCAGAGAGACCAACACGCGCACTGTGGACAACGCCGGCGAGTGGCACGAACTGCTTGCCGAATGCCTCGATGGAGCCGATGAGGGGCACCTCGTCACCATAGCGCACCAGGAAGGCGGCAACCCGGCCAAGGAGCGCCTTACCTACGTCACCGAGAGCCGCGAGGCCGCTCTGGCGTGGGTCGACAGCCGCTTCAACGAAGGCTACGACGTCACCCTCTGGTACGACAGCGAAGAGGGCAAATACTACTGCGTGGCCAGCAAATCAATGTCGACAGGGAGCTTCGTGGCCCCCAACGGCTTCACCTACCAGCCCCTGGGAACCTACATCCTGGGCGACTGGACGAAATGCCTCGACCACGTCACTGCCCTCAACGACAACGCCGGATACGTAGACCTTGACGCAGAAACCGGCATACTTTCCATGACTTGGAATCAAATATATGACTTCTACAAGATAGTTCCCGCAACAGTCACAGATACCAATTACTCTAATCTGCATATAACCAGTGACACAATATCATTTGGTTATCCCTACATCTTACCGTACGAAGTACACGGAGATATCATTTCTACAACCCCATTTATTGACGGTGTCTACTATAATGCGGACTACATAATCTTTAGGGCACTAGAATGGAGTCAAGATACCATGCTTGTATTCTTCCACAGCATATCAAATATTTACCCTAATTTATACACCAGAAATTAAGAAGCCATGAAAAAAACAAATGAACAATACCTTGATATATTGACCGTTTAACCCTAAAACTCAATGATATGAAAAAGACATTCTTTACGGCAGCATGTTTGCTTGCATTGGTAGCATGCGCAATGTTCTCAGCCTGTAGGAAAGACGATGTAGAAACTATAAAAGAAAGCCCGGTCACCCCCCAGGTTCCCCCCAGAACCTGGCCAGCAGGGGCTCTCATGTCTGGAGATGACACCTACGACTATGGCAATTATGATACTGAACACTATATGATTAGAAGAGACCTGGATCGTGTTGAATCGATGCTATGTATTTACTTTCCTGATAACACAGATATTAATGAACTCTTGCCGTCAGGATTTAGTACCGTACTTCCAATTGGTTCTTCTATTTGGCATCTACCAAATACCAAGGGTGTTATAACAGTGTTTAGCGGTATGGATAGGAATACTGCAATAAATCAACTTAAAAGCATTGAACAAGTAATTGCAATTGAACCTGTATATAATTGGAAAGGAAAACAAGTGGCGTCAACGCCTTATGTTCAAGTATGGTTAAAAAATCCTAAAGATGATGGTAAAGCATTATTAGAACTTGCGGATTCTTTGCACTATACTTTGTGTGATCGTAATACATTTTTTGATAATCAGATATTTGAATTCATATCCGACCATCCTTTAGTAAATAGCGTCGTTGCCTCAAACACAATATATGAACTGTTGGGCAGTGACTACGTTTATCTATCTGAATATGGGTTTTTCATGTGCGACAACATCAACGACTAAATAATCAATATTATTAAAGCAGACGGCGGGAGGTCCTTTGGTGAGCCTCCCGCCACTGTTTTATTGTTATAGAGGGCTGTTGTAGCTGCTCCTTGAGGTCGAGAAGGAATATGGGTGATTAACTTATTGGTTGTCGTCCTCCTGTGTGGCATCTTCCTCTTTCTTGTTGAACGCCCCAAGTTGGCGCATCAACGACCAATAGATGAAGATGAAGAGAATGGCAAACATGATGTCGCCGATACCGACGAAACCACGTCCAAGGAAGAGCAGGGGCACTATGATGAGCAACAGACGTGCCAGCGTGTAGCAGTGGAAGCCCGACGGGCGCAGCGTCCACATGAATGCGGCGCCAAGCACCTCGAGGGCGTATAGCAAGGCACAACCTATGTAGTAGGTGCGCGGCACCTCCATCATGCGCTCCATGGCGGTGCTGAACTGCTCGGGCAGCACCGACGGGTTGGCAGCATAGTAGTTCTGCACCATGGGCAGCATGGCGCCCATCATCAGATAGACCACTGCCGACAGGCCGGCGGAGATGAAGGTTATCACCAGCAGTATATGCAGGAGTGTACGGTTGCTGTTCATAACACCGCAGACATTTGTTGTTGCAGCTTCTGAGCCTCGCGGCCAGCGGCTTCGGCGAAGTCGGTGCCGTTGGAGGCATAGATGATGCCGCGCGACGAGTTGACCAGCAAGCCGCAGTCCTTGTTGAGGCCATGTTTGCACACTTCTTCGAGGCTGCCGCCTTGTGCTCCCACGCCAGGCACCAACAGGAAGCTGCCAGGCACTATGCGGCGCACGTCGCCGAGCATCTCAGCCTTGGTGGCGCCCACCACGTACATCATGTTGTCCTCTTTGCCCCACTGCTTGGAGGTCTCAAGCACACGCTGGTAGAGGGGTGTGCCGTTTTTGTCCTCGGTGAGCTGGAAGTCGAAGGCCCCCTTGTTGGAGGTCAGGGCCAACAGGATAACCCATTTGCCCTCATAAACAGTAAAGGGGGTGACGCTGTCGGCGCCCATATAGGGGGCCACGGTGATGGCGTCGAAGTTGAAATCGCCCTTGGGGTCGAGGAAGGCCTTGGCGTAGCGCTCGCTGGTGTTGCCTATGTCGCCGCGCTTGGCGTCGGCGATGGTGAAGACAGGCTTCTTCATGCCGTGGATGTAGTCCATGGTGAGCTTCAGCTGGCGCAGACCCTCGATGCCGAGGGCTTCGTAGAAGGCCAGGTTGGGCTTGTAGGCCACACAGTAGTCGATGGTGGCGTCGATGATGGCGCGGTTGAAGCGGAACATGCCATCGCGCTCGTTGCGCAGATGTTCGGGCATCTTGGCGGGGTCGGTATCGAGACCGACACAGAGGAACGAGCGGCGCTCACGGATAAGGGCTATTAACTCTTGACGTGTCATATTGTTTACATTGTTAGCTTGTGGAACTGTTCTGTCAGCTTGTTGGCTGTGAGGCCGCTGATGCTCTCGTCGGCCAGTATGCGGCCGTGACCCATGATTATGGCACGGCTGCACATGGCCTCCACCTCCTGCATAATATGGGTGGAGAGCAAAACCGCTTTGTCCTTGCCGGCGTTGCGTATTACACTGCGTATGAACTCCAGCTGGTTAGGGTCGAGGCCGGTGGTGGGCTCGTCGAGGATGAGCACCTGCGGGTCATGGATAAGGGCCTGGGCCAGGCCTACGCGCTGGCGGTAGCCTTTGGAGAGCTGCCCTATGCGCTTGTTGGCCTCGGGGGTGAGGCCTGTGAGCTCTATCATCTCGTCGGTGCGCTCGTTTGGGTTCTTCACGCCGCCAAGACCTGCAGCAAAGCGCAGGTACTCACGCACAAACATATCCAGATAAAGCGGGTTGTGCTCAGGCAGATAGCCTATGCAGCGGCGCACCTCCAAGGTGTCGTCGTAGATGCTGTGCCCACAGACGGTGGCGTCGCCCTCTGTAGGCGGTATGTAGCAGGTGAGTATCTTCATGAGCGTCGACTTGCCGGCACCATTGGGGCCCAACAGGCCCACTATCTCGCCTTTCTTCACGCTGAAGGAGGCGTGATCCACGGCTCGCTGCTCACCGTACAGCTTGCTTATGTCTTTTACTTCAATCATTTGCCTTTGTTGTTCTTTTGCATTTCTTGCGCCTGGCTGATGGGGATGCGCTCGCCGTTGTAGATGGCTATCACGAAGGCATCCTTAAACTTGGTTGTGCGCTTGATGGTGTTGCAGCGCTTCTGGGCTTCGGCCATGGTGCTGTAGTCGCCCGCCGTGTGCACGAAGCCGTTGGCTGCCGGAGCCGAATGGACATCTTTGATACCCTGCAGGTCGGGGTCGCCGGACTGCATCTGTTTGCTCGAGGTGCAGAACTGTATGCGGTAGGTCAAGCCTGCCACAGCCTTAGTGGCCTGGGCTGGATTGGCCGGTTGTGGCTTTTGGGTTGCTGTCGGTACCGGTTTATCCTCGGACTTGGTTGCAGGTTTGCTCACAGGCTCTTGGAACACGTGAGCCCATGCATCCTTGAACGGGGTGGTGCTCTTTAGATGCTTGCAATATTCGCGGGCTTCGTCTATGGTGTTGAAACGGCCTGTGTTGTAGGCGTATTTCTTGCCCTGCTTGGTGGCGGTGAAATCACGCACACCGCCAAGCTCCGGTGCCCCTTTGGTGTATAGGTTGGCCGAGGTGAGGAACTGTACAGTAAAGTAGGTCGTCGCGTCAGCCGCTGCGGTACTCTGCGGGTCTTGCAGGGTCTCTTTCACCACCGGTGCGGGTTCAGGTTTAGGCTCCGGCTTGGGTTCAGGTTTGGATTCCGGCTTAGCTTCTACTTTAGGCTGCGGCTCCGGCGCCACAACGGGCTGCGGTTCGGGCTCTGGATTAGGCTTTGCTTGGGGCTCCTGCTTCTTTTCCTGCACCGGTGGCAGGGTGGTAGGCGGCAGGGGCTTCTCCTGCGGTTTTGTGGCAGCCATCACGGGCTTCTCCTCTACCTTGGGCTCCGGTTTCGGCTCCGCTTTCTCCACTGGTTTGGGCTCCTCTTTGACCTCTGCCTTTGCCTCAACCTTGGCTTCCTCTGCAGGTTGCACCTGAGGCTCGGCCTGTACCACCTGCTGTGGCTCCTCTGCAGGTTGCTGTGGTGCAGGCTTCTCCTGAACAGCTACTGCCGGTGCATTGTAGCCTTCGATGTTTATCACTGGGTTGGCTATGCGTGTGCCACCTTCTTCAGCCACCTTGTAGTTCATGAAAGCGTTGAAGAGACACAGGGCAATGGTTGCCTGCCCCTCTTTGCTGAGCATGTAGGCCTCTTCCGACGGATTGCTGATGAAGCCAACCTCCGTCAGCACCGCCGGCATGGCAGTCTTGTAGAGCACAAAAAGCTCAGCCTGCTTCACTCCGCGGTTTATCGTCTTCAGGTTGTTCTTGTACTGTGTCTGTATGGCCTGTGCGAAGTTGAGACTCTTTTCAAGGTAGGCGTTCTGCGCCAACGAGAAGATAATGTAGCTCTCGTCCGAGTTGGGGTCGAAGCCGGCGTAGTCTTTATTGGTCTTGTAGTCGGCTTCGAGCAGTATGTCGGCGTTCTCTTTCTTGGCCACCTCCAGGTTGCTGGCGCTCTTCGACAGACCCATCACAAAGGTCTCCACGCCTGTGGGCGCAGTGGTGGGGTGCGAGTTGGCATGAATGCTTATGAACAGGTCGGCCTTGTTGCGGTTGGCTATGCGGGCACGTTCGCCGAGCGAGATGTCCACGTCGCTTACTCGCGTGTAAATGACCTTCACGTCGGGATAGTTGTCGTGTATCAGCGTGCCGAGCTTCTTGGCCACCGCGAGGGTGATGTCTTTCTCCTGCGAACGGCTTCCTATAGCACCTGGCTTGGCGCCGCCGTGGCCGGGGTCAATCACCACCGTCCGCACACGGTAGGCCTCTTTTTTTTGCGAGAAAGCCGCCCCGCATGACAAGGTCAGTGCAATAAATATGATAAATAAGCGTTTCATATACAAAACAATATATTTTTGTTTTTCAGTTTGCAGAAATAGTTTTATCTTTGCAAACCGATTTGCAAAGATACAAACATTTTTTGAATGTTGATAATTAAATATTTTGCCGCTCAGTAAACAACATAGTGTCAGCCCCTTTTTCGCCTTCTTCGCGCTGGCGCTCCTGTTGCTGTCGGCCACTGCCGCCTCGGCGCAGACTGATATCGACACGCTGATGCGCATATCGCCCGACGCCGTAGACCAACTGGTGAAGTACAAGGCCCGCGACTCGGTGGCCATGGATCTCTCCTCACGCCGTGCTTTCCTCTATAGTGACGGCAAAATAGATTACGGCGAGATGATACTGGAGGCCGACCGTATTGAGGTTGACTTCGGCAAGCAGACCCTCCATGCCTATGGCACCACCGACACCGCCGGCGAGGCCGTCGGACGTCCCTTCTTCAAGCAAGATGAGGACGAGTACCATGCCGACACCATCACCTACAACTACAACTCTCAGAAGGGTATCATCCAGAGCGTTATCACACAAGAGGGCGAGGGTTACCTCCACGGCAAGAAGGTCAAGAAGCTCAACGACTCCGTCATGTATCTCAGCGGCGGCAGCTACACCACCTGCAACTACGCCCACCCCCATTTCGCCATCAACTTCACCAAGTCCAAGCTCATCACGGGCGACAAGATCGTCACCGGTCCGGCATGGATCACCGTCGAGGATGCCCCCACACCCATAGCCGTCCCCTTCGCTTTCTTCCCCATCACCCACGACCGAGCCTCGGGCCTCATCATTCCATCTTACGGCTGGATGAACTACCGCGGCTATTACCTCAAGGACGGCGGCTACTACTGGGCCATCAACGACAATGTAGACCTCTCGCTCCTCGGCGAGATTTACACTAACCTCTCGTGGGCCGGTGAGGTCAAGTCCAACTACTACCGCCGCTACCGCTACAAAGGTCTCTTCGACATGCGCCTGGGGCGCACCTTCACCGGCATCCGCGGCGACCCCAACACCTTCAACGCCTACAGCGACTTCAAGCTCACCTGGCAGCACGACCAGGACGCCAAGGCCAACCCCTACAGCCGCTTCTCCGCCAACGTCAACCTCCAGAGCCGCAACTACAACAAGAACACTACCAACCGCAACGACTACTTCAACAGCACCACCACCTCCAGCATCAGCTACAACGCTAAGCTGGGCTCCTACCTAAACCTCGCCGCCACAGCACGCGAGTCCTACAACGCCCAGACCGGCGTGATGAACATCAAGCTGCCTTCCATCACCCTCTCCTCGGTCACTATCTACCCCCTGCGCCGCAAGAAACCCGTGGGCGGCTACCGCTGGTACGAGAACATCTCGCTCTCCTATGTCATGAACGCCGAGGACAATATCACCGCACAGGACTCGGACCTCTTCAAGCAGGTCACCATCGACCGCATGCAGTACGGTATCCAGCACAGCATACCCCTTAGCAGTACTGTCAAGGTACTCAAATACTTCACCTGGACCAACAGCCTCACCTACCACGAGCGCTGGCACTGGAGCACCATCAACAAGAACTACGACACCGCCACAGGCACCCTCACCATAGACACCGTCCGCGGCTTCCGCTCCAACCGCGACTTCTCCTTCACCTCCAACCTCAGCACCCGCGTCTACGGTATGTTCCAGTTCAAGCACGGCCCCCTCAAGGCCTTACGCCACGTTATCAACCCCTCCGTGGGCTTCAACTTCCGCCCCGACTTCGGCGCCGCTCACCTCGGCTACTGGAAGGAATACACTGACAACACGGGCTACGTGCACCGCTACTCCATCTTCGAACAAAGCCTCTATGGCGGTCCGCCCGACGGCCGCAGCGGACAGCTCCGCGTCTCCATTGGCAACAACCTCGAGGTCAAGGTGCAGAACCCCTTCGACACCGCGGCGGAGGTTAAGAAAGTCACCCTCATCGAGAACCTCGCTTTCAGCGGAAGCTACGACCTCGCCAAGGACTCGCTCAACTTCAGCAACCTCTCAGTCACAGGCCGCACCACCCTCTTCCGCTCCGTGGTCATCAACTACAGCGGCTCCTTCTGCCCTTATGTCATCGACTCCATAGGCAACATGCACAACCGCTTCCTCTGGAAAGAGGAGCGCAAACTCTTCCGAACCCAGAACTCCACCTGGAGCGCACAGCTCTCCCTCAACCTCAACAACAACACCTTCAAGGCTGACGGTGAGAAAAGCAAGGGCCAGCCCGTCTACTCCCTCCTCCAGACTCCCTACAACTACAGCCCCACCATGCTCATGGGCGGCTACGTGGATTTCAGCGTACCCTGGAACATCAGCGTCAGCTACTCCTTCAGCCACGTCAGCTCCTATGTGGCCCGCGAACGCAACCTCAAGAGCGAGACCATCCAGAGTATCAGCCTCAGCGGCAATCTCAGCCTCACACCCAACTGGAAGCTCGCCATGACCACCGGCTACGACTTCGTCAACCACGGCATGTCCTACACCACTATCGACATCTACCGTGACCTCCACTGCTGGGAGATGCGCTTCTCGTGGGTACCCTTCGGCTACTACCGCAGCTGGTCGTTCCAAATCAACATCAAGGCCGACGCCCTCCGTGACGTCAAGTACGAGAAGCGCGAGAGCTACCTCGAGAATCAGGGTTATTACTCCTATTAAACAACAGCTATTATGGAAGACAAACTGTACTATTCTATCGGCGAGGTCGCCGCCATGCTTGGCGAAGCTCCCTCGGTGCTGCGCTTCTGGGAGGGCGAATTCCCGCAGCTGCACCCCGTGAAGAACAAGCGCGGCGTGCGCTCCTACACGCGCCACGATATAGAGCTTCTGCAGCGCATCCGCTACCTCACGCGCGACTGCGGCTACACCCTCGAGGGCGCGCGCGAGCAGATGCGAACGCGCCCCGTCGAAGACCCCCGTATGCAGGTCATCCAGAACCTCACCGACCTCCGCGCCTTCCTCGTCGACCTCAAAGAACAGCTGTAAACACCCTCTGCAACAATAAAAAAAACGGCGGGAGGCTCACCAATAGACCTCCCGCCGTCTGTCTCCGTCCCTTATGGGGACTTAGTTTATCTCTTGACAATCTTGCTCACGGAACCTTCAGCACGGAGCATGTAGACACCGCTCTGCAGGGCGCTGAGGTCAAGCATGTTGCTGCCCTCGGCGAGGCTGTAGGAAGCCATACGACGGCCGGCGAGGTCGTAGAGCTCGGCCTGCATCGGACGGCTCACGCTGACGTTGACATAGCTGGTCGTGGGGTTCGGCCACACCATCACGCTGACGGCCTCGACACCTGCAATGCCGACGGGAACGCTCACGGGGTGGATCTCCATGGGATAGACATATGTGTAGTACCATATTCCATTGTACTCCATGCTGTCGACAACGACACCGGCAGTGGGGTCGCACCACTTCTCGAAGTCACCGTTGCCAAGCATCTGGCTCAGACCGGCATCCATGAAGCCATTGCGCTTGCTCTCCCAGTAGTCGCTGGCACCACGGAGGGTGTCACCTTCGGCCACAGCGAAAAGGATATCGCCCAGCCCCCAATCGCCAGCCACCCAGCTAAAGCGCGAGTCGGCTTCCATGATGTCATCCATCACCTGCTGGACGCTCACACTGTCGGTGCTGAACTTGTAGCCCCAGGCCAGAGCCGTGTCGGCCCAGTTGACGGCCAGCACAACCTGATTGTTACCTTCGCCAACCCAGTAGACAATCTCGTTGGCGGCAATGGTGGCCTCAACAGGGGCAGGAGGCTCGGGGACGCTGTCAATGCGCTCATTGAGCACTGCTACTCCGGAGAGGTCGAAACCACCCGACATATTGTCGGTAGGCCACGGATCGTTGATGATATGTCCAAAGGCATCGTAGGTGCCATACTGCGGGTTGATGCTGCCAACAACATCTACAACACGGACATAGACGATGCTGTCTATATTGATGCCGGTGCTGTCGGCCAGCTCGGCGAGGTCGAACGGAGTACCGTAACCGATACGGAATTTACCAGCCAGATTGTTGATGAAAGTGGGATCGGTAGCACCTGTGCTGTTAGTCTGAGTCTCGGTCTGCGTAAGACTGGTGGCGGGGAAGCGCACAAAACGCTCGCCGTCAGAGCTCACCTCGACAAAGGCCAGCTCAAGGAATGAATCACCAAAGCTATTTTCGTAGACGGCAAAGTCGGGACCTTCACCGTTGCGGATGGGATGCGTGAAGGTGAGGGTGGCGGAGCCGCCGTCACCGAGACTGACGACCTGCAATGAGTTGTTCAACGTTGCCATACCAAGGGCATTGCTGTCGACGCCGGTAGAAGCCACAGGCCCTTCAGGGTTGGCTATACTCTGGGGACCGCGTACCACATTTATACCGGTAGCCCAGGCCACAATGGCACTGCTGTCGGCCTTGATGGCGTTGCAGCCTTCGGTACCTACGGCTCCACAGAAGGGGCCATGTTCGGGCTGCGGAGTGGGAGGAATGGTACCGGTAGTGTCTGGAACAGTGACCGGGTGTATCGTCATTGGGAACACATAAGTATAGAAGATGCCATATTCGCCATAATCAACACTGTCAACGACAGTGCCGGCAGCGGGGTCTCCCCATTTCTTGAAGTCGCCATTGACGAGCATCTGTCCCATACCGTTGTCGCTGGCCCCGTTAAGCAGACTGTTCCACCAGTTGCCTGTAGTAATACCCAGAGTATCGGTCATACCGGCGGCAGTGTCTATATAGTTGATGTCGGAAATCATTCCGCTACCAAGGACACTGAGACGCGGGTCAGCGGCGGCTATGTCTGTCATCATGGTCTCGGTAGAGACACTGTCGGTTGCAAAGCGGTAACCCCAAGCCAACGCAGTATCGGCCCAGTTGACAGCCAAAACAACTGCATTCTGACCTTCACCGACCCAGTACAGTATGTCGCTGGCGGCAATGGTGGCATCAACGGGAGCAGGAGGTTCGGGAACGACGGGAGTGGTGTCAACGGCAACCTTGAGGTTGTCAATGCCACAATAGTAGTTGGCCGGGGCATCGCCAGTATGAGTGGTGTCGGTGCTCTTCCAAAGAAGGGTCAGACGGGCATTGTCAGGGATACTTGCAGCATGGGCCGTAAAATCAACCGTGTCGTGGTGCAGCACTCTAAAGTCGGTGGATATAGAGTCAATGGCCACGAAATCAGACGTGTCACTCACAATGTAACCCACAAGCAAGGCGGCACCCGAACGGGCAGAAGTGCGGTGGTCAAAGGTGAGAACTGTCTGGCTGAGGGGATGGTCGAACATGGGCAAAATAGCATATCTCTTGGTGCCAAAGTCTCTCTCATTGGCGATATAGGTACCATAGGTGCCGTCATAATGTCCGTATGCGATGAAGCCGAAATAAGGATCGTTGACATTGACACAACCGTAGCTGTTTGTATTGGGAGCAAAACCGATGCCTCCGAACCAGGTGCTGGCGGTAGCCGTTGTGTCATAGTTGGCAGTGAAACGGCCATTGCCAAGAACTGTCCAGCACTCGGGCTGGGGTGCACTGGCAAAATATACACGCATACTCTCGTCGGTAGTGTAACCAGCGAAGTTCTCCTCGTAGGGAAGCGTGTGGATGGTGTTGCAGAGCACTATCGTGTCTACATGTGTTGTGTCTGGAATAGAAGATGCAGCATGGACACTCAGGTTGTCGATTCGGATATCATTGTCGACTCCACCAACAGTGCTTTCACCATAGAAAGCCAGGCGGACGACCTGTCCCGTGAAGGCAGCGAGGGAGACAGTGGCCTGGGAGATGCTATTGGTCAGGGCGGCATACGAATAGTTATCACGTTCGGTGTCACTTCCCCATGAGGCTACCGGCGTCCAAATGGTACCGCCGTCGGTGGTGGCCAAAACAACGAAGCGATCGTCGTCAATACCAGTACCGGTCTCGGGAGCATCGGCATCATTATACGAGGTAAGCATATAGTCGAATGTCAGCTCGGCATCCTCAACGAGGTCAATCTCCGGAGTCACAAGCCAGTATTTACATGAAGTACCATATATATTAAGCTTCACATGCGACGAGCCGTCGAAAGCAGTGGTGGAACGTGTCCAACCGCTGGTAGTGGCAGACAACGTGGCGCTGTTGGTAGCATCATTATAAAGGCCTTGGTAGCGGTTCCAGCAGGTGAGCTGGTTAGCGTTGGTAATGTTCTCAAAATCTGTACTCCATGGCATGGAGACAGGGGCACACGAGGTGGCGAAAGTCTCCGTGCGGGCATTGGTAGGTGCTCCCCAGCAGATGCTGCGTACATCTACGGTATAGTTGGTGCTGGGGTTGAGGCCAGTGAGCTCATAGCTGGTAGCACCGGTGACGGTGGCGCTGTCGGCAGAGGTACCGTCGCTCCAACGCACTATGTAGGAACCTGCTTCACTGGGATCTGTCCAGGTAAGGGTGGCGCCATAGGCCGACACACCGGAGACTGTCAGTGTGGCAGGACGGTTGCAGCTACTGATGGTGTCGACGACCAGGCTGTCGATATAGCTGGTGAAGGCCGTTGTGCTGGTACTGGTCTGCATGATGGTGATGCGGTTGCCAGTGCCGGTATAGGCGCCGAGCTCCACCTCAAATTCATTCCAACCAACGACGGAAGGTGTGAGGGTGGCTATGCGGGTGAAGGTGTTGGTGTCGGCAACACTGTCGCTGACGCCGACGGCAATCTTCACTTTGTTGATATTGGTGGTGCTGCCACCATATTTATAGAAGAAGCTCACCTTAAGGGTATTCATATTGGCATCTATCTCGGGCAGATAAACCACCGAATACTCCTTGATAGCCGTGCTTGAAGCGCCCTTGGAGTATATCTTAAGTGACTTGAAACCGTTGAGGGCATTGGCTGTACCAGAGGCGCAATAGGGGTAGTTGTTAGTGACCAGTCGGCTCGAGGAGTTCATGTAAAGGCGATTCCAGCAGCGGTCCATGCCTTCCGACTGGCTGGCCGTCCAGCTCTCGAAGTTCTCCACAAAGGGAAGCTCTATGATGGGGCCGCACAAGGTGTTCACCATGATGGTGTGGGGCATCGTGAGACTGCCGTCTTCACAGACGGAGACTACACGCAACTGATATTCGGTCGAGGCAGTCAGGCCCGTGACAATGGCGACGGTGTCATATATGTCGGTGCTGTCGACAAAGTTTTCGATGCTGAGGTAGTAGCGGTAGTGGTTCACTGTCGTGGGGTCGGCAATATGGAGCGTGAAACTCTCGGTAGTGATGCTGTCGACGCTGATGCCTTGTGCACGGACGCAGGCGGGCATCTCATGCACGTCGATGTCGTCAATATACCACGACTTGGCCGAACCGCCGCTGGGTAGATAACGCATGGCGATACGGGAACCGTTGGGAGCATCGGGGAAGACTGCGGCACAAAGGTCGTAGCCATTGGTAAACCGGGCACAGGGGTAGTTGGCTACAGCGACAAAGGTACTGCTGTCGGCGGCATCGGTGATATATCCAACCTGCAGCGAGCCACCAAAATTACCAGTCTCCGACGGACGGGCCATGAAGCTTATCTCAAGGGTGTTAATCTCCTGGTCGAGTTCGGGCAGCACCAGTATGTCGCGCGAGTCACTGTTGTTGCCATATATACGCAAGGTATAGCCGTCTGTACCATAAGCGTAGGTTGAGCTCTGCGACGGGGTGAAGAGCTCCAGGCGGTCAAGGTTGCGGCCTTTGAGGAAAGCCCAGCAGGGTAGCGTGCTGTCGGCAACGGCGTAGCCATAGCCGTTGGCAACGTCGACAAACTGGCTGAAGTCCTCATGATAAGGAACGGCGATGGGGCCGCAGGCGGTACGGAACGAAGCCTCGGTGACGCCTGTGGTGGTGTCGGAACAGAGGGTCCTCACTCTCACCACATAGCGCGTGTTGGGGAGCAAGTCGTTGAGGGTATAGGTATTGGTGTAAATCTCCACACTGTCCTCAGCCACATATATCCTATAATGATTAGAACTGTTGGGGTCGGTGATGGTGAGGGTGGCCGACGAGGCGGTGATGTCGCTGGCCAGCACCTGCGAGGGCTTCACACACGAGGGCAATTCGGCAACGGTGATATTGTCAATATAGGAATAGCTGTTGTCATTTCTGCGCAGGGCCAAACGGCCTTCAGTGATGCCGGCGAAGGTCACGTCAAAGTGGTTCCATCCACTGCCGGTGGGCAAGCACAAGGCTACGGGAATGAAGGTACTGTCGTGGTTGATATCAGTGATGACTCCGGCTTCGAAACCATGCCCATAAGTCGACAGCACGTCGAAGCTGAGCTGCAGGTTTTCGGGAGTATCATCAAACGGAGGCAGCACAAAAATGGTCGGGCTGCTGATACGGCTTGAGGCATAGAGGCACTTGCCACCAGTGGGATTGACCGACGAAGAGCTGTTGATGTATGGATCACTGTCGCTGTAGGGGTTAATCAAATCCCAGCAGAAGACCTGGCTGGCGAACGAGACCGATGCAGAAGAATACGAAAGACCGTTGTAGGACTGGAAATCCTCTACCCAGGGGAGGTTGTCATGTGCTATGGTGACGCACGGCGTGCGGAACGAGGCATCGCGCGACGAGGTCTGCGTGCCGTCCGGGCAGTTGGAAAACACCTTCACCTTATATCCAGTGTTGGCCGTAAGGTCAGTGTAGGAGATGGTCTGAGTGTAGATGACGCTGCTGTCCACCAGCGAGTCGCCAGCGTAGAGCTTCACAGTGTAGTCGTTGACATAGGCAGTGTCGGTGATGTTCACCGTAGCGGTAGCGGTCGTGATACCTGTCACACTGACGGCCTGCGCTTTGGGACAGGAGACAACGGCGTTGGGATTGGTGGCTGCGGTGGCAGTGGTCAGGGTAAACATACAGCTACCACTGACTTCCATCAAGTCTCCGTTAGCTACAGGCTGGTTATTGTAGGCGTTGGGGGCCCACGAACCATTCAGCATATAGCACCATCCGTACGACGACGAGCCGACGAGGTCGCCGTCATTGTACAGGATGTCCTGCATCAAACTGCCGCTGAACGAATAGGTAAGGCGCTCGTCATGGGTGGCAATCGAGTCAATCAACGCCAAAGCCGTAGTGCTGCCGTTCCAGCGTACACCCCAGGCAAGGGCGAAATCGCCGGTAGGATTGTCGTCCCATCCGATAACCACAACAGCCGAATTGCTTCCTGTGCCCACCCAGAACTGGACATCGGAAGCCTGAAAGCTTACATTTTTGCCCCGTACGGGCTGTTTATGGCCGGCGTTATTGCCCAACTGGGCCGTCGCACCAAAGGCCATGGCCAGCCCCAGAGCAATTGTTACTAATTTTTTTACCATTTTTTTTGATACTTTTAATTGTTAATAAATGATTTCCAATCTCCAGTATCGGCAAAACTGACGGGGGAAAAGTGTGCGCAAACACAGAAAATTGCCAAACACGCCACAATGGCGGTGCAAAGATCCTATGGTCGGGCTGCTTTTTCCTCGAAAGCATTACCGATATTTAACGATTTGGCAGGTCTTCTGGCTTACTCTGAGTACCCCGTCTTCCCATACGACTATGGCGCCGTACAGTGACGTAGCAGATTGGGTCTCAACTCTTGAGCTTACAGCAGCGGGACTGCGCCGGACTCTCACCGGCTTCCCTCTTGGCGTCCTCTTCGGGCGACCAAATCGGTTGCAAAAATACAAAAAAAATATTATACCACCAAATATTACCCGGTAATCGTCTTCTCCTCTTTTCCCCCTTCGTTCCTGCGCGCTCGACTGTGGCTACACCCTCGAAGGCGCAGGCGGGCAGATGCGAACGCGCCCCGTCGAAGACCCCAAGATGCAGGTCATCCAGAACCTCACCGACCTCCGCTCTTTCCTCCTCGACCTCAAGGAGCAGCTGTAACAGCCCTCTGTAACAATAAAAACAACGGCGGGAGGCTCACCTAAGAGGCCTCCCGCCGTTTGCTGTTTTCCCCTATAGGGACTTAGTTTATCTCTTGACAATCTTGCTCACAGAGCCCTCTGCACGGAGCATGTAGACACCGTTCTGCAGGGCGCTGAGGTCAATCATGTTGCTGCCCTCGGCGAAGCTGTAGGCGGCCACCTGACGGCCAGAGAGATCGTAGAGCTCGGCCTGCATCGGACGGCTCACGCTGACGTTGACAAGGCTTGTGGTGGGGTTCGGCCACACCATCACGCTGACGGCCTCGACACCGGCAATGCCGACGGGTATGCTCACGGGGTGAATCGTCATGGGATAGACATAGGTGTAATCCCAGTAGCCGCCCCAATCTGCAATCCAAGTGCTGTCGGCCTTCACGGCGACATAGGTGTCGGCAAACTTCACGAAGTCGCCGTTGCCCACCTTGCGGCCAGCGGCGCCAACCATCGAGGAGACATGGTTGACCTGCATGTTGAAGTAGATGCTATAATCCATGGGGTCATGGGGAGTGATGTGCAGGCTGTCGGTGATGTTGGCATCGGCATAGACGAAGTCGGTAACATAGGTTGAGTCACCCTCAATGCGCAGGCGGGAGTCATTGCGCACGATGGCGCCGATAATCTCGCTCACATAGACGCTGTCTGTGCTGAACTTGTAACCCCAAGCCAGTGCGGTGTCGGCCCAGTTGATGGCGAAGACCACTTTGTTCTCACCTTCACCAACCCAGTATACGATATCCTCGGCGGCAATCTCAGCATCCTCCGGAACAGTAGCGGTGGCCATAATCATGGTATCAGCGGCCTGCGTTTCATAGGTGGTGGAGTTCATATTGAGCCAGTCGACAAAATCGCCATCCGCCATCATATCATCCCCAGCGTTGGCAGACTGTTTACTGGTACCTTCAGCATCTTTCCAGTTATAACACCACCATCCGGCTTCACCGGAGAGTGTGAGAGACTCTGTAGCGTTAGAGTATGAGATATTGTAAACGAGGGTGTAGGTAGTGTTGCCGTGCTCAATGGTGAGATTGTTGTCGTAGGCAGCAATCGTATCCATGATGTTGGCAATTGAAACATTGTTACCATTCCATTGCACACCCCAGGCGATGCCAATGTTGGTACCCGTTGAGGTAGGCCATGTGACGGCGACAACACCGCGGTTGCTACCGCTACCTGTCCAGAATTGGATGTCCGACTGCGGAACAATGGGATTTGCAGCACCCTGAGCCATAGCGCCAAACGTAAGCACCAGGCCAAAAGCTAAAGCTAATACTTTTTTTACCATATTGATATTGTTTTTAGTTGTTAATACTTCCAATCTCAATATCGGTAACGATAACGGGGGGAACGGCAGAAAGTGGCAAAAAGATGGCTCTTCCATCTGTCACCGGAGTGCTTTTTCCTCGAAAGCGATACCGATTTTAACGATTTGGCAGGTCTTCTGGCTTACTCTTGAGCACCCCGTCTTCCCATGCGACTATGGCGCCGCACAGTGACGTAACAAATTGGGTCTCAACTCTTGAGCTTACAGCAGCGGGACTGCGCCGGATTCTCACCGGCTTCCCTCTTGGCGTCCTCTTCGGGCGACCAAATCGGCGGCAAAAATACAAAAAAAAACAATATCCAAAAGAAAATATTACAGCGCTTTTCTCGTTTATTACTTTCAAGATATGACAAATAACATTTCCAACATACAGGTATCGTCCTCTCACTCCCTTTCACTCCCTTTCACTCCCTCTCACTCCCCTATTATAGGTCTTTCGCCCATGGACGACATCACCGACCTCCCCTTCCGACAGCTATGCAAGGAGATGGGCGCCGACCTCCTCATCACCGAGTTCATAGCCTCCGAAGCCCTCAACCGCGACGCCGAGAAGAGCCTCCGCAAGATGCGCTTCACACCCGAACAACGCCCCATAGGCATACAGATCTTCGGCGCCGACGAGGAGGAGCTGCTGCGCTGCCTCGAGGTGGTGGAGCAGGCCGAGCCCAACTTCATCGACATCAACTGGGGCTGCCCCGTGCGCAAGGTCGCCGGCAAAGGCGCCGGCTCAGGCATCCTCCAGGATATACCTAAGATGCTTGGTATCACCGCCTCACTGGTCAAGCACGCCCACCTTCCGGTGACCGTGAAGACCCGCATAGGCTACAGCCATGATTCCATGATGATTACAGACTTCAGCGAGGCACTCCAGGACACCGGCATAGCAGCCCTCAGCATCCACGGACGCACTAAAACCCAGATGTATAGCGGCACCGCCGACTGGTCGATGATCGGCGCCGTCAAGAACAACCCCCGCATGCACATACCCATCTTCGGCAACGGCGACATCGTCACCGCAGCGCAAGCCGTTGAGAACAAGCGTCGTTACGGCGTCGACGGCATCCTCATAGGCCGCGGAGCCATAGGTAACCCCTGGATCTTCGAGCAATGCAAGCGAGCCCTCCGCGGAGAACCCGAACGGGAGATTAGCGTCGCGGAACGCGTGGACGTCTGCCGACGCCACCTGCAGATGGCCATAGACTTCAAAGGCGAGCGCACCGCCATCTTCGAGATGCGCAAGCACTACGGCGCCTACTTCAAAGGGCTCTTCAACTTCAAGCCCTACCGCCTAGCGCTGGTGTCAACCCCCACAGCCGAAGCCACCCTCGAGGTGCTCGACAATATTAAGGAACGCTATAGATAGTTTTACAGAAGTTTTATGGCTATCGCCGCGCAGGCTTCGGCATCGGCCAGCGCGTGGTGGTGGTTCTCCAGGCAGTAGCCACAGGCCTCGCTGACAGTATGCAGCTGGTGGTTGGGCAGGTCGCGCAACGTGCGGCGCGAAGCCCGCAGCGTGTCGTAGAAGACATATCCCGGCCAATCCATCCGGTACACCTGCATCACCGCCCGCAGGCAGCCCTCGTCGAACATCGCATTGTGCGCCACCAGCGGCAGCCCCTCTATCAGCGGCTCTATCTTGTGCCACACCGTCGGGAACACCTCGGCGTCGTCCGTGTCTTCGTGGCAGAGGCCGTGCACCCGCTGGCAGAACCAGCTGTAGTAGTTAGGCTCCGGCTGTATGAGGCTGTAGAACCTGTCCGTCACCTCGCCCCCGCGCACCACGACAACGCCGACACTGCACACGCTGCTGCGCTGCCCATTGGCCGTCTCGAAATCTATCGCTGCGAAGTCATTCATTGTCTATAACATCTGTCGCCTAACACCTGTCGGTTTTCTCGATGCAAAAATACAAAATAAAATGGAATTGCCTAACCTCTGACGGTTTTCTTGATGCAAAGACGGTACATATTTCAGCTTGTAAGAATTCCTTACAAGTTGCCTTTGTTCGCTGTTAACCTCCTGCCATAGACACCGTTCACTGTCGTCCATTCGTTGGTAACACCAACCCCCATAAGGGCAGCAGGCATTAGCCGATGGCGTGAGCCCACGAAATCATGTTTACACCTCTTTTCCAGCCCTGTATGGACTACAGATTCGACCACATATTATGTCAAATACCATTGACGCAATCACCTTGTGGGGTAAGCATATTCACGCATTCTAATAAAGAATTAATAATTCAAGCCAAACATCCAAAGCGGTATCACATTCCCGTGGGCAAATTCAATGTCATCTTTGACAACAAAGGCATTATCAACATTCTCTATCTGACGTTTTCCTTTGCCACGTCCACCTACTTCAAATGTGTACTCTTTTATCCTGAAATCAGAAGTCGCAGAGGCTGTCACTTGGTTTTTAACTCTCATCTGGTTGAAGAAAAATGTTTCCCTGATATTCCCAACATTGGGTTGTCCCTCCGTTAGGGCATACATAAGATTCGGATTGTCCAAGTACACTTTTTCCATCTTCCCCAACAGACGCAAGCCTCCAACACTGTCACGAAGCAACGCAACAAGTCCTGCTCGATTGAGATATTGCAGATAGTCTTGGATGCTATTTTTGCTTACTCCGATTTCCGCCGCCAGATTTGTCATATTTGGCTTGTAGGGAGCCAGCCCCGCAATAATGCTGAGCATCAATTTTATTTTATTGGCTGTTGATGCCCTCATATCCGTATATTGCGGGATATCAACGTCAAGAGCGAGTGTAATCATTTGTTGCAGCAGTTGCCTGAACCCTGGTTCTTGGCTAAACGGGTAATAACCCTTAATCAAATAATCGCGCATTAAGGGCAATGGATGTTCAACATCTGACAACACAGCTTTGCCTGCCAATATTTCCTCTATGTCATACGTCCTGACATTGATACCGTGATTTAACCCAAGGTATTCACGGAAAGAAAGACCCTGCATATTGTACATCAAAGCCCGTCGGCTAAGGTCGGCTTCCCCCTTCATAATATCCAGAATCGATGAACCGGTAAAAACAGTGTGCAACTTGGGATGACTGTCATATATGTTTTTCAACTCCCTAGACCATTCGTGATATTTATGCACCTCATCAATAAAAAGATGCGTACCGCCGTCTTTTACAAAGTCGTCAGCCAACTGTGTCAGCGTGTGGTTGCTGAAGAAAAGGTTGTCAGCTGTCACATAAAGATATTTCCCATTTCCAGACTGTTCTTTGATACGTTGCAGCAGCATAGTTGACTTCCCTACCCCTCGAGGACCCACAAGCCCAATCATACGAGCCTCCCACAAAATTTCGTTATATAGATAGCGGTAAAAACCAGTACTTGTCGTGGTAACAAGCTCATTCATTGCCTGATAAAGATGTTCTTCAACCATAATTCCTTATATTTTATATTTGCAAAGATACAAAAAATCCCTCAACAAGGGACGAGATTTGCATTTTTTTCCCTGGGCGAGGGATTTGCTTTTTTAATAATGATGCAAAGATAATCAATTTCTACAATACGATGTAACTGTTCACCTTCAGTTGTTGCATTTCTTGTAGCAGTTGCACTGCTCAGATATGTGCATTTATTCTATTTTCTGTGGGTATAATCATCAAAATATTATAGTATTTTGCGGAATACACTCCACAAATACGTGCATTTTTTGCACGCTATTCGTAGTGGTATGTGCATAATTTGCACTTACCACATTATTACAGTTGTTGCATTTTTTGCAACACTACTAATCTGCCTCATATAATAACCTGTGCATTTTTTGCACAGGTTGCATGAAAAATAACACGCAAAAATGCGTGTTATTCCAACTGTCAAGTTTTCCTTGACACATAAGCCGTTAGCATGGTAATATGCATAATTTGCACATTACCTCCTGCACCCGCCACACCTCTCTATTGGTTTTGCTCCCCTTCTGCTCCCCTTTTCGTCACCTTTTGTGTGCCACTATGTTACCTATATGGTGACTATATTGTTCCTTTAGGGAAGTATGCTTTAATAATACCTGTGATTTGCTGATTTAGGTTGTCACTTTTGTGTCCTGCGACTGGATCAAGTTGACAGGTTAGTGATTACCGACAGTTTTCTGTTGTCATCCGTGAACTTCTTACCATAAACACAATTATTCATTGTCATCCAGGTATTTGTTCATCATCTCCTGTATCTCGCCGCGCATGTCGGCACGTAGATTTTCGGGTTGGAGCACCTCCACAGCACTGCCAAGCGAGAGCAGCTTCTGCTTGAAGTCAAAGGTGGGACGTACACGCAGCGAGAAGATGGAATACTCCTCGGTGCGCTTCAGCTCGTGCTGACTACTGTGCAGGGGCAACGAGCGCAGGTAGTTGGCCTGATAGGCGTTGACCTTCAGGCGTATGGACTCTATGGGCGTGTCATCCACAATGATGCCGTAGACACCCTCGAACATCTTCTTCAGGTCGAACTTCGGGTCGCGTTTGTAGGTCTCATCCTGCAGCTCCACCTTCGTCATGCGGTCGAGGGCGAAGAACCGGTACTCGCCATCGCGTCGTGCGATGAGGTACCAGCGGCGTTCGAACATCTTTAGGGCATACGGCTGCACGCCGCTGTAGCTGTAGGGCGACTCGCTCCAGTAGGGTTGATATGTGAAGTTAAGCGTGCGCAGCTCTTTCAACGCCTCCAGCAGCATCGGAAGCATCCTGCTGTCCGTGGGCTCCACCAATACATATTGCGCCGCCTCGCGGCTGTCGGCTACGACGTGGTTCACCGCTATTGAGTCCATCATCCACTTGCGGAAATACTCCCTGCCGCCGTCGTCAGCCAAACGGTAGCGGTACTGACCGCCATCCACGTAGCACTCAATCTCGATGCCGAAAAGGTCCATAATCTCGATGCGGTGACGGTGGAAGGAGCGCCGTGCGAAAGCGCCCTCTTCATGCAGCTCCTCCGTAGCGTTCCATCGGTCGCCAATCTGCTCAAGCGTCAAGCCCTTATCGCCCGCCCGCATCAGCGTCCCCACCAGCCAGGTATATTTCTTCAGTACGTTCATACGTTGTTCTTGTTAATGAGGTTGACTACCACCTTCACCATCACATCCTTCTCTTCGGGACGGCTCTCGGCAATCATCAGCGTGAGAGCCACAAGGGTATTGTCGGCTATGCGCTTGCTGCCATCCTCGCGGTAGAGGATGCGGTTGTTGTTCAGGAACCAGAGGAAAAGCGTGGCGGCGATGCGTTTGTTGCCGTCGCTGAACGAGTGGTTTTTGGTGACAAGATAGAGCAGCATGGCGGCCTTCTCCTCGGTGCTGGGGTAGAGCTCCACGCCGTCGAAGGTTTGGTAGATCTGCCCGATGGAGCTCTTGAACGACTCATCCTTCTCGTTGCCGAAGAGTGCGCTCTCGCCGAAGCGTTCCTTCAGCGAGCGGATGGCCTGCATGGCATTGTCGTAGGTGGCATGGAAAGGGGCATCGCTGGTGGTATCGTTGATGGTGAGCCGTTGGTAGTCATAGCTGTCGAGTGTGTCGAGAGCGTAGGTGTAGTCGGTCACCACATTGAAGAGCGCGTTGGTCTCATCGGTCGAGAGTAACGGCTGGTTCTGTATCGTCCTGCCGAGCATGCCCACCAGCTGCCGCAATTCGCCAATCTGTTCCTTGTGGATGCGCTCGTTCACAGAATAGCCTTTGACAATATAGTCTTTTAAAACCTTATTGGCCCATTGACGAAACTTGACACCCCGTTTAGAATTGACTCGATAACCTACAGATATAATCATGTCCAAATTGAAATAAGGGATGGTACGGGTAACCATTCTATTACCTTCCGTTTGAACTTGTGCAATTTTTGCACAGGTTCCCTCCCGCTCCAATTCTTCCAGTTTATAAATGTTATTGATATGGCGGACTATTGATGTACGGTCTGTCTGGAATAGCACAGCCATCTGTGCCTGTGTCAGCCACACGGTTTCGTTTTCAAGACGGACATCGATTTGTGTTTGCCCGTCGTCGGTCTGATATATGATTATCTTGTCGTTTACGTTTTCCATATCATTAATAACGCCATTTGTGCCATTTTATTGCACAGCAAGTACCCTTTTCAGCGCTTCCCACTTGGCAATTTCAGCCTCGCAGTTCTCTTGGATGAAAAACACCTTCTTCTCATCAATAGTGAGCCCCAATAGAAACTCTGCCTCCTGTGGCCCGAATCCGAACCGCCATTTAAGCCTCTCTACCGCATCTTTGTGCGATGAAGCACATTGGATAAGCGTTTCATACTCTCTTACATCGTAGTTGAATTCTGCAGGTATCGCCAGCTCTGCCAGACGGGCATCTATATACTCTGGGGTGATAGGCAGTACCTTTATATTGATAGTGCCATCATCCGACGTTGTAATTTGGGGTTTCGCGTATAGTTCCATTGCTTCAATCTTTATCTAAAACATCTTTCATTTCTTGCAGCAGTTGCCGCATGGTCTTCAGTCGTTCTATCTGACGGGGGTATTCCTCCCTGTCGAAATATAGCGGGACATCGTGAAATGGCAACCTCACCAACAGCACAGCCTGCCGGTCAGTAATGCTATACAGGTTCATCAGCTGCCCCACAAGACTTTTCTCGTCAGGATATCCAGATGCTATCAGATTGGCTATAGGCTGTGTGGAAAAACCGAGTTTCTCGACAGCGGCGATGTCTTCAATGAAGGTGTCTATGTACTCCGGTGTCAGCTCCACCGTTTCCGATCCCACCTCATACATTCCATTGTCTCTGTATTCAACATATAGTTCCATAATTTTTATTTTAAATTCCAATATCGACCGTAATGGTAATGATAATGTTGTATTTTTAATATATCGGGAACACTAAGATAAAATTTGTCCGTCAGTTGCCAAAACAATTCAGCGACACACATATCATCCATCTGTTTTACATATTTCAATGCACCGATATTCATACTGATTTTATTTTGTGCAGAAATTACAGGGAGAATATTCCCAGTACATTCTCTTCCAATAACACCTATCATCTCTTGCCATCGAGAACCATAGTCGAAATCTTCCTCCATAATATGTAATTTGCAATTGAGTGATGGCTTTATATTTGGACAGAGTTCTGTTTCAATAAGGAATTGTTCTCCTTCTATATCTTTTAATTTTTTGAAACTTGCGTGAACGTGTTTATCCCAGGCAAGATAATCTATTTCCAATTGGTGGAGTTTGTCATTGACTTCTGTTAATCGCCGAATCTCGGTTTCAGTGGCATGAAAAGAAAACATCTGGTTCAATAATAGAAGACGCTCCTGTAATCTATATACCAAGTCTTCATAGTCCTTATTATCAAGCAGGATATCTTTTTCAATCTCTTGTAATTGTTTTTTCTTTTCCAGAAAGTCTTTTCTCATTTCTTTATTCATGACAATTTCTTTAAATGGTTATCTGTATTTCATCATTGCCCCAATCGCTAATCTCTTGCTTTATTTTATAGTTTTTGATGCGAAGTACGTCTGGAATACTGTATTTCCGTTCGGTGCACAATGCATAAAACAGTGAGCATACATTGATATTTTTCAAAATGGGAATATCAAAAGGAGCTTCCCTGACAACAACATTTTCAGTTATTTTTGGAATATTATTCCCCTCACAGAAAAGACCACTCCCATACTTTAACCCCTTAATGCACCATATCATTTCTTTCCATTTTGAGTCATAAAATGTGTCTTCTGCCAATTCCTCGAATTCTGTTGCCTCGTTGATTCCCGAATAAGGACAAATGTCTGTTCGTATTTTAAAAGAGCTGCCATCTGCCCTATGTATCAGATTCACATTGTCTTGTAAATCGCGGTGGCATTTACAAAGCTGTTCGGTCAACTGAATCAATCTATTATTAACTTCTTCGAACCTTTCCAGTTCTGCCTCGGTGGCATGCATGGCAAACATTTTGTTCAAGATATCAGCTCTGATATTGAGCCTATTTTCTATTTTTGATCCGCCCCAAGCATCTGGACAATGCGAGTCATCAAAAGGCTTTGAGTAAAAGATAACATCCCACTCATACCTTCTCAAATACTTTCGCAACACCTCGAAATCTTCATTTTTGTATACTTCCATAACCTTTGTTATTAACTTGTTTCGAGATGCAAAAATACAACAAAGGTATGCCACATCGTGACACACCCTTGTTTTTATTTGGAAACTCTATCTCCGCAGAAGGCTTTTCGTTTGCATTTGGTACATCGTCGCCCCTGCCAGACGCTGTCGAGGTGGTCGGCGGCGGCATCGACCAACGATGGTTCATCGGTGAGGATGCCGGCCTCGAAGTTGCGGTTGTTGTCGCCTTTCATGCCGATGCCGGCACCTGTGAGATTGGCGGAGCCGATGTAGGCGGTGGCGCAGTCGAAAATCATTATCTTGAAATGCACCCTTGGGCAGAGTCTCCGTTCCAACCTGCTCCACAACCCCGGATACTTTTCGAAATCCTCGCGGAAGTTCTCTCCAGGTTCTTTGGCATGAAGCAGCCGCACATCGACACCCCGTTTCAGCAACTTGTCGAGCACCGACAGAAACGGCACCACATCCGGACCTCCCTCCACATACAGATCCTTCAAATCTGCAGTACCAATCCACAAATCGTGCTTGACTTTCTCGCAAAGCGCTAGCACCTTTGTGTAATGTTCCTTGTCCGCGATATACTCTATCATTACTTACCAAAGATTATTCAATCAATTTTGGAAGAAGCATTTGCTCCAAGTATTCGTCCCAGTTTGTGAAACCTGCAGGCAAGAAATTCCGATACAGCGCAGCCTTATCAGTATCAGTCGTCACAAGTTCCACAGCCAAGCCGGACAAGATTTCATTTAATCTATCAAGTCTGGATTGAGTCATTCTCTCCCAGCCAAGTTTGGGCATCAGTGTTTGGGTGATGAAACCGTGGATGTCAACACTATAGTTTATTGATTCAGTAACCTCATAAGAGGGACGATTAACTTTAAAGGCAAGTGTCCATGTCGGATTGACATTTTCAACGTATGTTCCATTAGAACCATGAACAAACGGTGAGTTATTCCAGAAGTCCTGTCCACCCTTTTTAGCATGATACATATGACGTAATGGTTCTTCTTTAGAAATATACCAAATACGCCCTTTGGATTTCCACGATTGATGTTTCTTGTGTTCGTTCTCCATAATCATTCTATTTAAACAGTCGGTAGTACCAATTATCTGCGATATACTCAATCATCTTTTTAACTTTCAACAGGCATAATAAATAATAATATTTCTTTTATAAAATATTGATATTTATTAAGATTGTTAGTTTGGTTAATAACTCCGTAACTGTTTTTCTGACTCTTTTTATCATTTAATTTTCCACCGAGATATGGATATCATCAAGCCTCATATTCATGTCGTTTTCCTAATCTGTTCATTCGTCTTGAACTCCTCCAACAGGGCCTTGTTAATACGTTACAAATGAAGAAACGGTTGGAAAACAATCATTAAAATCTCATTATATATAGTTATTCACGGTAATGTAACAGAATCTGTTAAGATGTTTTTCAAATCGCCAACAACCTTGTGTAGTGTTCCTTGTTAGCGATGTACTTTACATACTATATTTTGTCTATCTCAACAATGAAATTTGATGATATGTGTCTGCTAAATAATGACACATTTCTTCTGCTGAAGTTTGAAGGAATTTAAATCTATTGGGATGTAAGGTCCATATGACTTTTGCATGATATTGTTTGCTTGTATACACAGCTCTAAAACCATCTTCATACCATTCTTTTTGCTGTGTATAATCTGTTCCTTCAAAGAAATCGTCTTCTTTATCTATCCAAGAAAATATAAATATGTAGTCTGGACTATATGCTTCTATCATTGATTTCAATGTTTCAAAAGGTTTTGCTGCATCACATATTTTCCAATACTCTTTCGGAGGACGATAATTGTCATCTTCATACCTCTTTGTTATGGTTTGGGGAATCTCTATTGAATATAGATTACCGTATCCGATTTCTTCTAATAGTTCCTTTTCAGCTGTTGCTATAGTAGTTATGTCAGAAAAGTACTTACCAGTCCTAAGTAATAGATGTAACTTGTCTATCATATTGAAAAATGAACCGGAATTATTCTTCCATGCTAACATTTTATCTGTTGTTACACATCTAATGTTGGCCTCAAGATAGTTGTCAAGATTCTCATCCAAATACGCTTTGCGTAAAGTCTCAAATGGCTCCCAATAATACGTATCCCTTCCAATATACATTATTTTTGTGGGGGCATTACAATAGTTAGACATTACATAAGGAATGAATGGCCCTTGATCATACACACCCTCATATAATGAAAATGTTTTATCGCAAAAATCTTTTAGCAATGGAAGATAATACTGTTTGTTGACATAATTACTCATCCCCTTATATTATTTGACTTTTACCACATCCAAATAGATAGATTGTAACGCACAGGCTTTCTTTACGTCAACACCATATTTGGCTTTAAAGGCATTGTTTACAAGTTCTTTCCCCTGTAGGGTGCTTAATAAAGGAAATGATTGGGATGATACTTCAACAGACATCCCCTTTTCTAAACGAACGCCATTGGCATTCAAATTACTCTTTACGGTTACTTTGTACAACATAATGAGTTAATATAATTGGTTAATAATTGTCCTATCTATAATTCATAATCCGGATTATTCCATAGGTGGTTTGTTTTACGGTGCAAAGATACGAATATTTTCTGAAATTGATGTTTTTTTACTCTTCAAGCGATACAGGGTCGACGTTTGTGTTTATCTGGTAGTTGAAGGCGTAGGTGGTCATGCGGAGGAGGTCGGGAATGGAGTAGTGCATGTGGGTGCAGAGGGCGTGGACGGCGTGGCAGACGCAGAGGTGGTCGAGCTGGGGGATGCGGAGGGGACCTTCGGCCCACGTCTGGCCGTCGTCGAGGTTGCAGATATGGTCACCACAGCACCAGCAGATGTCGTCAAGCCGCGAGTTCTCGCCGATGACCCACAGCATCTCGTTCCACCGCGAGCCGTAGAAAGCATCCTCCTCCATCGTGAAGAGGTGCGGATCATTTCCGTTGTGACTATAGAGGAGCGTGGTCTCAAGTTCAAAAGGTTCGCCGCCGAGGGTGTGGATGGCGGACATCTGCTCCTGCAACGTGCGGTGACGCTCGTTCAGCTGCTTCGTCAGCACTAGCAGACGCTCGTTGACCACCTCGAAGCGCCGCACCTCGGCCTCGGTGGCGTGCTTTTCAAACATTTCGTCGAGTATCCATTGCCTGGTGCCGAGGTGGTCGCCAATCACCTCCTCCGTCGCCTTGTCCCAATAGCCATCAAAAGGTTTGGCAATGCGCAGGATATAATCCTCGCAGTCCTGCAGCCGCTTGCGCAGCTGGTCGATGTTGTCTTTCTCTTTTTGCATATCTTAGCGTCTTTTTTCGACTGCAAAGATACAAAAATGGTGCGCCACATCGTGACACACCACAACTATCGTCAACCGGAGCCTCTCCGACTCCGGTACGTACCCTCTTCGTACTCCCTCCGACAAAAAAACGTTAAACAACCGGTGAACAGTCGGAGCGGGTACGGAGCGGGTACGGAGAAGATACGTAGCTAAAGGGTGACGTCAGCCCTTGAACTTCTTTCCGGGGAAGAAGCGGGGCACGCTCTGGCAATAGCGCTCATACTCAGGGTATTTACCGGCGCTTATCTCTTCGGCCAGCGACGAGCTGCCCTGGAACAGGACCAACAGCAGCAGCGCACCAATCACACTCCAGTTGAAGACGCCCATGCCGGCACCTATGGAGAAAAGGTAGAAGCACACCCAGATGGCCTGCTCGGCAAAGTAATTGGGGTGACGGCTGCGGCCCCAAAGGCCTGTGGTGTTGAAGCCTTTGTTGTAGGGCGCCGGCAGTTCCTCCAGCTTCCTGCCTTCGCCTATCAGGGCCCATTTGCGCGTCTGGAAACGCCACTGCTGCTCGTCGGCGACGGTTTCCCAGACGATAAAGCCCAGCATCAGCACGGCGGCGACGACGTCCATGGCTCCGAGGGGGGCGTCGGAGCGCATGGCCACCAGCGCCGGGAAGGCTGTCATGAGCACCAGGGCATTCTGGTAGATGGAGATGAAGCCGAGGTCGAAAGCCGCCCAAGCCCAACGGTGCTTGAAGGCGGGACCCGAGCGCACCACGGCCCAACGGTAGTCCTCGACGCCCTCCCAGAACTTGAGGCTGTAGGCTCCCTTGCGGGCGAAGTTGACGGTGAGGCGTATGCCCCAAAGCGTGGCCAGCAGGGCCATCACCACCAGACGCGGGTTCATGCCGCCCTTGACGGCGATGACCCACGTGTAGGCTATGGGCAGCAGGCTCCAGAGCTTATCCATCTGGCTGTTGTTGCCGGTGGCCTCGCCCACGATGAAGCAGAAGGACGCGCTGCATGCCGCTATGACAGCCAGCAGCTTGAGTGTCTCAAGCTGGGTGGCGTCGAGCGTAGGTCCGACGGCAAAATAAAGTACAGGGCAAACGATGATGGACAGCGCCAGCAACGCCGCCATCAAGGGGATATTCATCTTTTTCATAGAGATAGTGACTATCAGTTCATCAGGCGCTTATCGCCCCACTGGTACTGCGGGTAGGCTTTCTTCAGGTCGTTGGCCGAGCCTTCCACGCCACTGCCGCCGCTGGTGGCGAAGACGTTGAGCACCTTACCGCTGAGGTCGTGGGCCTCGATGAAGGTGTTGACGATGGTGGGGGCGGTGTACCACCACACGGGGAAGCCAATCCAGACGGTGTCGTACTGGGCTATGTTGTCGCACTTGGCGGCGATGGCGGGGCGCGAGGCCTTGTCCTGCATCTCGAGCGTGGAGCGTGAGGTTTTGTCGCGCCAGTCAAGGTCGGCGGCGGTGTATGGCACCTCGGGGGCAATCTCGAAGAGGTCGGCGTTGAGCTCCGTGGCAAGGCGTTCGGCGGCAGCCTTGGTGGTGCCGGTGGCCGAGAAGTAGGCAATCAGGGTCTTTTTCATTGGTTCGGGGTTTTGATTGTTGACGGTTTCGGTTTTCTTCTGTGCGCAGGCGCCGAACAACAGGCAGCATGCGGCAACAATTAAAGAGATGTGTTTCATAATATACTTGTTATTACTGTTTAAGTTTCAGATTGACGGAGGCTTTATCGATGTCGTTTTGCAGCGCCACTAATCTGATAATGGTCGAGTCCATAATACTAGCGTCATAAGAATCGCTGTTATCAAGCTGCGTCCTTTTTTCCTTGTAGGCCTCAATGTCCTCGTCGGTGACGTCCATCAACTGCTGGCATTGTTCGAACAGGCGTCGCATTTCCTTCATCAGCTGGTTGCTATACATGGCATCAACCAAAAAACTGAAGTTGAGAAAGTCCTTCAGCGACGTGGTAGGGCTATCTTTCCTTAACTTGTTGAGTACCGAATCGCTTATCTCTTTCTTGTAGAGCTGGCGGCATTGATAGAAGCCTGCCACATTCTCGGTGAAGAGCACATTACCTACGGTGTTGATAGTCTCAATGTTGGAGGAGAAGATACGTTCTGTGGTCTCTGTGTAATTAATCACAGGTAAATGGAGTGTCAACTGGAACTTCTTTTCTTCGAACAACGATGTATCCTCGGCCACCTGCCGCTGCAGCTCCATAGCCATGTGGATGTTGGAGTCAGCCTTTTCCGCTGACTGGACCGAGTTGTACATGTCATACATTACCATCATTACAATCTCGCGCTTCTCGTTCTGCTCCTTGTTGTAGTCAATGATGGCCGCCGTGCCGAAAGTGAGCGCTATGGACATTGTGGTAGCGCCCAAAGTCAGCAGAAAACGCTTGAAACCCTTGTTCATATTACACTGTTTTAGTGGTTCTACTATGTTTTCTTTTCTGTAGCCTTGCGACGAGGGCTGTCAGTGTGATGATGCCGCCGGCGATGGCAATGGTGACCTTGAGGGCTGTGAATCCGGTGGTGGCAGCCAGCATCAGCTGGTCGCTGACCAGGTAATAGGCCGTCCAGAATATGCCGCCTCCCGGCACCAGGGGGATAATGCCGCAGATGAGGAACACGGTGGTGGGACAACGGCGCCAGACAGCCAGCAGCGAGCTGACCAGTGCCACAGTCAAGGCGGCGAAGAAGGCAGCGCCTGCTACCGACAGCAGCCCGGTATACCAGGCAAGAACTATATATACCGTCCAGCCCATCATCCCGGCAAAGCCGCAAGGCAAATAGTAGCGGCGCGGTGTGCCGAAAAGAGCGGCAAAGCCCACCGTGCCGATGAAGGCCGCAGGCAACTGTACGTACCACGCTTGCGTGACAGCATCGGCCACAGGGCTGCCGAGCTGCATCACGCCTCCGGTGAAAACCCCGTCCACCAGGAACGCCAGCGCAACCCCAACGGCGATGCAGAGGAACACCAGGAAAGCATCGAGCAGACGCGTGGTGCCTGAGAGGTAATCCTCGTTGGCCATGTCGCGCATACCGTTGGTGAACGGCACCCCCGGCACAAGGGCTATGATGGTGCCGATAACCATGTTGGGAAGGTGCTGTCCGAGACCGAGGCGCACAGCAAGGATACACAGCAGACCGCCCAGCATGCCGCCCAGCAGGTTGCCGAAGATACGGGTCATGCGACCACCGATAAAGGCCATGAAAAGCCCCAGCAGCAGGCCGGCGACAAAAGTGCCACCGGCATCAACAAAGCTGCCGCCGAAAAGGATACTGAATGATGACACTCCCAGCGCGACACCAAGCATCAGCTCCCACCATGGCTTTGACGGACTCTGCCGTATGGCCTTCAGGCGCGCCGCCAGCTCGTCGAGTGTCACACTGCCCTTGCCTACTTCACGCGAGAGCTGGTTCACCTCCACCACACGGCTCAACTGCGTACCTTTGATTGGGATGAACTCGGCACGTGCATAATGCTGGCCGGTGGCGATGATACCGTTGCTGAGCACATAGAAGCTTTCGTCCTCCACACCGTAGGCCGACGCGAGATGCTGGATCGTATCCTCCACGCGGCTAATCTCTGCCCCGTTCTCCAACAGTATATGTCCAGCCTCGGTGGCCAAACTCAGTGCATATTCTTGTTCTGTGTCCATAACAGATGGGATGGTGCTATCCCACAATCTTTAGTCCTACAATGGAGAGTATCAGCGTGCTGAGGAAGAGCAGGCGCCAGAAAGTGGCAGGCTCGTGGAACACGAAGATGCCCAGCAGCACAGCGCCTACGGCACCGATGCCCGTCCATACCGGATAGGCGATGCCGATGGGTATTGTCTGCGTGGCTTTGGCCAGCAGGACGGCGCTGAGCACGTAGAAGAAAACGAAGCCCCCTATCCATACCCACCACTCGGTGCCTACAGCCGGCTTGGCTTTGCCCAAACAGAAAGCAAAGCCCGACTCACATAAGCCCGCGATGATAAGAATAATCCAGTTCATTTCTGTATGTGAAGTAGTTCTCTGTAAATGTCATAGTCAATATCCTTGAACACATTGAAGACCACCCTTATTCGCGCATCCTTGCAGGCCTCGACGGCAATCTCGGCGGCACGCCGGTTGGGGAAATGGAACTCTCCGGTAGAGATGCAGCAGAAAGCAATACTCCGGCAGTCGTGCTCGCGAGCCAAGCACAGGCACGTGCGGTAGCAGCAGGCCAGCTGCTCCTCCTGCCCCGCCGTGGGGATTCCGTTGGGTATAATGGGGCCCACGGTGTGGATGACATATTTGGCGGGCAGGTTGTAACCCGGCGTTATGATAGCACCGCCGGTGGCAATCTCTTCGCCCTGCAATATCTTGTTGCACTCCTGTCTAAGCTGAAGGCCCGCGGCCGAATGGATGGCGTTGTCGATGCAGGCGTGCAGCGGATGCCAGCATCCCAGGCCGCGACTGTTGGCAGCATTGACGATGGCGTCGACCTCAAGGCGCGTGATGTCTCCCTGCCACACCCGCGCGCGGGTTCTCACTACCCCCTTGTCTCTCAGTTGTGCCTGCAATTCAGCGTCCTGGGCGGCAATAAACTCGTCGCTCAGCGGTTGGGGTCGCCATATATTCATCAGCGCCCGCAACTGCTCTTTCTTGTCTCGCAACTTTGAGGAAATCCTAGCTTCTGCATTGTCCTGCTCCAGCAGATAGCGTATGCAGAAGTCAATATTTTCTTGTCGATCCATTTGTTTAACAGGTCAGTTTTTCGAGTGCAAAAGTAGTATTTTTTTTCCACATACAGGCAACCGGAGCAATAAAAACACAATAAAATGTGTCAACTACCGTTAACACACGTGAATATGGAAGAGAAGAATATCATCGAGATTAAGAACAAGCGGGCCGCCTATGAGTACTTCCTCATGGACGAATATCAGGCCGGTTTGGTGCTGATGGGCAGCGAGATAAAGAGTATCCGCGAGGGTAAGGCCAACCTTAACGACGCCTGGTGCACCTTCATCGGCAACGAGCTCTTTGTCCGCGACATGCACATCTCGGAATACAAGTTCGGCAGCTACTGGGGACATACAGCCAAGCGCGACCGCAAGTTGTTGCTCACCCGACGCGAACTGCGCAAGCTGCAGAACAAGATAAAGGAACGCGGCTACACCATAGTGCCTGAACTACTCTACGTCGACCCACGCGGCTATGCCAAGATGACCATCGCACTGGCCAAGGGTAAGCATCACTACGACAAGCGCGAGACCATCAAGGCCAAGGACTCGCGACGCGATATGGAAAGGGAACTCGCATGAAGGTATTTAAGTTCGGTGGCGCTTCGGTCAACAGCGCCGACGCCGTGCGCAACATGGCGCAGATTGTGCAAACACACATGGAATCAGCGCCTTTGGTGGTCGTCGTCTCCGCCATGGGCAAGACAACCAACCTGCTGGAGAAGCTGGTGCCGGGCATCGCTTGCGACGACAAGACCAACCTGCGCCAACAGCTCAATGACTATCACCGCAGCATCGCCTCGACACTGATGCCTGACAACATGGATGTTCAGCAAAAGATTGATGCCCTGCTGAAAAGCCTCGACAATCTCTGCGCATCCCTTCCGGCCGACATCGACCACTACAACTACAACTATGACCAAGTGGTAAGCCACGGCGAACTGCTCTCCACCACCATCATAGCAGAATACCTCAACAGTCTTGGAATAAAGACCTTATGGCAGGATGCCCGCCAGCTGATAAAGACCGACGCCCACCACCGCGAGGGGCGCGTCGACTGGCAAGCCACCCAACAGGCCATCATGCAACTCAAGCAGCCGAACAATCAAGCAATCAAGCAATCACAGGTCATCCTTACCCAGGGCTTCATCGGCGGCACCGACGGCGGCACCACGACCTTGGGACGAGAAGGTTCCGACTACTCGGCAGCCATCATTGCCTATTGCCTTAACGCCGAGAGCATCACCATCTGGAAAGACGTTCCGGGGTTCCTCAACGCCGACCCCAAGTTCTTCGCCGACACCGTCAAGATCAGCCAAATACCATATAACGAAGCCATCGAGCTGGCTTACTACGGCGCATCCGTCATCCATCCCAAGACGGTGAAACCCATTCAGAACATGGGCATTCCGCTCTACATACGCTCTTTCATCACCCCCGAGGCCGAGGGCTCATCCATAGGCAACTACCGAACAATCGAGCCCACCACTCCACTCTACATCTTCCGCAACAACCAGATACTGCTCTCCATCCTGCCGCGCGACTACTCGTTCATAGCCGAGGACAATCTGCAGGTCATATTCGGAATACTTAACGAGCTTGGTATCAGGGTGAACCTCATGCAGAACTCCGCCCTTAGCTTCTCCATCTGCGTCGACAACAACCCTCAGCTGGTGCCCACCCTTATCGAGAAGCTAAACAACATGTTCCGTGTACGTTATAACGAAAACCTACAGCTGATAACCATCCGCTACTACAACCAGCAGGTCATCGACCACATCGTCGCCGGCCGTCCCATACTACTCGAGCAGCGCAGCCGTACCACCGAGCAACTCATCGTGCCAGCTTGAGCATGGCGTCGCGCACCTCGTGGTCGGAGACTTCCACGTCGATGACGGCGGCACCCAGATCCTGAAGCAACACGCACCGCAGCACCCCTGCGGTGCTTTTTTTGTCCTGGTGCATCAGGGGGAGCATCTGCTCGATATCCTTAAGTGTATAGTGCAGTGGGGTGACGAGGTTGCGCAGCCATCGGCAGTAGCTGTTGTAGAGCTCCTCGGCCAGGCCCAATTTCTTCATCGATAGGTACATGGCAGCCTGCATGCCGATGCCGACGGCGACGCCGTGGGGCAGGCTCGAATACACCTCGATTGCGTGGCCAAAGGTGTGGCCGAAGTTGAGTATCTTGCGGATGCTACGGTCATATGGGTCGGCCTTGACGACTCGCGCCTTGATGCGCGCCACCTCCTTGATGTCGGCACTACGTATGTCCCGCTCCGCCAGCAGGCGCCCGTACAGTGTCGAGTCGCACACTGCTGCCGTCTTCACCATCTCCAGCTGGCCGTTGAGGAGCTCCTGCTGCGGAAGCGTCTCAAGGAAAGCCGGCTCAACGACAGTCATGACCGAGGGGTAGAAATGGCCGATGCTGTTCTTCACACCGCCGAAATCAACGGCAGTCTTGCCACCGATAGCGGCGTCGACCATAGCCAACAGCGTGGTAGGCACGTTGATGTGACGTATGCCGCGCTTGTAGCCTGCGGCGACAAATCCACCCAGGTCGCACACGGCACCGCCGCCGAGGTTTACGATGACGCTCTGTCGGTCGGCACCACTCTCCAAGAGCGTCTGCCACACCTGGGCCGCCACCTCAATGCTCTTGCACTCCTCGCCCACAGGCACCTCGACGAACTCCGCCTCCTGAAGCGCCTCCACCGTTCCGATAAGCAACGGAAGGCAATGTTGGAAAGTGTTTTCGTCGACAATAATCGTGTATCGGGCATCACGCCACTCCTCTTTTCGCAGCTCGCGGTCGAGTGCACGCAAACCGCCGTAGACAATTTTTCCCTGTTTCGTCATGCCATAGATAACGCCATTCTTACGAAAATATTGTGCCCTGAAATCGTCGTGAAAAGGCATTATCTATTTATCGCCACATAAAAATATATTTACTGTCTCTTACAAAAGAATGAGTAAATAAACGGCAAATAAACGCTAATTAAAGTGTAATTAAAGAGCAATGAAGAAGAGGGTGCGGTATAAAGGCTGAAGGACAGCGGTTTATGGACAGGGGCCAAGGGGCGGAGAAAAGGGTTTCTGAAGTCTGACGTGAGGAGATTTCGCCCCCTTTGCTAGGCGGTGAATTGGAACAAATTAGGAGTTCTATCTTCTTCTGTTACTCTTCTTTTACTCTTCAGCTATTTTTTTTCATTTTACACAATAAAAGACTTTGGAGCACGTTATGGGAGAAGACAAAAAAGTGGAACTATGGGCAAGATGTATGAAGGCGTGACGGGTGTATTCAGCGGCAAAGTTGGCCCCGTAGTGGGGTACATGTGGCGCAACAGGTACTGCATCCGCGCCTACCGCCGGACGGTGAACTACCCGAACACGGAGTCGCAACAAAAGCAGCGCGACTGGTTCGTGAGCATGGTGCGATTTGCATCGCAGGCTACGGAGGCGCTGAAGATGGGTTTTCGACAACTGTCGATGGATGCACAGATGACCGAGGGAAACTACTTCGTCATGTCCAACAAGCAGCACTTCCATCGTGAGAACGGCACGGTGAAGGTGGATTACGACAAACTGCGCATCGCCGCTGGAGCTGCCGCAGACGTCTATTTCAAGACGCCGCAGTTTGAGCAGGACGAGACGGTGGTGGTCGGCTTCGAGAAGAATAGTCTCTCGCTGCGCGCCTCGGGCGACGATAGCGTGTACATCTATATATATGCACCCGCACTTGGCAGCGGCATCCTGTCGGCTCCCGTAGCACGAAAGGCCAGGCAGCTGAGGATGAGGCTTCCCGAGACATGGGCCGGACATGATGTGCACATCTATGGCTTCGTCGCAGACAAGGAGGGCCGCGCGTCGAACTCCACCTACATAGGTCCCGGACGGGTGAACCACAACGAGGAGCGCGGGCGCTACATGCCCATCGACGGCAACTGGCAGGAGTTTGTAACCCTCGCCCAAGGCAGCAGCTCCTCCCATACCCCAACAGCAGAAAAAACGGCCAACAAAGGGGCTGAAACTGTACAAAACGACGCTGAACCACCCGGAATTCCATAAAAAAACGGGGGCAAACGGTTGAAATATTGAAAACGCTATAGTGCTGTAATAATGACATATACGATACAGCAGTGTAACTTTTTTCACTTTTTTCTTTGCCGAATTGGAAAAAAGTAGTACTTTTGCAAACTCTTTTGAAGGAAAAGAGCAGTGTTGAAACGATGACTCAGTAGCTCAGCAGGTAGAGCACAACACTTTTAATGTTGGGGTCCTGGGTTCGAGCCCCAGCTGGGTCACCAAACAAGAAGAACCGGATGCAAGACTCCGGTTTTTTTGTATGAAAAAGAGCCGTACCATACTGATAGCATGCGTCTTGGCATCGTATCTCGGTGCCTCTCCCGTTGTGGCTCAACAAAATCAGGAGCAGACGGCCGCCTATTATTTCGATCACGGAGAGTTTGCACAGGCGGCGCAACTGTACGAAGGACTCTACAAACGCACCACGAACAAATACTACTACCAGCGGCTGCTCGCCACCTACATGGAGCTGGGCGAATACCGCGACGCCGTGAAGCTGGTGGAACGCCGCCGCAAGAGCAACCCCAAGGATCTTTACCTTTACGTCGATGAGGGCAGCGTGTATCTGCGTCAGAACGATATGAAGAAGGCCAACAAGTGCTTCGACAAGGCCCTGGACGCCATCACAAGCAACCAACAGCCGGTGCCCGACCTGGCGATGGCTTTCGTCAACGCCGGACAATTCGACTATGCGGCACGCACATATCTTACCGCCAGAGAGAAGACAAAGAACCGCACGCTTTATTTCAACGAGTTGGTGGCAGTGTACCAGCGTATGGGCGACTATGGCGCAATGACGAACGAATACTTTGACCTGCTAGATTTCCAGCCGGGGATGAAGAACTCGGTTCAGGTGTCGATGCAGCGTGCCCTGAAGGAGGCGCCGGACGACAAGCTGGCCGACGGCGTGCGCAGAGCGCTGGTGACGCGTGTTCGTGAGCATCCAGACAACAAGACATATCTGGAAATGATGATATGGTTCGCGCTGCAGCAAAAAGATTTTCGCTTTGCGCTCGAACAGGCCGAAGCCGTCGACGCCCGCTTCCCGGAGAAGGGGGGCCAGGAGGTGCTGCGTGTGGCTGATATTTCGCAGAAAAACGACGCCCTGGACGTGGCAGCCGACGGTTACCGCTACCTGCAAGGCAAAGGCAAGGAGAGCCCGCACTACTTCGAGAGCCGTGTGGGAGAACTGGAGGTGGAGTTCGCGCAAATAAACAAGAACTACCGCATCGAGGCTGCCGACCTTGCGCTTTTGCAGCAAAAATACATCGCCGCGTTTGAAGAGCTTGGTAAGAACGAACGGACACTTACGCTGATGCGCAACTACGCCAACCTTATGGGCTACCATGGGGGCGACGCACAGGCGGCAGCTGACATTCTGGACGACATACTGGAGATGCCGCGCCTGAAGCCGCAGGTGCGCGATGAGGTGAAGCTGGAGCTGGGCGACCTGCTGCTCTTCGCGGGACAGGTATGGGACGCTTCGCTGCTGTACATGCAGGTGGAGAAATCCAACAAAAACGACGTGCTCGGCGCAATGGCCAAATACAAGAATGCCAAGCTCTCGTACTATAACCACGACTTCGAATGGGCCAACTCGCAACTTAAGGTGCTGCGCTCGTCGACAAGCAAGCTAGTGGCAAACGACGCCATGGAGCTCTCGCTGCTGATATCGGACAACATGGAGGACGATAGCACGTACACAATGCTGGAAATATTCGCCGACGCCGACATGCTGCTTTACCGCAATATGCTCGACTCGGCCTGGGATGGATACACCGACGTGGAGACACACTCACTGTCGCATCCGCTGCTGGATGAGGTGCTGATGCGGAAGGCACAGATCCGCATGAAACAGGCCCGCTACACGGATGCCGACTCGCTGCTGCAGAAACTTGTGGATTTCTATCCATACGATATTACAGCCGACGATGCCCTGATGATGATGGCCGAACTAAACGAAGACAAACTGGGCAACACGGCTAAAGCCATTGAGTGCTATGAGAAACTGCTGCTCGACTACCCCACAAGCCTATATACCGACAGGGCAAGAAAACGCTATAACGCACTGAAAGCAAGATGACAGAAGTAAAAGCAAAGAAGTTCCTCGGGCAACATTTCCTCACCGACGAAAATATAGCCGCCAAAATAGTAGAAAGCCTGTCGGCCGACTCACAACGTGTGCTGGAGATAGGGCCGGGCATGGGAGTACTCACCAAGTACTTGATAGCAAGACCAGATACTGACTTCCATGTGGTGGAGATTGACCGCGAGAGCGTAGCATATCTGCACGACCACTACCCTACCCTGGACGTTATTGAGGGCGACTTTCTACGCTACGACCTAAGCACCTTGTTCCATGACAGTTTCAGCATCATTGGTAACTTCCCATATAACATCTCGTCACAAATACTATTCAAGGTGTTCGACAACCGCGACAGCGTGACAGAGGTTGTGGGAATGTTCCAGAAAGAGGTGGCAGAGCGCGTCGCAGCAGGCCCGGGGAGCAAGACCTACGGCATACTGTCGGTCTTGTTATCAGCGTTTTACAACATTGAATACCTATTCACAGTACATGAGCATGTGTTCAACCCGCCACCAAAGGTAAAATCTGCCGTGATAAAACTAACCAGAAACGATGTAAAGCGCTTGGAATGTGATGAGAAGCTGTTTGTACAAGTGGTGAAGGCCGGCTTCAACCAGCGCCGCAAAACGCTGCGCAATGCACTCCGGCAATTGAACATGCCGATTGAGGACATCGGCGAAGAAATACTGGCAAAACGTGCCGAACAGCTGTCGGTAGAACAATTCATTGATATTACAAAAACCATACAATCATGCATGTAGCCACATATATAGTACTTGCATTGGCTTTTGGCATCAACGCGATGCTAATCATGCGGCGCTGCGCAGAGGCGACACCTGTGAAGCTCACTAAAGGGCTTGGAATCATGTTTATAGTGAGCACAGTCGGAGCACTTATGTTCCTGCTTGGCATATCACTTGGCGACTTGCTGCGCATAGAAGGTGCTGACGCACCACAGATGTATGCCAAAACAAATTCCTATATTTTCTTTGGATTGGCACTATTTGTCGCCGTGAGGATGCTTCTGCCCTACATGCACAGAAAGCCCCAACTGGCGGTATTCGACCTGCGTAATTGGAGCTCTGTGTTAGCGATGTCGGTGGCAAGCGGTATCAATGTGATGCTTGTCGGACTCGGGCTAGGTTTTGTGACCGCTGGCAATATTCATCTGGCCGTATGGCCTACATTTGCTAGCATGCTTCTGTTCGGCTTCATTGGAATAATGTTCGGTCGCCAGAAAGTGACGATGCGGCCCCGCAGATGGATGATTGTAGCGTGTATTTTGATACTTGGCTGCGCCATTGCGGCCGTTGTCAACACTTGACGCTGATATCTACTCCTTAGCGTAAACGAGCATCTGACAGGCGCTGCAATCAAATTCAAGTCTGAAATAGCGTCCATTGTTGCCAAGCATCAAGGAATCACTATTATTGATGCTAACCTGCGGCTTATTCTTACTCTTTCCTTTCAGGCAACAGCCAAGCTCGTAACGAAGGCAATACTTTGTCGTCATAAGAGCCTTGTCGCGGTAATCTCCCGTAAACTCGAGGCCATACTCTATTTCTCTTGCACCATGGCTCTTATAGAATTTCTCCGCCTGCTTGTTAATGATATTGTACCTATAATCGAGCCTCTCGGGGACAGAAGCATCATTCGATGCTTCACAACGCATACCTTTGGGATGGAAATGGCTTATTCTATGCTCAATAAGGAGATCTACGGCACAACGACGCATCTGGTTTAATACCGATATGGGCAAGAAATAGTACCCCTGAGTACAATCTGTAACCATATTTGCCACAAACGGTGTTTCACCAAGTTTGGCCAACTGCTTCTTTATCTGCTCCGATGAGCGACTATTGTCGTTTGCCTGTTCATGGGCAGCATCCATGCAATACTCCACAGCAACGCCATCATCATCGAAAAGCCTTATAATAAAACCATTCGGTGTAGTATCAAACGAAATATTTACGCCTATCTTACGGATTGCCGTTTTACCTTGCAATTGTTTCTCAAAAGCATGATCGTGACTCCGCCATAGCGTTGTACCCTGCTGGATATCAGGCATAATATTGGGAGTAATAACATGCCCATCAACATGATTTACCAAGAAACCCTGTAATGTATTGCGCCCATCAAGGAAACAAAGGCCGTCGCCTGGCACTATTGCCTCCTTAGAATTGATAATAAAAGAATTAGGCTGTACATTGGTCACCATACCTACCTGCTTTCCAAGAGCTTTCTGCGTCTCAAAAGAAGCCATTGGTTGACGCTGACGGAGGAAATAGTCGGAATAACCTCGATTGAACGTACGCGATATGTCCGGCATGAAATAGAACTCACACTTGCCGGAAGATGAAGGAGAATGGCCAGACATCATGCTATCAAGTAGCTGACGATAATAAGCAGTAACATTCTTCACATACGATAAATCTTTTAGACGTCCTTCTATCTTGAACGATGTAATACCGGCATCAATCATAGCCCCAATCTGTTGCGAGGCATCAAAGTCTTTAAGGGAGAGCAAATGCCTATCCTTAATTAACTGGCGTCCAGTCCCATCATATAGATCATATGCTGAGCGGCATGGCTGAGAACAACAGCCACGATTACCACTACGCGCATTAAGATACTGGCTCATATAGCATTGGCCACTATAACACACACATAGTGCACCGTGTATGAAGGCCTCAAGATCAACGGTAGTATCCCTGCGTATTGCATGCATCTGCTCAATAGAAGTCTCGCGGGCAAGTATCACACGCTTGAAACCAACTCGTTCCATGAACTTTACACGCTCCACAGTAGCGTTATGGCATTGCGTACTTGCATGCAACTCTATCGGGGGCAAATCGCACTCCAAGAGCCCCATATCCTGTATTATGAGCGCATCGACACCCGAACTATAGAGACGGTGTATCATCTGCAAGGCAGGAACAATCTCATCGTCGAACAACAGCGTATTTACCGTGGCAAACACCTTTGAACCAAACAAATGAGCATAACGTACAAGCTGGTCGATATCCTCAATGGTATTGGTGGCGGCGGCTCGTGCACCAAAAGCTGGTGCACCAATATAGAGTGCGTCTGCACCATGGTTTATTGCCTCGCGCCCAAACTCAAGGTTTTTAGCAGGAGCAAGAAGTTCAAGGGTCATATAGTCATATGAATTTGAAAAATAACGAACAATATAGACAAATATTTTGCCGGAAAAGTTTTTATTAGTATCTTTGCACACAAATTACCAAAGCCATGAACCTTACAATAAACATTAAACAAGGGCTCGGCGACATCCGTTTCCAGATGCCCGTAGAGGAGGTGGTGAGCCTTATGGGCACTGCCGATGAAGTGGAGAACATCGACAACGCCGCCGATGAGCCAACCACCGTACTACACTATAACGACATGGGTATCACCATGTTCTTTGAGGGAGAGAACCCAGTTTTAGCGTGCATCGATGTGTGCAACGACGAATGCACCCTCTTTGGCAAAGAAATCTTCGATATGGACGAACGCCAGATTGTTGCCCTTATGGTCAGCAATAACTACACCGAACAGGATGTTGACGACGAAGATTGGGGCGAACGCCGCATCAGCTTCCCCGAAGGCAATATCGACTTCTTCCTTGAAGACGGTGAGCTGACATCCATAATCATAGGCCAATGACGGCAATCTTCAGCACAGCCTATTTCCCACCGACGGCATATCTGTCAGCTATTACGCGACACAGGGATGTGCTCATCGAAGCCAAAGAAACATTCCCCAAGCAGACATACCGCAACCGCACAGAGATTTTGACAGCCGGTGGCGTACGAACGCTTACAGTACCCGTGATACGCAACAACCACAGCCGCACTGAAGAAGTCACGATAGATTATAGCACACGCTGGAACATAATACACATGCGCACCTTGACGGCAGCCTACAGTGCCTCACCATATTTCCTTTACTACAAAGACGCCCTTGAAGAGATACTAATGCGCAGATACGACCGGCTACTGGAGCTGAATCAGACAAGCATGGAATGGCTGCTGAAGCAATACAAAATTGAATGTAATATAGCACTTACCGATAACTGGAACAACACCGTTGCAGAAGATTATCGCAATGTCTTTACGCCTAAAGCACAATGCACCACATACGTTTTTAAACCATACTATCAGGTGTTTGCAGATAGATTGCCCTTTATACCTAACCTAAGCGCTCTCGACCTGCTGATGAACATGGGTCCTGAGGCAAAAAAATACCTATTATGAAAGACAAGATACTTGTTCTATTACTGTTAGCCTTTGCAAACATACTGCATGCACAGTACGAACCCAAAGTTCTATTCATAGGCAACAGTTACACCCAAGTCAATGACCTGCCAAAGATGGTAGCCGACATTGCACTAAGCACAGGAGAACGCATGACATACCGCTCCAATACCCCTGGAGGCTGCACATTCATGCAGCATTGCAGCAACCAATCCATGGCCATGATACAGGCCGGCGGCTGGGATATCGTCGTCCTGCAGGAGCAGAGTCAGCTGCCATCATTTCCTCAAAATCAGGTGGAGTTGCAATGCTTCCCATACGCCCAACAGCTTGTCGACTCCATCTATGCCCATAACCCCGATGCAGAGCCTATGTTCTACATGACCTGGGGGCGCAAGAACGGAGACCCTGACCCAAACAACGTTGCTGAATTCCCGGTTTTAGGCACCTACGAAGGCATGGACAGCATGCTATGCGAACGCTACACCTACATGGCAGAGACCTACCACACATCACTATGCCCCGTTGGACGAGTATGGCGCCATCTTCGCACGAACAACCCAGATATTGAATTGTACGCCAATGACGGCAGCCATCCTTCGTTAGCCGGCACATACGCCGCCGCCTGCGCCTTCTACGTGATGTTCTTCCACCGCACCCCCGACGACATCACCTTTGGCAGCAACCTCGATGAAAACACTGCCACAACAATACGCAAGGCCGTAAAGATTGTAGTCTTCGACAGCCTCGAGTACTGGCGTCGGGCATTCCCCCATGTCGGTCTCGACGCAGCAAAAACAGAACATTCAATAAAGGTGTACCCCAATCCCGCAACAACACAGCTGACTGTAAGTACACCGAACTCACTACAAGAAATAACACTACAGGACATCTACGGACACATAGTGGCAACATACAGCACCAACAGTATGGAGCTCCGCTTTGACGTCAGCCAGATACCTGTGGGTACATACATCCTTCGAGTCAAAACAGCCACGGGAATAATCTCGAAAGCCATAATCAAACGACCCTGACACCAATCAAAACAATATAATTAGCCCCCTTGTTTCGCGTGGAACAAAGGGGCTAATTTATTTATTATCTGGCGAATGTCAATAACAAAACAGACACATCGGCCGGAGAGACGCCACTAATCCGCGAAGCCTGCCCGATAGACACAGGACGATAGCGGCTGAGCTTTTCGCGACACTCATAGCTCAGGGCCGCGAGCGAAAAGTAATCAAAGTCGGCAGGCAGAGCGATGTCCTCAAACTTCAAAATACGGTTAGCCACCTCCTGCTCCTTCTCAATATAGCGCTGATACTTGATGACCGTCTCCACCTCCTGGCACACCTCTTCGCGCAAACCATCGGGCAACATTCGTGCTGCTTCGGCCACTTCGGGCGACAGCTGCATCACATCGGCCAGCGACAACTCGGGCCGCAGCAGCAGCGAGGCAAGTTTTACCTTCTGCGAAAGCTGGGCCGAACCATGATCCTCCAGCCATGCATTGGCATCGGACGGTATCACAGAGGCACTCTCTATCGTTTGCATAAAATCCTTGGCCAGACGCTGCTTCTCCTCAACCCTGCGCATCCGGCTGTCGTCGGCTAAGCCGATGGCATGGCCAAGAGGCGTCAGGCGTTGGTCGGCATTGTCCTGTCGCAACAGTATGCGGTACTCGGCCCGCGAGGTAAACATGCGGTACGGCTCGTCGACACCCTTTGTCACCAAATCATCAATCAGCACCCCTATATACGCCTGCGAACGCCCAAGAATGAAAGGCGCCTTACCACGCAACTTTAGGGCTGCATTCACACCGGCCATCAACCCCTGGCACGCAGCCTCCTCGTAGCCGGTGGTACCATTGACCTGCCCTGCAAAATAGAGGTTCTCAACACTCTTGGTCTCAAGTGTATAGAGCAATTGGGTAGGCGGAAAGTAGTCATATTCTATCGCATAGCCCGGCTTAAAGATGCTTGCATGCTCTAACCCCTTGATAGTATGGAGTGCAGCGAGCTGCACATCCAGAGGTAGCGAAGAGGAAAAACCGTTCAGATACCAACTCTGCGAACGCCATCCCTCGGGCTCCACAAACAGCTGATGGTGGTCTTTATCAGCGAATCGCTCAATCTTGTCCTCGATAGAAGGGCAATAGCGCGGCCCACGACCCTGGATGCGCCCGGTGAACATCGGCGAGCGCGAGAAGCCCGTGCGGAGCACGTCGTGCGTCTGTAGATTCGTATTAGCCAGATAGCATGACCTTTGGGTGGTCAGCGGCTGCGTGTCGGAGAAAGAGAACTTAGCCGGACGCTCATCGCCAGACTGCTCCACGAGCTGTGAGAAATCTATCGTGCGGCCATCCAGTCTCACCGGCGTACCCGTCTTGAGACGCTGCACCTCGAAGCCAAGCTCGCGCAGCTGGTCGCTCAAGCCGACAGCCGGAGCCTCCCCCACCCTGCCGCCTTGCCATGTATCCTCACCGATATAAATCTTCCCATTGAGAAATGTGCCGCTGGTAAGCACCACCGCTGCGGCCGGTATGGTGTGCCCCATACGGGTAGTTACACCAGCGACAGCCTTGCCGTCGAGCAGCACGCCGACAACCTCGTCTTGCCAGAGCGACAGATTAGGTATCGACTCCAGCACCTGACGCCAGTTCTGCGAAAAGAGCATACGGTCGCACTGCGCCCTGGGGCTCCACATTGCAGGGCCCTTGGAGAGGTTAAGCATACGGAACTGCAGGGCCGAGCGATCGGTAACAATGCCCGACCAGCCGCCGAGAGCGTCAATCTCGCGCACAATCTGCCCTTTCGCCACACCGCCCATTGCGGGGTTGCACGACATCTGGCATATAGCGTCAAGCATCTGCGTCACCAGTATGACGCGCGCGCCGAGGCGTGCCGCTGCCGCTGCCGCTTCGGCACCGGCGTGACCGGCACCCACAACCACTATATCGAACGGCTCAAAAGTCATATTCCATGCTATTTACGCAATCTGTTCCGCGTGAAACATCATGTTCCACAACGCGAGTGCTTCCTCTTCCTGACGACGCATTTCGGCAGCGTCGCTGTCGGTTTTGTCACCCTGACCGAGCAGATGGAGCACCCCATGAATAATAACCCTGTGGAGCTCGTGCTCAAACGGCACCCCGAACTTTTCGGCATTCTCCCCCACCCTATCAATGCTAATCATGATGTCACCCGAAATCAAACCGCCAGCCACATAGTCGAAGGTGATAATATCGGTGTAAGTGTCATGGTCAAGGAAACGCATGTTCGCCTGAAGCAGGTACTCGTCATCACAAAAAAGGTAGTTGATATTCCCCACCTGCTTTCCGCGACGCTTGACAACCTCAGCAACCCAATTCTTCACTTTTTGAGGCTCAGGAAGCTCGAAAGCTCCAGACTGGACAGAAAAACGGATAGACATATCAGCTTACGTATATTATTGATTTACAGTAGTATATTGCATTATTTCGCTCTATTATACCTCAAAATGGCTGCCTTATTTGCAACGAGACAGGGCAGATGCACCACCCAAACGACAGAAAACAGGGAATAAACTCATGCAGCGACCAGGGCAAAGTGGCCATTCAAGACAGCGATGCGCTCCATGGCCTGTGCTGGGTCAATGCCGGCGACCTCGAACTCCAACCTCACCCGTCGACCACCGTCGGCAAACTCCATCTTGTCGGCAAGGGTCCTCATCACAAAGATACCCTCCCCCACCGTCGAGTTGCCAGAAGGCAGCGAACCGAACTGAGCGAAATCGAACCCCGCGCCCTCGTCCTGCACCTCGGTGAAGATGCCGCCGCGACAAGTGCCAAAAGTGACGGAAACCTGCTTGTCAGCATTAGAACCGCTACCGTGCACTATGGCATTCTCCACAGCCTGCATGGTAGCCACCGACACTGCAGAGTAGTAGTTGCCCACGTTGCACTCGCGGCAGAAGTGAAACAAACGCTCCTCTACAGCAGGCATATTGGCAATATCGGCCTGTATAACAAACGATTCCGTCATATCGGGTACAATTTTATTCTGTTGCAAATATACAAAAATTTCGTTAATCGGTCAAAAAATAATCCACAACCCCACACAGCCACTCCGGTTCCGCCCCGTACCCTCTCCGTCTGTTCTACGGTTGTTCACCGGTTGTTTTACGGTTTAAACCGTTGAACAGTCGGTGAACAACCGTAGAACAGACGGAGAGGGTACGGAGAGGGTGCGTACCGGTGACAATGAAAAAAAGGAATGTTAGCGGTAGAAGTAGTCGTTGACCTTCTGGCGGTAATAGGGCGAGAGGGTAGGGGGTACCGTACGGAGCTGGTCGGTAGCGGGACGCGACTGCTTGTTATACTTCTCGATCTCAGCAGGCGAAGGCTGGCTGTAGAGGTCACCAGCTTCATGGCTCTCGCGACGCTCTTCTTTTTCGCGCTCCATTTCGGCCTTCTCATGCTCGAGGAGGCGAGTCATTATCTGCTGCTGACGGCTGATTGTCTGCTTGGTGATGGTGCGATTGACGAGGTCGGCCTCTGTCTGCTCCATCTGGCGCATCAAGTTGTCGATCTCCTTTGCCAGCTTGGAGTTTCCGGCATCGCCCTCCTTGAGTTCCTGGCCGTATTGCTGCATCATGCGACGTATCATCTCCTGTTGTGCGGCCATCTTGGCAAATTCCTCACTAATCGACTGACCCTGCCCTATTTTATGGCGCCCGTCAGGTTTGTTGCCCTGCTTTTCGAGTTGTTTTCTGAGGGCCTCCATCTGCTTGTTGAGTTCCTGCTGCATCTCGCGCATGGACTTGGCCGAAGGCTTGCCCTTGCCGGGATTGCTGCACTGCGAGTTGCTCTTGCTTGGATTCTTGCACTGGCCGTTCTTCTTTTTCTGGTTGTTTTGGCGCATCTGGTTCTGCATCTGGTCGAGGCTTTCGGCCAACACGAGAGCAAGATTGTTGAGCGACGTCATGCTATACTGCATGGGGGTGGCAGCGTTAGTGTTGTGGTAATTGCCATAGAAGCTCTGGTTCATATCAAGCAAACCGTTGAGGGAGCGGCTGATGCCATTATTGACGGCGGCGAGATCCTTGCTGATGGCCGATGCCACTGTCATCTGGCGGCGGGCCATCGACCGCAGCGAATCCTCGACCCCACGGAAGTCATCCTTGATACGGTTCTGGCGGGTGATTATGGTCTGGTAACGTGGGTCTTGTATGTAGATTGAGCCAAGATCGGCAATAAGTTCCTCCTGATTGAACGAAAGCCTCACCAGATTCTTGAGCAATTGGCGCACCTCCTCGGCATCCTCGGCAAGGTCCTGCTGTTCGGCATCCACTTGGGCCTCAGCCAAAGCCTCGCTCAGCTTCTCCATGTCGTCAGCGGCATCTTTCTGGTGCTTCGAGGCATCCTTGTTCTTTCCCTTCTGCAAACTCTGATTGGCCTCCTTCTGATGTTGCTCTACCTGCTGTTCGAGCTCCTGCGGCACGCGGAAATCGGTGCTTGGATCGAGCTCCTTGTAGTCCTGTTTTATCTGGTCGATGTCCTGCTTGAGCTGCTTGAACTTCTCATCCACAGCCTGTTGCTTCTGCATCAACTGCTCTTTGTCCTTGCTGCGGGCCTGCTCCGTTTCACGCGAAACATCGCGCTGTTCCTCGGCCAGCTTCTCCATTTTCTGGATGGTCTGCTCCACCTTCTTCTCAATTTCGAGGCGCTTCATGAGCTCGATGTTCTGGTCGAGCTGCTTCTCAAGCTCTGCATTGTCAATCTTAAGCTGTTCGAGCTGCTGCTGCACCTTCTTTTTGTCGAGCTCCTGCATCATACGCTCAATCTCGGCCATGGTCTCCTTCATCTTGTCGTCCATCACCTCGTTCATGAGGCGGTCCAGCTCGCGCTGCTTCTCCATGAGCTGTTCGCTTTGTTCGCGATACTTCTGTTCCAGACGGTTATTCTCCTGAATCTGCTGCTGCATCTGCTGCATCATCTGGCGCACCTGTTTCTGCTTCTCGGCAATCTGCTCCAGTTCCTTCTTCTCCTGCCAGCCGAGTTCCTTCTTGTCCACCAGCTTGCGCATCATCTCGTTGATCTCCTCCTGCAGGCGCTGCAACTCCGACATCTGGTTTTCAGCGCTCTGGCGTACGTCAGATGAGCTCTGCTCCAGCAGGCTGTCGAGCTCGTCGGCAGACGGAATCTTAATCTCATACACCTGCGAGCGTGCCGTTTTGGGGCCATGGATGGCGTCGTTGTCCGCCACCTCGAACCAGTAGGAGAGGACATCGCCCGGGGCCAGCGGCAGTTCAGCTGCGTTGAACGAGAAGTAGAACTCCTGCGACGAACCGCCCTGAAGGGCAATTTCAGCCTCGCTGACGGCCTTTCGGGTCGTATCGGCAGCATTGGTGGTCTTATGGACAAACACGAGCTTAGAGAAGCCGTAATCGTCTTTTATGCGCCCACGGAAGAGGTGGCGGTCGGGGCGCAGCGAGTCGGCCATCTCCTCAACGGCAATCATGGGCAGGGCGTCCTTGATTGCGGAGATTGAGTAATGCAGTGTATCGGCCACGGCGGAACCGTTGCGCACAGTGAAGGCGTAGTCGGTATTATCCATCACACGGCGGCTGATTTCAACACGGCCGTTGGCGTCCGGGGCAATTACGTATTTAGAATCGTGGAATATGAATGCAAGACTGTCGGCGTCCTGTGTCTGGAAGAGCCAGCGCACCTGTGTGCCTTCGGGCACGGCTGCGTCGCCGAGGTTGAGGATGGTCTCGGCTTCACGGCCCGTGTAGGCAGGGTAAGAGAGGAGCATGCGGAACGAAAGAACACTTGGGTTGGGGAGCATGGCAAGGGTGTATTCCGGCGAAGTCACGCCACCGCCGTCGAGGTAGAAGGCCAGCGAGCGCGACACCTTGGAGAAGGTGTAGCTGAACTGAGGCTGTTGGTGGGAGCCGTCGGCGGTGAGCCTGTGACGGCGGCCGTCGATGACGATGAAGGCCTCGGCAGGCACAGCGTCGCCCTCGGTGACCACATGCAGGGTGTAATCGGCGCCCTGCATAACATCAAGGCTCTCGTTAAGAATGCGGAAATGGAAGGGCGCCGGACGCTCGTAGGCGGTACCGTAGTTCACCAAGCGTTTGGAAGGCTCGGTGACGGTCTTAGGAGCCAATATAAACAGCAGCAGAACCACAGCCAGCGGAGGCAGGGCGTACTTGAGATAGCGACGGTTGCCCTTGAGGTTGATGGCGTTGAGCATCGGCACCGGCCTCATCTGGGCGGTCTTCTGCTCAATTGCCGCCTGGAGGAGCTGGGAGTCTGCAGTTGATAGCTGGGAGTTTAGCTGGAGAAGATTCAGCAGTTTGTCGCTAACTTCTGGGAAATGGCGGCCTATGATTACGGCGGCCTGCTCGCGGGTTATGCGTTTGCCAAAGCCGTACATCTTGAGCAAAGGGCGTACGACAAACCAGCCCAGCACCGCAGCAACAGCAACGATACCGGACCAGAAAATGATGCCTCTTGCAACCTGAGGCAGCCAGCCAAAATGCTCAAGCAAAACGGCAGCGAGGAAGAGGGTGAAAACAATGCCGACAGCATACAAAACACCCTTGATCAGGAGGTTCTTGTAGTACTTCCTGATGAAGGCGTCGAGCGACTGCAGTATGTAATGCTGTTGCTGCATTGGCTGAAAAACAGGCTGCAAAAGTACGAATTATTTTCCAACCATTAAAATAATTCGTATCTTTGCACCCAAAATCAAGCCGCAATGAAGCAACAGGTAATCATCATCACAGGGGCATCGTCGGGCTTTGGCAAAGCCACCGCCGAGATGCTTGCAGCCAAGGGAAATGCCGTCTACGGCCTCTGCCGCCGCGAGATGCAGGACACCAATATCCGTTACCGCCAGTGCGACGTGCGCAACCGCGAGCAGATTGCCGCCGTGGTGGCGGAGATAGTCAAGGAGCAGGGTAGGGTGGACGTCCTCATCAACAATGCCGGTATGGGCATAGGAGGAGCTCTAGAGCTGGCGACAGAAGAGGAGATAGACCTGCAGATGGGCACCAACTTCATGGGCTGCGTGAACATGTGCCAGGCCGTGCTGCCCTACATGCGCAAGGCGCACAAGGGCAAGATTATCAACCTCAGCTCCATCGGCGGTGTGATGGGATTGCCTTACCAAGGCTTCTACTCCGCCTCCAAGTTCGCCATCGAAGGCTTCACCGAGGCCCTTGCCGCCGAGGTTACAGGCTTCGGCATACGCGTCTGCATGGTTGAGCCTGGAGATTTCGCCACAGGCTTCACCGGCAGCCGCAAGAACAGCCAGGCAACCATGAACGACCCGGACTACGGCCCCATCTTCAAACGTAGCCTCGCCATCATTGAGAAAGAGGAGAATGGCGGCTTACAGCCTGAGGTGCTGGCTCGCCGCATAGTGAAACTTGTGGAGAAAAAGAAACCGCCGCTGCGCAACGTCGTCGCCAACCTGGAGCAGTGGCTCTCCACCGTCATCAAACGCGTGCTGACGGGCAACCAAATGGTGGGAATACTGAGGGATTACTACAAGAGCTAATCGCCACTATTGCCAACAGTGTCTGGAGCGATTATCTCCCAAGGTTCTGTTGGTGCTGGGATTAAAACATCCCGAATGCGCCCATAGAGGATCAGGTCATTCTTCATAGCACTACCTAACGGGTGCACTTCAAAACCAGGGTGGACTAAAAGACCGAAATGGATTTTGCTACCCGAGAGATCCCTTGAGGCACTATGGTCGCCATCAAATCGGCCATTAAAGTCCCACAGACGTGGGTCGTGCGGACTGGTAATTAGTAGCCCCATCTTTTGCAGCATATTCTTCTGGCCGACAACAAGCACGGGCCGCAGATAACGAAACCATCCGGCGTCATAGTACGGCACATCGCGAAGTTCATCTTCGCTCGGTGGCATCACTACGCTGCGTACCCATGTATCGCGCGACAACGTTAAGCCTTTATAATGCATCAACGTGTCGCCAAACTGCAGCACAAGAACAGAATAAGTACCAGCGGCAACCGGCGGCAGAGTATAGTTGCCGGCATAGTCGGTCACCGCCATCGCCCGACTCCGCCCGTCCTGCATCAGGTGCACAAAGCAGAAGGGTAGGGGGTTGCCGTCAGCACCGTTTATCACTGTGCCCGTCACCCTCACATAGTCCTGCGCCACAGCATACGAAGCAAAAAGCAACGCTGCGAAAAGAGCAACATGTTTCATAACAGTCAAGTTTTACATATCAAGCATTATCGGCGGTCGACGCCCCACCTGTATGCGATAACTGACACCGTCGCGGAGAAAGCCCACAACACATATACCATTGCACACCTGCGATGATACAAGCGCACCACCCTGCACATACACACTAACCCTTTCGCCATATATACCTGTGACTATAAGTTGCCGCATGGAGACCACAATTATAGGCTCTGGCAACATGGCCTCCAGCCCCGCTGGCAATGTGTCACATTCGCCGTTAATGCACGAGATAAGAGCCTTAGCATCAGCATCGGGCAACCGTTCCACACGCACTGGCGAGCAGGATGTCTCATCCTGCAGTATATCCTCTGGCTGGCTTCCCTTGACAACATCTTGTGGCTTCGTGGACGGCATTTCTCCCCGTAGCGCTCCCTTATCTTCTTTCTGATGTACTTTCTCTATCACCGTCTTACGCCACGACGGTACCACGGCGACAGCCAATGTAGACAACACCAGCACCAAGAACAATATCAGTAACACTTGCCGCATCTTTACTACAGCCCTGTGCATGCGCTGGTACACAGCATCGCGTTTCAGCCCCATAATGGAGGCAATCTCGTCCGCTTTGTAACCCTCCATCCGCAACCGCATCATGTGCTGTTCGTCGGGGCTGAGCGATGCCATAATATCCTCAATATTCTCTCCGTCACACAACGATGCCTCGTCAGTCAAACTATCCGTCTGCTCAGATGTTAGGAGCATCGTCTCTACTGACGGCTTACGAAGCTTATGGTTAATGGTTGTTCGGGTTAACCAATAAACCCAAGCACGCTTTTCACCATGTGTGGCATCAGGTATCAACTCTTTGAAATGAAGCCAAAGCGCAATGGACACTTCTTGTACCAGATCGCGGCAGCGCTCATAGTCACCGCCCGATCTTAACCAGCACATCCGCCATATCATATTGCGATGACGTCGCAACAATTCTGTGTATGCTCTTTGAGCGTCCATCTGCATATATAATACCCACTTTTTACCCCAAATCTTACATCTGGAGCAAAAAAATGTATAGAATATGCCCTGTTAACTACAAAAACATGTAGAATACCCCGAGGGTACCATAGATGGGGTAGAGAGGCTGCTCAACGGTCTTGAAACCGGCCTTGAAGATGCTCGTGAAGCCCACTGTGAGGTCCAGCGAGAAACCAAGACGTGACCATGGTAACCAGTCGACACCAACGGTGGCGCCGGCCTGCAGTTTGCGCATGTCGTCGGAGAAGTCGTATGTGGCCTGAGCCTCAGGGGTGTCACCTATGATGATCTTCGGGCCTGTGGGGCCTCCACGACGTATGTATCCGTCAGAAGCCACACCCGTGAACTTATTGTTCAGCAGCAGCGAACCATAGACGCCGGCACGCAGCTCCAGCTTGGGGCTGATTGTGTAAGTGGCACACACGGGCAGCGTGAGCATCAGCATGGATATCTGTTGGCCAACATGTCCAGTGAATACACCCTCTATGCTCTCCGTCCCCTGCCGCATCTCCATGTGGTATCCTTTGGTCCTCACGGCGACATCCATGGCCTTGCTCTCCACGAAAAGTCCTGCCGACACGCCCCAGCGCCCAGTCAAAGGCTGCACAGCGTCCACTCCCGCACGGAACGATGGGGTAAGCCGGAATGCATCAATACCCTCGATGGCCTCAGGCATGCCGTATGGCGTCGAGGCACCGATACTATAGCCTGCCTTCACCTTGAGCGAAAGGCCGTCGCCCAACCCTTCCGCCATCACATGCACCGTCGGCAGCACCATGGCGAGTACCAATATTATGAGCGTCTTTTTCATTACTTTGCAGTGCCGTTGGTATTGTAGGTAACCTCCACCTCGTCGATATACAGCGTGCTGCCTATGGCGCCCTCAAAGCTGTCGCCACCTTTGCTGGAGGAGAACACGAGCGTCCAGCTATAACCGAATGCCGCCAGCACAGAGGCATCGACAGAGCCCTCATCGAATGTCATCTCGAAACGCGTCCACTCGCTGGTGGCAGGCAGCGAGGCCACCTGAGCCTTAGTAACAATATACGGGCTGGTGAGCACATCGTCGCCATAGAGATGGATGCTCTCGCCTGCAGCGTTCTGGTTACGGAAGAACACTGCATAGATATTGGCCTCGTCAGTACGTCCTGGGACAATATCCATATTGGCATTGGTGAACTCGGCGCCAGGCTGGTACTTATAATAGCCAGCCACCTTGACGGGCTGCCTGTTCACCGGTATACCAAACACCGTGCAGCGGAGCGGGTTCGACATCACCATACTGCCGTCAAAAGAGCCAATGAACAGGTTGCCGGCAGCTATAGGCTTGTGCATCAGACGGGCCAGATAGCCGGCATCTCTCGTGGTCAGGCACAGACCCTTGCCCTGGTATCCGTTGGGCGTCTGGCTGGTGGGGTACTGCTCTGGGGTGTAGTCGCTATGCACCACGGCAAAGCCGGCGTTGCCCGAAGCCCATATATTTTCTCTCTGACCGTAGGGATTGATCTCATAGAACACATGGTATGTGGCACCTTTTTCCAATGTTTCCGCATGCTCAAAGCTGTAAAGCGTCATCGTATCCACAATGGCTTGCCGCTCCTTGAATACAACCTTGTATTGGCGGCTGTGATTGCCGTCCTCCGCAGTAACGGTGTAGGTCACCGCCCCAGCAGAGAAATCCTGCAACGAGCCGTTGGCGGGGTTTATCGTGGATCCCTCGGTAATGCTGAAGCTCACCGGCATCTGCGGTAATGCGCCGAGCGACTTCACCCAGAAGACTATCTCCTCATCCGACGATGCAATGTTGTCGTGGCGCATGTCGGCCTTATTGTAGAAATACTGCTCGTATTGTGCACCATCGACCCATGCACTCGTTATGTCGCATTCGCTGTTTTTGGGCGTATCCTTCGAGCAGGATACGATACAAGCCATGGCGAGTACTGCCGCCATAAATCCACTAACAATCTTTTTCATGTTGCTTTATTTTATATTTTCTTTGCAAACACCGCGCGCTGCATCAGCGGCTTGGTACTGTACTGCGTCTCCCAAATCTTCACGGCTTCGTTGCCGATAATCTGGGGGTTGGTGTAGGCGGTATGCACACCGTACTTGATGGCCGCTTCGTTCATGTCGCAGTAGTAAATGCTGTGCACACCGCGTTTCTGCCACTCGGGCAGCACGCCGTTGAGCAACAGGTCAATGGTGTCGAAGTGCTTGAGGGCATGCAGTATGTGGTACCAGCCGAAGGGGAACAGCTTGCCGTTGGCCTTCTTGTAGGCCTTCGTCAGGTCGGGGATGCTAAGGCCGAAGCCCACCAGCTTGTCGTTCTCGTCGACCACAAACTGCACAAAGTCCATATTCACGAATGGGAAGTACTCGTCAATGTAGACCTTTATCTCCTTCTCGGTCATTGGCACAAAGTCGTAGAGGTCCTTGAAGCTGTCGTTGATGGCGTGGAAGAACTGCCATGCATACGGTATCAGCTCTTTGCGGTGCTTCACACGGACAAGCTTCAGGTGGTACTTCTCCATGATTAGCTTGTTCAAGCGCGCCACCTTATCGGGCACAGGCTGGTTGGCCTGCATGGAATACTGCTGCCAGCGGCATTTTATCTCATATCCGGCACGCTCTATGAAGCGCACATAGTATTCGGGATTGTAGAGGGTCGAGGTGTTCTGGCGCGCGTCGAAGTTGTCTATGGCCCAGCACTCTTTGTCCATGTCGGTGAAGCCGAAGGGACCCTCAATCTCATCCATACCGTTCTTCTTGCCGTACTCTATCACCTTATCCAGCAATGTGGTGCACACCTCATAATCCTCAACGAAATCGAACCATCCAAAGCGTACAGCCTTCTTGTTCCAGTGCTCGTTGACGCTGCGGTTGATGATGGCGGCCACACGGCCCACCACCTTGCCGTCCTTGTAGGCGAGGTAGAGCTCGCGGCTGCAGTGCTCCAGCGAGGGGTTCTTGTCGGTAAGCAGGTTTATCTCGTCAAAGTCCAGCGCCGGTATATACGACGGCACATCCTTGAAGAGCTTGTTGGGGAAAGCTATGAACTTGCGCAGCTCGCTGCGTTTCTCTACGGTCTTGACTACTATCTCGGACATAATGTTTTTTCGTTATTTCGTTATAACGAACTACTCTTACAGCACCCCCAGTTTCTTGAAGGCTTTGTAGATCTTCTCCACTCCGATGTCAATCTGCTCATGGGTGTGCGTCGCCATGAGGGCCACACGTATGAGGGTCTCGTCGCTGGGCACGGCGGGAGCGATGACAGGGGTGACAAAGACACCGTTCACAAGCAGGTCGTGCGTGATTGTGAAGGTCTTGTTGTTGTCGCGGATAAAGAGCGGTATGATAGGTGTCTGCGTGTTGCCCACCTCAAAGCCCAGATCCTTGAAGGCCTTGAAGGCATAGCGCTGGTTGTCCCACAGCTGTGCGTTGCGTTCGGGCTCGCTGCGCATGATGTGCAGTGCCTCGAGCACCGACGCCGTGCTGGCGGGAGTTATGCTGGCGGTGAAGATATAGGGGCGCACACTGTGTTTCATCCAGTTGATGGTCTCCTTGTCGGCAGCTATGAAACCACCCACCGAAGCCAGACTCTTGCTGAAGGTGCCCATGACGAGCTCCACATCCTTGAGCTTGCCGAAGTGGTCGCAGGTGCCGCGGCCTTCACGGCCGAAGACGCCCAGACCGTGAGCCTCGTCGACCATCAGCGTGGCGTTGTACTTGTTGCAGATGTCCACCATCTTGTCAACATGCGCCACATCGCCCTCCATCGAGAAGACGCCGTCGGTGACAACCAGTTTGGATGCTTCCAGGGGTGCCTTCTGCAGCACGCGCTCCAGGTCGACCATGTCGTTGTGCTTGTATTTCTGCGTATTGGCGTTGGTGATAAGACGGCCCTCCATGATGCTGGCGTGCACGCGCTCGTCGTAAAAGAGGTAGTCGCCACGGCCCACCACATCGGGTATTACGCCACTGTTGGCCAGAAAGCCCGCCGAGAAGAGCATTACGCCGTCCTTGCCGAGGAATTCAGCCAGTTCGTCCTGAAGCTGGATATGTATGTCCAGCGTGCCGTTGAGGAACGGCGAGCCGGCACATCCTGTGCCGTACTTGTCGATAGCCTTTTTTGCAGCCTCTTTCAGGCGCGGGTCGTTGGTGAGACCAAGGTAACTGTTCGAACCGAACATCAACACCGGGTGGTCGTAACCAGTGACATAGACTTCAGTGTTCTGGGGGCTGCAGATGGGGGTAAAATAAGGATAAATTCCAGCGGCTTTCGCTTCTTGCGGCACCGTGTATTGGGCTAACTTTTGCTGTAGCGGCTTCATAGTTTTGCAAGTGTTATTTTAAAGTGCAAAGTAACGAATTTTTTTTCATTCTTGCACAAATTATTTTGTTAAAAGTGAATACATACTGTCAGTAAGGCTGCTGGCACCTATCCTAAATGTCTGCGGCACAATGTATTCAGCACCCATTATCTGCGTCGCCAGTTCGGCATATTGTAACGCTTCCTCCGGTTTTCGTATGCCTCCGGCGGCTTTGAAGCCGACTGTTTTTTTACCTTTTTTAACGTTTTCTTTAATACAATTTAACATTATCTCCGCCGCCTCAAGGGTCGCTCCCGAACTGCCTTTGCCGGTGGAGGTCTTGATGAAGTCGGTACCGCCGTCTATGGCTATCTGCGAGGCAACCTCTATCAGCTCCCTGGTCGGCAGATCACAAGTCTCCAGTATAACCTTCAGCGTGCGTCCTTCCAGCAGTGATTTCTGCCGCCTTATTTCCTCGACAGCCTCGTCGCGACGTCCCGCCAGCACAAGCCCGCGGTTGATGACCACGTCCACTTCGTCGGCACCTGCACTGACCAGCGCTTTGACATCCTCCAGCTTGGTCGCTATTGAGGACTGACCGTGAGGAAAGTCGCTGGCCACAGACACCACACGGATGCCGCTGCCTTTGAGCACCGCGGCCGCCGTGGGCACGAAACGAGGATATACGCATACCCCAGCCACATTCATGGCCATGCTGCGCGTCTTGTGGCAGAACGCCTCCACACTCTCCACAGTGTCGGCGGTGCCGAGGGTAGTGTTGTCGATGCAGGCGAAAACTCGCGCCATCAAGTCCCTGTCTGTCATTTCAGCAGCTGGCTAATCTTCTCCACTCGACGCGAATGGCGGCCACCCTCGAACTCGGTGTCGAGGTATTCGTCCACAATCTGCATGGCGGTCTCTTCGCTGATGAAGCGTGCCGGCATCGATATGCAGTTGCAGTCGTTGTGCTGACGGCCCAGATGGGCTATCTCAGGCGTCCAGCACAGTGCACAACGCACATGCTGGTATTTGTTCACCGTCATTTGCACGCCGTTGCCGCTGCCGCAGATGACGATGCCGCGACGGTATTCGCCTTTCTCCAAGGCGCTGCCAACCTGATGGGCAAAGTCGGGATAGTCGCAGCTGTCGGTGCTGTGCGTACCGTAGTCTTTCACTTCGAAACCACGCTGGCGCAAGTGGTCTATAACTTTCAGTTTCAGTTCATAACCTGCATGGTCACAGGCAATGGGTATTATCTCTTTCATTGTGTTTTGTTGTTGTTTTCCTATTGCAAAAATACGTTTTTTTCCCCTTCTATACGCGAAAGGGCAATATAATTTTCAACACAATTATAACAACGTTGATTTCTAATGTTTTATGATGTTTATGCACACTGTGCATTTAACATCCGCATTTTTCATTGTTTCTACGAACCCTGTCCGTACCCGCTCCGTACCCGCTCCGACTGTTCACCGGTTGTTTAACGGTTTTTGGTCGGAGAGGGGTCGGAGGGGATACGAAGCGGGTACGGTGAGCAGTTGTCAACACAGAGGTCTTGATATTATTGTTAAAAACTGTCAATACCGATGTTGATAAATTCATGCTGTTGATAAGGGCAGTTTTTTTCAATACAGTATCAAAAGTTTTTCCACATCGTAACGGAATTTGCAGTAATTAACTTTTAATTGTCAGCATGAGGTTTTAACAATAGGTTGATAAAACAATCATGTGTTTGTGTTCGACGAGGTTGCATGTTTGACAATCTGTTGACAACTATATGACAAATAAAGCAGCCATTTTCAGTTAGCCATATTATCAACAGAATTAACAAGCATAAAAAAGAAAAAAATAAAAATAAAGGAATAAGATTATTTTTTTTAGTACTTTTGCATTTCCTAAACAACACGTCCATCATGATGACCAACGAACAATTGAAGCAGGAAATACTTCGCCTAAAAAAGGAAAAAAATGCCGTAATACTCGGCCACTATTACCAGCGCCACGAGATACAGGAACTGTCGGACTATGTTGGCGACAGTCTCGCTCTGGCACAGAAGGCCCAGGAGGCCACGGCAGACATCATTGTGTTCTGTGGCGTTCATTTCATGGCCGAGACGGCAAAGATTCTCAATCCGGGCCGCAAGGTGTTGCTGCCGGACATGGAGGCAAGTTGTTCGCTGGCCGAGAGCTGCAAGGCAGAGGATTTCGCCAAGTTCAAAGCCGAGCACCCAGGCCACATGGTCATCAGCTATGTGAACTGCTCTGCCGAAATCAAGGCTCTGTCTGACTTGATATGCACCTCCGGCAATGCCGAGAAGCTGGTGCGTTCGCTGCCCGAGGACCAGAAGATCATATTTGCTCCAGATAAAAACTTGGGTGGATATATCAACCAGGTCACCGGCCGGCAGATGGTGCTGTGGAACGGTGTATGCACCGTGCACGACGCCATGCAGGCCGAGGCTGTGCTGCAGCTTAAGGCCGAGCATCCGGGTGCGCCGGTCATTGCGCACCCCGAGTGCAACCCGGCGCTGCTCAAGGTGGCTGACTTTGTGGGCTCTACCAAGGCAATGCTCAACTACATCAAGGCCTCATCGGCCAAGAAGTTCATCGTGGCCACAGAGACTGGCATACTCTATGAGATGAAGCGCGAGAACCCGGACAAGGAGTTCGTCACCCTGCGCGACAACAAACACTGTGCTTGCGACGACTGCGCCTACATGAAACTCAACACGCTGGAGAAGCTCTATCGCTGTCTGCGCGACGATCAGCCGGAGATTTTGATGAGCTCCGACATGATAGAGGCCGCCAAGCGCCCGATAGTGCGCATGCTTGAGATGTCTAAACAGCTTGGAATTATCAAATAATGGCTAGGGTGGAAGAGTTGCCCGTGGTGGAGGGCTACGAAGCAGTAAAGAAGACCATCAGCATGCTGGTTGCAAACCTGCTGGCGATAGGAATGTTTGTTGTCATTGGTGCGGTGCTCGGTATTGCGTTTCACTCCATTCATGGTGGCATGGAACTGGATTCGTGGAACGGCATATTCCTCTGGTTTGTTCTGCTTATGTTGATTGGTATTGCGGTACACGAGTTGATACACGGTATAACTTGGCTTGTCCTCACTCACAAAAGTTTCAGACACCTCAGTTTCGGCTTTCTTCCGGGCGGCGTGTACTGCCATATTGATGTACCTATGCCCAAAAGGCAGTATGTTATTGGGGCGCTGATGCCCTTGTTGCTGCTTGGCATTTTACCTACATTTGTGGCCTTCTGTATCGGAAGTTTTCTGTGGTTGCTGCTGGGCATTGTGTTCATCGTGTCGGCTGCAGGCGATATTATGATAGTGTGGGCCATCCGCAAAGAACCCTCCGATGCGCTGATTTATGACCACCCGAGAGAGGCTGGGTGTTATGTCTACCATAAAACCGTGCAATCATGATCGGACAACCACAAGTATACGAAGCCCTCGAGCGGATGGGCATATCGTTCGACTACTATGAGCATCCAGAGGCACCGACCATCGAGATTGCAGCCCAGTTCTACCGTGGCGAGGGCACGACGCTGTGCAAGAACCTCTTTTTCCGCAACCACAAGGGCAACCGCCACTACTTGGTTATCATGGACTCGCGCTTTCCGATGGACATACATGACATGGAACATCGGCTGCATCAGGGCAAGCTCTCCTTCGCGAGCCCGGAGCGCATGATGCGCTACTTAGGTGTGAAACCGGGCAGTGTGTCGCTATTCACGCTGGTGAACGATGCCAACCACGAGGTGACATTGTTCGTTGACCGTAACCTGTTAAACGCTGATAAAGTGAGCTTTCACCCCAATGACAACCATGCATCGCTGGTGATAACTCGCGACGATATGTTGAAATTCGTGAAAGAAATCGGCAACCCCTACGAGATTGTTGATTTGTACGACCCAAATTGTTGATAACCTACAAAAAATAATGTTTCACGTGAAACAATGAACAAACAGGAATATATCGTTTGTGAGGCACAGGAATTGTTGCCATTCCTCATGGCGCAAATGCCCGACAGTAGTCGTTCAAAAGTAAAAGAGTTGTTGGCGCATAACGTATATGTCGACGGTCGGCGCACGTCGCAATTCAACTTTCCTTTGCAGAAAGGGATGAAGGTGTCGATAGAGAAGGCTTCGTTCAAAGACAGGCTGCGTCCGCGCGATCTCGACATAGTATATGAAGACCAGCATCTCTTTGTAATCAATAAACATGAGGGATTGCTCAGTTACTCGAAGCATCCTAATGATAAGACGGTCATCACTGTCCTCAATCAATACCTTGCGGCTACGCACCAGCGCTGTCATGCGCACATTGTGCATCGTCTTGATCGCGACACCAGCGGCCTGATGGTGGTGAGCAAGAGCAAAGAGGTGAGCCAGAAGTTTGAGGAGGACTGGAAGGGCATGGTGTTCGACCGTCGCTATGTGGCAGTGGCTTGGGGCCACCTGGAGCAGAGTAGGGGAGAGGTGCGCTCGTGGTTCACCGATGGCGAGTACTGCGTGCTGTCGTCACCCACCGACAACGGTGGAAAATTGGCGGTGACGCACTACGAGGTTAAGCAGACTTCGCGGCGCTACAGCCTTGTGGAGCTGAAGCTCGACACGGGGCGCCGCAACCAGATACGTGTGCACCTGCGCGACCTGCAGCACCCTGTGGTACACGACCCGATGTACGGCTACAAGGAGGATTTGTCACCTGTGAACCGCCTATGCTTGCATGCATTCCGGCTATGCTTCACACACCCTGTGACAGGCAAGAGGCTGAAATTCGAGACTCCCGTCCCGACGGCTTTTATGAAACTTATGGAGCTCTGAGTTACATGCGCACTTCCGTGCCCCACGACAGTTTGTCGCGGATGGCCGAGAAGAAACTCTGGGAGCCTGTGCGTACCAGTTTTATTGTGAAGGGAGCACGGCGGATGTCCATGGACAGGTCGCCGGAGGCGATGTGTCGGCGCGAGTCGATGCCTATGGTGTAGAGACTGGCGTTATTGACACGCATGCGTATGTGTGCCGTGTCGGGAACGATGATGGGGCGCAGGGTCAGTGTGTGGGCCGAGATGGGGGTGATGACCATGCAGCGCGAGTCGGGCGTGAGGATGGGGCCGCCGCAGCTCAGCGAATAGGCTGTGGAGCCTGTAGGGGTGGCCACGATGACGCCGTCGCCGGCATAGGTGGCTACATAGGCACCATCCACCTCTACCTCGGTGCGCAGTAGCGTGGAGGCGTCGCTGCGGTGCAGGAACACCTCGTTGAGGGCGTAGGATTGGTTGTCGACGTGTAGCAGAGTGCGTTCTTCGAGGCTGTAGCGGCCCGCCAGGAGGTCGTCGGCAAGGCCTGCGGCGCTCTCTTTGCCTACTGTGGTGAGGAAGCCCAGATGACCGAAATTGATGCCCAGGATGGGTGGGAATGCCGATGGGTCGCTGCTGTGGACAAACTGTACGGACGAGAGCAGCGTGCCGTCGCCGCCGATGGTGAAGAGGAAGTCGCAGCCGTCGACGCTGTCGCCATCGGCCACCTCGTGTGTGGCTATGCCGCGTTGATGCAGGGTTTCCTGCAGGGTGCCCAGGTAGGGGCGTGCGCTTTCGTCAATGTGTCGGATGTACAGTGCTATCTCCATGGTCTTGTTGTGTTGCTATTTCAGCACCATCACGGTGCCAGTGTGGGTTTTTATGCGGTTGTCAATATATCGCACATGCAGAGAGTAGGTGTATGCTCCCTGCGGTGTTGAGGCGTCGGGTCGCCAGCCTGCTTCAGGGTCGGTGGTGTGGAACACCTGCATACCCTGGCGGTTGTAAATGGTGAGTTCGTAAAGGTCGCCCATGGGGCCTATCACCACGGGCAGGAATATGCCGTTGTCGGCGTCGCCGGCTACCACGGCATTGGGTATGTAGCATGCAGGCTCAGGTGGCTCGGGCACCACGGTGCAACGTGCCGCGCTGTAGCGTGGGTTCATGCCGCAGCCGTCGACGACCGACAGCTGGTAGCAATGCAGTGAGTCGCGGAAAGGCATGATATCGCGGTCTATGTATGTGTATGTGGGTGAACCTGTGTTGAAGGTGACTATGGGGTTCCACGGGCTACCGTCTAGGCTGCGCCACAGCGTGTATCGCCCTTCGCTGAAGGCTGTGTCTATGGGCATTTGCACCAGCACCAGCGAATGGAGGCTGTCGGCCACCACGGTGTCAATCTTCACGAAGGCCGCGCTGTCCACGGTGCCGCGCTCCACGCTCACGGTGTTGGAGTAGGATACCAGGTGGCGGTCTTTGCTGACAGTACGCACCTTGAGGTGCACGCGTGTGGCGCCTTCGGGCAGGGCAAAGTTATAGGCCATGGTGCCAGCGCTGTCAGTGGCATAGAGCTCCATATAGTCATCGTCGTAAGGCTCTATAAGCCCCATAAGGCTGTAGCGCCCTATGCCTGATGGCATGCCAATGTAGGCGCTCCAGCTGGCGTTAACCGTGGTTTTGCACCGTGGTATCTCGGCGTTCAGCACCATATTGCCGAACTTCGGCGTCATGGCGCTGTACTCTTCATCGTTGGTGAAGACGATAAGGCCGTAGACATGACGCTCCAAGGCACTATGGTTGCGGCATACCAGCGTGGTGTCTGTGCGGCCGTTCACCGTGGCGTAGGTACGCAATGTGTCGCCTGTGGAAATGATATAACCTGTAGCACGAGGGTCTGGCGACGGGCTCCACCGCAGCACGATATGCTGCGAGTCATCCACAGTGGCTACCCATTCGGTGCAGAGAGCCACGGGTGTGTCATCCTGCGCTGCCATGATGAGCGGCGCGGCAAGCAGCAACAGTATGAGCATCGCGCGGCGCATTAGTCGAGCGACTGTAGTAAGACCATCTGTTTGTAACGACCGCCGAGAGCCATAAGCTCCTCATGGGTGCCTCGTTCCACTATTGTGCCGTGGTCGAGCACCACTATGCAGTCGGCGTTGGCCACGGTGGATAGGCGGTGGGCAATGACTATGGCGCTGCGCCCTTTGAGCACTTCGCCTAGTGTGATCTGAAGCATGCGCTCGCTCTCGGTGTCGAGGGCCGAGGTGGCCTCGTCGAGTATCAGCAGTTCGGGGTTGCGGAGCAGGGCGCGAGCTATGCTTATGCGCTGACGCTGACCGCCGCTGAGCATGCCGCCGCCTTCGCCGATGTTGGTGTCGTAGCCATCCGACATGGCGCTGATGAAGTCGTGTGCCTGTGCTGCACGGGCGGCTTGTACTATCTCATCGCGTGTTGCGCCGGGGCGTCCGAAGGCTATGTTTGCCGCCACGGTGTCGTTGAAGAGCAGCGTGTCTTGCGCCACCACGCCTATGCGTGAGCGCAGCTCCGCCAGCGGCATGTCGTTTATGCGCTGCCCATCGAGCATTATTTCGCCGTCGCGGCATTCGTAGAAGCGGCATATAAGGTCAGCTATGGTGCTTTTGCCGCTGCCCGACGAGCCCACGAGAGCCAGCGTCGTGCCGCGCGGCACGCTGATGTTGATATCTTTGAGCACCGGCACACCCTCGTTGTAGCTGAAATTCACATGCCGTAGTTCCACGGCGGTAGCACTCTGTCCAGCCGTCGGCTGCTCACCGCACACCGTTCTCCACGGCTCCTCTTCTTCGTCGAGGAAAGCCTCGATGCGGTCGGCACAGGCACGTCCCTTGCGCATCTGCGATAAGGCCGTGGTGAGGTCCTTGGCTGGCGGTATCATGAGCACAAAGAGCATAACATAACTGATGAAGAGCTCCGAGGTGAGACCGTTGTCACCGTTCATCACCAGCCATGAGCCGAAGAGCAGTATGCCTATTACTATGACGCTGCTCAGGAACTCGCTTACCGGTGAGGCGGCATCTATGCGGCGGTACATGGCGTTGCGCCGACGGGTGTAGTCGCGGTTGTACTTGCGGAAGCGCCGGTTGGAGAAGTCAATGGCGTTGTATGCCTTGATGACCTTCAGGCCCCCCATGGTCTCGTCGGTGAGGGATATCAGGCGCGAGTTCATCTCCTGCACCACCTTAGAGGTACGTTTCAGCCGCCGCGCCAAGCCTGCCACCACCAGCGCCACCAGTGGCAGCATCATCAGCACAAACAGTGTCAGCTTCACGTTCAGATACACCAGCATCGCCATGAACAGTACCATGCTGATAATGGACGACAGCAGCGACTGCAGTGAGCCGAGGACGCTCTCCTCATATTCCACCATATCACTGCTGAAGCGCGCCATTACATCGCCTTTCCGGGCACGGTCGTAGTAGCCCAAAGGCAGTCGCATGGCCTTGCTGAAGAGCCTGTTGCGCAGGTCGCGTACCACACGGGTCCTTATCACTGCAATCTGTACTGCGGCAAGGTAGCCGAAGATGTTCTTCAGGCTGTAGAGCACAAAGATAATCACCGAGAAGAGTATTAGCGCTTCCTTGCGCCCAAAGCCTATAAGCCAGGCGTAGAGCCCTTCCAATGCCTGAGCCACGAGGTTGATGGAAGGCATTGATGTATCCTTCTCGCCGAAGAGTATCTTGAGAAAATCCGCAACGCTCAGCGCCGTGGACATGGTGAACACTACGCTCAGCACCACCAGCAACGTATACAGCGTCCAGCGGGCGCCATAGGGCTTCAGGTTGCGGAGCGTAAAGCTCATAGGCTGTAGCCGATATAGTTGTGCGGCGTGAGCTTCTTGAGGCGTTCCTTCACCTCAGGTGCCACCTCCAGCGTGTCGACAAAGGTACTGATGGTCTTCGCCGTCACCTTTTCGTTTGTGCGTGTCAGCTGCTTCAGCGCCTCGTATGGGTTGGGGTAGCCCACACTGCGCAGTATTGTTTGGATGGCTTCGGCCACCACGGCCCAGTTGTTTTCCAGGTCGCGGTAGAGAGCCTGCTCGTTGAGCAGCAGCTTGCCCAGGCCTTTCTCCAGCGAAGCAATGGATATCATTGTGTGTGCTATCGGCACACCGATGTTACGGCTCACCGTGCTGTCCGTCAGGTCGCGTTGCATGCGGCTCACCGGCAGCTTGTGGCTGAGGTGCTCGAATATGGCGTTGGCCAGACCCAGGTTGCCCTCGGCGTTCTCGAAGTCAATGGGGTTCACCTTGTGGGGCATGGCGCTCGAGCCAACCTCTCCGGCCTTGATCTTCTGTTTGAAATACTCCATCGAGACGTATGTCCACACGTCGCGGCAGAGGTCTATCAGTATCACGTTGATGCGCTTGCATGCGTCGAACCATGCGGCCATCATGTCGTAGTTCTCAATCTGGGTGGTCAGCTGCTGGCGTTCTAGACCGAGATGCTTGCTGACGAAGTCGTTGCCGAAGCAGCGCCAGTCCACCTCCGGGAATGCCGCCAGGTGGGCGTTGAAGTTGCCTGTGGCTCCGCCGAACTTGGCAGTGAAGGGTATGCGCTCCAACTCTTCAATCTGGCGGCGCAGACGGTAGGCGAAGACGCCCCACTCCTTGCCTAGCGTCGTGGGCGAAGCTGGCTGGCCGTGTGTATGCGCCAGCATCGGTATGTCTTTCCACTCCTGCGCCTTCTCGTCTAGCAGGGCCAGCAGACGGCGGTAGGCTGGCAGCAGCACCTCGTCGTGGCATTCTTTCATGCTCAGCGGCACGCTTGTGTTGTTGATGTCCTGCGAGGTTAGGCCGAAATGGATAAACTCCTTGAGCTCCTGGAGCCCCATCTCGTCGAACTTCCCTTTGAGGAAGTACTCCACGGCCTTCACATCGTGGTTGGTCACCTTCTCGATGTCCTTGATGGCCTGTGCGTCGGTATCGGTGAAGTTGCGGTAGATGTTGCGCAGCTCCTCGGCCTTGGCGGCCACGCCGGCCAGCTGCGGGCGCAGCCCCTTGAGTTTGTCGGCCAAGGCGATGAAGTATTCCACCTCAACGCGGACACGGTATTTTATCAAAGCCCCTTCCGAGAAGTAGGCTGCCAGTGGCTCGCATTTGCCACGGTAGCGCCCGTCGATGGGCGACACAGCGTTCAGACTGTTCATAGCTTATAGCGTATTGTTCAAAAACTGGTATTTTTCCATCACTTTCTCCACCTTGCGGTTGTGCGTCAGGTCGCGCAGTGCCTGTGCGTACATGGTGTTGTGGGTGTCGGTGCCCATGAACTCCACCCATCCGCGTTCCAGCATCTCATGAGCGCGCTGCTTGGCCTCTTCCCCGTAGAAGCCGCCGAGCGACAGCGAGTTGATCTGGAAGTACACTCCTTGGTTCTTCAGCTGCTCCATGCGCATGCCGTTGACGTTCAGGTACGGGTATCGCTCGGGGTGCGCCAGTATCACCTCGTAACCCTTCATCTGCATGTCGAATATCAGCTCGTCGCTGCCCATCATCTGCTGGTGCAGAGAGAACTCCACAAGGACGTATTTGCCTCCCACCAACAGGAACTTCGGGTTCTCAAGCCTCTTGGCAAAGCCGCTGTCTATGCGGTATTCACCGCCGATACCGGCCAGTTCTATCTCCAGGCCCTCATCGGCAGCCTGTTTCTTGATTTCCTCGTAGCGACGCTTTATGTCTTCCTCTTCGTTGGGGAAGCGCGGATACTGGAAGTGTGGGGTGATGATCACCTTCTTGTAGCCCACCGCGGCGAGTGTTTGAAGGCATTCGATACTCTCCTCCATGCACTTTGAGCCGTCGTCTACCTTGGGCACCAGGTGGCAGTGCATGTCTGTGCCAAGCGGCGCGAATATCGGCCGGGTTTCATACTTTCTCTTGAATAGGTTAAGCATATCGTAGATGGTTTAGATTCTCCTTATGTCGGCTCCCAGCTTGCGCAGGCGCTCGTCTATGTGCTGGTAGCCACGGTCTATCTGTTCAATGTTGTCTATGCGGCTCTTGCCCTCGGCGCTGAGGGCTGCTATAAGCAGTGCCACACCGGCGCGTATGTCGGGCGAGGCCATGCGCACACCGCGCAGCTTGTGCTCGCGGTCCAGGCCTATCACTGTGGCGCGGTGCGGGTCGCATAGTATTATCTGGGCGCCCATGTCGATGAGCTTGTCCACGAAGAACAGGCGGCTCTCGAACATCTTCTGGTGTATCAGCACGCTGCCCTTGGCCTGCGTGGCCACCACGAGGGCAATGCTTATCAGGTCGGGCGTGAAGCCGGGCCACGGCGCGTCGGCCACGGTCATGATGCTTCCATCCATGAAGCGCTCTATCTCGTAGTGCTCCTGCGCCGGCACATAGAGGTCGTCGCCTTTCTGCCACACCTCGATGCCCAGCCTACGGAACACCTGCGGTATCAGTCCCAAATGCTGCACCTGCGCGTTCTTGATGGTGAGGTCGCTCTGCGTCATGGCGGCCATGCCTATGAACGAGCCCACCTCGATCATGTCGGGCAGCATGCGGTGTGTGCATCCGTGCAGCTCCTTCACGCCGCGTATGGTCAGCAGGTTGCTCCCCACGCCGCTAATCTTGGCACCCATGCTGTTGAGCATGGTGCACAGCTGGTAGACATAGGGCTCGCAGGCGGCGTTCATTATCGTCGTGGTGCCTTTGGCCATCACTGCGGCCATCACTATGTTGGCCGTGCCGGTGACCGAGGCCTCGTCGAGCAGCATGTAGCAGCCCTTCAATTGCTTCTTAGCCTTCACCATGTAGGCGCCGCGCTTGTACCCCACCTCGGCGCCGAGGCGCTCCATGCCTATGAAGTGGGTGTCCAGACGGCGGCGGCCTATCTTGTCGCCACCCGGCTGCGGCACCACGGCCTGACCGAAGCGCGCCAGCAGGGGGCCCACAAGCATTATGCTGCCCCTCAGCGTACCGGCCTGCTCGCGGTAGTCGGGGCTCGCCAGCACGTCGAGGTTCACCTGGTCGGCCTGGAACTCAAAGGCGCGGCCGCTCTCGCACAGCGCCGAGCGGTCTTCGCGCACGCTGACGCCCAACAGCTTCAGCAGGTCGATGAGCTTGTTCACATCGCGTATGTCGGGCACGTGCTCTATGCGCACCTTCTCGCCCGTCAGCAGCACGGCGCAGAGCACCTGCAGGGCCTCGTTCTTGGCTCCCTGCGGCACTATCTCGCCTTTCAGCCTGCGTCCGCCGGTTATCTCAAAGCTTGCCATTGTTATTTCTTCTTTTTCTTTTTCTTGCGCTTGGCCTCGCTGGCTTCCTTCTTGGCGGCAGCTGCGGCCATGGCGTCGGTGTATTCCTTGGTGTCGCGGAACAGGAAGCCCTCGGGCAGGCGCAGGCGCCCGTCGCTGAGCTCGCCGAGTTGTTCGGCAATCAGGGCGTCGTCCACTGTGTCGCGGTTCCACTGCAGGTACTGGCGTTTCATGGCGTGGGCTATCTGTTCCGTCAGCAGGCGCCGCTCGTCGCTCTCCGGCATCTCGGCCACGGCTTTCACCATGTCCTCCAGCGCACGGCCGTAGTGGCGGTAGCGTATGCCTCCTTCGCGGTAGTGCAGCGGCTGCGGGTGCAGGTTCTCAACTTCTTCGCGGTCAATCTCGTAGGGACAGTCCACATCCAGCTCATAGTTCGCCATCATCATTAGATGGTCCCACAGTATGTGCTTGTAGTCGGCGCGCTCTTTTATCTTGGGGTTCACGTGGGCCATCACGTCGACAATGGTGCCCGCCATCGCCGTGCGCTCTTCGCGGTCGGCGATGGTCTTGCAGTAGTCTACCATCTTGGCCACGTGGCGGCCGTAGTCGCTAATCTTCAGATGTTCTCGTTGTGTGTTGTATTCCAAAGTTGTTGTATTTCAGTATTCAACCTTCAGTTTTCAATGTCAGTAAGGCCAGTGGCCGCCGTAAATCTCCAGGCTCGGCGTGTAGGGGCCGTACCAGCCGTGCCCGTAGGGCGGATACAGCAGGCTGCCGTAATGGTCATGCACGAAGTGGAAATGCATCCCTATCATGTTGCCGTTGCCGAGGGCGTACTCCACGCCGCCGCTTATGGCGGTAGCCTCAATGGGCATTGCCCCGTCGAGCCACAACGGCTGTGCGTAGCCAGTCACATGCATCACCGAGCCCCACAGCCACAGGCGGTCGTTGGGGTGGTAGGTGGCACTGATCCACATGGCTCCTGCCTTCGTGCCCTCGCGGCGCGGCGCCAGGCTCCGCTCCCGTCCGTGCAGCGTGTAGCCTCCCGCGGGCAGCAGGCTGCCTGCCACGGCAAGACCGCCGCTGACCTTCAGCCGGTCGCTGAAGCGGTACGACACACTCGGCGCCACCCAGCCCAACGACTGGGTGCGGCCGAACCCAGTGGCCACTGTGGCACCCGTCGACATGTGGAAATCCCACCGCGAGGTGTCGCCCTCCTGGGCCGTAGCCAACAGCGTCATACTCAACGCCAACAGCAATGCTATGCAAGCCTTTTTACTCATCACACACACATAACGCTCTCGCGCCCGATAATATTGTGCACTCACACAAAAAAACCCTATTCCCGCTCACAAAAAAACCCTATTCCCGCTTTGTATCCCCTCTGCCCCCTCTCTGTATCCCCTCCGTACCCGCTCCATCTGTTCTACGGTTGTTTAACGGTTGTTCTACGGTTTAAACCGTTAAACAGTCGGTGAACAACCGGTGAACAGATGGAGCGGGTACGGAGGGGAGTCGGAGGGGGGTGAGAGGAAGCGCATGATAACCACAATCACCAATACATGATAGACACAATCACCAATAATGGTTATTGCGCACCTGCGCGTATTGTAGTACTTTTGCAGGACGAAAATAAAGTACTACAGTTATGCTACTATCTGAACTACAGACTGGTGAGCGCGCCGTAGTGGTGCGCGTATCGGGTCACGGGGCTTTCCGCAAGCGCATCATAGAGATGGGTTTCATCAAGGGTGTCACCGTTGAGGCCGTCCTCAACGCCCCGCTGAAAGACCCTATCAAGTACCGTATCATGAATTTCGAGGTGTCGCTGCGACGCAACGATGCCCGCAAGGTGGAGGTGGTCAGCGAGAGCGAGGCCGAGAAGGAGATTGTGCACCACGACGACTACCGCCCTCTGGAGGCGCCGGACTGCGATGCCATGCACCATATTGCTGAGGAGCGCTCGAAGACCATCAACGTGGCCCTGGTGGGCAACCCCAACTGCGGCAAGACCAGTATATTCAATATTGCGGCGCACGCCCACGAGCGCGTGGGAAACTATAGTGGCGTTACCGTCGACGAGAAGGTCGGCACCTTCACCCATGGCGGCTATACCTTCAACCTGGTGGACCTGCCGGGCACCTACAGCCTCAGCGCCTACTCGCCCGAGGAGCTCTATGTGCGCAAGCATATCATAGAGAAGTCGCCGGACATCATACTCAACGTGGTGGACGGCAGCAATCTGGAGCGCAACCTGTACCTGACGACGCAGCTGATAGACATGGACATCACCATGGTGATGGCGCTGAACATGTACGACGAGCTGCAGCGCAGCGGCGACCGGCTCGACATCGAGCAGCTGAGCACGCTGCTGGGCATGCCCATAGTGCCCACCACGGGTCGCAGCGGCGACGGTATCGACCGTCTGTTCGACAAGATAATAGAGGTCTATGAAGGGCGTGACGCCAAGACTCGCCATATACATGTGAACCACGGCAAGGTGTTGGGCGACTGCATAGCGCGGCTGCGCACGGAGCTCTACGAGCACGGTTTCAGCGACACGCTGAGCACGCGCTTCCTCAGCATCAAGCTGCTGGAGAACGACCGTCAGCTGGAGCAGTATGTCGCCGAGCGCGACCCCGACGGCAGTGTGCTCAAGATGCGCAACAGGATTGCCGAGGAGTTCAAGAAGGAGAGCGGCCGCCGACTGGTGGACAAGGACATCAGCAAGGGGCACCAGGTGACGGTGGAGGATGAGCCTCAGGACATCGAGAGCGCCATCACCGACGCCAAGTATGCCTTTGTGCGCGGTGCCTTGGCGGAGTGCTACGTGAAGAACGAGAAGAGTACATTGCATGCTCATACCGACAAGATTGATGCTGTTGTCACCCACCGCTGGCTTGGCTATCCCGTGTTCCTGCTGGTGATGTTCATCACCTTCTTCTGCACTTTCGCTATCGGACAGTACCCAATGGATTGGCTCGAGGCGCTGTTCGGCTGGCTGGGCGACATTGTCGGTAACGCTATGAGCGACGGGCCGTTGAAGAGCCTCATCTGCGACGGTATCATAGCCGGTGTGGGCTCGGTGCTGGTGTTCCTGCCCAACATTCTGATATTATACCTGTTCATCTCCTTCATGGAGGACAGCGGCTATATGGCTCGCGCGGCCTTTATCATGGACAAGCTGATGCACAAGATGGGGCTGCACGGCAAGAGCTTCATACCGATGATTATGGGCTTCGGCTGCAATGTGCCGGCCATCATGGCCACGCGCACCATCGAGGATCGGCGGTCGAGGCTCCTCACCATGCTGGTGATACCGATGATGAGCTGCTCGGCGCGCATACCTGTGTATGTGATACTTGTGAGCGCTTTCTTCAGCAAATGGGCAGCATTCGTACTGATGGGGCTCTACCTGCTGGGCATGGTGATGGCGGTGCTGATGGCCAAGCTCTTTAGCCGCTTCTTTGTCAAGGGCGAGAGTCTGCCTTTCGTCATGGAGCTGCCGCCCTACCGCATGCCGACGGCCAAGGCCGTGCTGCGCCACACGTGGGAGAAAGGCAAGGAATACCTCAAGAAGATGGGTACCATAATCCTCGGTGCCAGCATCATAGTGTGGGCCTTGAGCTATTTCCCCACCAACGAGGACCGTCAGGTGCAGGCCGAGAACTCGTATATGGCCAAGATAGGCAAGACCATAGAGCCTGTGATGCGGCCTTGCGGCTTCGACTGGCGCCAGAGCGTGTCTCTGCTGGCCGGTGTGGGTGCCAAGGAAGTGGTGGCATCGACCATGGCTGTGGTCTATGCCACGAGCAGCGACGAGGCCGAGATGCTGGAGGAGGACTTTGAGAGCGAGGAGAATGAGAGCCGCATCAGTGAACTGATACGCAGCAATATGACGCCGCTGAGCGCCATGTCTATGCTGCTGTTCATATTGTTATACATGCCGTGTGTGAGCACCATAGTGGCCATCAAGAACGAGAGCGGCAAGTGGAAGTGGGCCCTCTTCACCGTGGCCTACACAATAGGCCTGGCCTGGATAGTCAGCGCGCTGGTGTTCCAGATAGGCAGCTTGTTGATATGATACAGACAATCATAGTAGGTGTAATTCTTGCGGCTACGCTCTTCTTCGCCGTCCGCTGGGTGGTGCGCACCCTGAAGGGCAAAGGCGGCTGCGGTTGTGGCTGCCAGAACTGCCCCAGAGCGGGTGGGGGAGAGTGCCACTGTGCCGACAGGCTTCACCTGCCCGACATTGACCTTGACGACAAATGAACATAGTGACGCAATATTCTGACGGATGTTGCGTTTTTTTTGCACATAAATAGAACATTATGAAAAGATTCGTCATTTTGGCCATGATGGCCTGTGCATTGCCTGCACTGGCTTGTACCAACCTCATCGTGTCGAAAGGGGCCACCACCGACGGCAGCACCTTTATCACCTACGCTGCCGACAGCCATACGCGCTACGGGCAGCTGCGCTACTGCCCCGCTGCCGACCACCCCGAGGGGGCGACACTGAAGCTCTACAACTACGGCTCGCTGAAGTTCCAGATAGAGATACCGCAGCCGGCGCACACCTACCAGGTGGTGGGTTTCATAAACGAGCACCAGCTGGCCATCGGCGAGACCACATGGGGCGGCCGCGAGGAGCTGGCCCACGGCTCGGGTAAGGGCATAGACTATGGCAATCTCATATATGTCACCCTGCAGCGTGCCCGCAACTGCCGCGAGGCCATAAAGGTGATGCACGAACTGGTGTCCACCTACGGCTACAGCGACGGTGGCGAAAGTTTCTCCATTGCCGACCCCAATGAGGTGTGGATATACGAGATAATCAACAAGGGCGACGAGACAGGTGCCGTGTGGGTGGCGCGCCGTGTGCCTGACGGCTACATCTGTGGTCATGCTAACCAAGCGCGTATCACCACCTTCCCGCAGATGCGCAAGGAGAGCTACAAGAGCATTGACAGCCGCAACTTGAAATACATAGACCGTCCCGAGGTGGAGTGCGTGTACGCCAGCGATGTCGTCAAGTTCGCCAAACAGCGAGGCTGGTACAGCGGCAAGGATGCCGACTTCAGCTTTGCCGACACCTATAACCCCCTGACCTTCTCGGGACTCCGCGCCTGCGAGGCACGCGTATATGCTATGTTCAACCGCGCTGCCGACGGAATGAAACGATATGAGGCCTTCGCCATGGGCGACAAGAATGCCGAGCGGCTGCCACTGTGGGTGAAGCCTAACCGCAAGCTGGGCGTGCAGGACGTCATGGCCCTGATGCGCGACCACTTCGAGGGTACGCCGATGGATATGACACAGGACGTGGGCGCAGGTCCCTTCCATTGCCCTTACCGCTGGCGTCCGATGGACTTTGAGGTAGACGGCAAGAAGTATGTCCACGAGCGCGCCATAAGCACGCAGCAGACAGGTTTTTCGTTCGTGGCGCAGTGTCGCTCGTGGCTACCTAACAAGCTGGGCGGCGTGATATGGTTCGGCGTCGACGACACCTACAGCACCGTCTACTGCCCCATCTACTGCGGAGTGACGCAGGTGCCTGTATGCTTTGAGGAGGGCAACGGTAGCATGAGTCGCTACAGCGAGACGGCTGCCTTCTGGCTCTTCAACCGCGTGAGCAACTTCTGCTATCTGCGCTACGACGCCATGATACAGGATGTGGTGAAGGTGCAGCAGGAGCTGGAGACCGACTTTGTGCGCGACGAAACAGCCCATGCCAAGCGCTGGGCACAGGAGGACAACGAGCGTCGCTTGGTGGGCGAGCTCAACCGTTTCAGCAATGACCGTGCCGAACGAATGATGCGCCGCTGGAAAGAGCTTGACCAGATGCTGCTGATGAAGTACATGGACGGCAATATCAAGACCGTCGAAGACGGCCGTATCAAAACAACCCCGACGGGTGTCGTCACTGGCATCAAACAGCCGCCATATCCTGAATGGTTCTACCGTCAGATAGTGGACGACAGGGGTGAGGTGCTACAAGAGAGATAAAAAGGAAAGGGCGACCGATTGGCCGCCCTCTCTGTTGCTGTTTGGTTGTTTACTTCTTGATGACGCGGCATGTGGCCGAGGCGTCGCCGTTGCGGAGGCGCAGCACATAGGTGCCGGCTGGCAGCGTGGCCATGTCGAGCGAATGCACGTCGTTGCGGCGCACTAGCATGCGACCGTTAAGGTCGAAGAGCGTTGCCTCGTCGACACTGCGGCTGAAGTGGACGGTGTTGACGGTGGGGTTGGGGTAGACGTTTATCTGGCCGCCGTCGACGGTGACAATACCGACACCGGGGGTTGTGTCGAAGGTAAGTATCAGCGTCACCACGCTGTCGCAACCGAACACGGTAGCGAAGGTCTGTGTGTATTCGCCGTCGGTGGTGTATACCGTGCCGTTCCATGAGTAGATACTGTCGAGGCAGAGGTATTCTACGGTGTCTGCAACGGATGGGTGTACCACGACATCAACGCCGATGATGCTGTCGCACTGTCCGGGGACAGAACTGGGCAGGGTGTCGAGGAAGCTTATGCTTGTGTTGTAAACCGTGCCGTTCCATATGCAGCTGTCGCAGCCTACTACAGTGTCGCGCAGGGAATAGGCGGTACGAATGGTGTAGTTGTAGATGGTTACTGTCTCGTTGGCCGCCACGGTATAGGCTGGCAGAGGTTCCGTGCCGGTGTAGCAGGTGTCGATGTCGGCGAAGATAACATTGTGCATTATGCGCGGTAAGGTGACATCGTCAATCCATACGCAGTCGCTACCACTAGCCTGGCTGATATCTTTTTCGTAAGAGAACTTAAAGGTGTGTGTGCCGGCAGTCACGGGAAATGCGGCGCGTGTCCAGTCGATTTCGCCGCTGTTGTTGGAGGTTATCATATCGGTGCCGTCGATATAGAAATGGAACTTGTCATAGTTGCGTTCGGACGAAACCTTATAGTAGAAAGCGATGCTGTCTGGACGGGTATAGGTGCAGCTGAGGGTGGTCTCGGATTTTCCATTGTAGTTGGATAGATTCTGTGCCGAGCGTATGGAGTGAGTGCCGTTGTGGGAAATGTCGGTGACAATAATCCACGGTTTGTTGCCTTGCGTCCATCCGGAGAAGTTGAAATTGTTTTCGAAGGTCTCGCATGACTGAGCGCCGAGATAGACTGACAAGGGGTTTGAGACTGGGGAGTTAGTGGATGCGAACGAGAGTTGCATGTCGATAGGCAGTTCGACATTCTGAGGAAGGCTGGCATCGGCGTTGATGGTGAACAGGGAGGTCACGCTGTCGCCTGTGGCGATGTTTACGGCAGGCGTTGAGGTCGGGCTTACGGTGAGCAGCGCTGCCGGTGAATAGAGTGTGAGTTGTGCTGCATTCAGAGGTGCATGGCCGGCGTTGCGCACGGTTGCCGTGAAGCTGGTGGAAGTGCCGGGCAGCATGACGAAGTCGCTGCTGGACACTGATAGCACAGGCGAAGGTGCAACAATGGTGAGAGGCAAGAAACTGACGGCGGGTGTGGTGCAGCCAGTCCATTGTACGGTGGCAGTGAGGGTGATGTTGGTGAGGTCAGCAGCGGCAGGGTTGATGACAGCCAGGATCTGATTGTTGACATCTAATTGTGCACCCGAATTGACAGAGCCGAGGTTGAGACTGTCGGTGATGAGCGTCAGCATGTTGTTAGAGCTTGTCAGGCGCATGGTCACATTTTGGGCGTCAGTATTACCGGCGTTTTCGACAACGAAGTTGAGCATGACGGTATCGCCAGCGACAAGCGCAGCGGCCGGGGTGACGGAGTTTACGGTCACAAAAGCATTCTGTGGGTTGATTATGGATATAGTATGGAAAGCAGTGCGATATTGGGAGGCGCTGGCAGTTATCTCATAGCCGCCTATGGCCAGGTTTGAGGGAAGTTGTAATGTGGCGAGCCCTGAGGCATTTGCCCATGCGGCTGCCTTGACGGTATGGGTGGCGGTGTCGGTCAGTGCCACATAGGCATAAGGTGCCGCAGTCACATTGAGTGTCGTGGCGCCGTAGGTTATTGCGGAAGGGGCGTTGACGGTCATTAGAGAAGCCTGAGTCAGGTAGTTCATCACCGAAGGATCGCCCATAAGATGATATATCTCCCAGTAATAGTTGGCGAGGCTGGAACCAGAGGACTGTACAGCCATGTTGCCGAAATAGACAAGTGAGCTTTGGTTGGTGGCCCATTCGCTAAAAGCTTCGTTGTGGGTGTGGAAGCTGCGGTCGTAGACACCGAGGTTGCTGGCGTTGTAAGCCATGGAGATATTTGCATTGATGGTGCTGCGTACACCTACGGCCCAGTAGAAGTCCTCGTCCCAATAGGTTACTTCGCTACCGCCAATATAACCCACAGCGCCACAGTAGTTGTTTCTGCGCAGCAGAGCCTCTCCAAAGCATTCACTCTCTCCAAACATGTTGGTTTGGCAGCAGTTGCCTATCATGATGCCGAACTTCTGCGTGTTGGTCATGCTGGGGACATGGCTTGTCTCAAAGCCGGGGTTGTACCAACCGGAAGAGCTGCCGTGAGCGGTGTAGTTGATAAAACCTGCACCTTGGCTGTAATAGTTGCGAATTGTGGCAGCGTTGGACGAAGCGTTGCTGGACACAGTTACATTGGTGACACCTTGCGGCACTATGGATGTATTATTCTTGAAGTAATAAACGTTGCTGAAGCCATGGGCACCGTTGAAATAGTTGGTGATGCCGTAGTCCATGGCGGGATCGCCGTGTGTGTAGCCGTGGTCGCCAGAACTGCCACCGTCGATACCAGCTACCATAACGGCGCGGTCGAGGAACGACGGGTCGGCGAAGGTGTACTGCTCATACATAAGGGTTTTCTGTATCTGCGGTATCAGTTGCTCGACATTCTGTGCAGAGAAGCGGCCATAGTGGCAGTCGGGGATGATGTCGCCGGAGGTCCATGTGCAGTAGTAAAGGTCGGTGACATGGCTATTTCGTTCGGTACCGTTGAAAGCTGGAATTTGCGCCACATCGCCAACGAGTAGCACATAGGTAGGTGCAGGATTGGCGGCGGTAGCGTTGGTGTACTGGCTTTGCAGATAGGCTTTTATGGAGGTTGTGGTGGTGCCTACGGCGGCCTCGTCAGTGTAGACAATATCGGCAAGGAAGCCTTTGCGCTTCTTCCACTGCACGAAGGTGCCCATATGGCCGCGGAACATGCTGTTGGCCACAATGATGTATCGCACAGGTGCGGCATTGCTCACCGTCTTGGGATATAGGCTGTTCAAGGCGTTGGCGCCGCTATGGAAGGCGGGACTGTAGTAGCGGTTGAAGAGTTTTTGTGTGGCTTCGACATCGGGATTAGTGTAGATGACAGTGACAGTAGCCTTGCGGCAGACGATAAGCTGGCCACTGACGGGGTTATAACTTACAGGTGAGAACTGGAGGCGGGCAAGGTTGCGGTCGCGGGCTATGCCGACAGGCTCAACAAAAGCTTGGCGTTCGCCGACAAAGGCATTCCATGAATAAACCTCATGGAGCATGAATAACTTGAAGGCAGAGGTGTCGCTCTTGCTGCGTGACGGCTGTGTGGGCACAACCAAGTGCTTCAGAGGACCGATGGTGTCGTAAATTGCGTTAGTGACTTCAACTTTGAAGCCCTCGCACAGTGGCACCTCGATGATACGCGAGAAAACAGGCAGCGCGGGTGAACCATAGTTGTCCAATGACAGGCTGTAGCCGTCGATTGTTACGGTGCTGAATGTCTCGCCGTCGAGCACCGTTTGCCCGATTTGCACATCACCTGTGTTGAATTGCACCTTCAGGCTGTTGTAGTCATCTTTCACAACTTTCTGTGCCATTACGGGTATCATGAACCCGATGGCGATAAAAAATACTATGAGCTTTTTCATTGCTGTTTTATGGATTATTTCTGTACCAGTGTCATCTCGTCAATCAGATGGTGTGCACCGGCGTATTTGTCTATTATGAACAAGCAGTAGCGTATGTCGAGGCTTATATTTCGGCAATAGGCGGGGTCGAAGAGCAGGTCGCTCATGGTGCCCTCCCAGCAGCGGTCAAAGTTAATACCCACCAGTTGACCATCGGCATTGAGCACGGGGCTGCCGCTGTTGCCACCGGTGGTGTGGTTGGTGGCTATGAATGCCACAGGCAGCTCCCCTTTCTTGTTCGCATAGTGGCCGTAGTCTTTCTTCTTCCACAGCTCTTTGAGGCGCGGTTCCACACGGTAGTCGTACACATCTGGGTTTTCCTTCTCCATTATGCCGTCTATGGTGCTATAGGCGGTGAAATATGTAGCGTCTTTGGGTTTGAATCCTTCCACATGGCCATAGGTGACACGCAGTGTGAGATTGGCGTCCGGGAAGAAGTTGCTGTCGGGATACTGCTCCATCATGCCCTTGATGTATATGCGCATCAGTCGTTGGATATTGTCATTGGCAGTGGTATACTGTTCACGTTTCTTGTCGCTATAGCAGTAGTTGTAGGCTTGTGTGAAGAGGTCAACGGCAGGGTCATCGGTAATGGCTTTGAGCATCTTCTCGCGTTTCATGGTGAGGAGTTTCTCAAGCTTCTTGGGATTGTTGAGAGCCGACTTGGCGTAAATCTTCTTGAGGGTGGCCTCCAGTTCGCTGTCGGTACTGTGTTTGAGGTTCATATAAGGGGCAAAGCCTCGTTCCCACATGTAGATGAATGTCTCCACGAAGATAGCTTCATCGACGGGCGAATGCTGGTCGAAGTCCTCAAAATACTTGCGGCTGTCGTCGAGCATCTTCTCAGCCAGCGTCTCGTCGGCATTGCGCAGTATACGCCACAGACGCATGGCACGGTTCATGAAGTCGCTGGCCAGCACGGCCTCACTGAAGTAGGTCCACTCCAGCGACACTTCGCGTAGTTTGGCGTAGTTGTCCTCCATCTGGTCCAGCACGTCGCGATACTGCGGCTTGTTGGCGGCCCATTTGCGGAATTGTTCTTCCTGTTCAATTTTCTGCTCGACACCATGCAGACGTTCGATGCCAAGGCTCTCGCCCTGCCATTTCTTCCAGCCGTTGGCTATGCTGGCCACCTTTGAGGCATATTTCAACCTTTGGGCAGCGCTTTTGCGCATGGCGTCGTTGTAGTGGTCGAGGCGTATTGTGCGCAACTCGATGCGCACGGGGTTCTCCACATTGGCGGCCAGGTCCACATAATCGTGCGTGACATAGCGTCGTGTGGTGCCGGGGTAGCCGAAAACAAAGGTGAAGTCACCCTCTTCAACGCCGTTGAGGCTTATTTCCAAATGCTTCAGCGGACGGTACGTGGTGTTGTCTTTGCTGAAGTCGGCAGGCTTGTTGTCGGCAGTGTATACGCGGAACATGCTGAAGTCGCCCGTATGGCGTGGCCACATCCAGTTGTCGGTGTCGCCGCCGAACTTACCAATATTGCTTGGCGGGGCACCCACCAAGCGTACGTCGGTGAACACCTCGTTCACGTACATGAAGTACTGGTTGCCATAGTAGAAAGGCTTGATTACATAGCGATAGTGTGTGCCCTCAATGGCTTTCTCGCCCACAGCCTTGATGTTCTTGTCTATCACCTTTTCGCGGTCGCTCTCGCTCATACCGTCCTCTACGCCGGCAAGCACCTCTTTGGTGACATCCTGCATATACACCAGTCTCGTGACGGTCAACCCCGGGCAGGGTATCTCTTGTTCGCGGGTCATGGCCCAGAAACCGTTGGTCAGGTAGTCGTGCTCCACAGTGCTGTGCTTCACGATGTAGCTGTATCCGCAGTGGTGGTTGGTGAGCACCAGACCCTCGTCGCTGACGAACTCGCCCGTGCATCCGCCTCCGAAAAGCAGCACGGCGTCCTTGAGCGAGGCGTTGTTGATGTCATAGATGTCCTGTGCGGTGATATGCATTCCAGCCTTCTGCATGGCGGCCTGGTTGCGCCCCAGCAACATAGGTATCCACATACCTTCGTCGGCGTGGCTGACGCCCGGCAGAAGCAACATCGCAGTGGCGATAAGAGCAAACAATTTTCTCATTTTCTAGGTATTTTAAAAATGCAAAGATACAAATAATATTCTATCTGCATCATTTTATTTTGCATTTTGCTAATACTCAAATACAATGCGATTGTCTACGATGCGTGCTCCTACGCCGTAGACGGTTTTGATATTGTCAGTTGTAAGCCCTTCGGCTATGGGTCCGTGGTAGAGGCCATGGCCGTCATGCAGTAACAGCAGATCATCGCAGAACTGCAACGCAAGGTTCAAGTCGTGTATTACAATCAGTGTTGTCTTGCCCTCGGCGTTTTTCAGCAGTCGCATGATGTCTATCTGGTGCGCAATGTCGAGGTTGCTCACGGGTTCATCCATCAGCAACACAGGTGTCTGCTGCGCCAGCGCGCGGGCTATCATAACTCTCTGCAGTTCGCCGCCGCTCATCTGTGCCGGCTTGGCTAAGCGCAAATGCCAGGTGCCCGTCTGCTTCATGCAGCGCTCCACGATGTCCCAGTCCTCTTGACTCTCGTTCTGCAGGCGGTGTTGGTATGGGTTGCGCCCCATTAGTACTGTCTCGAAGGCCGAGAAGTCAAAGTCGGTCTGCGCATGCTGCCTGACAAAAGCCACCTTCTGCGCCAGCGCCTTTGCCGTGTAGTCACCCACCTTTTGCCCGTCGATAGATACCTGCCCTGCGGTGGGTTCCAATAGGCCGCCGATGATACGCAACAGTGTCGTTTTGCCACAGCCGTTGGGCCCCATGACGGCGGTGATTCTTCCGTCGGCAAATGTGGCGTCGAGCCCGCGCAGTATCTCACGCTTCCCATAGTTGAGCCTTATGTCCTGCAGCTTGATCATCAATACCCTTTCTTGTTCTTGTACAGCAGATATATGAACAGCGGTGCGCCGACCATCGATGTCAGTGAACCGACAGGCAGCTCGCTTGGGCGCAGCAGGTAGCGCGCCAAGGTATCGCATACGAGCACAAACATAGCGCCGCAGAGTATGGAGTAGGGTACCACCTTGCGGTTGTCAGGTCCCGCCACCAGCCGCACGGCATGCGGCACTATCAGTCCAACAAAGCCTATCACGCCGCAACTGCTCACGGCGAAGGCCACCATCAACGTGGTGGCTACCAGCAGCACGCGCTTCACCTTCTCCACTTCGCATCCCATGCTCTTGGCTGCCTCGCTGCCGGCAAGCAACAGGTTCAGATCGCGTCCGTACCACAGCACTACACCCATGCCAATCAGCGCCACGGGAGCCATCATCGCCACGTCGGTCCACGACGAGCTACCGAAGCTTCCCATGGTCCAGAAGATAATGCTGTCCATCTTCTCTTGGTTCAGCACCATAAGGAACGATATGAGTGCCGATATGAGCAGCGTCAGGCACACACCTGTGAGCAGCAACGTGGTGGTATGCATGCGGTTGCCTATCGACGCTATGCGGTAGATGAGCCACACAGTGGCCAGTGCTGCCGCCAGCGCCATGCCGCCCACGCCCCACAGCCATGCCTCCAGGCCAAGCAGTATGGCCACCGCCGCGCCCAGCGAGGCTCCACTGCTGACGCCCAGTACATAAGGGTCGGTCAGCGGATTGCGGAAGATGCTTTGGTAGGCGGCTCCGCAGACGCTCAGCACGGCACCCACCAGCACGCTCATCAGTACACGTGGCAGGCGCAGGCGCCAGAATATCTGCGAGTGCCATATCTCATCTACGCTGATGTCGGCAGCTCCCAGCAGACAGCTTCCGGCCATTGCCGCAGCCAGAAGCAGCGTCAAGCCAATGACAACCCACGGATTAGCCCTGTTCTTCACTTTATATTCAATACATCGTCCATCCCATACACCCCGGCCGGAGCCTTGGCCAGCCATTCTGCCGCCGTCAGAGCCCCCAGGGCCAGGCCTTGGCGACTGTGTGCCTCATGGGTAATGGTAATGGTGTCTATCTCACTGTCGTACACTACGGTGTGCGTCCCCGGCACCTCGCCCTCGCGGTATGATTTGATAGGTATGCTCTCTGCCGACCGCTGACCGTTGGCCGCTATCTGCTCCTGCAGTGTTATGGCTGTGCCGCTCGGCGCGTCGAGCTTGTGTATGTGGTGCGTCTCACTGATAGAGGTCTTGTATTCCACGCGCCCGCGCATCAACTGCGCCAGCCGCTCGTTGAGTGCGAACATTATATTCATGCCGATGCTGAAGTTGGTGGCCGTCAGCAGGCGTCCGCCGGCTTTGCGACAGGCTTCAGCTACCTCATCGTATCGGTCGTACCACCCGGTGGTACCGCAAACTACCGGCACACCCATCTCGAGGCAACGCAGCATGTTGTCAACCGCTGTGGCCGGTGTGGTGAACTCTATGGCCACGTCGGCGTCAATCGCTGCAGGCCATACGTCGTCCTTGTCGAGCTTCAGCGTCACGCTGTGCCCGCGCTCCGCGGCCAACGCCTCTATGGCGTGACCCATCTTGCCATATCCTATCAGTGCTATCTTCATAATTTATCATTAACGCTTAATGCCGTCAAATATTGCATCCGCTTGCGGAAGTCGTTGGGATTAGGTCTGTGCTATCTTTTTTGCACGCTTTCGGTAGGCGTTGGGGGTCTCGCCGTCGCGTTTCTGGAAGAATTTGATGAACTGCGAGGCGGAGTTGAGGTGCAAATCCTCGGCGATGTCCTCGAGGGTTTTGTCGGTGTCCGAAAGCAGCAGCTTAGCTTCGAGGAGGGTCTTTTCGTTTATCCATTCCATGACGGTCTTGCCGCTGTTGTTCATCACTATTTGGCTGAGGTAGCCTTTTGTCACGCCCAGTTTGTCAGCATAGTAGGCGGGCTCGCGCTGGGGGATGCCGCCCGAGGTTATCATGCGGACGAAACGTGTGCTGAGTTCGGCGGCTCTCGACTGCCGCTCGGGCTGGACGGACTCGTTCTGCTCGTGATTCCACTCCTGGAGGATGTACAGGAGCGAGACGATAAGGAAGTCGATGCCGTCGCTGTCGGCCTTGTCGTCGCATGCCAGCTGGCGCATGAGCGAAATGTAGTTGTCGACAAGACGCTGGTTCGCGCTGGAGAGTTGGAGGCTCATCACGTCGAAGTCCACCAGCCGCAGGCTTTCGGCCTTGGGGATGCGGAAGGCCACGCTGTGTACGTTGTAGTCTTCCGACTGTTCTTTGTTTATCAGCACGCTCCCGGCGGGGATGAGCAGCAGCGAGCCGGTCTTCAACTTGTAGTCGCGGAAAGAGACGTTGAGCACTTTGGTGCCTCGGCGCACAAAAACAATCCTGTGTTCTGGGGTGCGGGCGGGCAGATTTATCTGCACATACTTCACGTAGGGGGTGAAATCGGTGATTATGGTCAGCTTCTCGCTGAAGAAATTGTCGCCATATTTGTCTAAAAGCGCCATTTTGTCCCTTATGGAGTTGTCAATGGAGTGTGTTTTCTGGCTTATATTGTCGTCCATGCCGTATCGATTTAATGTTCAACGTTTTTGTTTGCTGAAATTCGTTGCAAAAGTATGAAAAATATTTGAATAATTGTCAATCAATCGACACTTTGTCAATCGAGAGACAATTTTTGCCGATTGTTTGACAATGGCTAATCCACAGAATGAGTGTACTTTTGCATTCGATGATAAGAAAATGGACGTATCTAAAAATATCAAATATAACAAACCGATAAATTATTAACATTTGTATTATGTGACCTGGCGGGAGGTGCGGCAATGGCACATAACGGTACGGCACTGTTATCGGTTCATCCGTTGGTATACGGTACGGCCATAGTGGTATCTAGTGCTTTGACATCCGCAGGGAGTTACTTCCTCAACAAAAAATAATAGTTTGTATAATAAATGATAAACACAGGTCGTTAATTTAACAAACACTTAAAATATAAATACTATGAAAAAGGTAATTGTAACAATTCTTTTCGTTGCTTTCGGTATTGCAACATATGCGCAGGGCGACTACAAGGGGTTTGTGCTGAATGCCAGCACCGGCCTCAACAGCTACGACGCCAGCTCCGCCGTGTCGCTGTTCTCCTCCAACGAGCGCCTATCCACCGTCTCTGGCGCCGCTATCACCGCAGGTTACCGCAACGGTGCCATGATGTATGGCCTCCGCGCCGGCTTTACCATGTTCACTACCGTCCATGGTCCCGTCGAGGAGCTGGTGAACCCGTGGGATTTCTCCCTCATGATGCGACGTTACCTGCCGCTCGGCGAGCGCTTCGAGCTCTATACCGGCTTTAGCGTCGGCTTCGGCCTGGTGCTCAACAGCTTCGACTATCTTGAGAAGAACTATTCCTATACCCGCTACGGTATCACCGAGGAGTTCGAGCTCGGCCTCGACTACCGCCTCTCCGGTGCCACTTCCGTTGGCATCCGCGCCGCTGTATCGCCCTTCAGCGGATTGTTCGACAAAGGTGGCAAGCTGCCTGACGGTCTGACCAAGAACGGCAGCACATCCTTGAGCGGCTACTCTCTGTCCCTGCACTACTCCATAGATTTCTGACCGATGCACATGTGCAGCGCCCTTAGCATAAAGCGGAACCTTAAGGGTTACCGCTTTTTTATTGCTGTTATTTTGGCTTCACCAACTTTTTTTTTCGTATATTTGCAGCGGTAAAATAAATTCATGCAGATAGTTATGGACTTTAAACTCAACACCATAGAAGAGGCCATCGAGGATTTCCGCGAAGGCAAATTTGTTATTGTTGTCGACGACGAGGACCGCGAGAATGAGGGCGACTTCATCATGGCCGCCGAAAAAATCACCCCCGAGCACGTCAACTTCATGCTCAAAAACGGCCGCGGCGTACTCTGCGCCCCCATCACCGAGCAGCGCTGCCACGAGCTGCAGCTCGACATGCAGGTGCACGACAACACCTCCCTCCTCGGCACCCCCTTCACCGTTACCGTCGACAACCTCGAGGACGGCTGCACCACCGGCGTCTCCATGCACGACCGCGCCAGCACAATCCGCGCCCTCGCCAACCCCGCCACCAAGGCCGACCAGCTTGGCCGTCCGGGCCACATCAACCCCCTGCGCGCCCGCAACGGCGGCGTGCTTGTGCGTGCCGGCCACACCGAGGCTGCTGTTGACTTGGCTCGCCTCGCGGGCCTCTACCCCGCCGGCGCCCTCATCGAGATTATCAACGACGACGGCACCATGGCCCGCATGCCTCAGCTCCAGGAAGTGGCCAAGCGCTTTGGCCTCAAGATAGTAACCATAAAGGACCTCATCGCCTACCGCATTGCCCACGAGACCCTCATCCGCAAGGAGCAGGAGGTCTTCCTGCCCACCCAGTGGGGCAACTTCCAGCTCATTGCCTACACCCAGCTCGACAACGGCAACACCCACATGGTGCTCAAGAAGGGCGAGTGGGAGGAGGGTGAGCCCGTGCTTGTGCGTGTCCACAGCAGTTGCGCCACAGGCGACATCTTCGGCTCCTGCAAGTGCGACTGCGGCGACCAGCTGCACCGCGCCATGGAGATGATAGATCATGAGGGCAAGGGCCTCATAGCCTACATGAGCCAGGAAGGACGTGGCATAGGCCTCGTCAACAAACTCCGCGCCTACCACCTGCAGGAACAGGGCTTCGACACCGTCGACGCCAACCTCAAGCTCGGTTTCAAGGCCGACGAGCGCGACTACGGCATCGGCGCTCAGATACTGCGCGACCAGCACGTCACCAAGATGCGCCTCATCACCAACAACCCCGTCAAGCGCACCGGCCTCGAAGGCTATGGCCTCGAAGTCACCGAGATAGTCCCCATCGTCATCGAGCCCAACAAGTACAACGAGCGCTACCTGAAGACCAAGCAGGACCGCATGGGCCACCAGCTCCACCTGAAATAAATCTCCACTATACTTATTACTATAAAAGCCCTCCACATCGGGAGGGCTTTTTTTATCCCTCACGCTATCATCTCGCCGTACCCGCTCCGACCCCGCTCCGATTGTTCTACGGTTGTTCACCGGTTGTTTAACGATTTAAACCGTAGAACAGTCGGTGAACAACCGTAGAACAGACGGAGGGGGTACGGAGGGGGTACGGAGGGGATGCGGAGGGGATTGGGGGCGGAAAAGGCTGTTACCGGGGGTGAAGAAACGTTAAAAATGAAAGTTTTTTTTCTCATATATAAAATATTTACTATTTTTGCAGCGCTTTTTATAGTATTATAGGTAGCGAAGGATATGTTCGATTTTGAAACATCGGTATCGGGAATCGAGTTCAAAGTGAGGCAGTTGGCTGACGAGGTGATGCGTCTGCGGACTGCTGTTGAGAGGGGAGAGGACCGCTGCCGTGAGCTAGAGGAAGCATTGAAAAACAAGGAAACAGAAATAAACAATTTAAAAGAACAGAACAAATTTATCAAATTAGGGAACAGGCTGACGGAAGGAAACGACAGTGCTGAGCTGAAATTGAAGATCAATCAGATGATACGCACTATTGACAGGAGTCTGGAGATAATGAGGAGTGAATGATGGAGACGGTACAGGCATCGGTAAACATATTGGGCAGGACCTACAGGCTTCGCGTCGCCGCAGGTGATGAGGCAGCGTTGCGCAAGGCGGCGGAAGCTATTGACAAACAGGCCAAACAATATGGCAACATGTATGCCTACAACGATCACCAGGACCTGCTTGCGATGGTGGCATTGACGCAAATCACCCAGTTGACCAAAATACAGGAGTCGCTGCGCTTCAAGGACACGGACCTTGCACAGCGGCTGCAGTCGATAGACAGCGTGCTTGAACAAATACTGCATCCGACAAAAGAAACATTAGTTTCGGCCCAAAACAGTTTGTAAACTCAACACCATTTACAAACCGAGTCGGCTCAGGGGTGGGTAGGTTGTACGGCTGATACACCCGGCGCTCAAATCCTAACGTTCCAGAGTTTACCAATACTCCCGGAGGGCTCGGATGCAGTTTTTTCCCCCTCTTTGCGCCAGCGGGTTTCCCGACAAACAAACACACTAAACACACTATGGTAGCATTGTACATTGCAATCGGATTAATCGTAGGCGGCGGCGTGGGCGTGTTGCTCACTTCCGGCGTGCTGCGCAACAAGCTCCTCGCCAAGAGCCAGCAGGTGCTCAAGGATGCCGAGGAGAAAGGCGAAATCTTGAAGAAGGAGAAGGAGTTGCAGGCCAAGGAGAAGTTCCTGCAGCTGAAGAGTGAGCACGACAAGCGCGTCAACGAGCAGAACAACAAGCTGCGCGACGCCGAGAATAAGCTCAAACAGCGCGAGAACACCCTCAATCAGAAGGTGGACGAGCTGCAGAAGAAGAGCAACGAGCTCAAGGGCGTCAGCGAGAAGCTGAACAGTGAGATTGAGACCCTGCACAAGCGTCAGGCCGAGGTGGAGAAGGTCTACAAAGAGAGCGTCGAGAAGCTGGAGCACATAGCCGGCATGAGCGCCGAGGATGCCAAGCAGCAGCTGATAGACAGCATGACCGAGGAGGCTCGCGCCGAGGCCAGCACCACCATCATGGACATCGTGGAGGAGGCCAAGATAACCGCTGCCGAGCAGGCCAAGAAGGTGGTCATCCAGAGCATCCAGCGCACCGCCACGGAGACTGCTGTGGAGAACACGGTGAGCGTGTTCAACCTCGAGAACGAGGAGGTCAAGGGCCGCATCATCGGTCGCGAGGGCCGCAACATACGCACCCTCGAGAGCCTCACCGGCGTGGAGATTATCATCGACGACTCGCCCGACGCCATCATCATCAGCGGGTTCGACCCTGTGCGCCGCGAGATAGCGCGCCTGTCGCTGCACAAGCTGGTGACCGACGGCCGCATACACCCCGCCCGCATCGAGGAGGTGGTGGCCAAGACCCGTCGCCAGATTGAGCAGGAGATCAACGAGGTGGGCAAGCGCACCTGCATAGACCTCGGTATCCTCAACATGAACCATGAGCTGATGCGCATGGTGGGCCGCATGAAGTACCGCTCGAGCTACGGCCAGAACCTGCTGCAGCACAGCCGCGAGGTGGCCAATCTGGCCGCCACCATGGCTTCGGAGCTGGGACTCAACCCCAAGCTCGCCAAACGCGCCGGTCTGTTGCACGACATTGGCAAGGTGCCTGAGACCGACCCCGAGATACCGCACGCAATCTTCGGCATGAAGCTGGCCGAGAAGTACAAAGAGCATCCCGACATCTGCAACGCCATCGGAGCCCACCACGACGAGGTGGAGATGACCAACCTCATCAGCCCCATCATCCAGGTGGCCGACGCCATCAGCGGTGCCCGACCGGGCGCCCGCCGCGAGGTTGTCGAGGCTTATATCAACCGCCTGAAGAAGCTTGAGGATATGGCTATGAGCTACCCCGGCGTGGTGAAGACCTACGCCATCCAGGCTGGCCGCGAGCTGCGCGTCATCGTGGGTGCCGACAAGGTGACCGACGTTGAGGCCAACAAGCTCAGCTACGACCTGTCTAAGCAGATTCAGAGCGAGATGACCTATCCAGGCCAGATCAAGGTGACGGTGATCCGCGAGACCCGCGCCATCAACTACGCTAAGTAACTATGCTGCCGCTGGCCATACATTGGAACGTCGACCCCATGCTCTTTCACATCGGGGGCTTCGGATTGCGCTGGTACTCGTTGTGTTTCCTGGTGGCGTTCCTGCTGGGATACTACATTATCGAACGCATGTTCAAGCGCGAGGGCGTTAAGGAGGACTACCTGAGCAGCCTGTTCCTGTACATCTTCCTGGCCATACTGTTCGGTGCACGCCTTGGGCACTGCCTGTTCTACGAGCCCGACTACTTCCTGACGTCGGAGCATTGGGTGGAGATATTCTGGCCGTTCGCGGATGGGCACTACACTGGCTTCCAGGGATTGGCGAGCCACGGTGCCGCCATTGGCATACTGGTGTCGCTATGGCTATACTGGCGCAAATACGGCCTCAACCCATGGTGGTTCCTCGACAGGTTGGTTATAGTGGTGGCCCTTGGCGGTGCGTTTGTGCGCCTGGGCAACCTCTTCAACAGCGAGATATACGGTGTGGAGACCACTCTGCCGTGGGGCTTCGTGTTCGAGCGCGAAGGCGAGACGGTTGCCAAGCACCCCACGCAGCTGTACGAAAGCCTCAGCTACTTTATCATCTTCGGTGTGTCCTACTGGTACTACCTGCGCAAGAACGGTCAGTTCAAGACTGGCACCATCTTCGGCTGGTGGCTGGTGGCGCTGTTCGGCGTGAGGTTGCTGATAGAGTTCGTCAAGAACGACCAGGTGGACTTCGAAGCCGGTATGGCGCTCAACATGGGCCAGCTGCTCAGCCTGCCGTTCATCATCGGCGGCCTTACGATAGCATGGCTCGCCAGCAAAGAGAAACTCCCCCAGGGACCGTTCCCGAAAGGGGAGAAAGTAAATATTAAAGAGAAAAAGAAATGAAGACACTGATACTTGTGCGCCACGGAGAGAGCGCATGGAACAAACTCAACCTCTTCACCGGCTGGACCGACGTCGACCTCACCGAGGCCGGCATCAAGGAGGCCTACGAGGCTGGCAAGCTGCTCAAGGCTGAGGGCTACCGCCCCGAGCTCTGCTTCACCAGCTACTTGAAGCGTGCTGTGAAGACCCTCAACGAGATACTTGACGCGATGGATATGGATTGGCTGCCGGTGCAGAAGAGCTGGCGCCTCAACGAGAAGAGCTATGGTGCCATACAAGGTCTCAACAAGGCCGACACCGCCGCCAAGTACGGCGACGAGCAGGTGCTCCTCTGGCGCCGTGCTTTCGATGTGCAGCCCCCTGCGCTTGACATGCACGACGAGCGCAGCCCCCGTATGGATCCGCGTTATAATGAGATTCCGGACAATCTCATACCGCTCACCGAGAGCCTCAAGGACACCATCGAGCGCCTTATGCCCTACTACCGTGGCACCATCATGCCCGCTTTCGAAAACCGCAACACGCTTATGGTGGTGGCTCATGGCAACTCTCTACGCGGCATCGTCAAGGAGCTCAAGGGCATGTCGAACGAGGAGATAATAAAGTTCAATTTGCCCACGGCGGTACCCTATGTGTTCACTTTTGACGACCGCATGAACCTCGTCGAGGATAAATTTCTTGGCGACCCCGAGGTTATCGCTGCTAAGATGCAAAGTGTTGCCAATCAGGCAAAAAAGAAGTGATTAACAGGTTTGATCTGGCCTTTTACTTGAGGGTAATGTAAAAAAAATTTGGCCAGTATTAAAAATGTTTGTACTTTTGCACCGCTTTTCGAGAGAGAAAAAGCGGTGCTTTTTAGTCAAATCGAAAACCACGGAGAGGTGGGTGAGTGGCTGAAACCAACAGTTTGCTAAACTGTCGTACTCGATTAGGGTACCGGGGGTTCGAATCCCCCCTTCTCCGCCAAACGAAAGGACGCCCCCGAAAAGGCGTCCTTTGTTGTTGACGGGATATAGCGAAGTCCGGTTATCGCGCCTGCTTTGGGAGCAGGAGATCCCCAGTTCGAATCTGGGTGTCCCGACAGATAGAGCTGGCCCTGTAGCTCAGCTGGATAGAGCGAGAGTCTTCTAAACTCTAGGTCCTGCGTTCGAGTCGCAGCAGGGTCACAGCCTAAGCGGCGCAACGATACAACGTTGCGCCGTTTCCTTGTTTTATGTCGCAGCTACACAATATTCCACGCCGCTCTGCGTTATAAAGATTATAACAAGCATCAGAATGGATATAAGCAGCTATTTTGAGCCCATAGACATGACGGTGGTGGACTATCGCAGCGAGCAGTTTCACCCCATGCTGGGCGATGATATACTGGCGCATACCGCCGAGGCGGGTTTTCCGCAGCTCGACGGAGTCAAGCTGGCACTGGTGGGTGTGCCTGAAGACCGTGCTTCTGTATATAACCGCGGCTGTAGCTTAGCCCCCGACCATATACGCCGCTACCTATACCGCCTCGCCAAGCCGCATGACGATCTGCAGCTCGCCGACCTCGGCAACATCGCCTGCGGAGCCACTCCGCGTGACACTTACTTTGCCGTCATAGAGGCTTTCCAGCAACTGCTGGAACAGGGCATTACGCTCATCGTCCTCGGTGGCAGCGACGACCTCGTTTTCCCCATCTACAAGGCCTACGAGGTTCTTGGCCGCGTCATCAATATCTGCTCCGTCGATGCACGCTTCAACCTTGATGGTGGCGACCAGATTAACAGTGGCAACTACCTCCAGCACATCATCCTCCAGCAGCCCAACTACCTTTTCGACTATGTGGCCATGGGCTACCAGACCTACTTTGTGGGGCAAGAGATGATAAAGCTCATGGACGAGCTCAAGTTCAGCACCAAGCGTGTGGGCGAACTTCAGGCCGACATGGAGCATGCCGAACCGCTGGTGCGCTACAGCGATGTTGTGGCTGTCGATATCAGCGCAGTGCGTCAGGGCGATGCCCCCGCCAACGCAAATCCCTCGCCCCACGGCCTCTACGGTGAACAGCTATGCCAGGTGGCACGCTTTGCCGGCATGAGCGATAAGACCTCCTGCTTCGGCCTCTTCGAGATGGTGCCGGCTCTCGACCGCGACGGCCAGACGGCCCACATGCTGGCTCATGCTGTGTGGTTCTTCATCGAGGGCTTTCACTACCGCATCTGCGACTTCCCAACACGTGACAAGCAGCACTACAAGCGTTTCACTGTCGAACTCCCTGACCACGGCATGGAGATTGTCTTCTACAAGAGCCTTCGCAGCGACCGCTGGTGGATGGAGGTGCCATGTGAAGACGACGAGCGCCGCGAGCGCTACCTGCGTCACACTCTCATACCCTGCCACTATAGCGACTACCAGCGCGCTATGGAGAACGAGATACCCGAGCTCTGGTGGCACTACTACAACAGAATAAATGGGTAATGGCATTTCACGTCATTACGTTATAACGATATACGAAAAAGGAAAGATATGGATTTAGCATTCAAAGAGAAGATAGACGCCCTTATCAGCGAGGTGGCTGCAGTGCCCGACCTCGTCACCAAGGTGGCGGTGCTCAACTACATCCAGCAGGAGTCTGGCTTCCTCCTCTGGCAACTTGAGGACGAACAACGCATCGATGAAGACTCGCGCGATTATTAGTCTGCTGTCAGCCATGCTGTTCGCGGCATGCACCGGCGGCTACTCCTTCACCGGAGCCTCCATACCGCCGGAGGCCAAGACCATCTCTGTGGCCACGTTCCCCAACTACGCAGCCACCGTCAACCCGCAACTGAGCCAGAAGCTCACCGACGACCTGATACAGATGTTCTCAAGCCAGACCACCCTCGACGTCACCAACGATGATGGCGACCTGCAGCTTAGTGGCGAGATAACGGGTTACGACACCCGCGCCTCGGCTCTTTCTGCTTCCGACGAGGTTTCCATGAACCGCCTTACCATCACCGTCAAGGTCAAGTTCGTCAACACCAAAGACCCGGACGCCGACTTCGAGCAGTCGTTCTCGCGCTACCGCGACTACGCCGCCACACAGGACTTCTCCTCTGTCGAGAGCACCCTCATGGGTGAGATTGTCACCGAACTATGCGAGGACATCTTCAACAAGGCCGTAGTCAACTGGTGACAAACCGAGAGCCGGGGGCAAACAGAGTGGAGGGGCATGCGTGGCGGTTTGCACTTTGCCGAGGTGAGGAAACCAGTCGGCGTAGCCAACAGGTAGGCTTCTGCCTGCTGTCGGCCATTGCAACGGCGGTCTACCTCCTCACCATGGACCGCTCGGTCTCGTGGTGGGACTGCGGCGAATTCATCGCCACAGGATGGCTGCTCCAGGTGGGACATCCTCCGGGAGCACCCACCTATCAGCTCCTCTCGCACCTCTTTATGCTTCTTTCTTTCGGCAACCCCATGCTGGTTGCACCGCTCAGCAACGCCCTTTCGGCTCTCGCCGGAGGCCTCACCGTCGGCATACTTTATCTGACTATACTTGAGCTCACCTCTTACCTCTCACCTTCCGTCTCTCACCTTCCCGCCGCCATAGGTGCCCTGTGCTACCTCTTCTGCGACACAGCCTGGTTCTCTGCCGTCGAGAGCGAGGTCTACAGCCTCGCCATGCTCTTCTGTGCCATCGACTTCTGGCTGGCTTTGCGCTACCGCCGCACCCGCAACAGTCGCTTGCTTTTACTTATTGCATTCCTCCTCGGTCTCGGTGTTGGTGTCCATCTAATGACGCTCCTGGTAGTGCCAGCTCTGCTGCTTATTGTGCTGCCGTCTTTGGTACACTGCCGCCGCTGGGGACTCATCTTGCCAGCTGCCATGCTTTTTTTCGCCCTCGGTCTCACCACCTACCTCATCATACCTATCCGTGCCGCTGCACATCCCCCCATCAACGAGGGCAATCCCTCCACCTCGGAGGCTTTCATGCGCTACCTCAAGCGCGAACAGTACCCCAAGGCACCCCTCTACCCCCGCATGTGGCGCGAGCGCGATGAAGCCAACTGGAGCGATTGGACCTACGGCCTCGACGGGGCTGCTGGCAACGCCGTCTACTATGTCAACTACCAGCTCGGCTACATGTATGGCCGCTACCTGATGTACAACTTCATTGGCCGCGAGAACCTCAAGAGCCATCGTATCGTCGTATTCGTGCTGCCTTTCCTCCTGGGTCTCTGGGGTCTGTTGCGGCACCGCCGGCGCAGCCGGTGGGGCTTCTGGGTTGTCATGCTGCTCTTCCTTTTCGGCGGAGCAGTGCTCAATCTCTATCTCAACCATCCCTGCTACGAGCCCCGCGAGCGCGACTATGCCTACGTTCTCTCTTTCTACGCCTTCGCCATCTGGATAGGCATTGGTGCCGGTGAGGTATTAACGTCGCCACGCCTCAAGGGTTCGTTGTCCCGTTGCCTCGTCGTCCTGCTATCTCTCCTCGCGCCGCTGCTTATGGCCTGTGGCAACTGGAGCGACCACGACCGCCACAACTGCCATTCCGTCCACGACATCGCCATGGGCCACCTGCAATCGTGCGACCAGGGAGCACTCCTCATCACCCTCGGCGACAACGACACCTTCCCCCTTTGGTACCTCCAGCAGGTCGAGCACCAGCGCACCGACATCGACATCTATAATATCAACTTGACCGGCGGATCCCGCACTATGCAGCTCATCGACAGCAGCCTCGGCCGCCGCCCCGTCTATTTCTCGCAGTACTTCGTCGACCGTTTTGGCAAGTACTACGAAGGCCGCCTACGCTGCGAAGGCTTCTGCTGGCAGCTGCTGCCAGACACCAACCTTTCACCTTTCACCTCTCACCTCTCACCTTCCATAGAGTGGCACATCACCGAGAGCGAGTACATCGACCCTGTCTCCTCCCGCTTCCTCGACGTCTGGCACCGTAACCTCGCGCTAATGGCTGACGAAAAAGGGCCCCGTCAAAGCGGAGCCCTTGCGGAAGAATAAGTTTTCTGATGGTGTAGGCTGGGTTATCGCCAGTTTCCCCTATCAGAGCGCTATGCCCAAACGCACAGAGAATTCTACGAGGTAAATCGTGCGGAAGTAGGAATATACCAGACCTCTATAAAATGGAAAGGACGTGGCGGTAACGCCACCTTACACCAACGTCTTGAATATGGTTCACTCTTATACATTGAACTGCATGTTGACAATAGTCCAGACAGATCCATCCGCGACCTATGTGTCTGCGGCGAGACATCGGTAGTATTGAATAGAAGGGGGATGATGATTGACAACCAATTATTCAACACCGACTTCGTCGAGATCTTTGACAAGTGAGCCAATGATTTTAAACGATTTCGGGCCACCGATTTCCTCAATTTTGCCATCTTGGCTATACAGTAAAACAACAGGAAAACCCAACTCGACAGGCTCGTCAAAATGATAGCAATAAGCACCTTTCCCTTGGTACTCGCCAAGGTACTCAACGTGTCCGGCATATTCTTTGTACCAGACGTCCATTGCTTTTTGTATGGGTTTCGGTATGTTCATAATTAATTGCAAAAATACACCCCTTTTTTAAACCGACAAAATAATTTATTAGAAATCGCATCCAATCGCGATAATTCGTGTTAAAAATAAAAGCCATGTGCCGGACCACTTCCATGGTTCTTCATAGGTTTTTCCATTTATCCTCAGCGTACCTTCGAAGCGGCGCCACCAGAACACCGGTGGCGCTATGCCACCGCTCCGCACCCACTTCATACCCGCTCTGTGCTTGCTTCGTACTTGCTCCGACTGTTCTACGGTTGTTCACCGGTTGTTCGACGGTTTAAACCGTTAAACAACCGGTGAACAACCGTAGAACAGTCGGAGCGGGTACGGAGAGGCACCGGCTCAGCTGTGGAGGCACGGCGGAGGTGTCAGAACTGGAAGTAGATAAAGGGCTGCAGGTCGGCGGTAACGAACTGGTAAAGCACGACGACGGTGACTACCACCACTATGACCATGAGCCACAGTGGCATGAGGGCGAACCAGAGGCGGTAGCGGCGCTTGAAGCGGACGGGGAGCCAGTGTACGGCCATGCCGAGGGCGAAGAGGAGGAAGGGTGCCCAGTAGTGGCCGATGATGGAGGGTATCTGCGCCAGTTGCCAGTGCGACCCTATCTGGCCGACCATGAGGGAGGCTGTCATCCAGGCCACTTCGTTGGCTTCGGCGGGGTCGAGGTTGGAGCCGCTGCGGAAGAAGAGGCGTGTGAAGGAGATGAAGACGAAGGTGAGCAGGGTGCTCCATACCAGCCTGCCGCGCTGTGTGCCTTTGGCGTCCTGGGGCAGCAGGTTGAGCACCGTGAATCCGACGAAGGACACCACGGCTATGAACCACAGCATGTTGAGCAGCGGTCCGCCGACGGTGAGTTTGAGCCCGAGGAGCAGGGCGCATGAGGCGGCGATGGCGGCAATCTGCGACTTCCGGCTGCGTTTACTCCACCATTTGTAGACGAGTATTCCCAGTCCGTTGAGGCCGCCCCAGGTGATGAAGTTGAAGGATGCGCCATGCCAGAGGCCGCCGAGGAGCATGGTGTCCATGTTGTTGACGTTGGTGCCGAGGGTACGGCGATGACCGGGGCGCAGGAAGTACAGCAATACCACGGTGACTATGACGGCTGCAGCCACCACCGTGAAGGCGGTGCTGTGGAGGCGGAAGGAGGCTATGGCGAGGATGGCGGCGAGGATGAAGTAGGAGAGGAAGCCTGCGCTGCGGTTGCCGCCGAGGGGTATGTAGAGGTAGTCGCGCAGCCAGCGCGAGAGTGACATGTGCCAGCGGCGCCAGAAGTCGGTGGGATTGGTGGCCTTGTAGGGCGAGTTGAAGTTCATGGGGAGGTAGAAGCCCATCATCATGGCCACGCCGATGGCTATGTCGGTGTAGCCCGAGAAGTCGGCGTAGACCTGCATGGAGTAGAGCATGAGGGCGGAGAAGTTCTCGAAGGGGGTGTAGAGAGTGGGGTTCTCGAAGATGCGGTCGACGAAGTTGACGGCCAGATAGTCGCTGAGCACCAGTTTTTTGACCAAGCCGTTGAGTATCCAGAAGACTGCTATGCCGAACTGGCGGCGAGAGAGGAAGAAGGGTTTGTAGAGCTGTGGCACGAATTGGTCGGCGCGGAGTATGGGTCCGGCGACGAGCTGGGGGAAGAATGAGGTGTAGAAGCCGAAGTCGAGGATGTTGGAGACGTGGGCTATCTTGCGCTTGTAGACGTCGACGATGTAGCTGATGTTCTGGAAGGTGAAGAAGGAGATGCCGACGGGGAGCAGTATCTTGATGCCGATGCTGTATTCGGTGCCGAAGGTGGCATTGAATATATCAGTGAAGAAATAGGCGTACTTGAAGAAGCCTAGGACGGCGAGGTTGACGGTGACGCCGATGGCCATCAGTGCTTTGCGGCGGGGCTGCGAGGGCGACGAGTCCATGTGTATGCCGAGGAGCCAGCCGAGGAGGGTGGAGAAGACGAGGAGCAGGACGAAGAGGCCTGAGGTCTTGTAGTAGAAGAGCAGGCTGACGGCGAAGAGGTAGGCGTTGCGGGCCACGCGGCGCTGCTTGGTGAGCGGTCGGTCGGTGCAGAAGAAGGTGTAGACGGCGAAGACGATGAGGAAGAAGACCCAGAAGTGTATCTGGGTGAACAGCAGCGGATGTGAGCTGTCGAAGCTGAAGAGCTGTCCAAGGTATGTCAGGAGGTCGCTCACCTGGTGCGGTGTTTTTTGATGGCGTTGTCAAGGGCTTGGTAGAAGAGTGTGCCCACAAGTTGGTAGCCTGAGGTGGTGAAGTGTACGCGGTCTTTCTGTGCGAGTCCGGCTTTCATCCATTTCTCCATGGAGTTGAGGCCGCCCATGACCTCGAACTGGTCCCATACGGCGCCGTCGGTGTCGTGGGCCAGGCGGTAGAAGACTTCGCGTGCCAGTGGACCGTTGGGGTTGACCTTGTAGCGGCGGCGGCCGGTCTTGCGGAAGCAGTCGTTGTTGGTGATGAAGATGAAGGCGCAGTCGGGGTTTACGCTGCGTATGGAGTCGACGAGCTGCAGGTAGCTTTGGCGGAAGGCCGCGGTGTCGAAGTCGTTGCCAAAGGCATCGTTGATGCCGATGCCGAAGACCACGACGTCGGGGTGCAGGAGGCGCAGGTCGCGCACGAAGTTCTGGCAGCGCAGGTAGTCGCCCAGCGCGGCGCCGTTGACGCCGATGGAGTGATAGGTGAAGCCGGGCTGGCGGTTGTCGAGGAGGATGCCTGTGACGGTGAACTGGTCGCCGGGTTGACAGGGGAGGACGATGCAGAATGAGTCGACGGCCTGCCCGAAATTGAAGACATAGCGGTCGGTGCCGGCGTCGATGTACGACGGATACACTTCGCGGCTTGCGAGGCGCAGGCGTGGCACTATGCCATGGTCGCTGTGTCCGAGAAGTACCACGCGGGTGGTGGCATAGTCGACGCGGGGCTCGTTGAGTTGTATTGCTATTTCGGTAAGGGTGTCTGAGGCCGTCACAGCGATGCCGCAAAGGCCCAGGGGGTAGGTGTGCTCTTTGTAGACGTTGCGGGTGAGTATCATGCGCTGTGGGCAGTGGACGCGGTAGTCGGCGGGGTTATTGCACTTGGCAGCGGCGGAGTAGGGGAAGATCATGCCTCGCGGCCCCACAAGGCCGGGGTTGTCGGCGAGGATGTTGCAACGCACCGTGTTGGGGAGGCTGCCGGCCTGCACATGCGAGCTGCCGATGTGGACGATGCTGAGGTTGCCATGGTTTGTGTTCTGCACTTGTTGCCAACGGTCGAAGAGCCGGTTGATTGAGGGCGATGCGCTGTCGTAGTGCAATTCGTTGAGGCTGTATCTAATGAATTTGTGGTACGGCTCTTCCTGCGAGTGTACGGAGAGCGGCCCTGTGGCGAGAAGTGCCAGAAGTATCAGTGTAAGGTGTTGTTTCATTGTTTGGCTCCTTTCTTGCGGCGTTCGAGTTGGTATAGGCGATGACTGTTGTCGAATGCCTCGGCCAGCATGTCGCCCATACGGTCGGCACCTTTCTGCGAGAAGTGAATGTAGTCGTTGCCGGCGAGCCCCTGGCGGGTCCACTGCGGCATGGAGTTGTAGCCGCCCATGGCATGGTAGATGCTCCAGTAGGCGGCACCGTGGGCGGTGGCGGTGGCGGAGAGGCTGTCGATAAGCTGCGGTATGATGGGGTAGGTCTGCAGCTCGCCTTTGATGCGGGTGCTCATGTCTGATGGGCCGATGAAGAGTATCTTGGCTTTCGGGCAGCAGCGATGTACGTAGTCTATCTGCTTGCCGATGGACTGGCAGTAAGTGGATATTTCGGACTCGCGCTTGATGTAAGGTACTGAGTTGCCGCCGAACTGCATGATGATGAGCCCCACGTCGAGGGTGCTGTAGGCTGCGGTGAGCAGTTGCTCGTTGACGAGGGTGAATTGCTGGCCTGAGCAGCCGCGCATGGGTATGTTGTCCACGGCCACGCCGTAGCCGGCGTCGACGGTGACGGCGTAGAGGTCGGCGCTGCCGCTGACGCGCAGGCGGACGGCGCTGGTGATGCTGTCGGTGCTCCACGCAAGCACTCCCACACCTTGTGGGGCTATCTTCTGTTGGGGGCCTTTATTGCCTTTCAAGTCTGTGAATTCGGCTGTGAGGCTGCTGCGGTTGTTGGCTATTAGGCGTACATGCTCGAAGCGTTTGGCGGCATCGTCTACACGCGTATTGTTAGCGCTCTTGACTGTTACTGTGGCGCTACCGCCCTCAAGGCGGAAACATTGCATCATTAGGCCATAGTTGCCGCGGCTGCGCACGGTGAGGCTGTCGCCGAAGGAGGCCAAGTGAACAAGCTCGCCGCTGTTACTCTGCCGCATGGTCATGTTGGGGGTGGTTGTGTGGAACGGCAGCATTCCAGGGCCGCCGCCGCCGTAGTTTCCCTGCATGTAGGCACGCAGGCGTGAAGAGATGTGGTCAAGTTCGATCTGCGAGTCGCCGTAGTGCATGATGCGTACGGTGCGACGGTTGGCCTGGGCTTGCTCGACGGTGCTCCAGAAAGCATCGAGGTAATGAGGCTCAGGAAGCCAGAAGCGCAGTTTGCCGCTGTCGACAAGACGATGATAGTAGGCTATGGAGTCGTTGAGTATCATCTGGCCTGGAGAGGGCTCATAGACAGGTTCCAAAGGTACGGATTGGCGGCTCTCCACGAGGGAATGCAGGGAGGGGAGGCGCAGATTGAGGCTGCCAATATTTATGCCGTCGTGCGGAAAGCAGATGCTCAACGCAAACAGCGAGACAATTACGATGACGAATACCCGCAGTATTTCGCGAGCTTTCATCGACGCTCCAGTTTGTCTATGCGGTCAACGATTTTGTCGAGGTTACGGAACAGAACCTCTATCTTGCGGCGTTTGTTGGCGTCGATGGCCGGGCTGCCGAAGATGGTGGCATTGTCGGCCACCGAGCGGGTGACGCCGCTTTGGGCCGCCACTGTGACATGGTTGCCAACGGTGATGTGGCCCACCAGACCGGCCTGACCGGCGATTATGCACTCCTCGCCCACGTGGCAACTGCCCGCAATGCCAACCTGCGAGGCCATGGCGGTATTGCGGCCGATGACCACATTGTGGGCCAGCTGGCAGAGGTTGTCGACCTTAACGCCTTGATGCAGTATGGTGGAACCCATGGTGGCACGGTCGATGCAGGTGTTGGCTCCAATCTCCACGTTATCTTCCAGCACCACGTTGCCTATCTGGTCAATCTTGTTCCATGTTCCGTCGCCAGCGGGGGCGAATCCGAAGCCGTCGGAGCCTATCACTGCACCGGCATGGATTATGCAGTTGCGGCCTATCTCAACTCCTTCGTAGACTTTCACACCGGCGTAGATGATTGTGCCGTTGCCAATCTTGCAGTTGTCGCCGATGGTGGCGTTAGGATATATCTTGACGTCGTTGCCGATGGTACAGTGGCGTCCGACCACGGCATACTCGCCCATGTAGCAGCGTTTGCCCAGCTTGCTGCCGCGTCCGACATGGCTGTGCCACGAGCGGCCTTTTGGGGGCTTGGTGCGCTCATTGAAGGTGTGCAGGAGTAAGGCTACTGCCATATATGGGTTGTCGACGCGTATAAGCGTGGAGCCTATGGGGTGTTCGGGTACGAAATCCTTGCGCACTATCACTATCGAGGCTTGCTGCTCGTAGATGTAATGTGTGTATTTGGCGTTGCCGAGGAAGGTAATGCCGCCTTCGCAGCCTTCTTCTATTTTGCAAGGTTTCCACACCTTGACGTTCTCGTCGCCCTCAACGGTGCCTTTCACCACACGGGCCAGTTCTTTTGCTGTCAGTTGCATGCTGTTCAGTCTTCAAATTCAATTATACCACGTTGGTGGATTATCTGCATGTTCTCCATGCGTTGGTTGCTGACGAAGCCGTCGCCCAGCGTGATGCGGTTACCGTTTTTGGCGCGCACGGGGTGTTCGGAGTAGATACGGTCTTCGGCGGAGTTCCAGATAAGGTCCTGCAGGTAGATGGTGTCGCCGGAGCCATAGTCGATGACTACCACGCTGTCGTAGGCTTCCATGATGTCGCGGTCGTCATACGAGGTGGCCTCTCCGGCTTCAATATATGTCTTTTTTTTGTCTATGCCGTCGTAGAGTATGAGGGATACGCGCTGGTTACCGCGGCTGCGGTAGATGGTTTTAACCACTGGACGCTCGTACTTTTGTATCAGCGGAGCTTCAAGCTTGAGTTGCAGCTTGCCATCTTCGGTGCGATGTACGTGGGCATCGGTCACCTGCTGGCTGGCCGAGTCGCTCCAGTCCTCAGGCAGCATATCTTTATCGTTCTTGCACGACGTGGTAAGGGTGATAAACAGACAAGCCGATAGGAGCGTAAGCCATCGGCACGCCCCTATCGAATTGTCGTTGAAGTATGTCCTCACTCGCTTAACGTGTTCTTACTATTGTCGATTCTCCTATCCAACCAGGCACTCTGAAACTCTTGCCATTCTCGAGGCCGGCCATGAAGGCGTCGGTCTTTGAGGGGAAGTGAGCAGCATAACTGTTGATGAGTTGGTTGCAGGCTTCGATGTTATCCTCGGTAGGTTCAACGGATTTGGAGCGTTGCAGTTTGTCGACAGCGGCCCAGTAGGCACTCTTGCCGCCCACATTGTCCTCTGATGCGCTGCTCACGGTGGAAGCGTAGAGCAGAGCTATTCTCATGTAAGGCTCACCCTTGGTGGCGTCGACGGATGCGGCGTTGTTGTAGGCTGTGCGGGCAGCACCCCAGTTCTTGGCACCCGTGTGGGCGTAGCCGAGGAAGAGGTAGGCGTTGTATTTGTCCTTATCGCCTACTCCCTGGATGGCATCGTTCAGGTATTTGATGGCATCATTGTACTGCTTCTTCGATATGCACATCTGCCCCATACGCATAGCAGTAGCGGGGCTGGGCTCCAGGCGGTAGAGGTTCTCTGTGGCGCGGAAGAAGAGGTCCTGTTCGGTGCAGCGCTTGCGCATCATGATGCCGGTAATCTTCTTCAGCAGGTCCACGTTCTCGGGGTCAGCCTCGAACTTCTTGCCGTAGATCTCCACCAGCTGGTCGCAGCTGGCGTAGGGTGAGAAGGCGGCTTCGACACCGGCGATGTAGCCGCGGATTGTGGCAGCCTTCACGCTGTCGGCAGCGTTCTCATGCAGCTCGTCCTCCAGCAGGTCGCTGGCTATGTCGTAGTTGTCAACCACCAGCGTGGGCTCGGCGTAGCCGGCGCGCACATAGTTAATGGTGGCTTCCATGTACTTCACTAGGTAGGCGGCCTCAAGGTCGTCGCCACCGATTCTAACAGCCTCGCTGTATAGGGCGTAGTACTGCTGCAGACCGTCTTCTTTCAGTATCTCCTCAAGCTCGTTGGCCTTCTTGGCAGTGTACTTGGCTGCCTCGCCGTATTTGACGATACGGGTGTCGTACATGGCCATCAGCTCGTCGATGTAGGCTTTCTTCTCCTCCTCACTTTTGGCGTTGGCAATCATGACCTTCATGATGTTGGCACCGTTTATATAGAGGTTCTTGCTCTGTTTGGGGCAGTTGGCGACTATGGTCTTCCACTGCGGATAGGCTTCCTGCAGATAGCGTTGGTCTTTCGAGGCTTTGTATTGTTTCACGTTCTCCTGATAGAGGGACACTGCCTCCATCATGGGTTGCGGGTTGGCGAGAGCCTCGTCGTTGCAGCCCCATTTCTCAAGCTGTGCCGCTGCGGGCAGCGCCGTGGCCGCCAGCAGAGCTCCGATGGTCAATGTTCTGAGTGTTTTCATTGTTATTTTGTTTTTTGTTTGTTCGTTCTTTTCTGATTTAGTATCGCCCACGGGCTTTTTATTGCTAATTGTATTTTCTCTTCACGAACCAGCGTTCGCAGCTGCTTATGGCAATGCCGAAGGTGACGCAGTTGCGTTGCATGATTTCGGTTCTACCCATACGGTTGTAATCGACACTGATGGTGAGTAGCGAGCGCCCTTTGCGCATAGGCAGGCTCAAACCAGCCCCCACGCCCCAGCGGTCCACTCTTTTGTCGCCGCCATCTGTGGTAACATACATCAGCCCTTGTTCCATGTGAGCACCGAGGCTCCAGCCCATACGGCTGAAGTAGTTTGAGGCATCCATGTTGACCATCTTCTCAAACCCTAATGCATAACTGCTGTAGGCGCCGCTGCACATGGCGCTTTCGCCGAATATGGTGCGACCCTCTGGTTCGGTGTAACGTAACCCCTGCCAAGCACCGAAGGCCATATCGGCAGCCACTTGCCATTGTCCATTCCGCTCAAGACTCAAGCCCACACCTATGGTGTTTGCTTGTTCCAGTAGGCCTCTAGTCTCGGCACTCTCTCCGCGTTTTGGGAAGATGGTGTCCAGCAGACTTTCCGACGAGGGAAGGTAGGTGTATATGAGATCAATCTCTTTTGATTTCAATTTCATGTTGGGCTTGTAGTTCATACCGACAGCCAGCGTGTATCTCTCGCCTAGTGCGTGATGGTATTGTATGCCGAAATCCAGCAACGCATTGCCGAGTCGCAGCTCTTTGGCTTTTCTTTCGTTAATGAAGTTGGTGTCGGTGGAACTGTATGATAGCAGCTTTACAAGCTTGCCGGTGAGGTAGCCCACGTTGAAGCCAGCCGTCAAGCGGTTCTCCTTGTTGTCGATGATATTGAATCCCAGACCAGCGAACACTTCGTTGGCACCGCCGTCACCGCTAGCCTCTGTCCTATAGGTGAAGCCGTCGGCACCTTTGGTTTGAACAACTGTCAGGTAGTCTATTGTGGAGTAGGGCATCAGTCCTACAGCAACTTTGAGCCAATTTGTCACTGGCATACCCATGGCCAGATAGGATAGATTGCCGTCGGCGTCTTTGGCTTTCTGTGTCCCGCTGGTCAGGCGGCATGTCTGCACATTGAAGCCAATGTCGAACACGAAGCTTTCCATTTCTATGCTGCCATAGGAGGCTGCGTTGAAGGGGTTAATGTAGTTGTTGCTGGAGCGTGTGTACACCACGCCGCCCATACGTGCCGCCATCGGCATGTTGAACGGCAGATCGCTGACACCTAACCCATACTGTGAGTAGGGCAGGTTGAAGCCATTTTGTGCTTCGGCTTTAATGCTTATAAGGCTTAAAAGCCACAGTAGTCCTATTATCAGTTTCTTATTGCTCATTGTATATCATTATCTCGTTCAATCCTGTCATTGTCAACAGAGGTTGGAGTTCCCAGCTTGTGGCGCCTGCTTTCGTCAGGCGCTGTGCGTCGCCGCCGGTAAGCAGTACATTGAGTTTGCCACACTTCTCGCGGTACAGAGCCACATATCCAGCCAGCGCCAGCATCGTTGCGCCGAGTGTTCCGGCCAGTATGCATTCTTCTGTTGAGCGACCCAAGGCCGGAGCACGGTCCACACCATCCAGACTTATTAGTGGCAGCCGTGCCGTCCTGTCGTGCATGGCGTTGAGGCTCATGTCGAGGCCCGGCATGATGGCACCGCCGTGGTACACGCCGTCTGCAGCGAGGAAATCCACCGTGATGCATGTGCCGGCGTCTATCACGAGGCAAGCCTCGCCCTTGTGCAGACTCCACGCACCGCAGGCCGCAGCAATGCGGTCAGGCCCCAAGGTCTGTGGTGTCTTGTAGTCGAGGCGTATGGGGAGCGGTGTCTCGGCGGTAAGCAATGGTATGTCGTACACCGTGTCGGGAAGCGTGCCGCTGGCGCAAGCCAGTACACCCTCTGCAACAGTGAGTTTGTCTGTGGGCAGGTCATAGCCATGTTCCAGCAGCGTGTGCTCCTCGAATGCAGCCCACTTTACAGCGGTGTTTCCTATATCAAGCGTTAGATTCACTGTGTGCGTTACCTTTCTTGTTGTAGAGATTCATGGTTCGGTCTATGCCTTGGGTGACGTAGCACTTGATAATATCGTTAGCAGTCTTCACAGCTTCCTCCATCTTCGCCAAGTCTTCTCCTTCCATGCGCCCCAGTACATAGTCCACTTGGCGTCCGCGGCTGAAATGGTCGCCAACGCCCATGCGCATGCGTATGTAGTTGGGAGTGCCAAGTGCGGATTCAATGTCGCTTAAGCCATTGTGGCCGCCGGCACCGCCCTGCTTCTTGATACGAATAATGCCGGGGTCAAGCGCCAAATCGTCAACTACAACCATAAGGTTTGAAAGCTCCACCTTTTCTGCCTGCAACCAGTACTTCACGGCCTTGCCACTTAGGTTCATGTATGTGGTGGGCTTGATGAGCACCAGCACCCGCCCTTTGTGACGTATCTCCGTACGGTAGGCATGACGCTCCAGTGTCCAGTGAGCATCGGCCTCCTTGGCCAAGGCGTCGACAACCATGAAGCCCGCATTGTGGCGCGTACCCTCGTATTCGGCACCCACGTTACCCAGTCCCACTATCAGATATTTCGCCACAGCGTCTTCTTGGTTTTCTGTACAATCCTTTTGTTTCCAAATGGATATAAGTCTGCTAAACAGTCCCATCCTCATGGTTTTAAACTGCAAAGATACAACTTTTTTATAATATACGCGTATATTTTTTTCAAACTTGTCGCCGATATGCATAAAAAAGTGTTGGTGGAGACAGCCTCTCCACCAACACAGAATGTTATAACCACCGTATGGTTTAGCCTTCAATTTCTTTGCGGACTTTCTTGAAGGCCTCGATGCACTTGTCGAGGTGTGCGTGCTCATGGGCGGCGCTGATTTGGACGCGGATACGGGCCTGGCCTTTCGGCACCACGGGATAGTAGAAGCCGGTGACGAAGATGCCTTCTTCCTGCATCTTGGCGGCATACTTCTGGCTCTTGGCGGCGTCGTAAATCATGACGGCGCAGATGGCGCTCTCGCTGGGCTTGCAGTCGAAGCCTTCCTCCTTCATGCGGCGCAGGAAGTAGTCGGTGTTCTCGTGCAGCTTGTCCCGCCGCCGAAGGCCTTGCCGAGGGTGCCGGTCAGGATTTCAATCTTGCCGCGCAGGTTGTAACGCTCGGTGACGCCGCGTCCGGTCTTGCCGACCACACCGGCGCTGTGGCTCTCGTCCACCATCACCATGGCATCGTACTTGTTGGCAAGCTCATAGATCTTGTCGAGGGGGCATACGTTGCCGTCCATCGAGAAGACACCGTCGGTGACAATCACGCGGAAGCGGTTCTTCTGGGCGGCCTTGAGCTGCTCCTCGAGGTCAGCCATGTCGGCGTTGGCATAGCGGTAGCGCTGTGCCTTGCAGAGGCGCACGCCGTCGATGATAGAGGCGTGGTTCAGGGCGTCGCTGATGATGGCATCCTCTTCGGTGAGCAGGGGCTCGAAGACACCGCCGTTGGCGTCGAAGCAGGCAGCGTAGAGGATAGTGTCCTCGGTGCCGAAGAACTCGGCAATCTTCTTCTCAAGCTGCTTATGCAGGTCCTGGCAACCGCAGATGAAGCGGACGGAGGCCATACCGTAGCCACGGGCGTCCATGCCCTTCTTGGCGGCCTCGATGAGCTCGGGGTTGTCGGCCAGACCCAGGTAGTTGTTGGCGCAGAAGTTGAGGCACTTCTTGCCTTTCACCATGATTTCGGCGCCCTGGGGGCTCTCGATGATGCGTTCATGTTTGTAAAGACCGGCGGCCTCGATGTCGGCCAGCTCTTTCTGAAGATGCTGTTGGAATTTAGTGTACATGTTTACAATATTTTATGTTATTATTTCTGATTTCTGTACTCTCTTATTCAGCCTACAAAAATACAAAAAAATATTTATACCGAAAAAAAATGTTACCTTTGCAACAATAACGAAAACACTGATACTATGGCTAAAGATATAGTTTGCAGCGGCATAAGGCCTACTGGCAACCTTCACCTCGGCAATTATTTCGGCGCTCTGCGCAATTTTGTCAAGATGCAGGACGAGATGGATTGTTATTTCTTCATTGCCGACTACCACTCACTTACCACACACCCCACGCCTGGCAGCATCTACAACGATGCTCGCGCCATACTGGTGCAGTACCTTGCCGCAGGTCTCGACCCCGAGAAGGCCACTATCTACCTTCAGAGCGACTTGCCCGAGACAATCGAACTGTATCTATTCTTCAACATGAACGCCTATCTCGGTGAGCTCGAGCGTGTCACCTCCTTCAAAGACAAGGTGCGTCAGAACCCCAACAACGTAAACGCCGGTCTGCTGACCTACCCCACGCTCATGGCCGCCGACATACTCATACACAAGGCCACCCGCGTGCCCGTGGGCAAGGATCAGGAGCAACACCTGGAGATGACCCGCACCTACGCCCAACGCTTCAACACCATGTACAAGGCCGAAGTATTCCCTCTGCCGCAGGCCATTGGCTCAAGCACCGGTCTGGTGAAGATACCTGCCCTCAACGGCAGTGGCAAGATGGGCAAGAGTGAGGGTGAAGCCAGCACCATCTTCCTCACCGATGAGCCCGCCGTCATCCGCAAGAAGATAATGAAGGCCAAGAGCGACAGTGGCCCCACCGAGATGAACCAGAAGAAGCCCGAGGAGATTGAGAACCTCTTCCTGTTACTCAAAGCCGTCTCCACGCCCGACACCGTCGAGTACTTCGACGACCTCTACAACCGCTGCCAGATACGCTACGGCGACCTAAAGAAGCAGCTGGCCGAGGATATGGTGAACTTCGTGGAGCCCCTGCGCCAGCGCATCCTTGAGATTGGTGCCGACGATGCCGCCCTGCGCCGCATCATGGACCGCGGCAAGGAGAAAGCCCACGACAGCGCCGCCCGCACCCTCGCCGAGGTGCGCCGCGTCATCGGATACCGCAACTAATCAGAAGACAATCTTACGTACCGCCTGACCGCCGATGCGGAGTACATACACTCCGTGTCGGCGGATTGGTATATACTGGTGACCGCTTGCCGTCGAGCGCCAATGGCAGCGCCCCACGACGTCGTACAGGGCTACGTCCTCACCGGTAGCGCCGGCAACCACCAGCCCCCCTTCATGTCTCTCAATCCTTATGGGCAGGTTGTCACAGCATGAGGCAACAGAGACATTGCCGCTGTCGGCAAAATAGGCCACGAATGTCCGGTCGGCGATAACGCTGAAGGTATAGGGGTTGGCGGCTATGGTGTCGCCATCCGACAGCCAATAGTCAAAGCGGTAGCCTGATGCAGGTGTTGCTGCTATGGTGGCTTGGGCGTATACGTCATATGTGCCGCCACCGGCGACGCTACCCTGCGTGCTGTCGCTGGCCGCCACGGTGACATTATAGCTTGGCATCGCCTGCAGCGGGCAGCCCGAAATACGTATGTCGGCACGGTATCGGAACACCTCGTTTATTGTTGCCGTTGCAGGGTTAGGATTGTATTGGCTTTCATTGGAGAAGCTTCCAGCCGACGTGTACTGCCCCGGGGTTGTTGTACAGTAGAAGTGGTTCCACAGATAGTAACCGCTGCCAAGGGAGCCGCTGTTGTCGTCTACGGCCACAACGAGATTGTCGGTACCGTTGTAGTAGAACGTGCTGTCGAGTTCGATGTCGTTCCATCCGTTCAATATCGCTACTGGGCCTTGATACACTTTATGCAGCTGGGCCAAAGGAATGAAACTGCTGAATACGCTGGCGAAAGCGCTGTCGGTAGTAGTGCCAAGGTAGACCGTTACATTGCTTTTATACATATTTCTGTAGAGATCCACATAGTTGAATGACAGTTTGTTTATCTCCAACGGCCCTCCCAGTTCTTCTGCACGGTAAATCATCTGCGTGTAGGAATAGCGGTAAATGGTGTAGAACGGCAATGTTGGTTGGGTAGTGTCGGCTATGCCTACAGCATCCTCCCTGATATCACATTGGCCGGTAGTAAAGGTGTTCCAGTCCGAAAAGACACTGCTGTCTCCAGCGGAGCAAATGCTCCTCACGCGCCATTGATACGAGGTCTCGGGGCTGAGCGATGCGAGCTGATGGCTTTGTCCTGCCACCACCACTGTATTGACTGCCGAAGTGCCTGCGGTGCGCCATTGCAGTAGCGTGCTGTCGGCATCTGTCTGCCACGAAAGGAGGGCGGCGGTGCCGGATATGCCGCTCACCGTCAGGTCGTGGGGCACAACGCAGGCGGGCGCGTAGGTGAAGCTGATGGTGCTGTCGGGAACGGTGACATTGACTATGGCGAACGTCGGGTCGGGCACGCCGCCTGTCAGCCATGGGTGCGGGTTGGTCTGCGGCGTGAACTCGGTGCGCGGTGTGCTGCCGCTGAAGAAGGCCAGCGCGGGTGTTCCGTTGGTTGTCGCGTTCGAGGCGTTGGGGCGGAACAGGTAGACCTCGTCGTGGCTGGAACTGCAGCCGGTGTAGCGGTCGTCTATGCGATAGATGAGCATACCCTTGCCGGGCAGAGTGGTCTCGAAGCGCTCGGTGTTGTCGCGGTATTCGAGCACATACCACTGGTGCGGGTCTGTGGTGGCAATGCGGTAGCAGCAATTGTTGTGTGTGCTGTCGCCCAGCGAGTGCAGCGTGTAGGTTCCCGGCCGTGTGATTTCCGGTATGGAATCGAGCCAGTTGCCGTATTTCCATTTCATGTAGGCGCTCATGTGCTGCGGCATATTGGAGTGTTGGCACATAAGGTCCCAGTTGCCCGCGGGATAGACGCTGGTGTTGGTGTTGTAGTGGTAGATGTCGGGGGCACCGAGCGTGTGGAACATCTCGTGGCAGAACGTACCGCTGCTGAGGTGATACATGTAGGGTCCCTCGACCAGGATGTTGTAGTTGTAAACCTGCTTGCCGCCTATATATGCAACGCTGTCGGAAAGGATGCTCTTGTGCGGCCACAGTATATCACCCCATGCACTGACGTCGCCCTTCACCACCAGGCATACATTGTCCACAAACCCGTCGTTGTCAATGTCGAGGTCGAGACTGTCTGGCACCTGCTGGCTGATATATTCCACCGCTGCTCTCACCAGGCCTTGCTGCCGGCTGGTGCGCTCCGGGTCGCCATTGTATCCGTCGGGGTTGCTGGTGCTGTTGTATGGTAAATAGTACGAGCGCGGATGATTGTCGCAAAAGCAGGCTATGGCTCCTGAAACCGGTGTGGGGAAATAATGCGACACTATCTCCAGCTTGTTGTACGACACCCGCTTGAAATAGCTGTACATCGAATTGGCGTTGGTCGCCGAGTCGTTGAGCATCGGGTCGATGCTGCTGACGAGGGTGCCCAATTCTGTCAGCTGGTCGCTGAAGCGGACGAAGATCACTATGTTGTTCATCCTCCCGTGGTTTCGCCCAGAGGTCTTTGCGACAACGTCTTTCGGCCTATCGAAAAGCTGCTGCCGTTCGAGCCAAGTCTCCTGGTCCACTCCGATATTTGGATGAAGCGTTGCTACGGTATGCGGGTCGGTGGCTCCCGCCACATAGCTGGTCGGCACCACCTGCCAGCGGTCGACAGCGGTGTGCACCGTGTCGGCAAAGACCCACCAGCCCGTCTGCGGGTTCTGCACTATGGTGTAGCCGTCGGCGTCGTGCAGCCGATGGTAGTATTCGTCGCCCGACACGAAGCAGTGTAGCGTGTCGCCGTTGGGCTGCACAATGGTGGTGGGCACATTAAACAGCGGCATTGCCGATGCCGACGCCGCCAACGTAAACATCAATGCCATGAATATCTTTTTCATCGTCTGTTTCATTGGTTAGTTTCGCTGTAGTAGACGCCGCAATGCTGAAATTGTTACTGCGTGAAGTGTTTTTTTTTCTTGTCCGGTACAAAAAAAGCGACCAAATCAAAGGTCGCTTGTGGGTAATTCCATTTGTGCAATTTTCGCTTACGGCAGGGGTACCAAGCCGTTGAAGCCCATGAAGGCCATGGCCAGGATGCCGGCGGTGACCAGCGCTATGGGCACACCCTTCATGCCTTTGGGCACGCCGGTGAGGTCCAGCTGCTCGCGGATGCCGGCAAAGAGTATCAGTGCAATGGCGAAGCCCACGGCTATGGAGGCCGAGTAGACGACGCTCTCAAGGAAGTTCATGTTCTTCTGTATCACCAGGATTGCCACACCGAGCACGGCGCAGTTGGTGGTGATCAGGGGCAGGAAGACTCCCAGTGCCTGATAGAGCGAGGGGGCAATCTTCTTCAGCACTATCTCAACCATCTGCACCAGACCCGCAATCACGAGGATATAGGCGATGGTTTGCAGATATTCGAGGTGCAGGGGCACCAGCACATAGGTCATGATGAGCCATGTCACCATGGTGGCCAGCAGCATCACGAAAAGCACGGCGCCGCTCATGCCCACGGACGACTTAACGTCCTTACTCACACCGAGAAACGGGCAAATGCCGAGGAACTGGGCCAGCACCACGTTGTTTACCAGAATGGCCCCAATGATAAGGGCAGGTATCGTTATTCCCATAGCTGTTTCTTTTTACAATTCGAACTGCAAAAGTACAACCTTTTTTTGAACTGGCAAAATTTTTTTTCACAGCCCTTCCAGAGGAAGGCCTTCGGCGACCCGATAGCGCTCCGTCTCCGCTCCGACTTCCCTCCGACTGTTAAGCGTTGATTTTTAGGGCCGTGGTCGGAGAGGAGACGGAGCGGGGTCGGAGCGGGTACGGAGCGGCTACGGTCTAATGGCTGACGCTCAGCGAATTGCATTCTGTTAAAATTTCATAAAAATACGCAATTTAGCATTGGGGGAGATTTTTTTTCTTGCACGAAAGGAAAAAACGCGTACCTTTGCACATTGAAAAAATAGCGGTAAAACCGGCCGCGTTAACTGTTGAACACATATTAAAAACTTAAATATATGCGCGTTATCATTACCAAAGACTACGACCAAATGTCGGTCTGGGCTGCTAATTATGTGGCCAAAAGAATTCTGGATTTCAATCCCACGGAGGAGCATCCGTTTGTCCTCGGCTGCCCCACCGGTAGTTCACCCCTCGGACTGTACCAGCATCTGGTGAAGCTCAACCAGAAAGGTGTGCTGAGTTTCAAGAATGTGGTGACGTTCAACATGGACGAGTATGTCGGCCTGCCTGTGGAGCATCCCGAGAGCTATCACAGCTTCATGTGGACCAATTTCTTCAGCCACATCGACATCAAGAAGGAGAATGTGCATATCCTCGACGGCAACGCCAAGGACCTGATGGCCGAATGCAAGCACTATGAGGAGATGATTGCCCAAGCGGGCGGTGTGGACCTGTTCATGGGCGGTGTGGGCCCCGACGGTCACATTGCCTTCAACGAGCCGGGCAGCAGCCTTGCCAGCCGCACCCGCATCAAGACCCTCACCACCAATACTATCCAGGCCAACTGCCGTTTCTTCGACAACGACGAGACCAAGGTGCCGAAACAGGCCCTGACCGTCGGCGTGGGCACCGTGATGGATGCCCGCGAGGTGCTCATCCTCTGCAACGGTCCCAAGAAGGCCCGCGCCCTGCACCACATGATAGAGAACGGTGTGAACCACATGTGGACCTCCAGCATGCTGCAGATGCACCCCCACGCTGTGGTGGTGTGCGACGAAGAGGCTTCCGTGGAGCTCAAGATGAGCACCTACGACTACTTCAAGGACAAGCAGCGCATCGAGGGCAGCATTGAGGAATACGTTAACCTTTACAAATAAACGCCCATGTATCGTAACCTTACTACTGCTGAAATAGAACAGCTGGAGCGTCAAGGTAATATTGCAGAGGATTGGTCCACTGTGCGGGTGGCCGAGCCATTCTGTGCCGAATGCATACGGAACAGCACCTTCGAGGGTGCTGTTTCTCTTGGTAGCATCGAGAGCTGCAAGCATACCGAAGGCGACCTTACGCTCCGCGAGGGTATCTACAACTCCGCCCTCAGCAACAGCACCGTGGGCAACCACCCGGTCATACACAATGTGCATATGCTCAGCGGCTATGTGGTGGGCAACAATGTCTTGCTGTTCAACGTCGAGGAGATGACCTGCACCAGCGATCCCCACGGGGTGGCGTGGCTCGAACCGATGAACGAGAACGGCGGTCGCCGCATACTGCCCTTCAGCGGCATGACCATAGGCGACGCCTACATGTGGGCTCGCTACCGCGGCCGCAAGCGCTTCATGGAGCGGCTCGAGGAGATGACCTACGACACCCTCGCCAGTGCCGAAGGGTGTTACGGCAGGGTGGGCGACTGCTGCGTTGTCAAGAACACCAAGGCCATACGCAATGTGACAATACGGTCTACCGAGGCCGACCGCACGGAGGTGGACGGCTGCATAGTGCTCAGCGACGGCGTGGTGGGCACCGGCTGCACACTGGAACACGGTGTGATTGCGGTGCGCTTCCTGCTCGGCGAGCATGTACATCTGGAGTTCGGCCTGAGGCTCAACGACACCGTGGTGGGCGACAACAGCACCCTGGCGCGCTGCGAGGTGGGCAACAGCATCATCTTCCCCGCCCACGAGCAGCACCACAACAACTCGTTCCTCATCGCCGGCCTTATCATGGGCCAGAGCAACATAGCCGCAGGCGGCACCATTGGCAGCAACCACAACAGCCGTACGGCCGACAACGAGATTGTAGGTGGCCGCGGGTTCTGGCCGGGCCTCTGCTGCTCGTTCAAGCACAGCAGCCGCTTCGCCAGCTACTGCCTGCTGGCCAAGGGCGACTATCCCGCCGAGCTTGACATCAAGCTGCCCTTCGCATTGGTCAACAACAACACCTCGAAGGATCGGCTGGAGGTGATGCCCGCCTACTGGTGGATGTACAACATGTACGCCATGGACCGCAACAGCAAGAAGTTCGCCAAGCGCGACAAGCGTGTGGTGAAGGCGCAGAACATAGAGTTCGACAACCTGGCGCCCGACACCGCCGAGGAGATACTGCACGGCATGGAGCTGCTGCGCGGCTGGATGGCCGCGGCCAAGGATGGCGTGGTCTATGCCGACGGCATGGAGAAGGGCAAACGCCCCACGGTAATCCTCAAGGCCAAGGAAGGTCTTGCTGCCTACGAGGACATGCTGGTGTTCTACGCCATGAAGTATCTGGAAGGCGAAAGGACAGAGGCGAACGGCGAAAGCATGAATGAATGGGTGAACATCGGCGGTCAGCTGGTGGCTCGTCCCGACATGGAGCAGCTGATAGCCGACGTGGAGAGTGGTAAGCTCGACAGCTGGAATGCCGTCCACGAGCGTTTCAATGCCCTCTGGAGCGCTTATCCCGCTCAGCGGCAGGCCCACGCCTACAGTGTGCTCTGCAGGCTCGCAGGCGCCGAAAAACTTGACGACGCACAGTGGCAGCGCTACCAGCAGCGCTACGCTGACATTCAAAAGTACATAGAGGAACAGAAGGTGGAAAGCCGCCGCAAAGACGACGTTAACCCCTACCGCAACATGACCTACTGGGACGACGCCGAGCGCGCCGCCATCCTGTAGTGCGGTAACTTACTCTTCCGGGGCCTCGGAAGCCTCCTCCAGCAGCTCGGTCTGCACCTCCTGGGTGAGATAGTCTGCGGGGATGATGGCTTCCGGGGCTCTTCCTTTGCGGCTCGACTTCTTGTTGTCGAGGCCGAGCTTGAGGATTTGGTTGGCGGTGGTGCTGATGCTGCGGCCGCCGGGCAGCAGTTTCTTGCGGCTGTTGTCGAAGACTTCGAGGGCATCCTTGAGGCTCTCGCCGATGCTGTCGTATTCCTTGAGGAAGTTGCCGGTGCGCTCTAGCATCTCCTGTGCCAGCTCGAAGAGGCGCTTGTGGTTCTGCTCCTGGTCTATGTGGGTCCATGTGATGCGTATGATGCGCAGGGCGGCGTAGAGGGTCTGCTCGTCGGCGATGAATACTTTTTTCTGCATGGCGTCCTGCCAGAGGGTGGGCTCTTCGTGCAGGGCGTCGCGCAGGGCCGGCACATGGGGCACGAACATGATGACGAAGTCGAGGTGGGGGTTTATCTGGTATTGGGTGTAGTTCTTGGCCGAGAGCTCGTCGACGTGCTTGCGGAGGCTGGCGATATGGTCTTTGAGATAAAGGCGCTTGGTGATATCGTCAGCGGCGTTTGCGTAGTCGATATAGGCAGTCATGGAGACCTTGGAGTCGATGATGATGTCGCGCTTGTCGTCGAGGTGCAGCAGCACGTCGGGACGCAGGTTGTCCCCTTCCTCGGGATGGATGGTCTGGCCGTCGGCGTCGCGCATCACGGCCTGTATCTCGAAGTCCTTGCCTTCGCTGAAGCCCTGTTGTTCGAGGAGATTGTTGAGCACCACCTCGCCCCAGTCGCCCTGGGTCTTGCTTTCGTGCTTGAAGGCGCGGGTGAGCTCCTCGGCACTCTTCTGCGCCTCGATGCTCTGGCGTATCATGTGCTCCATGTTGGTCTTTATCTCGGCACTCATGGTGGTCTGTGCCGAGGTGTTCTTGGCCATTTCCTCCTTCATCTTGTCGATGGTCTCCTTGAGGGGCTTGACGATGCCGTCGATGTTCTTGGTGCTGGTGTCGGAGAACTCCTCTTGACGCTGTTTGAGCATGGTGTTGGTGGTGTTCTCGACCTGCTCGCGGAGACTCTTGATGGTCTCTGAGAAGCGTTTTTCGATGGCTTCGGTGTCGCTGCGGTGACGGCGGTCCTGCTCGTCGAGGAGCGCCTGGTGGTTCTGCTTCAGCTCGTCGACGACAGTGTTATGGCGTTTTAGCACCTCCTCCTTGTAGTCAGCAAGGCGTTTGTCAGACTCTGCTTTGTATTTTTCGAGGGCTTTCGCGGCCTCTTCTTTGGCGCTCTGGAGGGCTTTGGCAGCTTCGGCCTTCTGGTCGGTAAGCTGGCGGTTGAGGAGGGCGGCCTCGTTGACGTGGCTCTGGTTGGCGGCGGCCAGCTGTGCCTCAAGGGCCTGCTTCTCGGCATTGAGGGCGTTTTTGCCGCGTCCGGCGATGAGTATTCCGGCAAGGAGGCCCGCAGCGAGGGCTATTATTGCGATGATGATGGTTGTAGCCATAGTTGTTTTGATTATATGTTATCCACCCCAGCTGTCACGGTCGAGGCTGCGGTAGGTGATGGCCTCGCGGAGGTGGTCTGGGTTGATGTCAGGGGCGGTTTCAAGGTCGGCGATGGTACGGGCGACGCGGAGGATGCGGTCGTAGGCGCGGGCACTGAGTCCCATGCGATTCATGGCCTGCTCCATGATGGTGCGGCACTCGTCGGTGAGGGCGCAGTACTGACGCGTGAGTTTGCTGCCCATTTGGGCGTTGCAATGTATGCCGGGGTTGGCGGCGAAGCGGGCTGTCTGTATGGCGCGCGCGGCAACGACACGCTCGCGGATGGCGGCGCTGCTCTCGGCTTTCTCCTCACGGTTGAGCTGGCTCACCGGCACGGGCGTCACTTCTATGTGGATGTCGATACGGTCCATCAATGGACCGCTGACTTTGTTGAGGTAGCGCTTTACGGAGCCTGGCGGACAAGTGCAGGGTATGGTGGGATGGTTGTAGTAGCCGCAGGGGCAGGGGTTCATGGCTGCGATGAGCATGAATGAGGCTGGGTAGTCGATGGTCATCTTGGCGCGCGAGATGGTCACGCGGCGCTCCTCCATGGGTTGACGCAGCACCTCCAGTACGGTGCGCTTGAACTCGGGCAGTTCGTCGAGGAAGAGCACACCATTGTGAGCCAGGCTTATCTCGCCGGGCTTTGGGTTGATACCGCCGCCGACCAAGGCAACGTCTGATATGGTATGATGTGGTGCACGGAAGGGGCGCACGGCTATCAGCGAGTCCTCCTTGCGCATGAGACCAGCCACGGAGTGTATCTGGGTGGTCTCGAGGCTTTCGCTGAGTGTAAGCGGCGGCAGGATGCCGGGCATGCGTTTGGCAAGCATGGTTTTGCCCGAGCCGGGGGGACCTATCATGATGGCATTATGACCGCCGGCGGCGGCAATCTCAAGGCAGCGTTTAACGGTGGCCTGACCTTTGACGTCGGCGAAGTCGTATTCGTAGCTGTTGAGCGAGCGGGCGAACTCGGCGCGGGTGTCCACGACGGTCTGCTCAAGTGAGCCCTCGCCGTTGAAGAAATCAATGACCTCCTTCAACGTGTTGGCGCCGTAGACCTCAAGGTTGTTCACGATGGCGGCCTCGCGGGCGTTCTCGGCGGGCACTATGATGCCTTTGTACTGGCAGCGGCGCGCCTCTATGGCTATGGGCAGCACTCCTTTGATGGGGCGCAGGGTGCCGTCAAGGCCTAGCTCGCCCATGATGACGTATTTGTCGAGGTCGTCAGCTTTCATGTAGCCCAGAGACCCGAGAGTGGCAACAGCGATGGTGAGGTCGTAAGCGGAGCCTTCTTTTTTCAGGTCGGCAGGTGCTAAATTGACCGTGATGCGCTGGCCGGGGATGCGGTAGCCACTCTCCTCAAAGGCTGACACGATGCGTTGGGCGCTCTCCTTTACGGCGTTGTCGGGCAGACCCACCATGAAGAAACCAAGCCCCTCGCCGACGGTCACCTCCACGGTCACCATCAGCGCGTTGACTCCAATAATGGCGCTGCCATATGTCTTAACTAACATAAGCGTCCTTCAACGATGGCCCAGTCAACAATCTGCCACAAGGCGGCGAGGTGGTCGGCTCGGCGGTTCTGCCAGTCGAGGTAGTAGGCATGCTCCCACACGTCGAAGGTCAACAGGGGCGTGAGCCCCATGGTCACGGGGTTCTCGGCGTTCTTCTGTTGTGTGATGACCAGCTTGCCCTCTTTGTCCATCGAGAGCCACACCCAGCCGCTGCCGAAGAGGGTGGTGCCCTTTTGCTCAAACTCTTTCTTGAACGCCTCCACCGAGCCGAAGTCGCGCTCCAAGAGTGCTGTGAGCTTCGGGCTCATGGCCTTGGGCGAGTTGCTGAACTGCTCGAAATACATGGTGTGGTTCAGCACCTGGCCGGCGTTGTTGAACATGCCGCCCTCGGCCTTCTTCACCACCTCGGTGAGCGAGAGTCCTTCCAGACCGCTGCCCGGCAGCGCCTTGTTGAGGTTGTCCACGTAGGCCTTCAGGTGCTTGCCGTAGTGGAAGCCCAGAGTCTCCTTGCTGATAATATCACCAAGGTTATCGTAGCCCAACGAGGGCATCGCAAACTGTCCGTTTATAGGCATTATATCTTTCATAATCGTGGTTTTTTTAAGGTTCCTTGTTTGAGAATGCAAAGATACAAACTTTTCGCCATCCGACAAAATATATTTTCAAAAAAGGTTAACTAGAATCTCATGACGTTGAAAGCGTTTTTGATATGCTTGAGTTCCACACCATTTTCGCCTTTAACAATGGCGATAACATCGAGCCGTACATTCTCCTTTCGTCCGTGGTTTCGGATGTACTGGTTGCCGAGCCTAATCAGATTGAGCCGCTTCTGATGGTCGACGGCGTTCTCGGGTTGTAGGATAGTGTCGTAGGAACGCGTTTTCACTTCGATGATGACTAGGTCGCCGAGACCTTTCTTTTCCGAGTAGGGGGCGTTAAACTCCGAATGTGGGTCAAGAGCGATGATATCTATTTCCAGATGCCCCTTGCGATAGTTGTGTTCAAGGATGGTATATCCGTTGTCCTCAAGATATTTTGTAGCCATCTGCTCACCGAGTTTGCCCAACTCCAGCGCCTCGCGCCTCTGCTCCGGCGTGAGTTTGTTTTCGCGATGGATATGGACCTTCAGTAGTGGCATAGAACAGTAAGGTTTAATGTTGCAAAGATACGAAAAATATTTCAGTCATAGCAGATATTGCTCATTTCAACAAAAACTGGCCTCGGCTTTCGTCGTTTTGTTTGAGGAATGTGGTTATAAGCGTCATCCCTCTATAATCCATAACCTTTTCAGACTCTCAGGTCGAGGCCGGCGAGGATGGTCTCCGGGCAGAAATGGAACACGGCGTCCATCTCGCCCGCCATCGAGAAGCCGCATTGCTCGCAGCCGCCCGCCTCGCCGCATACCGGTATCGGGTGTTTCGAGCCGTCGGGGAGCACATAGTTGGTTATCCAGCAGCGTTTCTTGAAGTTGAGCCGCTTCATACGCGTCAGGCCCGCCCGGGTGTTCATCACGGGATAGCCCTTCTTCTTGTAGCGTATGATGGTGTCGATGACCTCTTCGCGCTTGTCCTGCGGCAGAGTCAGGCTCTCGGTGCCGGGGAAGGGGGTGTGGAAGTTGAACGATATCGATTTGATGTAAGGGCTCGCCTTCACATAGTCGAGCACCTGCGTGACGCTG
>CADAWR010000004.1 GCA_902791695.1 uncultured Bacteroidota bacterium
GCATGTGTTAAGCCTGCCGCTAGCGTTCATCCTGAGCCAGGATCAAACTCTTCATTGTAAGAATTGTTCTTTTTTTACCTTTTGACTCGTCTTCGTGTCCTCCTCATACCTTAATATAAGGATTGACACACGCTATCTCTTTCTTCTCATCCGTTTCAATGTTCTCTTGTTTTCGTCTTGTGTTTCGGTCGAAAACGGGTGCAAAAGTACAATCATTTTTCAAACCGACCAAATTTTTTTTCAAAAAAAGAGGGACAGCATGGATAAATCTGTTATTATTCAGCAATATGAGACATGAAAAAAAATTTCTCAACGACGGTTTATAGTGTCACAAATGGCCGATATCACGACGAAAAACAGCGAAAAAAGACGGCATCGAATGGCAAAATGCGTTTTTTAGGGGTAAAACACGAATATTTCATTATGGTACAGTGTGTTGCACAAAAAAGATGAGGTATCAGGACAGGTTATCAACAAAAGTCATACGCCTCCCCAACACACAGAGTATACATTGGTGTTGGGACTGGTTCAGGTGAAGGCAAAAACTAAAGAAAATGCATATGGGCGAACAAATATTTTCACGCGAACAAATAAAAAAAAGTATATTTGCAAAACAATGTCCAACATTGCCAACAACATAAACTCCTATTGTTCAATGACAAAAACAATAAAGACCTTTATCAAAAGGGAAACATATATACTGCTGGCATTGGGTTTTGCTCTTAATGTGATGGGGCAAACGCAATGGACACAGCAGAACGCATGCCCGGGGTGGAACAATCCGACCAACTTCACAGCATGGACGAATGGTTCCTATGGCTCTGGTGGCCACAGCGGCAGCGGTGGCGTGAAGAACAACAATGAATGTCCCAACCCGCTGACAGGAGCAACCGGCGCTCAGAGTCTTGGCCCAAACTATACAGCTGCACAGATGAACTCGATATCCTCATCATGTACACACGCTTCCATTCCGCTGCCAGCAAGACAGTTTGCCGTGATGACCGACACCACAGGCACTGACCCAAACACCGACGGACACCTGAAATATGTGCCATCTAAGTTCAACCGCACTGACACTGCTAACCCATCATACAGCACACATATCAGCACAAGCATCAGGGTGGGTGACGTGTGCGCAGCCGGTGGCAACAAAGGGGTGTCGGTTCTCAATTATGACATGAAGGTTACTTCGCAGAATGCCTTAGTGTATCTCTACTATGCCATCGTTGCGCAGTCGCCGACGCATGGCCAAAGTGGCAATCCCACATTCATTATCCGAGCGATGAAGAAAAATGCTTCGGGTGAATATGTGCAGATTAGCGACACCATGGCCAGCTACATGAGCACAACGCCGGACAATCCGGGATCATTTGGTGTATGTGCAAATATACAAAGTTGCCATATCGAAGATGGCTATGCCGAGGACGGGAAGTGGCATAGTGTCGGCAGCAGTTACAACAATGTTGTCTACAAGGATTGGGAAAGGCTGACAATAAACTTGAGTAACTACTTATACGATACGGTGCGCATACAGGTCGTCATCTACGACTGCATGGCAGCATTCCACTACGCCTATGCTTACATTGCCGGCGAGTGCAGGCCGATGGCGCTAACGCCAGCATCTGCCGCCGATAACCATACAGCACTTACCGCACCACGCGGTATGGCGCGATATGAATGGGCGGTGTCAGAATACGGCGTCAGCAATCCTACAACAAACCTTATCAATGGTCAAGCCAACGACTATTTCACCTTCAGAACCCTTACTGTGGATAACAACGGACACCCAGCCGTGGGGCCTGAAGATACGGTGGTCACCGTATACGGACACACAGATACTGCACATTGCTATCAATATTCCCCGAAGTTCAGCGACTGGCACGTACTGTATCGCCCTAACGCTAACAAGGTGCCACATATACCAGCCAGCGCAGACTCGTCTGGCGACTGGCAGACGTTCCGCTGCCGTATGACCTCATACATAGACTCTACGAAACCCTTTGCGACAGACCTTTACATAAACCAACAGAAGCCTGAGGAGCCCCCGTTGGCTGGCAGCGACCACTGTGTAGAGAACAACTGCGGCGAGTACCAGTGGCCGCCAGTGCCGTCGTCGTGTCCCGAGGTGACAATAAAGCAGAAGTATGACCACGTGGTGAGCGAGCGCTACCAGCAGCAGGGGTGGGATACGGCTGTCACATGCTACGCCCGCAGCATAGAGCTCTCAAGCACACCGTACATACCAGTACAATACTTCAACGGTTATTATTGCGTACAAACGATACCCTATAACCCGCCTGACACGAGTTTCTACCTCGATGGGCAAGGCCTGATGATAAGTATATATTCTGACGACAGGTTTACACATGATTCTGTTGTCCTTGACTTCCCTTTCTATTTCTTTGGCAAGAAAAAGAATTACTTCCGCGTGGGCGACAACGGCATGGTGACCTTCACCGAAAACTATAGTCAAGACAATGGCTACATGCTTGACTACTGTCCATACAGTTACAACCATCCTATTCCTTGGGATATATCGACCACCCCTGACGGCAGCAACTTCTTCAACCGAATGCACGACGCCATCTATGGCATATATGAAGACACTTACGTTGGCAGCGGGGGCAGTCTGCTCTCAGGCAACCAGGGTATATACTATGGCGTTGTCGGTGAATATCCTTGCCGCAAGATTATTGCAAGCTGGAATGAAATACCGCTCTATGGCAATCCCACAAAACGAGAAAGCTACCAGATAGTGTGCTACGAGGGGTCAAACATAATCGAAGTGCACGTAAAGAAACGCTGGGCCGGAGGCTCATCAACCAACAACGGACGAGGGCTGATAGGTATACAGAACGCCACAGGCCAAGTGCAGGAGCGCGGAGCCACGGGCACATCGACAATGCACGTGCAAAACGGAGCTCCCGCAGCTTTCTGGCCCGATGGACGCAACATCTTCAATGCGGCAATAAACGAGACGTCATACCGCTTCACGCCGCTGGGCATCAACCCATCGGTAGTCTCGGGCTGGTACCGCATCTTCGACGACGGACGTGCCGACGTGGAGCTGACGCAAGATGTCACCGACACCAACGGCTACTACATCCCCATGGATGCCTCTGACACGAATTGCCCGACCCTTACGCGTGCCATTGTGCAGCCAACAGCGACCTCTCGCTATGTGTACCGCCTTAGATTCCAAAACGCCAACGGCGACTGGTACGACTTGGCCGACACCATCACCATCGGCATAGACACGTTGAACACGCTGACGATAAAGGACGGCGGGGCGAACGACGTAAGCGAGGAAAGCATTTGTTTCGGCGAGGTGAAGAACTATATGCTGACGATGAACGCCTTGCAGGACACACAACAGATGACGTGGGTCGTCACGCGCAGCATCAACGGCAGCAGCACGCCAGTGCCATTGAGCATGCTGCACCTCGACACAATGCGCGTCAACGGCGCCAACCGACAGATTCCATTCAGCATCAACACATCGGAGATCTATGGCGGAACAGCACCGACAAGCACAGACACAATAACGGTGACCTGCATGGCCAATTTCACAAACGGATGCTCGAACTACTGCCAATTGAGTGTGGCTGTATCGCCGAGCGCAATTGAAGACACCGTTGCCAGCGTCTGCGACAGCCTCGTCTGGCATGGAACCACCTACCGCAGCAGCACGGTAGCCACATACACTCCACCCATTGGGTGCAATGTAATAAGGCTGACGCTCAACGTAAGGCATTCCTCCGACACTGTGATTGTGCACGACGTCGCCGAGAACTACTTGCCGTACATTATTGATACCCTCATGCTGACCCACGACACAACATTCACAATGCATACTATCAACAGCGTCGACTGCGACAGCACCATCACCGTCACCGTCAGAGTGCACCGCAACCAAGACACTACCGTCGACCGCACCGTCTGCGAAGGGCTGCTGCCACTGCTATGGAACGACGTACCATTCTACCTCGCCGAGGTCGACTACTCCACCAATACCATAACCCACCAAACCACAATACCCACCGTCCACGGCGCCGACTCGCTCATCACCATGCGCCTGCACCTGCTCTACAACAGCACCGACACCATCAGCGACACCATCTACCAGAACGACTTGCCGTCATTCACACCCCCGCTGCCGGTCAGCGTGAGCTACACCCAGGACGAGAACGACCCCGCTCTGGTCACCATCATCGACTCGACAATAGTCATCCCCAACGCTGTATCCTGCGATAGCCTCGTATACTACACACTGTACCTCTACCGCAACTTCCACACCTACGACACAGTCACCGTGTGCGACAACCAGCTGCCTGCGGCTTATCTCGACACCATGCTCTCCCTTGAGCCCACCGTCACATTGCCTCTCAGCAACACCGTCACACGCGACTACACCTTCGCCCACAAGTCAATCCATAACACCGACTCTATCGCAACTGTCACCCTGATAGTACACCCCACCTACGAGGTATCCGACACCATTGTCATCTGTTCCTACAACCCCTTTATCTACGAAGGCGTCGACTATGGCGGGCCTGCCGACTTCGACACCATCTTGAACTCAATCCACAACTGTGACAGCCTCGTGCATGTGTCGTTGCAGGCGCGCGACACCCTCTTCCACCTTGCGCCGCTGATTAGCTTAGACAGCGCCGTCTGGTATCCTGTCGACACCACCCTCATCGGCTGTGACCCGCAGAACCTATGGCTTATCGACACCTCAGCGTCAGTTAGCCGCGAGTGGGCCGTCTGGTCTGTCGCCTCCGCCAACACCACCGGCGACACCCTCAACATCTACGACACCATTCTGCCAATCGGCATCTACTCCTACCGCATCATTGCCGTCGGAGCCGAAGGCTGCATAGACACCGTCCAGCGCGACAGTGCCATCCACATCTTCCAGCGGCCCACCTCCGACTTCATCTACGAGCCCACCATCGTGCCGTTCCACGACCCGAAGATAAGCCTTTTGCCGCAGGCCACACCCGCCGACAGCCTCACCTATCGCTGGCTCATAGCCCTCGACGGTCAAGGCAACCAGCACGACACCCTCCAGCACGACGAACAGCAGTCCGACGGCCTTTGGCACTACAGCTGGGAGCCCCTCACCGACTCGGGCCACTACGACGTGGCTCTCGTGGCCTACTGGAAGCACACCGTCATAAAGATTATCAACACTGACACCCTGACGCTATCCGGCTACTGCACCGACACGGCGCACCATCCCGTGACCATCGTCAACACATATCTGCAGTTCCCCTCGCTGGTGACGCCCAACGGCGACGGCACCAACGACACCTGGGAGATTGTCAACCTCGTCGAGATGGGCCAGTATCAGACCAACGAGGTGTGGATATACAACCAGTGGGGTGCACTGGTGTTCCATGCCAAGAACATCGATAGCCACGAGCAATGCTGGGACCCCAATGCCACCAACAGTCCCGACGGCACCTATTTCTTCCGTTTCAGCGGCAAGGGACGCTTCGGCGTGGCTAAGCGCAACGGCACCATCGAGGTGATGCGATAACCGCTAACGATGAAAGATAAAGGACATAAGAGGCTTCTGAAGCTGATGCGATGCATCGGACTGTCCTTGATCTTTCCCCTGTTCACCTGCAACGTGGAAGCCCAGGACAGTGCAGGCGTACAGCAGATATTCGTAGGCCTCAACCTGCCGCAGCATATCTGCAGCGGCAGCCAGCAGGTACTCAACTTCGGCTTCAGCCCCAACAACAATGTGCAGCTGGCTGAGCCTGCGACCACGCTGGGACACAACGACAGGGTCTTCCTTCCCGACGGACAGCCGTGCGGTGAACTGGGCTGCTCCTACCGTTCCCCGGTGATATTCACCGACTTCGAGGAGGGCGCTGTGATTGAGTCGGCCAACGACATACTATATGTAATGCTCAACATCGAGCATTCGTGGATAGGCGATATCTATATCAACATCTCATGCCCCAATGGGCAGAGTGCCGACTTGATGAAATTCAGCGGAAGTGGTATTTCAAACTGCACCGGCGACATCGACAACAGCCACATTGGATGGGACAATACTTATCCCAATTCCAGCACCAGCACCTACCTCGGCAACCCTGTGGACGGGGAAGACAGACACCTCCCGTGCGATTCGACAAGCTACGCTAACCGGCCCGGCACGGGATGGACCTACTGCTGGAGCAACAACACCTCGGGCGAATACAGCTATGCCCCCGACGACGCACGTATCTACCGCTTGGCAAGCGCCAACAGCCATCACGTTGATTCAAGCGATGTGCAGGCAAAGAGCAACTTCTACCACCCCGAGGACTCGTTCAACAACCTCATAGGATGCCCACTTAACGGCGAATGGTACATCGAGGTAATTGACGGCTGGTCGATTGACAACGGATATATATTCAAATGGGAGCTCGCTCTGGATCCACAACGACTGCCACAGCAGTACAATGCCGACACCTCCGCGCCTTGCACCATTGACAGCTACAATATCGATGGCCCATACATCACACAGACCGACAGCACCTCCTTCCTGCTCGATGTGCCCGACTTGTCAGGCGACACCTCCATCACCTACACTTTCAGCATCACAAACTCCTGCGGCGACACCTTCGACACCACAGCCACAATCTATCTGCACGGCAACAATACAGGCTCCGGGCCAGACAGCGTGTCGGCATGCGACAGTTACATCTGGCTCGGCCAGGATCTCACAAGCGACACTGTTGCCACCATCACATACCAAAGCCAATACGGATGCGACTCTGTGGTACAAGTGGCACTGCACATACGCCACTCCACCACGTGCGTGATCTACGACACCATCGTCGAGAACGAGCTCCCCTACTCCATAGGCAGCCTTTCCTTCACCAAGGAAAACTTCCAGAATGATGCCGGCCTGCCGGTGGATAACATCACCGTGCAACTTCCAACGCTGCTCAACGCCGACGGCTGCGACAGCCTAAGATCCTATAACCTATTGCTACATCGCAACGTGCATACCGTCCTCGACAGCACCGTGTGCTTCAGCAGCCTGCCCTTGAAATGGCACGACATCACCTTCGACACCACCGACCACTACACGGACAAGATGACCGACAGCATCATCCTCCCGACCCACACAGGTGCCGACAGCATAATCACACTAACACTCACAGTCAACCCGACCTATCACATCACCGACTCAGTCAGCGTCTGCGACAGCCTGCGCTGGATTGACAACAACATCTACCTGGACGACACCTCGGGCATCTCCGTCATACTGCACTCTGTGGCACAATGCGACTCCGTCATCACCCTCGACCTGACGATGCACCACTCCTCATCCACTTATCTGCGCGACACCTTCTGCCAAGGACAGACCTATTTATGGAACGGCAATTCGCTCACCGGCAACGACGAGGCCCTCACCGAGGACTTCACCATGCATGCCACGTTCCGAACCGTCCATAACTGCGACTCGCTGGTGACGCTCACCGTCACCAAGATGGCTGTCCCTCACATAACCATCACCGCCGAAGCCGACTGCGACAGGATGTGTCACATCATCAGCGCCGACGCCACAGCGCCCCTGACGGCCGGAAGCACACCTCAGCCCATGCCCTATCTCCTTTGGAGCTCCGACCCGCCCGATGCGCATCTCGACACCATCGACCCACGGCAAACAACATTCACCGTGCAGCCGCTGGAGCCCACAGAATATCTCCTCTACTGTGACTACAGCGAACAGCCGCTCTGCCCTTCTACCTGGCTCATAAAGCTTGGCCCCGTGGTGGTACAGAAAGCGCAACTCAAGGTAACACCGGAGCATCTCAGCCACGACATTCCCGAGTTCACCGCCTACGACCTTGACCCCGACGGACACCGCCGTACATGGCTCCTCGACGGGGTTCCCCAAGCCGAGGACTCGCCGGCACTCAACGCCGTCGCCAACATCCTGCACGACAGCGTCGTCGTGACTCTGGCCATCGACAACGGCCTCTGCCAGGATACCACCTCGCAAACCATCACCATCCGCCACCTTTTGGTGACAGCACCCAACGTCTTCACCCCAAGCGTCGAGGGCGACAACAGTCGCTTCATCATCGCCACACAAGGTGTACTCGACGCCGAGCTGCACATTTACAACCGCGATGGCCTGTTAGTCTACACCACACACGACATCAGCCAAGGTTGGGACGGCCGCACCAACAACGGTGTCAACTGTCCACAGGCGGCCTACGCGTGGGTACTCATCTACACCCCCGCCGACGAGCCCGAGACCCGCCAGAGGGAGGTCGGCACCGTGCTCTTGCTGCGCTAACGTATCACTATCTCGTCGGTGAAGAGGTAGCTCGGCTGACCTGGGGCGGGATGCCACACGGGCAGCGGACTGGGGTTGGGAACCACGACACGGATTGCCTGAATGTCCGATTGCTTGATTGCTTTAGTGTCGAATGGAACCGTGTAGTTCTTCAAGCGCATGCCTGTCTCGCGCGGGTCCATGTCGAAGTGCTTGTCGGCCACAAGCGTCCACTCATCGCCGTCCTGCGAGGCATACACCTTTATCTGCGTCGGCGCCAGTATCCAGTCAAAGGTATTCTGCATGAAGCGCATGCTTACCTCATGGATTGTTGTCGGCTTACCGAAGTCTATGGTGGCGTCGATGCTATCGCCCCAATAGCCCTGCCAATGGCCGTCGGCGTAGGTACTGTTGCTGCCCAGCTGGCCGTCGATGAGGGCATTCTCTCCCCCACCCGAGTAGATGGCCTTGTAGGTGGAGAAGGCAGTGTTGAGCTTTATCTTGGCGCCCATGCCTTGGTGCGAGAGGAGGTACTGCTCGCTCACTACGCCCTCGCCGTATTTGTTGTAGCATATGGCCTTGATGGTTGCCGAGCGCTCCAGCGGGAAGGGGCCTGTGTAGAGTGCCGAGCCCTTGGTTGGCTCTGAGCCGTCGAGGGTGTAGTAGATCTCCTTGTCGCCATAGAGGGTGCGGAGGGTGACCATAGGAAGCGAAGCTGTTGCATCACGCCCCACTTTCATAAACACATGGCGGTCCAGCTCCAGCACCTCTCTCGCGAGCGCGTCGTACCTATTACATACAATGTAGCGCTCATACTCACCGTTCTCCTGGTCCCACAGCCGCAGATACTCGCGTTTGAGGTCGGTGAGGAACAGCCAGTACTGCCCTTTCATCATCTTCAGTCTTTCCTTCATGGTCGCATCCTTGCCCTCCAGCTGGTGGTAGATCATCTTGCGCAGTATCGACTTGAAGACCATCAGCCTTATGCGCATCAGGGCATAGTGGGCATGGGGGTTGGCGGCGGAGTCAATCTCCTTGTCCAGCGCCATCACCCTCTTGATAACCCTGTCGCAACGGTCGCTCATGGCATCGCCGGTGTTGTCGGGGTTGAAGTTCAGCAGCGGCTCCATCAGCGCTGCCGATGTGTACCAGTCGGCTATGTCGGTGTCGTCCTCCAGTGCGCCTATGGCGTAGAGCTGGGCGACCTTAAGGTCCTTAATGTCCTTAGGGTCTTTAAGGTCTTTAAGGTCTTTAAGGTCCTTAAGGTCCTTAAGGTCCTTAGAGTCCTTAATGTCTTTAGCCCCATAGAACAGCCGCTCGAAGTTTTCGTTGAACTGCCTCTCCCTGCGCCTGAACTCCTCGGGGTCGTTGGTGCGGATGGGGTTCCAGGCCATCTCGGCGCTCCAGAAGAGGCCGTGCCAGCAGTTGTCGAACAGCGCCTCGCCGTTGTCGTCCCAGCAGGTGTTCATCAAGCCCTCGGCGCCGTTGCGCCAGCCGTCGCGCGCCAGGTTGGCGATGTTCTTCATGTAGCGCTGCGGCGCGGGAATCATGTTGCTGCTGTGGCTCAGCGACGGCGCCACCCAGAAGGGGTTGCCCTGCTCCTTGAAGGGCCTTATCAGATGGTCGTAGCTGTCCAGTGGTTCATAGGCCCACATGATGTACACCATGTCCTCCGGCAACTGCTTCATCATCTCGGGGTTCTTGGCCACAATGTCGCCCCACATGGCTATTCGGGTAGTGGGGTTAGGGGCCTTAGGGTCTTTAAGGGCCTTAGGGTCCTTAGGGTCTTTAAGGTCTTTAAGGTCCTTAAGGTCCTTAGGGTCTTTAAGGTCCTTAAGGTCTTTTACTAACTGGTAGCAGCGGTTGATAAAGTCCACATACACCTGGTCGGCGCCTATACGGTCCACCAAGGCCTTGGCACGGCCGGTACCAAGCTGCTCGGTCTCGTCGCAGTTGATGATAAAGAACGGCGACCACGGGATGCGTTCATACGCACCCGCGATGCGCTTGCGCAGGAAGTCGTATGTAGCCTCGTTGCCGGGGTCGAAGTTTGCCTTGCTGTCCATCAAATGCTGGTAGAAGGGCACGCGCAACGTCTTCTCGGCATGGGCGAAGAGCTGCAGGTTGATCACCTCGTCGGGGTGCGGTGTGCAGTCGGCGAGGTAGGCCGGCGCCAAGTCGGGGAACTCCGGCTGGTAGAGCGTGTGCTCGGTGTAGTAGTTGCAGAAGTTGTACTTCAGCGCATGCAGCGTCGCCCACTGCTTCTGGCGGTAGGCGGCATGCGGCACAGGGCCGCGGCTCTGGTCGTCCATCCATCCGCGCCAGCGGTAGGCCGGCCAGTCGGTGATGGTGCCGCACGGCAGCGCGTCGCCATAAAGCAGGCGCAGCTGGTCGAGCGTCAAGTGGGCGTTCCTCAGGCCCTCGTCGCCCACATAGCGTATCGTCACCCGCTTCGGCTCTATCACCAGCTGATAAGCCTGGTCCAGATTGGCCTCCACCGGCAGAGTGTCGACGCGGAGCTCCTTGACCTTCAGCCTGTCGCCTTTGACCTTTACCCGCCCGCCATCTACCACCACCTGCTGCGGCGTGGGTATCAGGCCGAGGTTGACGTCATGCTGTGCGGCGGCAGCAAAGGCTGCAAACAAGAATATAAAAAGCACACAATGTTTCATAAAAATACTATTTGTCGATTACCTTCCGCAGCAGCGCGTTCTCATGCTGTAGCTGTTCTATTCGCTCGCGAAGGGCAGCATTTTCGTTAATCAATGCCTCCATCTCCTTGCGCTGGTTTGTGCGGTATCCCAAACGGGCTGCCGTCATACGCTCCTTTATTCCTCCCTCGGTCACGAACTCTTGTTCCTTTTTCTTCATATACGACTGCATCATGGTATCCACCATACAGCAGAGTGTCACTGCAGCATTGGCCATTTCCACGTCGGTCCACCGCTCGAAGAATGGTTCATAATCCTCAATACAATTGTGCCGGCGACAGAAATCCTGCATTGCGCCGTAACGGGCATGCCCCTCATCCCACAGAGTAAGCTTATGACTGCCTATATAGTCAAGATAATCCTCTTTCAACTCCTTGACACTCCCACGTGCAGCATTTAGCAGATTGGATTCCATCGTCGTGGAAGTCACCCCATCGGCAGACCCTTCGACAATGTTCTGCTTCCCGCTGCGGGCAGCTTGCACCATCTGGTCCACCGTACGATCACCATAAGCCTTTAGAAACCGTCGGCAGAAGACAACGGTCATCTGATAGAGGACAACCGTCTTTTGATAGAACCACAGGTTCTCCCACCGCGTCTGCTTGCGCAGATAGTGATATTGCGGGGCCTTTTCTTGTTGCATAGCTGCTGGTTTTTTTTAGTTATGGGGGATAGAGGGGATAGAGGGAATAGAGGCGATAGAAGGGATAGAGGAGATAGAGGCGATAGATACGATAGAGGCGATAGATACGATAGATTGCCTGTCGGCCCTATCTATTCTATCGTTTCTATCCACTCTATCCATTCTATCCATTCTATCCTCTCTATCGTTTCTATCAACTCTATCCACTCTATCCACTCTATCCATTCTATCGTTTCTATCCTCTCTATCCACTCTATCCTCTCTATCCCCTCTATCCTCTCTATCCTCTCTCTACAGCCCGAACTCTTTCTTTATGGCGTCGACCATGTCGAGTTTCTCCCAGCCGAAGAACTGCACCTTCTTCTTGCGCGGGCGGCCGGCGGCGTCGTAGACGGTGACCTCGGCCTCGTAGGGGTCGCGGCCCATGTGGCCGTAGGCTGCCGTGGGGCGGAAGATGGGGTTCTTCAAGCCGAAGCGCTCCACGATGGCGTAAGGCCGCAGGTCGAAGAGCCGCTTCACACGCGCTGCTATCTCGCCGTCGCTGAGGGCGACATGCGCGGTGCCGTAGGTGTTGACATAGAGGCCCACAGGCTCGGCCACACCGATGGCGTAGGCCACCTGCACGAGGGCTTCGTCGCATAGGCCCGCGGCCACGAGGTTCTTGGCGATATGGCGCGTGGCGTAGGCCGCCGAGCGGTCCACCTTACTGGCGTCCTTGCCACTGAAGGCACCGCCGCCGTGGGCACCGCGGCCACCGTAGGTGTCGACGATGATCTTGCGGCCCGTGAGGCCCGTGTCGCCGTGGGGGCCGCCGATGACGAACTTGCCCGTCGGGTTGACATGCATCTTATAGTCTTTCTTTGCGAAAAGCTTCTGCGTGGCCTTGGGGAGGCGTTTGATGACGCGCGGCATCAGTATCTGCTCCACGTCGGCGCGTATCTGCTCCTGCTCCACGTCGGGGTCGTGCTGGGTGCTGACAACGATGGTGTCTATGCGCTCGGGCTTGCCGTCGTCGCCGTACTGCACCGTCACCTGGCTCTTGGCGTCGGGGCGCAGATACCTCATCTGCTTGCCCTCGCGGCGTATCTTGCCGAGCTCTATGAGGATGATGTGGGCCAGACAGATGGGCAGCGGCATCAGCTCGTCGGTCTCGCGGCAGGCATAGCCGAACATCATGCCCTGGTCGCCGGCGCCCTGGTTCTTCTTCTCCTTGCGGCTGACGCCCTGGTTGATGTCGGCGCTCTGCTCATGGATGGCGCTGAGCACACCGCAGCTCTCGGCCTCGAACTTGTACTCGCCCTTGGTGTAGCCGATGCCCTTGATGACATCGCGCACAGTGCCCTGCACGTCGACCCAGCCGCCGGTGGTCACCTCGCCGCTGACGACGGCCAAACCGGTGGTTACCAGCGTCTCGCAGGCCACATGGCTCTCGGGGTCGCGGCGCAGGAATTCGTCGAGGAGCGCATCGCTGATCTGGTCGGCAATCTTGTCGGGATGGCCCTCACTGACACTCTCGGAAGTGAAAAAATAGCTCATTTTGTTACATTTTTTTGTTGTTAAACATCATTTTAAATGTAACAGATTTGGGAATGAAGTCACAGATGAACAACGCTTTAGCATTTTTTCAAGTGGTTGCAATCATTACAAATCTATCCACATTTGCGGATGCAAAGATACGAAAAAAAACATAATGGCAATAAAAAAAAACGCACCCCCTCCGTACCCGCTCCGTACCCGCTCCGACTGTTCACCGGTTGTTTAACGGTTTTTAGTCGGAGCGGATACGGAGGGGGTACGGAGGGGAGACGGTGAAGCGATGGCAAAAATGGTTTATGCTGGCACTGAAACTTTTAATCAACAATCTTGTGTTAAAAAATAAAAAAAGTTACCACGGTATGAAAAATATTGCTACCTTTGCAATTGGATAAAACCCGCAAAGGGTAAAGGGAAAATTGTATAATGTACATATTATAAGAACGATAGATAATTATGAGCACCGCTGCACTACAAGGATTGCTTGAGTATCTCTATGGGACGCTTACGCCGAACAATATGCGATGGGTGGCCAACCACCTCATCGAGCATGCCAACCGCGCCGACGCCCCACAGCCCAAGCGTTATACCATGGAGGAAATCAACGCCATGCTCGACGAGGCCGAAGCAGAGATTGCAGCAGGCAAAGGTATCCCACACGATGAAGTGATGCGCAGACAGAGAGAAAAGCTTGCCCGCATGAAGAAAGCCGAACACAGAATACCAGAGACAGTATGAGGATAGTGTGGCACAACAAGGCGGAAGAGCAGAAAGACCACATCGCCGACTACGTTTTTGAGTATTTCGGATATGATCGGATGAAGCAGTTTTTAAATGAAGTTGAACAGACCACCCAATTGATTAACGAATATCCCAACCTTGGTGCCATTGATTCACTATTTTCCAATAGACAAGAGGAGTATCGAAGCGTCGTCATTGATGGATTAAGTAAGATGGTCTACCTCATAAACGAAGACACAATACATATCGTTGCTTTTTGGGACTGCCGGCAGGAACCGGAACATCAAGCGACAGAGACAAAATTACATAATAAATAAAAGAGAAAATTAACGTTTAACAAACATTATTTATTAACCAAAAAACAAAACATCATGCAAAAGTTTCTACGAACTTTGATGCTCGCGGCACTACTGCTGCCGTTCGCATCGCAAGCGCAGAACATCCAGACCTTCGATTTTGAAGATCAAGTGATTCCTGCTGAGTGGACAAATGATGCAACTTACGCTTGGGTAACGACCAACGCCGCCCATAACAGCGGAAGCTACTGCATCAAGAGCGGTAATGGCGGCGTCAGCAATTCCACATCGACAATTACCGCCACCTTCACTTTTGTCGGAGACGGCACGATCAGCTTCGCTGCCAGATGCTCCTGCGAACAGAGTGATCCCAGCTACGACTGGGATTACGGCACCTTCTACATTGACGGTGTACAACAAGGCGCTAAAATCATCAACAGCTCCTCGTTTACTGTCTACAGCTACGAAATTGAAGCCGGAATCCACACTTTCTCGTGGAAATACAAGAAAGACGGTTCTGTGAATAGCAACGATGACTGCCTCTACATCGACGATGTCGTCGTCGACCTTGGCGTTGCTTCTTCTTGCGCCAAGCCCCTTGCTGCATCTGTAAGCATGGCTACCACCACCACCATCAGCATCGAGTGGGTTGACCCCTCTGCATCTGCATGGCTGGTCTATCTTTACGAAAACGACACTGTTCTTGTCGACGGCTACCCCATGGCTGCCGCCGACACCACCTTCACTTTTGAGAACCTGACCGCAAACACCCCCTATAAGATGGGTGTTGCCGCCAACTGCGGCGATGAAATCTCCGCCATACGTTACGTCAACGGCCGTACCGCCTGTGGCGCTGTCACTGAATTCCCCTGGGAAGAGACCTTCGAGACTTACAACTCCGGAAACCTGACAATCCCCTGCTGGGTGAATGAGCACATCAGCGGAAACGGCACCAGCATTTTCAAAGTTTACACCAGCACAAACGGCAGCAACAGCACACACCAGCTCCAGCTGCCCGACATGTCTAACGGCACAATGACCAAACTGGTTCTTCCTTACATGGAACTGCCCGAAGACAGCACCTATCTCTTCTCCATTGATATTTACCGCAACACTACATCCTACCCCAACGAGGGTGTGAGAGTGTACGCAAGCACCAACGGCGAGATTACCGGCGCCACGGAACTTGGCTTCCTGCACCGCAACTACCAGCAGACCGACGGCAATGTCGTCACCGCTGAGACTAGCTCCAACTGGTACACCTATGAGTTCATCATTCCGTTCAACGGCCCTTGCTACATCATCCTCCGCGGTGAGAGCAGCTACGGCGCCTCCACCTACATGGACAACCTGAAAGTGAAGAAGGCCCCCAACTGCCTGAAGCCGACAATGCTGACCGCCAGCGGCATCACCGCACGCACCGCCACCCTCAACTGGGTGCCCGGCAATGCAACCGACTATCAGGTGGAATACCGTCCGACTAACGATACCACTTGGATTATTGAGGCTGTTTCAGAAGACTCGACCATCACTCTCACCGGCCTCACCCCCGAGACCAGCTACAAAGTCCGCGTGAAAGGCATGTGCAGCGACGAAGAGAGCGAGTACACTCCCGAAATCAGCTTCACCACTACAGTGGCTTGCTTCCCCCCCAGCAACGTGAGAGCAGAACTCACAAGCCTGTACAGCACTGTCAACCTGGCTTGGACCGACACCCTCGCTGGCACCTGGGAGCTCCGCTACTGGACCGGCACCGACACCAGCGACATCATAGAGGTTAACGACACAACCTACACTCTCGAGGACCTCGAGCAGAACACCAACTACAGATTCCAGGTGCGCGCCAACTGCGGCGACGAAGATGGCTACAGCGTATGGACTCCCGCCAACGGCCGCAGCTTCACCACCCCGCTGGCCTGCGAGGTTCCCACCGAGCTGAGCGCTGTCCTCACCCCCGGCAACGGCACCGTGGCCACTATCAACTGGGTCGACACTGTCGCCGCCGCTTGGCAGCTCTGCTTCAACGGCGACACCAACAACATTATCGACGTTACTGAAACCACATTTGACTTCGACACCCTGACCCCGGAGACCACCTACACCATCAAGGTGCGCGCCAACTGCGGCGACGACGTGAGCCCCTGGAGCAGCAGCATCAGCTTCACCCCGACCAACTCCTACAACTACACTGTGGCCGACGGCACCACCACAAACAGCTACGTGCCCGTCTACGGTTTCTACGCCGACGCCTACCAGCGCATCCAGACCGTCTACCCCGCTGCCAGCATCGCAACGCTGGCGGGCAGTGACATCACTGGCCTGACCTACTACCTCAGCTCGCCTGCCTCCGAAGCATGGACCGGCACCTTCACCGTCAAGATGATGGAGGTTACCGACGCCACCCTGTCGGCTTTCAACACCGCAACCGATAACGAGCCCGTCCTCTATACCGGCACCTTGGACGCCACCGGCACCACGATGACCATCACCCTCAGCCAGCCGTACACCTATGCCGGCGGCAACCTCTTGATTGAGGTGAACGAGACCGTAACTGGCAACTACAAGTCTTCAAGCTTCTACGGCGTGAGCGCCACCGGCGCCAGCCAGCAGGGCTATGACTACGACAGCTGGACCGGCATTACAGGCTCGGCACAGAACTTCATCCCCAAGACCACCTTCTCGTTCGAGCCCGGCGTCATAACCGACTGCACAAGACCCGACAGCCTCACTGTCAGCGATGTCGACGCCCACAGCGCCACCTTCGACTGGCAGGGTGAGGCCAGCGAGTACCTCCTCCAGTACAAGCAGGCCGATGCCACCGACTGGACCGAGGTTTCCAACGTCTCAGCCCCCTACACTCTGACCGGTCTCCAGCAGAACACCGCTTACTCAGCCCGCGTGAAAGCCATCTGCGGCAGCGACACCAGCATGGCCAGCTTCGCAGTCAGCTTCACCACCACCATCTCCTGCCCGGCACCCACCAACATCCAGGCCATCCTCACCCCCGGTGACGGCACTGTGGCCCGTGTGACCTGGACAGACACTGTCGGAACCGCATGGCAGGTTTGCCTCGTCCTTGACGGCGACACCAGCAACATCTACGATGTCACCGACACCACCGCCTACGACTTCACCGAGCTTACCCCCGAAGCCATCTACACCGTCATGGTACGTACCATCTGCGACGAAGCCAGCGACGACATCAGCGAATGGGTACACGGCACCTTCAACCCCACTGCAAAGGTAGTTGTCGGCACACCCCAGACAACCAACTACTATCTGCCAACCGAGTCCAATTACAATTACAGCTTGACACAGCAGATCTACACTGCCGCTGAACTTGGCAACACTCCTGGTGCTATCATGAGTGTCGACTTCATGAATGGTGGCACGGAGAAGACCCGCAACATCGACGTCTACATGATTAGCACCACTGCCAGCACCATTAGCAGCTTTGTGCCTGTCACTGCCAGCGACCTCGTGTTCAGCGGCACCGTGACCTTCACACCCAACACATGGACCAGCCTTGTGTTCGACAATCCCTTCATCTACGACGGCACCAGCAACGTTCTCCTCGTTGTTGACGACAACAATGGTAGTTATAGCTATGGTCTCGCCTGCTACACCTTCACAGCCGACAACCAGGCCATCTACGTCTACAGCGACGGCACCAACTATAACCCCTTCGCTCCGAGTAGCTACAGCGGCACAGTGTCAAGTGTGAAGAACTATGTCCGCTTCCTGTTGGGTGAGCCTCCCACCTGTCTGCCTGTCGGCGACCTGACGATTGACGACAGCCTGACCACCGCCAACAGCATCACTCTGACCTGGAGCGACACCAACGCTGTCAACAACTACAACATCTACATCATCAATGGCGACAACGACTCTCTGATTGGCACCACCACGGAGATGACCTACACCATTACCGACCTTGAAGCCACCACCGCCTACACCTTCGGCGTCGCCGTCAACTGCGGTGACGAAGTGTCCACCATGCGCACCGTGAGCGGCAGCACCGACTGCGAAGGCGGCAGCTGCAACATCGAACTTGTGCTTCACGACAGCTACGGTGACGGCTGGAACGGCAATGCCATCAACGTCATCCAGGGCGGTGAAAGCCTTGGCAGCTACACCATTGATGACGGCTCCTCAGCCAACTACAACGTCAGCGTCTGCAGCGGCGCCCCGGTAAGCTTCAGCTGGACATCTGGCAGCTATGCGAGCGAGACCAGCTTCGAAATCAAGGACGGTGCCGGCCTGACTGTATACACCTGCACCAGCGGCAGCTCTCTCAGCGGCACATTCACCACTATCGCCGATCCGTGCCCGAGCTGCTTGCCCGTTGCCGACTTCGAAGTGTCTGAGATTGGCAACCACAGCGCCATGCTGAGCTGGACCGAACAGGGCGAAGCCACCTCTTGGCAGGTCATGATAGACGGCGACACCACCAACGCTATCACTGTCAACGACACCGAGTATGAGCTCACCGGTCTTTCTTCCGACAGCAGCTACACTGTGACCGTCCGCGCCATCTGCGACGATGAGGATATGAGTGCCTGGGCTACCGGCATCACCTTCAACACCTTGGTTGCATGCCCCACCCCGACAGCCCTCATGGCCGACGTACTGCCAACCTCTGCCGAACTGACTTGGAACGGCTTTGCCGACGCCTACCAGCTCGAGTACGCTCTTATCCCCGAGAATACCGACACCAACGCCAGCAACGAAGGTATCTGGCTGCAGTATGACAATGGTAACAATTCTAATAATATTGGCAACGCCAATGGCGGCACCTTCACTTGGGGCACCATGTATCCCGCCGCTATGCTTGCTGGCAACAGCAATCTGACGAAGGTTGCCGTCTATGAGAACTCCTCATACCTGACAAGCCCGTACACTGTCAACGTCTATACTGGCGGTACCACTGCCCCCGGCACCTTGGTCGCCACCGAGACAGTTACCCCCATGGGCACCAACGGTATTCACGAGGTTAACCTCTCCACCATTGCCAACATCAACCCGAGCGACAACCTGTGGGTTACCGTTACCGCCACCGGCACCTATATTATTGCCGCCTGCACTGTAACACCCGTTGACCCCAACAACCAATGGATTGAAGACGGTGGTACTTGGGCAAATATCGGTGACCTGGCAAGCACGCTGGCAAACTACAGCTGGATGATTCGCGCCTACGTGGAGCCCGGCTTCGACGAGGATCAGATGACTTGGACCGTTGTAAATAACGTCACTTCACCCTACAACCTCAACAACCTCACTCCGGAGAGCCACTACGCTGTCCGCGTGAAGGCCGTCTGCGGCACCGATGGTGAGAGCGACTACGCCTACACCACCTTCTTCACCCCCTCGGCCTGCGCCGATGTTGAGAACATTACCGTCAGCGACATCACCTCTGTTTCCGCCAACCTCAGCTGGCACGGCTATCAGAACAGCTACGATGTGCGTTACAGAGTTCCTGCCCACCTGACTCCTATTATGGTTGAAGGTTTCGAGAGCGGTATCCCCGCCACATGGACAACCATTGACGGCGACAACGACAGCAACAACTGGTTTGCTCTCAGCGACCTCGCAACTATCTATCCCTACTATGCCGATGAAGATGAGAGCTCTCTTGCATGGCAGCACTCTGGCGAGAACGCCGCATGCAGCCCCTCATACGCCAATGGCGTAGGCGCCTTCAACAGCTCGCACTGGCTCATCACTCCTCAGCTGAACCTGCAGGGTGTCATGAAGTGCTATGTGGGTAGTGTGCTTTCCTCCTATCTTGACTCTTACGAAGTGCTCCTCTCCACCACCGGTATTGATACCTCCAACTTCACCATCACCCTCAAACCGATGGCTACCGCTGCCGCTATCAACAATGGCTGGGATGAAGTGAGCATTGACCTGAGCGCATACGAGGGTCAGCAGGGCTACATTGCCATCCACCATGTCTCCAGCGATATGTACTTCCTCGTTGTCGACGACTTCGGCATCTATGGCGACACTATTGACGCCGGTCCTTGGACTGAGATGACTGTAAGCACCGCATCCGCCGCCCTTACTGGTCTCAACCCCGAAACCACCTACGAGTATCAGGTGCGTGGTATTTGCGGTGCCGGCCAATATACCGATTGGTCTGAGGCTGCCACATTCACCACCGAGGCTGCCAGCTGCATTGTCTACGGTGACACCACCACCGCCACGGCTTGCGACAGCTACACTTGGAACGGCCAGGTCTACACTCAGAGCGGTACCTACACCCAGACTCTGACCACCGCCGCCAACTGCGACAGCATCCTGACGCTCATCCTGACCATCAACAACTCGGTTGCCGTCACCGTCACCGAGAGCGCTGAGACCAGCTACACCTGGAATGGCCAGACCTACACCGAGAGCGGTGTCTACACATGGACCGGCACCACCGTCGCTGGCTGCGACAGCACCGTGACCCTCGTGCTCACCATCGGTGGTACACAGCCCACTACCTACACCGTGACCGTCCACTACGATGCCACGATGGGTAATGTCACTGGCATTCCCACCGGTCCTGTGGCCGCTGGCACTCAGGTGACCCTCACCGCCAACCCGCTCACCGGTTACCACTTCATGAACTGGAGCACCGGTGACACCACTCGTACCATCACCCTCACCGTGAACAGCGATATCGACATCACTGCCAACTTCGAGGCCAACCAGATTGAAGATACCTACACCGTGACCGTCAACTACGATGCCACGATGGGTACTGTCACTGGCATCCCGATGGCTCCTGTGACCGCTGGCACCGAGGTAACCCTCACCGCCACCGCACTCCCCGGCTTCGCCTTCGTGAACTGGAGCACCGGTGACACCACCGCCACCATCACCATCACGGTGACCGCCAACATCGAGATTACCGCTAACTTCAGGTCCCTCGATGGTATCGAGGACGCCGACATGAACAATGTCAGCATCTTCAGCGCCAACAGCACCATCTACGTGAAGGGTGCCGAGGGCCAGAACATCTACATCTACGACCTCAACGGCCGCACCATCGCCACCAAGCTCAACGCCACCGAGACCATGGAGATACCCATGGAGCAGACTGGTGTGTACCTGGTCCGCGTCGGCAACGCCTCCGCCAAACGCGTCATCGTGATGCGCTAAGCGATAGAGTAACACTCTAATTTGAGTCAGGGGCTCCCGATCGGGAGCCCCTGACTGTTTTTTCCCCAAAAAACACACAATAAAAAATAAAAACAGTCGTTAATTCTCTACAATTTAAAGGTCTTAAAGACCTTAAAGACCTTAAAGACCTTAAAGACCTTAAGGACCCTAAGGACCCTAAAGACCCTAAAAAAAACAATCACATCATGGATAAACTAATCCGGCCAAGCGGCAACTATCGCAAGCTGCTATCCTATCAAAAGACGGAGGTTATCTACGAAATGACCTACTACTTCTGCCAGAAATATCTGCAGAAGGGAGACCGGACAGTAGATCAGATGGTGCAAGCGGCACGGTCGGGAAAGCAGAATATCATAGAGGGCTGTGCGGCATCATCAACGTCGGCCAAGACAGAGATTAAGTTGGTGAACGTTGCTAAGGCAAGCCTACAGGAACTGCTCGAAGACTACCAAGACTACCTGAAAACACGTGGCCACAGGCAATGGGAAGAAGGCTCGACAGAATGGGAAGCTATGCGACAGTTAGGCAGAGAGCATAATGATGCCTCATTCTTCATGAACCTCTGTGCCTCAAGACCGCCAGAGACAATTGCCAACATGGCCATAATCCTTATACACCAAGCCGATTATCTGCTTTTTAAACAATTAGAGCGCTTAGGTCGCGACTTTGCCGAAGGCGGAGGCTTTTCAGAGCGAATGACCCGAATAAGAAAAGAAAACAGAGGCTACTAAGAAGCCCCCTAGAGTCTCCAAAGACCTTAAAGACCTTAAAGACCTTAAAGACCTTAAGGACCCTAAAGACCTTAAAGACCTTAAGGACCCTAAGGACCCTAAAGACCTTAAAGACCTTAAAGACCTTAAGGACCCTAAAGACCCTAAAGACCTTAAAGACCTTAAGGACCCTAAAGACCCTATAAAGAAACAAACAAACACATAAAAACAACACCATATATGACACAAGAACAACTGAAGTTCAACCCCAATCCACTGGTGGCTTTCCTGCAGAAACCGCAGGCCGAGTTCACCAAACAAGATATCCTCAAGATCATCGAGGAATTCCAGATAGAGATGATCAACTTCCGCTACATGGCTGACGACGGGCGTCTGCACACGCTCAATTTCGTCATCCAGAGCCTGGAGCACGCCGACGAGGTGCTAACCAGCGGCGAACGCGTGGACGGCAGCTCGCTGTTCCCCTACATCGAGGCCGGCAACTCGGACCTCTATGTCATACCGCGCTTCCGCACGGCTTTCCTCGACCCCTTCACCGAGGTACCCACACTCGACCTGCTGTGCTCGTTCTACACCAAGGACGGCGAGCCTTTCGCCATGGCCCCCGAATACACGCTGCAGAAGGCCGGACGCGCCTTCCGCGAGGCTACAGGCGGCATGGAGTTCGAGGTGATGGGTGAGCTGGAATACTACGTCATAGCTCCCAAGGAGGATGACTACATGCCTGAGGACCAGCACGGCTACCATGTGAGCATGCCCTTCTGCAAGTTCGAGGAGTTCCGCACCGAGGCCATGCGTATGATTGCTGCCGCCGGCGGCGAGATCAAGTACGGCCACAGCGAGGTGGGCAACTTCACCCATGGCGAAATGATGTACGAGCAGAACGAGATTGAGTTCCTGCCCACACAGCTTGAGCGCGCCGCCGACCAGCTGGTGATAGCCAAGTGGATGATGCGCGAGCTGGGCTACAAGTACGGCATCACAGTCACCTTCGCCCCCAAGATTACCGTCGGCAAGGCCGGCAGCGGAATGCATGTGCACACCCGCGTGAGCAAAGACGGCAAGAACATGTACGTGGGCGCCGACGGCCTGAGCGAGACGGCCATGAAGACCATGGCGGGCATACTGTCGCTGGCAGGTTCCCTCACCGCCTTCGGCAACACCAACCCCACCAGCTACTTCCGCCTGGTGCCGCATCAGGAGGCCCCCACGAACATCTGCTGGGGCGACCGCAACCGCAGCGCCATGGTGCGCGTGCCGCTGGGCTGGAGCAAGAGCGCCGGTAACATGATGGCCCACGCCAACCCGCTGGAGGCAAAAGACAAGGTGGACTTCAGCCGCAAGCAGACCATAGAGCTGCGCACGCCCGACGGCTCGGCCAACGTGTACCTGCTGCTCGCCGGCATGGCAGTGGCGGCACGTCACGGCTTCGAGATGGAGAACGCCGTGCAGTATGCCAAAGACCGTTATGTGAGCGTCAACATCTTCGAGCACGAAGAAGTGCTGGCCAAGCTCGATGTGCTGCCCGACAGCTGCGCCGCCAGCGCCGACCTGCTGGAGAAAGACCGTGCGGTGTATGAGCAGGACGGTATCTTCGCCCCGCAACTCATCGACGGCATCATCAAAGAGCTGCGCGCCTTCAACGACCGCACCCTGCGCGCCGACATAGGCAAAGACCCGCAGAAAACCCTCGAGCTCGTCGAGAGCTTCATACATTGCGGATGAACCGAGTGGCACTACTCATAGGCGGTAATCAAGGTAACCGCCAAGCACTGATACAGCAGGCGACGGCGCTGATACAAGAACGTATCGGCACCGTCGCTGCCGCTTCACGGGTCTATGAGACCGAGCCGTGGGGGGAGTTTGACGCCCCACAGCCCAATTTCTTCAACCGTGGACTGCTGGTGGAGACCGCCATGACAGCCCACGAGGTGCTGCACGAGGCGCTGGCCATTGAAGCCGAGCTGGGGCGTGTGCGCAAAGCAGGCAGCAAGCTGTATAGCAGCCGCCCGATGGACATAGACCTCATCTTCTACAACGACGAGGTGATAGAGTCTGCTGAGCTGACCATCCCCCACCCCCGCATGCACCTGCGCCAGTTCGTGCTGGAGCCGCTGGCGGAAATCATGCCCGACTACCGCCACCCCGTGCTGGGCCTGACGGTAAAGGAGCTGCTGGAGAAGATATAGATGAGAATCATGGCAAACAATACAATAAAAAGGATTATCATTGTTCTGTTGTTGCTGCTGCCGTTGGCGGCGGCGGGGCAGAAGTACACCATCAGCGGGACGGTGAGCGACACCAAGAGCGGCGAGACGCTAATCGGCGCCACGGTGGTGGACTCGCGCAGTGGCAAGGGCACCGTAACCAACCCCTATGGGCGCTTCTCGCTGACACTGCCACGCGGCGAGGTGGAGCTCAAGGTGCAATACGTGGGCTATGAGCCACAGCACTTCGCCTTCACGCTCGACAAGAACCGGCAGCTCAGCGTGCGGCTGGTGCCGAGCCTGCAGCTCGACGAGGTGACCATCACCGCCGAGCGCGTGGGCGACAGCCGCTCGTCGCAGATGAGCGCCACGGAGATGACCGTTGAGAAGATCAAGTCGGTGCCCGTGATGTTCGGCGAAGCCGACATCATCAAGGCGCTGCAGCTGATGCCCGGCGTGCAGAGCGGCAGCGAGGGCAACAGCGGCATGTATGTGCGCGGCGGCGGCCCTGACGAGAACCTATTCCTGCTCGACGGCGTACCGCTGTACAACGTGAGCCACCTAGGCGGCTTCTTCTCGGCTTTCAACACCGACGCCGTGAAGAATGTCACACTATACAAAGGCTCCTTCCCCGCCCGCTTCGGCGGCAGGCTGAGCTCGGTGGTAGACATCACGCAGAACAACGGCAACGACCAGGAGCTGCACGGCAATGTCTCGGTAGGCCTGATATCGGCCAAGCTGAACCTTGAAGGTCCCATTGTGAAAGAGAAGACCACCTTCAGCGTGTCGGCGCGCCGCACCTACGCCGAGCTTATCATGATACCCACCATCATGGCCATAAACAACGCCACCAAGGAGAGCAGCACCGGCAGCACCGAGGCCAACAACGCCAAAGTCGACGCCGGATACTATTTCTACGACCTTAACGCCAAGGTGACGCACAAGTTCAGCGACCGCTCACGCCTATACGGCAGCTTCTACTGGGGTAAAGACAAGGTACACGGCAAGATAAATACAGTAACCTCGCTCAACGAAGACATGCGCATGGGCATGGGGAACCAGTGGGGCAACCTCGTTGGTGCTCTGCGCTGGAACTACGAGCTCACGCCCAAGACCTTCCTCAACGCACAGATATCATACACGCAATATAACAACATTATCATAGGCAGCATAGAGAAGAGCGCCACCAACGAAGGTGGCAGCCCATCGACTGTCACTGGCGACTATCACTCAGGCATACAGGACCTGACGGCCAGGCTCGACTTCGACTACCTGCCACACCCGTCGCACGTCATCAAGTACGGCGCCGCACTGACCCGCCACTGGTTCAGCCCCGAGGTGGCCAACGCCAGCGTCGACTACTACGACTCCATCCAGATGAATGGAGCCTTCAAGATGGACAGCAGCATAGCCAGTGCCAAAGTAATGGCCAACGAGATGACGGCCTATGTGGAGGACGACTGGTCGGTGAGCGACGCCGTGAAGCTCAACCTCGGCCTGCATGCCAGCGGCTTTCAAGTCGACGACGTCTTCTACCCGTCGCTGCAGCCACGCGTCAGCGGCCGCGTGATGCTTGCCGAAGGCTTCTCGCTCAAGGCAGGCTACGCCTGGATGAAACAGTATGTGCATCTGCTCTCCACCACCGGCATCAGCATGCCCACAGACCTGTGGGTGCCCGTCACCGCCAAGGTGAAACCCATGGAGAGCCACCAGGTTGCAGCAGGCGTGTTCTACAGCCTCGGAGCCATAGCCGACTTCTCGGTGGAGGCCTACTACAAGAAGATGAACAACCTGATAGAGTACAAGGACGGCGCCACCTTCTTCGGCAGCAGCGAGAACTGGGAGAGCCTCGTGGTGGCCGGCGAGGGCTACAGCTACGGCATTGAACTGCTGGCACAGCGCGACTTCGGCAAGCTCACAGGCTGGGTAGCCTACACCTGGAGCCGTACCATGCGCCACTTCGACCGCGAGGGACAGGTGCTCAACGGAGGCAAAGAGTTCCCAGCCAAGTACGACCGGCGCCACGACCTGTCGATAGTGCTCAGCTACAAGATAAGCCCCACCATCGATGCAAGCGTAACATGGGTCTTCTCGACCGGCAACACCGCCACACTGGCCACTAAGCGATACCCCGTGGCCAGCGACGACCCCGACGACTACAACCGCTCCAGCCGCCAGTACCCGCAGCTTTCGCACATCGAGGGCCGCAACAACTACCGCCTGCCAAACTACCACCGCTTGGATCTCGGTATCAACTTCCACCGCAAGTTCAAGCCCTGGGGCCGTATCGCCGCGCCGCACCGCACCATCAGCGTAAGCATCTACAACGTCTACAACCGTCAGAACCCCTATATGGTCTACCGCAGCGCCGATTACACCTACCGCGGTTACCCCACAGCCTTCGTGCAGCTATCGCTATTCCCATTCCTGCCATCGGCAGCGTATACATTGTATTTTTAAGAAGTTAAGACAATAGCAGAATATGAGAAAACATATACAAACCATCGTTATTATTGCCGCAGTGTTGCTGCTCGGCGGATGCGAGAAAGTGCTGGAAATTGACGACACCGGCGCCGATGACCTGATGGTTCTCAACGCCGTGCCACAAGCCAACAAGCGCGCTTTCCTCAACTTCAGCAACACAGCCTTCTTCCTCGACACAGTGACCACACACCCTGTGGCCGGAGCCAACATAACATTGTGGCGCAACGGTGTTCCGCTCTATCCCGACAGCGTGGGGCGCTGCAATTACTTCTTCCCCGACACGTTGCGTTCCGGCGACCAGTTGCGAGCCGTAATCAGTACACCAAAAGGCGAAGTCACCGCAGAGACTTACGTGCCGCCGGTACCCAAGATGAGACTCAACTTCCTTGTAGAGTGGGCCAGCCCGACGTTCAACTTCATCACCGCCATACCGCAGTTCAGCGATAGCGCCAACTTTGCCGAATACTACCAGCTCACCGTCACAGTCCGCGACAGTGGCATGCGCCATGAAGTGTATGCCGACCGATACCGCACAATAGACACCGTCAGTCACACCTACTTTATCCTAAACGACAACAACGAGATAACATCCAACGACGTGTCGCCCAACCTGCCTCTTGGCGGCTATCTTTACTCAAGTCTCATGTTCACCGACCGCCAAATTGACGGATGCACCGACTATCCGATCAACCTCTTCATACCCATATATAAAGACACAAACGAGGTGGTCAACGACACGCAGGACTTCAAGCACTGGTACACCATCACCATGGAGAGCATCACACCGGCGCGCATGAAATACCTCATCAGCGTGGCGCGGGCCAACAGCATGGGGTCAGCCTTTGCCGAACAGGCGCAAGCATACAGCAACGTCAACGGAGCCGTAGGCATCTTCGCCGGCAGCGCCAAATGGAGCCACACATTTATGACTGACACGCTGATGCATTTCGACACACCCAACATACCGATACCTGTGCCCTCCAAGTTGCCACGGCGGAACTGAAGTGTTAAAAAGATGATAAAAAACAAAAAGATTTTGCCAGATTGAAAAATGTTCGTATCTTTGCAGTCCGATTTGTGGGGCAAAAAGCGCTTCCAAACCGTTGGAAATAATTAAAAAACAAACAAATAAAAGAAAATGTACGCAATCGTAGAAATCGCAGGCAAGCAATTCAAGGTCGCCCAAGATCAGAAGATCTTCGTCAACCGCCTCCACAACGACGAGGGTAGCGAAGTCTCTTTTGACACCGTGATGCTTAAAGACAATGATGGCAAAATCGAGGTTGGCAAACCTTACATTGCAGGCGCAAACGTCAAGGCCACTGTCATCCGCCATCTCAAGGGCGATAAAGTTTTGGTGTTCAAGAAAATCCGTCGCAAAGGCTATCAGAAGATGAACGGTCACCGCGACTACTTGACCCAGATTAAGATTGACAGCATCAACTAATGTCTAACCGTTAAAAACAAGAAACAATATGGCACACAAAAAAGGTGTTGGTAGTTCCAGCAACGGTCGTGAATCCGAAAGCAAACGCTTAGGCGTTAAGATTTTTGGCGGTCAGAAGTGCATCGCCGGCAACATCATCGTCCGCCAGCGCGGTACCGCCCACAACCCCGGCCAGAACGTCGGTATGGGCAAGGACCACACGCTGTATGCCCTCATCGACGGCGTGGTAAAATTCCACAAAGGCCGCGAGGACCGCAGCTATGTCAGCGTCGTTCCCGCTGAATAAAGAAAGGAAAAAGTTTTTTTCATAATAGTCTAAAGTGCAGCAACCTCCTCCCTTTTGGGTGGAGGTTGTTGTTTTATGCCTCGTCGGCAAGCTGCACGCGGATGCTCTCGCCGTGAATCTTCTCCAACAAGGCTCTTGTAAAATCGGCGTCGAGACCCAGGGCTGCAGCCTGCTCCATGCGGTCGGCGACAACGTCGGCCCAACGGTTGGACTGGTATACAGGCATCTGGAGTTCGCGTTTGATAAAGGAAATCTGGCGCGACATCTCCATGCGACGAGCAAGGAGCGACAGCAGCTCGTGGTCTATCTCGTCTATCTGGCGGCGCAGAGGAAGGAGCTGCTGGGAGGTAACCGGTGAGAGATGAGAGGCGACAGACGGGAGCGAGGAAAGCAGGTCGGCAAAAGCGGCGGGGGTGAGCTGCTGCGGGACGTCGGTGAGGGCTGACTCCGGGTCGGGATGCACCTCGACCATAAGACCGTCGTAGTCGAACTGTGCCGCCGTGTTTGCGAGCTGGGCAACCAGGTCGCTACGACCGCCGATGTGGCTGGGGTCACACAGAAGCGGTATCTGGGGCATTTCGCGCCGCAGGGTCATTGGCACCTCCCAGAGAGGCTCGTTGCGGTAGCCGTGGTTGTGGTACATAGCGAAGCCGCGGTGTACTGCGCTTACAGCGGCCACGCCAGCCTGCTGCACACGCTCGATAGCACCGAGCCAGAGGCTAACGTCGGGGCTCGTGGGGTTTTTCACCAGCACAGTCATCCCGCTACCGGCGAGAGCAGCGCACAGTTCCTCGACCATAAAGGGGTTGCCCGTGGTGCGCGCCCCTATCCACACCGTAGTGACGCCGTAGCGCTGGCATAGCTCAACATGCTCGGGACGGGCTACCTCACAACAATACTGCACACCATACTCCTGTGCCAGCTCCTGCATCCACTGCAAAGCCGGCTCGCCGAGCCCCTCGAAGCCACCTGGACGCGTGCGCGGCTTCCATACACCGGCACGGATGAGCGACACCCGTGGCATGGCGGAGAGGGCCGCCGTGATCTGCCGCAGCTGCTCACGGCTCTCGACGCTGCAAGGCCCTGCTATTACAGTCTTTATCATAATGCTTTCATTAAACAAAGTGCAAAGATACACAATATTTTCCAATCAGCGGCGTTATTTTTAAATGAAGATAAAGTTTCTTAAACTGAAAGACTGGCTGATACTGTCGCTGATGGGGCTGATGGGCTTCTCGTCATGCCACAGTACCAAGGAGTTGTCTGCTCCTAAGCCAGAGCCCAAGCCCACTCCAAGGCCACGCGAGGAAATAAGACTTATGTACGGCGTGCCCACAATGGACTTCCACATCAGCGGCCACGTAAAGGATACCGAAGGCAAACCGGTAAAGGGCATTGCCATCAATATGCTGGAAAGAGGGCTCAACGCCACCGCTGACACGATATATGGCGACCAGGACAATATACAGCGCTATCTGAAGAATAACGAGGTGAGGACCGACGGGCAGGGGCGCTTCGTGCTGAAAACACAGGACATGCCACGGGAGAGCGTACGCGTGCTAGTGCGCGACACCGACGGCAAAGCCGAGGGGGAATATAAGAACCAGCTACTTGAAGTTCCTGTTGACAATGTAGACAGGAGCAAAGCCAACGGAATGTACCAAGGGACCTTCATCAAGACGATGGAGATAGAGCTGGAAGAGAAGTAGCAGTTATCGTTATGGGGCTGGAGTTACGGCAACATGTTGGGTTGGAACTGCAGCGGAGATTGCGAAAGAATCGCGAGCAGTTGCATCCTTTAAGGAGTCTCTTTTGGGAGTGCACACTGCGATGTAACATGCATTGCCGCCACTGCGGCAGCGACTGCAAAGTGCAACCCGAAGTGCCAGACATGCCAGCAGAGGATTTCTTGAAAGCCATTGACAGTCTTACGCCACATGTAGACCCTCACAAGACATTCATCATCATAACCGGAGGCGAAGCGTTGCTACGCAACGACCTTGAGGAGGTGGGGCTTGAGCTATACCGCAGGGGCTACCCATGGGGTGTAGTCACTAATGGTTACATGCTTGGCGCACGGCGACTGGAGAGCTTGATGGAAGCAGGTATGCACTCCATCACTGTGAGTCTTGATGGGCTAAAAAATGAGCACAACTGGCTGAGGCAACACGACGGCTCGTATGGCAAAGCCACAGAGGCCATAAAGCTGCTGGCAGCACAGGACGAGGTGCTGTGGGATGTGGTGACTTGCGTCAATCCGCACAATATAGGTCAACTGGCGGAATTCAAGGAATACCTTGTCGAGCTCGGAGTATGCTCTTGGCGACTCTTTAGCATATTCCCCATGGGGAGAGCGGCAGGAGACAAAGAGTTGCAGCTGACGGACAGGCAGTTCCGCGAAATATTGGACTTCATCAAAGATTGCCGCGAGAACGACAACCGTATTCATGTAAGTTATGCCTGCGAGGGCTTCCTGGGCGAATATGAGCAGAAGGTGCGCGACCATTTCTTCTATTGCCGTAGCGGTGTAGAGGTAGCCTCAATACGCTGCAACGGCGCCATCAGCGGCTGCACTTCGGTGCGCAGCAACATGGACCAAGGCAGCATATACACAGACGACTTGTGGGATGTGTGGCAGAACCGCTTCCAAAACATGCGCGACCGCTCATGGGCGCACAAAGGGCAATGCAAGAGCTGTAAAGTGTGGCGCTACTGTGAGGGCAACGGCCTGCACCTCTACGACGACAACGGCGAGCTGCTCACCTGCCACTACCACCGACTGACAGCCAATCAGTGATAAAGCACCCCGGGAACACCATGGCAGCACCCTGTGAATACCATAGCGTTGGTATAGACTTGGTATAGCGTTGATATTGACTTGCCGAATATGACAACCATTGTATTATATATTCTTCAAAGAAGAATATATTGTATTTTTGAGAGGGCGCAACAATAAAAACCGATTGAAGACGTTATCAAAGTAAAACAAAAAAAAATATGTTCAAGAAAGAAACCTATATCGCACGCCGCGAACAACTGCGCAAAGACGTAGGGCACGGCTTCATCATCATTCCGGGCAACCATGAGGCCCCCTGCAACTACAAAGACAACACCTATTGGTTCCGCCAGGACAGCACTTTCCTCTACTTCTTCGGGTTGCAGAGGGAAGATCTGGTTGGAGTGATTGACTGTGACAACGGCAAAGACTATATCTTCGCCGACGACTACGACATAGACGACATAATATGGACCGGCCCACTGCCCAGTGTAGCAGAGCTGGCCGCCAGCGTGGGCGTGGAGAACACCGCACCGCTGAAGAAGCTGCGCGAAATGATTTCCGCAATGAAGTCGCCCACCACGGGTTCGCCAATGCCACTGTATTTGCCGCCGTACCGTGCCGACATACGTGCCGACCTTGGCGACTGGCTGGGCATGGGCAACTCGTCGGTTGACCGCCACGCGTCGCTAGAGCTGATACTGGCATGCGTCAAGCAGCGCAGCATCAAGAGCGCCGAAGAGATAGAAGAGATCGAGAAAGCCATAGCCACAGCCTACAACATGCATGTGGGAGCCATGAAGCTGGCTATGCCGGGCCGCTACGAGTACGAGCTGGCTGGCTTTATGGAAGGCGAGGCATGGAAAGGCAACGGTCCCGTGAGTTTCCCCATCATCATGACCGTGCACGGCGAGACCCTGCACAACCACGGCCACAACAACAAGCTGGAAGTGGGCCGCATGCTGGTTATGGACGCCGGATGCGAGACTCCGATGAACTACTGCTCCGACATTACTCGTTCGGTGCCGGTGGGAGGCAAGTTCGACGAGCGGCAGAAGACCATCTACGAGATAGTGCTCAACGCCAACCTTGAGGCTCAGCGTGTCACCCGTCCCGGCATCACCTACAAGGAGGTGCACCAAGCCGCCAGCCGCGTGCTGGCCGAGGGCTACAAGGGTCTCGGCATACTGAAAGGCTCGGTAGACGACATCGTGGCCAACGGCGCACACAGCCTGCTGATGCCCCACGGCCTGGGCCACATGATGGGTCTCGACGTGCACGACATGGAGAACTACGGCCAGATAAACGTGGGCTACGACGAGGAGACCCGCCCCAGCGAGCAGTTCGGCCTCGGCAGCCTGCGCTGCGGCCGCAAGCTGCAGCCCGGCTTCGTCATCACCGACGAGCCCGGATGCTATTTCATACCGGCGCTCATAGACAAATGGAACGCCGAAGGCACATGCAAGGACTTCGTAAACTTCGACGAGCTTGAAAAATGGAAAGACTTTGGCGGCATACGCATAGAAGATGACATACTTGTGACAGAGACGGGCTCTCGCGTGCTTGGCAAGCCGATACCAAAGACCGTCAAAGAGATTGAAGAAACGATGGCATCATGACAGAAGTAGAGATAGTGCTTGTCAACACCGGCGAGCGCAAGATGGTGCCACAAGGCACAAAGGTGGCAGAACTGGCCGAGGAATACACCAAAGCCGTTATGGCCAAGGATGGCAAGGCGCCGTGGCCGATACTGGGCGCATTGGTCAACAACAAAGTTGAGCCGCTGCAGTACCGCATATACAACCCCAAGACAATACGCCTGCTCAACATCACCGACAGGCAGGGTTTCCGCCTTTACCGCAACTCGCTGCACTTCATGCTTTATAAAGCAGTGAGAGACTGTTTTCCGGAGGCAGAACTTCACATAGACCACTCGCTGCAGAACGGCTTTTACTGCCGTATCGAGGGCGAGAACCTGCCGAGCCAGATGGAAGTGTGCAGCACCGTGCGCGAGCGCATGATAGCCATACAAGAGGCCGATATTCCATTTGTATGCCGCACTATGCTGCTAAGCGATGCCATCGAGCTTGTCCGTAACGAACGTATACCAAAGACACTCTATCTTCTGGAGCATTTGAGGCAGCTGTATATTGAAATGAACTTCCTTGACGGCACCGTGCATAAGATAAGCGGCAAACTGGCGCCTTCGACAGGTTGCATACAGTGCTGGGACTTCAGGATCTTTGAGGAAGGCTACATGCTGCAGTGCGCAGACCCCGAACACCCTGACAAACTGTCGCTCTACTCCGACACACCGAAGCTCTTCTCCATATTCCGCGAGCACCACCAATGGGTTGACTTGATGCACATGTCTACCATCGCCGACTACAACCGAATAGTCTACAATGGCGGTGGACAGCAACTGATACTGCTTGCCGAAGCACTTCACGAGAAGAAATACGCCGAAATCGCCGACCAAGTACGTCAAAGCGGCGCACGCATGGTGCTGCTTGCTGGGCCCTCCAGTTCCGGCAAAACTACATCGTGCCGCCGTTTGAGCGTACAGCTGAGCGTACTGGGCTACGACGTATGCCAGCTGTCGCTTGACGACTACTTTATGGAACGCGAACGCACGCCTAAGCTGCCCAACGGTGAATACGACTTCGAGAGCATCGATGCCCTTGACATACCGCTATTGAATGAACAACTGCTTGCCCTCTTCCGAGGCGAAGAAGTGAAGATACCAACCTTCGACTTTATCAAAGGTGAGCCATACTACAGCGGCAAAACCCTCAAGCTAGGACCCCGCAGCATCCTCGTAGTTGAAGGTATTCATGCCCTAAACCCAAAGCTTACTGCACAGATTGACGAAAACCTGAAATTCAAGGTGTACGTCAGCGCCCTGACACAGCTCTCCATTGACGACCAGAACATCATACACGGCACCGACAACCGCTTGGTGCGCCGCATAGTGCGCGACAACAACTTCCGTGGATGGAATGCCTACGAGACAATCAGGCGCTGGCCTGAAGTTGTGCGTGGCGAACGCAAGCACATCTTCCCCTATCAAGAGAACGCCAATGTAATGTTCAACAGCGCTCTGCTCTACGAACTCGGCGTCCTGAAACGCTACGCCGAGCCTCTGCTCAAGCAAGTACCGGAAGACTGTTCGGAATACTCCATTGCACGCCAGTTGCTGGACTTCTCGGAACTTCTGCTGCCGGTAGACGACAAATTCATACCCTACAACAGTATTATGCGCGAGTTCCTTGGAGGGTCGGCATTTGCTTACTAAAGCTGCGGGGCAAGCCCGTCAACAACAATGGGAGCGCGGAGGTAGAAAACTTCGCGCTCTTTTATTTGAGTCTCTATCTTGGCACGCACCTCGTCGTGTGTCAACCCTTGCATAAGAGGTCTCGGATTGCGGCTGTTCAAGGCTCGTTGCAACAGACTGTCCACGGTCATCTGCAGATATATTGCAGTGCCATTAGCCAAGATAAAGTCCATGTTGCCGTTATGGCACGGGGTGCCGCCACCGGTGGCAACAACCACATTGTCAAGGGAGGCGGTATCGTGCAGCATCTGTGTTTCAAGCTTGCGGAACGCTGTCTCGCCAAACTGCGCGAAGAAACGCGGCACCGTATAGTGATAGCGTTCCTCGAAAGCACGGTCGAGGTCAAGAAACTCCATTCCACGCTCGGCAGCCAGACGGCGTCCGAAGGTGGTCTTGCCGCTGTACATATACCCTACAAGATAGTACTTCATGCCATCAGCTCCTTTGCCGTCTGTAACGCCGCCGCTGTCGGTGGGTCACTGCTGAGCATAACAGCAACCTCTGTTATACGTTCATCCGCAGACAATTCCCTTATACACGACACCGTTCGCTCGCCGTCAGTCTCCTTGTAAACCTTCTGGTGCTGGCCTGCCTTGGCGGCAATCTGCGGCAGGTGCGTTATCGCCACCACCTGCATCCGTTCCGCCATGCGGCACATAATGCGGCCAACAGCACTCGCTATGTCACCCGAAACACCTGTGTCAATCTCATCAAATATAATGGTTGGCAGCAGTGTGCGCGAAGTATGCATGCTCTTTATTGCCAGCATCAGGCGCGACAGCTCGCCGCCCGACGCCACCTTGGCCAAATCGCGCAACTCGCCACCCTTGTTGGCATTGAACAGGAAGGCTACCGCATCATGTCCATTGGCACCATAGGTGGCCGTGGCAGTCAGTTCCACACTGAAACGGGCCTCCGGCATACCAAGCTCGTGCAAAGTTGGCAGTATGCCTTTCGCCAAACCCTCTCCGGCTTTATGACGCGCCTTGGTAAGCTTCCCTGCAGCCTCCTGCACTATAGCAAACGCCTTGTCGACACGTTCCATCAATGCCTCAATGCGGCTGTCGAGGGTCATGATAGCTTGCAGACGCGCGTCAAGTTCATCGCGCAAAGCTATCAAGGCCGCCACATCCTCCACGCCATGCTTCTTCTCCAGGCGGTATATCAGTGCCAAACGGTCATCTACCTGCTGCTGCCTTTCGGGGCTGTATATCACGCCGTCGGCGGCCTCAAGCAGACTGCTGTCGACATCGTCAAGCTCAATGAGCGCCGAATCAAGACGCGCCAACAGCTCTGCGGCATCCTTATGGTAATCTGCCACATGAGACAGTGCGCTTTTAGCCCGTCTTAGCCGTGCCAGCACTGCCTGCTCGGTGTCGTCATCAAGCATGGCAGCGGCTGTCGCCAACCCTTCGCGCACCGCCTCAGCGTGCGCCAACAGCTGCGACTCCTGCTCCAACTCAAGCTGTTCGTCGGGAGCCAGACGGGCATCGTTGAGCTCGTCGAACTGGAACTGCAGATAGTCCTGCTCCTTGCGGTTCTGCGCCTCGGTGGCGGTCAGTGTCTCCAGTTCCCGCTTCAGCGAAGCATACTCCCGGTAGGCGTCGCGATAAGCAGCCAGTTCTTTGCCGCCCGCGAGCGTATCTAACAGTGCCAGCCGGTAGCCGCTGTCGGCAAGTGTGAGCGTCTGATGTTGGGAGTGTATGTCGATTATCCTTGTGCCCAACTGCTTGAGGAACGGCAGCTGCACCGGTGTGTCGTTGACGAAAGCGCGGCTTTTGGCCGATGGCAGTATCTCGCGGCGCAGTATTAGGCGATCGTCGTAGTCGACGTCGGCCTCAGCAAAAAGCCCCTCAAGCCCCAGTCCGGCAATATCGAAGGTCGCCTCCACCACGCACTTGCGATCCTTCTCGGCCAACACAGCTGTGTCGGCACGCTGGCCGAGCAGCAGGCCCAAGGCTCCGAGCATGATGCTCTTGCCCGCTCCAGTCTCGCCAGTGATGGCGACAAAGCCCCCGTCGAACCGGATGTCCGTCTGGCGGATGAGCGCATAGTTTTCAATATGTAAAGTCTGCAACATGGCTATTGTAGCATAGGCATTATACGGCGGAGTGCGGCGACAAGGGCGTCGACCTCGGCGCGGGTGTTATAGACGGCAAAACTGGCACGGACAGTTCCGGGTATGCCGAAGCGGTCCATGACAGGCTGCGTGCAGTGGTGTCCTGTGCGCACGGCAATGCCGAACTGGTCGAGCAGCGTGCCCACATCGTAGGGATGGCTGTCTCCAACAAGGAACGACAGCACCGAAGTTTTCTGCGGAGCGCTGCCAAAAAAGCGTATACCCGGAAGCTCGGCGAGGCTCTGTGTAGAATAGGCCAACAGATCGGCCTCCTGGGCGGCGATGGTCTCAATACCCATGCCTTGCATGAACTCTATGGCCTTGCCAAGCCCAATGACGTCGCCCACCGACGGGGTACCAGCCTCAAACTTGAAGGGTAGCTCATTGTAGGTGGTGCGCTCGAATGTCACCTCGCTTATCATCTCTCCCCCACCCTGGTACGGCGGCATCTCGCCGAGCAGTTCCTCGCGCCCGTACATCACGCCAACGCCCATCGGGCCGTACATCTTGTGGCCCGAGAAGCAGTAAAAGTCGCACCCCAGAGCCTGCACGTCGACCAGCATGTGCGACACCGCCTGCGCACCGTCGACCAGCACCGGCACACCGTGCGCATGTGCCATAGCGACAATCTCCTTTATCGGGTTGACGGTTCCAAGTGTGTTCGAAGCATGACAGACAGCCACAATCCTTGTATGCTCGTTGAAGAGTGCCTCGCAGGCCTTGAGATCCAGCACCCCTTCGTCGCTGAACGGGATGGGGCGCAGCGTAGCACCTGCCAGCTGCCACGGCACAATGTTGCTGTGATGCTCCATGCCGGAAACAATAACCTCGTCATCGCCCTTAAAATAGCGCTTGGCAAACGACGACGCCACGAGATTGATGCTCTCCGTAGTGCCGCGCGTGAAAACAATCTCGTAATGGTGGCGGGCTCCTATGAGCGCCTGCACCTGGCGACGCACCTTCTCGTAAGCCTCCGTAGCCTCGGCGGCCAGATGGTGGGCACCACGGTGGATATTGGCATTGCCGTGACGGTAATATTCATCAAGCGCATCAATCACAGCCGACGGCTTCTGCGTCGTGGCTGCGTTGTCGAGGTACACCAGCGGATGGCCATGCACCTCGGTATTGAGTATAGGAAACTGATTGCGAATATCTTGCGTATCCATTATCACTTATTATATTATCAAACCACTGATTTACAATCCCTTCTCCGCACTCTCTCCGTACCCCCTCCGTACCCGCTCCGTACTCCCTCCGACTGGAAGTCAGAGAAACGTCGAACCAGCAACGGTTTTGCGACGTTCAGGCCTCGGAGTAGATACAGATAATCATTTCTTTCGGCGTTTAATCATATACCGCACAACAAAGAACGCCACCACTGCCACAAACACGGCGACGATGATGATACTCAGCTGGCGGCTATACTGCTCGATGACCGTCGGGTCGGCAGCCTGATAAGCAAGCCATCCCAGAAGGGCAAGCACGCAATTCCATGCCAGCGCGCCGAGGGTGGTGAAGAAGGCAAACGACAGCATATTCATTCGGGCAAGACCTGCGGGGATGGATATCAGCTGCCGGATGACAGGTATGAAGCGGCCCACGAGAGTAGACACCACACCATGATCGTTGAAGTAGCGTTCGGCACGTTCCAATTTCTCTTCGGAGAGTTGCAACATGCGTCCCAACCGGCCACGCGCGAAAGCATAGATGATGGGGCGGCCCAGCCACATGGATAGCAAGTAGTTTATTATTGCTCCCAGCAAGGCACCCAAGGTGCCTGCCAGTACCACCAGCCATACCTGCATGCCGCCCGCGCTCTCAGGATTGCAGGCCACATAAACAGCCGGGGGAATGACCACCTCTGACGGGAAGGGTATGAACGAACTCTCGAGGGTCATGAGGGCTCCCACGGCAAGGTAATTCATGTTGGCATCATACCAGTGGAGCAGAGATGCCACCCAGCCTGTGGAGGCTGTGTCGCCACGGACAGCCTCGGCCACACCGGCGGCATCCTGCGCGGATATGCCCAATGTCAAAAATGACAAGAAAGACAAAAGGATAATTGCCTTTTTCATTGCTTTGCGTTTTTATTGTTGTTTTCGTTTGGTAGCAGTTCAAGAAGCGGCGCCACTCGGGGATTGTCCCACATCTCGGGGCAGAGCTCGCGGAGTAGGCTTGGGTGCACGTCGGGGAGAATGCGCCGCAGGCGGTTGTAGCGGTTGGTGTAGTAGTAGGCCGCAGCAGCATAGGTACTGTAGAACAGGTCATGAGGATAGAGCTCGAGAGATTCCTCGGCGAAGTCTATGAGAAGGCTGTAGTTGCCGTGACTGAAAAGGAAAAGCGTATAGAAACGGCAGTGATGCTCGGAGCATCGCTCAGAAGAGATGATGCGCTCGAAGAAGTCGGATGCAGCATCCACATTGTCGCGACAGTCGTAGACCATCGCCATGCAGAGCAGCGCGTCGGCGCATTCCGGGTCGATGGATATTGCCTTGCGTGCCGATGCAAGAGCGGCAGCATCGTCTTCAAGCCTAAGCTGGCAAAGGCCTAGGTTGGCCAAGGTATCGGCATCCCTGGGGTTCTCGTCGAGCGACTTACGGAGATATGGCACAGCTGTCTCGAAGTTATCGTGACGCATGAAGAGCTGGCCAAGGGCACGGTAGAGCTCGCCACGGTCGGGAGCACTGTCGAGAGCACGCGTAAGGGCAGTGGCAGCATCGCCAATCTTGTCCTGTTGTTCATAGGCCAGCGAGAGCTCAATATAGGCCGAGGTGTAATTCTTATCGATAGCCAGAGCATACTCGAAAGCATCTACAGCGCGCTCGCAGAGAGAGAGGTCGCGGCAGACGCATCCGAGGCAATACCAGCCAATCTTGCTATAGGGATGCTCGCCAACATAGAGGTTCAGAAACTCGTAGGCCTCGTCGCAGACGCCGGCCTGTTCACAGGTGTCGAGGTAGGTGCAGAGCATCTGCTCGTCGTAGGAGTCGGTGCGGAATGCCTTGAGATAGTATTCGATGGCCTGATGCCACTGCTGGCCACGATAGTACTCCTCGGCAATATTGGCATAGATGCGGCCGAGCTGCCATCCGTCTTCGGCGGCGCGGAGATAATATTTGATGGCTTTTTCACTCTCGCCCATCTCACTGTATACAACGCCGAGCGAGTAGGAAACATCGGTATCGGATGGATCTTGATTCTCGAGTGCTTGCAGAAGCGACAGGGCTTTGGCATTCTCCTTGTTTAGGACATACCAATGTGCACGCCTTATCTTCATCTCTATGCTATCGGGATATAAACGCTCGCCAAGGTGAATGGCAGAAATTAGCGGTTCCTTGTCATCTACCTCGAGATAATAGTCGATTATCATCTCGAGCTCATCGATGTCGTAGAACTGCATCTTGCCTTGCATGACAGTACTTTCGAAGTCAAGCACAAGTTGTTTCACCTCATCGTCATAGTTTGTAAAGCGGTCGTTATTCAATGTGTTAATGTGTTAAAGCGTTAATGTGTGAGTGGTTTAGAATGAGAATCGTATGGTCAAGCCACCTTTGGTGGTGGAATTGGGATAAGCATTGGAGATATATGGGGTATTGATGTTTGTCTGGAAGAAGGCCCGTACTGTGAGGTATGTGGTGAGGGCATACTCAGCACTGAGCTCAGCCATCCACACAGAAGAGCCTGAAGATATCTGCGAGACATTCTGGTTAATCTTGCGGATATTGGTCATATTGCTGTTGTAGGTGAGGTTGAGCTGCAGCACAATATCGCTTTTTACATCAATGGGCATGCTGCCTATCTTGAGCTGGAAGCCTACGTCTTTGAAGCGGTAGCCCGCGCCAAAGGTGACACCGTCGCGGGTAGTCTCAGTGAGCTGATTGTTGCTGAACGAAAGCGCCAAAGTGCGGTTCTTCTGCAGCGAGAAGTTGAGCTGCACACTGTTGACCATGTTCACCGAAACCCTAATGAGCGGGTTGAACTGTTCACTTATCTGCACACCGTTCATAGATACCGGCGGCAAATAGTCGCCAGTGTTGTTAAGCACCGTTTCCATGCCATAATCGTAGTCGCTGAGGTTCGAGATGGCAGCATCAGTATAAAAATTGCCGACACTATAGGTAGAGGCATAACGATGCGAGATGCTGATGTTGGTGAACCATTTTTTGAGGAACTGTACCTTATTAAGGCCAGTGTAGTTGACATTCCAGTTAGGCAGGGGGAACTTCATGAACGGTGAGAAACTAGATTTGGCGGGGTCGTTACCGAGATATGTAGCAAGGAATGAGGTGAGCAGCACAGTCTGCGAGTTGGCACTGTAGCCTGCAGGATAATAGGTGCCGTTCATTGTGTCAAGCACCATCTGGCTACTGTATGCGTCCGGATTGGCATCGGCAAGGCGTTGCGCAACGACAATGCGGTTGTCGATGAAACGCTGATAGAGCTCGTCTGGCTTGGTGAATGCGGTGAGGAAACTCCAGGTCGTTGTAGTATATGAACCCATGCGCATATAGGAGAGCGGACCATCTACCTTATCGATGGCTCTGCTGTACTTGTAGTAGTACTCTTCGCGGGTGGTGTAGTTCTGCGTAGCTGTGATGTCTATCTTGAAGTCACGTATAGGTTCCACTGTGGCTTGCATGGTCAATGTGCGGTTGGATGTCATCTCATGCGGCGTGTTGAAGAGGCTATCACGACTCAAAAGGTCATATCGCAACAGGTCATTCACAATATCCTGATTGTAGCCGAGGATGTACCCTATGCCAGGAGTCCAAAAGGTGCGCGGATCAAGGCCTACAAACATAGGCTCACCCATATACCCCGGCAGACGGGAACCGTTGGTGACGTTGTACTGAACGTTGAGGTTCTTGACGCCGGTAACAAAGCGAAGTGCGAAATAGCCGACCTCCTTAAGCGCTTCCATGAACTTGGCATGACGCAGACTGTCGGCAGCAGCAAGCGAGTCTTGGGCGCTCATCTGGTTGGCGGGCTTGGCAGGCCTACGGTTTTTATTGCGGTCGTTGGCCTTGCTGCTGGCAGGAGGCTCGTTGGCCTTGCGCAACAATGGCACCTTATTGTATAGCGTTGTTAGTGTAGCTGTAGCGGTAGCCTGCATGGTGGTGGAGTTCTGTAGTGTAGCACCCATGGAAGTGAGTGCGGCAGTGGTGCCGAGGTAGGTGTAGTTAGTACGATAGGTCAACGGAACTCGCAGGAAGTCCATGTAGGGAAGTTTATTGATCGGTAACTCATAGTTGGCTGATATCGACTGCTGGAACTGCTGCATTGTACCAGCGTTGAGGATAGAGCGCCAAACCGAGTCGGAGGCCGAGGGATTGTCTATCCGGCCTATCGGTTCGTCAATGCGGGCATTTGCGTTAGCTGTATACTGTATGCGGAAACTGCGCGACAGGTCGTAGTTGACCCCGTAGTTGCGCTGCCATGTGAACTGCTTGTACCATGTGGGCTTGATGATGACCATAGCGGCACTCTTGTTGCGCAGCAAAGTCTCCTCGAAGTCTCGGTATATCTCGGTGGAGAAGCTTAGGTTCTTAGGCACATAGTAGAAGTTGATATCTTTAATTATCTTCCAGTTCTTGTTCTTAAATAGACTAACCTTATCGAATGGCTTGACCTCCTTGGGCTGAGGTGAGTAAGTGTACGAGAAGCCGCCGCGATGCTGGTCTTTGCTATAACGCTCGATGTCTTCGTCGGAGAGTCGCTCACGGCTGTAGGCATAGGAGAGCGAGAAATTCTCTACATCATAGAAATGCGGTTTGAGGGCGTTTTTGCCGACACGATCCTTGTGGATATTTGAGAATGTGAGATTGGTAGCCGACTTACGGCGCTGTGTCATATGACGGATACTGTCGCGTTCGGCAGCAGTGCGATATGTAGCCAAATCGTCGTACAGACGCACATCAGGGTTAAGCGGGTTGTATTCTGGGCTGCCGATATCACGGCTGTAGTCGATGTATAGAGGAATGTGCAGACCCCATGTTTCCGGCAAAAATTTGCCAAGTTCCATGTCTAGGGTGGCCTGGAAGTTGAAGTTGTTAATCAGCTCTTCCTTGATGAGCGGGTCTTCAAGGTTGCCGAAGTTAGCGGTAGTATATGAGCCATATAGTGAAAGGTTTCCTACGTCAGCAAGCGACGTGCGAGCCAGCGCCATCGCTGCCCAGCCTCCTTTGTTTATATAGTCGGAGAGCCTTAATTCATTTATCCACACAATTGCCGATTTTGGCATCATGTCGTTGCCGTCATCCAGACTCTGCTTTCTCGGATTGCGGATGCCTATCATGATAACCTTAACCTTGCCAAGGTTAGGATTGCCAAGCACAGTATATTTCTTCCCGTCCTTCATTTCTGTGTAAATCAACGAGGGAGAATATCCGCCATCGCCAGCACGTATCTTTATGTTACGGTTTGTCTTTATCTCGGTCAAATGCTGCAAGTCAATATCAACCTGGTTATCCTTTGGCCATATAGCGTAGGGGGCATCAGAAGGTGTAAACCAGGGGGTAAAATGTAACGGCAATTCATATTCATAATAATTAGTGGTATAGTCGCTTCCAAGACGCACAAACAGAGACAAGTCGCCATCATACAAATTGTCCACGGCGTACTTCTTCTCGGCATGCACAAACATTTTCATGTGGCCGTAGAAACGGAGGTCGTATCCCGAGGAGCGATAAATAGCTCTGGCGTCGCCGTTTGCAAGGTTGTCCACATCAAGCTCTACCGACTGCTCGTTGAGCTGCGTGTAGCTACTGGAGGTGGAATACCACTCCTCGCGCTCTATTCCCGGGGGCAGCACGTATGGCACCGGTTGGCGAGAGCCGTTCTCCTCAATATTGACTGTGGAGAGGGTAAATGAGGTCTCTGCGTCAGAGCCTGTGGCATAGTCGCCAGGCTGCAACAACTCCTCGGTGTATTTGCGCCACGTGGAATAGACAAGGTCGAGGGTCGCAAATCGTAATATTATCGGCTGCTCAAAATTGTTGAGGAACATACGCATAAAGCGTATCGACTGGTAACCGTTGATATTGCCCACCTTCTGGTCTGGCTCACGTATGGGAATACGGAACTGGTACCACTTGCATGTGGTGGTTTCTCCATTGGCAAGCTGAACGTTGCGCGCCTCCTGTATGTCCACGATATGGTTACGCCCTATCACCATTTGGTCGGGCCGCAAGTCTATGACATACTGGTAGTAGTTCTCTGCCTCGCTGAGGGTGTTGTCGCGATTGATGTCCTCCACATTCGGATACGCTGTGGCACTGGTCATGTAGTCCTCCTGACTGTCGCCGTCCACTGGCGAGTTACCCTCTGCGTTGTTGAAGAACTTGTAGCGGTCGTTTATCTTAACGTTGTTGTCGTCATAATATGACGAGCGATAGTAGCGGAAATCGTCTCCCGATGGGTCGGCCAACGCCATCTGGTAAGCCTGCGATTCTGTCCCGAAGCGGTTGGCTATATCATTCAGATAGCTGGCAAAGAAACTCTGCTCATCCTGCAGTCCGTGGGTAGAACCCAAACCGTCATAACCCACGTCCTGATACATACGCGAAGCCTCGTTGTTGTCAAAGGCATTGACTATGGGCTGTGTGTTAGGAACACGACCCCAAATTGTGGTATCCACATTAACTACCGTCAGGCTAGTGGGCAGTCCATTTTCAAAACCCTTGCGCCCGTCACGCAGTATGTCCTCACTCACATCACCAAGGTTAATATACAGGCGGCCACCCTTATGCGCGGGATTTTCTATAAAGGGATCCATGAGCCAAAACTCAATAGTTTCGATGTTCTGCGTCTCAAAGTCGGTATAGTCCAACTTGCGCATTATACCGCCCCAACGGCTCAATGGATTGGCTAGAAGACCATCGGCAGTGATACCAGCGCTGTAGGATGTAGGTGCAACATCATAGTTGTATGGGCCACGCTCCTCTGGATAATAAGCCAAGTTCAACTCGTATATGTTTGTCGGCTGGCCCGAAGCGAGGTCTTTGTTGGGGAACACCTCCTGTTCATATATCCTTCGGGCATAAGGGCGCGAGAGGTCGTCTGCATTGATATTCGACGGTCGGCTGCCGCTACTGTAGAAGTCGTTGCTGATACGGTACCACGCCAGCTTGGCTCTGTTGAAGCCGTAGGCAAGTCCTGTACCGGGGGCTGTCTCGGGGAACATGGATAACGACGAGCCATAGTCCTGTGGCGTACTGGCCAAAAACCATGAGTTTATGCTCTTGAGGTCTATGCTGCTCCTGGCGCCCTCGAAGTCATCAACATAGCTGACACTCCCTTCCTTCGAGCCTGTACTGCTCATCCCCGGAATGAAGTGGGCGAACTCAGCGGTGAGACTCATCGTCGACGGAGCCTTGGTGTCGATGCCAGGCAACATATCCACAAGCTTAGTGATGAACGGTACTTCATGACTGTAGTTCAGGTCTAAGCCCCAGATGGTGTTGCTCGTGGGCTCGTCGCCAAAGTTGTTTTTCTGCGTCATAGGCTTCTCACGCAGGTTCATCACCGTCGCACCAAGGTTGAAGTTAGGCTCAAACTCGTAGTTCAAGTGCAGTCCAAGCATACGCTTGGTGCTCATGCTGAAGCTATTGTTCTCGCTGCTCACGCTAATGGGGGTGTTCGACGAGAGAATGCTCTCGTTGGTAATGCGCACCGTTCCCATTGTGTAGTCAACCGTGTAGTCGACATTCTCTATCAGCGGCATACCTCCAGCCGTGACTGTCACCGAGCCTGGCGTCACACTGTAGCCGAGCGATATCTCGCCGCTCACGCTGGTTGTGTAGTAGCCCTCCAGATAGAATCTGTTGCGGTCGGCATACTGGCGCGCCAGTGTCTGCGTCATCGTATAAAGCGAGTCAAAACAGTAGCGGTCGGCATAGCTATCGTCTGCCAGTATCTCGCGCAGGTCCCTTCCAAAGGGTTCTACGTATGGGAAAAACACACGGCCTGTCGTCGACTGTATTATACCGCCTTTGAAGGCCGCCGAGTCAAACCAGTCGAACACTCCGTCGGCATAATAGTAGCTCTGCGTGGCGTCCATACGGTCGAGCCCGAATACCTCTATCAAGGGCTTTCCCTGCTGTGGTCCATCAGTGAAGTAACCTATGCCCACACTACCGTTAGTGCTCTCATATAGCACATTGAGCCTGAAGTTGTCTTTGCTCAGCTGACTGCTCTTCAGGTAGTACACATTCTTCATCATCAGTCGCCATATCGGCGCATGGGTATTCACCGTGGTCCCTTTCAGCAGTTTCACTATAAGCGTATTGGGGTCGTTCACACCGTCAGTGGTGAGCTCACCGACCTGATACACCGTAGTGTCGCCGATTACCTGATATTGGAAGGCCACTGCCAGCACTTGGTCATTGCTCAACGGCTGGTTGAGGCTTATGAAGCCCAACTGCCGGTTGAAGGTGTATTCATTAGCAGAAAGCAGTCGCGCACTCTCTATCTTTTCGTAGTCTACGCCGCTGTTCATGCCGAGGCCTTGCATATAGCCAGTCACCGAGTTGATGCTTCGCACGGCGGAAGGGTTAATCAACTGTAGCAGATCGTTGCTTTTGTTCGTCGGCATCACCGCACCTGTGGCACTGATACGGGCATTCGACGGGTTGTACTCGCCAAGGTCTGTAAGTGCAAGGATATTGCGGTTCTGCGTCACCGCTGCACCCACATTCGTGCGCCATACCTCTATCCTCAGTATCTTAACATTGCTGTTCACCACCGGCAGCGTCGACATAGCCCGGTTGTAGTTATCGTAGAAGTACTGCGCTATGAAGTAGTGCCTGTTCTCTTCATACTCGTCGGCCCTTATCTTGAATTCATGGCTGCTGGCGCCTCCCTTCACCTGCATGTTCTCCGTGCTTGTCTCTTTCTCGCTGAACACTGCATCCACCGTCAACTTACCGAACTTCAGCTTTGTGTGGAAGCCGAACAGCTGCTGGCTGCCTTTTATCAAGGTTGTGTTCAGTGGGAACGATATGTCGGCTGCCTCGAAGAGCTGCAGAATGTCGTCCTCCTTGCCTTCGTACTTAAGCTTAATCTTATTCTCGAAGTCGAAGGTTGCCTTGGTGTTCTGGTTGATGTCGAAGTTTATCAGGTCGCCTATCTTGGCGTTAAGGTTTATCTGCAGATTCTCATCAAAGTCAAATGTCGTTACACTCCTTTGGCTCTGGTCGCGCTGCGGGTCGTTGCGGTAGTTGTTCACTATCTGGAATGTCAGCTCGGCACTGCCGCTGGGGCTTATCTTAAACTCCGGCAGCTTGTTCAGTATGTCAAGCTTCTCGCTTATCTGGTTGAAGCCCGGAATCTTGCTCAGCAGGCCTCCGTCGGCGTTGTCGAGCACCGTGCCGTCTTTCTTCTCGTTCCAGTAGTTCTCCATCAGCTGGTCCATTTGCCAGTCCTGATACTCGTCAAAGCTCATGTAGTCGCGACCGACCACCATGTCGCCTACCTTCGTAACCCTCACATAGCTGCCGCTCTGCGCGTCGTACTCCACCGATGTGGTGATACCCGCCGGTGTGTAGCCGCTACCCATCGGGGTAAACTGCACACTGTCGTCCTGTCCCCATGCCGACAAGCAGCACAGGAGCATCACCATCATCATTATGTACCGTAGCCTCACAGCCGTTTCAATCCTTCTTTAATGATATCCTCGACAGTCATCGGTGTGCCGTCCGTTCGACGCCAGTCTTGCGACATGAGGAGCTTCTCAACGGCCGGCTTGGCGAAGCCGAGCATAGTAAGAGCCGTCAATGCCTCGTCGCGTGCCTGGTTCACATGAGCGCCACTCACCACTTCACTCTTACCGCTTACCACACCCATCTTGTCGGCCAGTTCCAGCACAATACGTTGCGCCGTCTTGGCGCCTATACCCTTGACGCGCTGCACCTTCTTGACATCCTGAGTCTGTATGGCGTTGCGCAGCTCGTCCACAGTAAGCGACGAGAGCATCACCCTCGCGGTCTGGTTGCCTACGCCACTGATGCTCACCAGCAGGCGGAACATCTCGCGCTCGGCCATATCGTAGAAGCCGAAAAGCTGCTGCGCATCCTCGCGAACCACAAGGTGGGCGTATAGTTTCACCTCTGCGGCATCGGCTTTGCGCAACGCCTCGTATGTATTCAAACTAATCTCCAGCAAGTAACCCACACCGCCGCAGTCTATCACTGCCTGCGTGGGCTCAAGATTGGCCAGTTGTCCTTTGATATATTCAAACATAACCTAATATCAATTTTCAAAGTAATATCCAATACCTGCGGCGGGCGAACCCTCCTGCAGGCTATAGTCGTCATTGCTTACATCCATAAACATCGGGTCAACATCCCACGCGCCGCCGCGCACCACACTGTTTACGAAAGCCGTGTCCATCAAAAAGCCGTCCAGTCGACCCACCGACACCTCCCGCGCGCGGTTGCCGTAGATGATGCAGTCGGTGAAGTCGGCATGCACTATATGGTTAGCATACAGCTCTGTGGCCGACAAGGGGTAGTAGTTGGAAATGATGACACCTGTAGTGTCACGCGTGTCATAGCTCCAGTAGTGTGCCAGCGTACTGCGGCTGAACCTATAGTCGCCGCCGCCTATCAACACCAGCGACGACGGGCAGTCGTACACCAACAGCGTGTCGCCCACTATTGTGGCATCCTGCCCAATGATGGCAGCGTCGGAGCAGTTGCGGATAATAGTGTTGCTCACCCTTAGCGTCGAGCCAGGGTAGCAGCGCAGGCCGCCTATGGCGTTCTCCACCACACAGTGGCGCATCACGTTGCCGGCGCTGTAGTTGTAGAACCACACCGTCTGCCACTGACCGGGCAGCGAGCGATACCACGGATCGTGGCGCACCGAGGAGAAGAGTATCGGCTCCTCGGCAGTACCCACGGCATGCAGCTTCGCCAGCGAGTCGATTACCAGCATCGCTCCGTCGGCGAAATATAGCTCGTCGCCCGGCAGCAACGTCAGCGTATTGCCCTCCATCACAGCCGCAGGCGAGAGAAACACATGAGGCCGGTCGTGCCGGAACGCGGCACAGTCGATGCTGTCGTACCATGTCGTGGCACCGGGCTTCAGCCTGTGGTACACGGCATTGCGGCCGTAGGCCTCCAACGCCAGCACCTGTCCGTTGCTGAACATGATGGAGTCGGTGCGCAGGAAAGGCGCATTGCTCTCGTTGGGGTCAATGTTGGCCTGAACGAATATGTGCAGGCTGTCGCCGGCTTGCAGCTCAACCCTCTGCGCCACCATCGACGTGTCGCCGTCCACATTCAGGCGGAAGCGGCTGGCGCGACCATGTTTCAACGTAATCGTCGAGAGCTCTATGTCGTGCCTAGAGCGATTGTACACCCTCACCATGCGCGTCGTCGTCCCCATCGTTGTGAACACAGTGTCAAACGTCACCTTCTCCTCCGAGAACTCCAGCCGCACGCTCTGCTCGTCGGCATACACAGCATCGCGCCTGCAGCCCGTTGCCACAACAGCAAGCACCATCAGCACAACAGTATATAGAACCTTACGCATTTGCCCGAACCACTATCTCGTATACAGCATGAATATCTCCTCCAACCGCTTGGCGCATACCGGACAGAACGGCGCGTAGTCGCGCATCATGCAGTGCATCGTGGGGCGGTAGACACCCTTCGCGCTATAACCAGCACCTTCGTATACACCCAGAGGACCACACTCACCCTTCGGCACATTGTTATTGTCGGGCGTAGGCACCGGCGTCGAGGGTTGCAGCATACTCTTCCACTTGCCGTCAAAATCCTTGAGGTTGGTAATGTTCGGCTCCAGCGGCTCGCCACCCTTGCGGTGCAGGTCGGCATAGCTGACATCCTCGTCGACATACTCGTCGGCCAAGCCACCGAAGGCGTGTCCGAACTCGTGCGGCAGTACATACTCCGCCATGCGGTGCAGCGACGACACGGCGTAGAAGTTATAGATGGCGCCACCGCCATAGGTCTCGCTGTTCACCATGATGATGATATAGTCGCACGGCGTGGTGCCTATCAGGTCGTGCATGCGGTGAACGCTGAAGGTCATCAGATAGCGGTCGATACCGAAGGTGTTGAAGTCCGCACCCACATCGCCCTTGACACCGTAGACGTTGAAGTCCATGCGGTGGCTCTTGAAAGGCTCCTTACCGAAGAGCACCTCTTTCATGCGGTAGTAGTCCACAGCCAGCTGCTGCGGCGTCTCATCGTCATAACCCTGGGCCACAATTACCACGTCGACCTTTTTCGACGGGTCGCCATGCACCTCGAGGTCGCGCCGGTCGCCTTCGCGCCATATGGTATCAGGCCGCTGCACCTTCGGGTCGAAGGTCACTACCGTGGCGTCCACCAGCCGCATCTGCGCGTCGCGCTTCTGCAACGCAATCTGCACCGCCCGCTTGGGCATAGGCACCAGCAGAGTCTCCTCGAAGCGAGCCTTTATATGGCGCCCTTGCGGCGTATCCTTGTACTCGCGGAAAAGATTGCTGTAGCCGCGGCTGTATATCTCCTGGCCACTCTTGGCGTCACGCACCGAAATGCGGTAGTCGCCGTTGTCAAAGGGGTCTATCAACTGCGTACGCGAACCATGCCAGTCGGCGTAACGGTCCACCCAGCGGCTCACCCACACCGTGTCGCCCTCAGCATTCCCCTCGCGGACACAATCGATGCGCAGTGTGCCACCAGTAAAATATTTCTTGAAGCTCACCTTCCCTGCCTCCACAGGCAGCGTGGCAAGCATCAGTGCCATTACTATCAGGATATTCCTCATCTCATTTTTCATTTAGTAGATATTTATAACGCCTCAACGACTTTATTATTGTATATACTAATAAAAAATAAAAAATCACGCCACCACCCAAGCACAACCGGCGCGCGCCGCCTCCTCCACCCTGCATCGCCGCACCCTCTCCGTACCCGCTCCGTCTGTTCACCGGTTGTTCACCGATTGTTTAACGGTTTAAACGGTAGAACAGTCGGTAAACAACCGTAGAACAGTCGTAGAAGAGACGGAGGGGATACGGAGATGCTTCGGCGACTATATATATATTTTATGTTACCATTCCAAAAAATAATCGTACTTTTGCACGCTGAAATGAAGTTGAAGTTATGATAACAAAACTATACGACGACAATCCCAACCCACGGGAAGTGAGACGCATAGCCGACACGCTGCGCGACGGCGGAGTGGTGATTGTACCCACCGATACGCTCTATGCTTTCGCATGTTCGATGGAGCACAAGCGTGCCGTGGAGGAGATTGCGCTGCTGAAGGGATACAAACTGAAGCAGGCCAAATACGCGATGCTATGCTCGAGCCTCAGCCAGGCGTCGGAGTATGTGCGCGCCATGGACCGCGACACCTTCGCGCTCCTCAAGCGTTGCCTGCCGGGGCCCTTCACGTTCATCATGGAGGCCTCGGGCGCCGTGCCCCGCAACTACCAGAACAGCAACAAGACCATAGGCATCCGCGTGCCTGACAACGGCATACTGCGGGCCATCATCGATGAATTGGGGATGCCGCTGATAGCCACCTCGGTGCGCCCCCTAGGCGAGGAGGACGAGGTGGAGAACTATACTGACCCCGAGCTGATTCACGAGCGCTTCGGAGGCCGCGTGGATGTGGTCGTCGACGGCGGCATAGCCGATGCCAAGCCTTCGACGGTGATAGACTGCAGCGACGGAATAGAGCTGGTGAGACAAGGCAAAGGAGAAATTGATTTATAAGCGATGCAGATAAATATCAATAGCGGCGATGCTTTCTACAGCGGACACGGTGGCTGCCTGACGCGGTTGGTGGTGCTATCCATAGCCGTGATGGTGGGCGCGTGGCTGCTGCCCGGCGTCGAGGTGACGTCGTTCTGGGCGGTGCTTATCACGGCAGTGGTGATATCGCTGCTGGACAATCTGGTGCGCCCGATACTGATAGTGGTTACGCTGCCGGTGACGGTGGTAACCCTCGGGCTGTTCCTTTTCGTCGTCAACGCGATAATCATCCTCATGGCCTCGGGCATAGTCAAGGGCTTCGACGTGAGCAGTTTCGGCTCGGCACTACTCTTCAGCCTCGTGCTCACAGCAGTGAACTACCTGTTGGAGTTGCCCAACAAATACCTTGGCCGCAAGGAACTGCACAAACGCAAGGATGACAACCTCGACGACGAAGGTTTTACCCCATATGAAGAAATAAAAGACTAAACAATATGAAACAGATAGTTAAGGCTGCCGAGCTTACGGCGGCGGTAGAAGAAGCAAAGAAACAAGGTATTGAGATAGGCCTCGTGCCGACCATGGGTGCCCTGCACGAGGGACACCTGTCGCTCATCGAGCGCGCCTTGAAGGAAAACGATCTGGTGGTGGTGAGCCTGTTCGTCAACCCCATACAGTTCAACAACAAGGAAGACCTTGAGAAATACCCACGCACCATTGATGCCGACCTGAAGCTCATCGAGAGCCTCATAGCACGCACCGACTGCCGTGCCAAGGAGCTGCTGGCTTTCACGCCCACGGTGGAGGAGATGTACCCGCAGGGCGAGCCCAAGGAGGTGTACCACTTCGGGCCAGTGGAGGAGGTGATGGAGGGGCCGCGCCGTCCGGGCCACTTCAGCGGTGTCGCCGTGGTGGTGCGCCGTCTGTTCGACCTGGCGCAGCCCAAGCGTGCCTACTTCGGCGAGAAGGACTACCAGCAGATTGCCGTCATCCGCAGCCTGCTGGCACAGATAAAGTACCCCATAGAGCTTGTCCCCTGCCCCATCGTGCGCGCCGACGACGGCCTGGCGCTGAGCAGCCGCAACATGCGCCTCTCGCCTGCCGCCCGCCAGATGGCTCCCGCCATCAACGCCACCCTTGAGCAGGCCGCCGAGATGGCCGAATACGAGGAGGTCGACGACGTGAAGGAGTGGGTGCTCGACACCTTGGCCTCATGGCACGAGGTCAACGACTGCCCCGACGGACTCTGCTTCGAGCCCGAATACTTCGAGATTGTCGACGCCATCACCCTCCAGCCCATCGCCGACTGGGATGAGGCCGGAGAGCTAGGCGCCGTGGGCTGCATCGCTGTCTGGCTCGACGGCGTCCGCCTGATAGATATCGTGAAGTTCCAATAAAGAAGAGCCACATCACTTTGCCAACCTATGAGAAGAAGACCTGCTCTTCTTCTCTTTTTGTTGCATGCCCTCCATCTCGGTGCGGCCAAGGCGCCAAGTGAGGCCGAAGCTGACATACTGACTGGTGAGGGTGCTCTCGCTGGTGGATGGGTTATAGGGATTAACGCTCTCGCCGCCGGTGCGGACGGTGCCGAAGAGGTCGTTGACATTAAGGAAGAGTGACAGGCGGCGATCGAAGAGGTCTGTGCTCACACCGCAGTCGAAGCTGAAGTAGGGGTCAACCTCGGCCAGCAGGGTTTGTGTGCGGCTGCGGTAGTTGGCGTTGGCAAAGACCTGAAGCTTATCCCACAGTTTGGCCCAGAAGTTGAGTCGCAGGGAGTAGCAGAGCATCTCGCTTTCTGCCCACTGTCCCGAGCGATACTGCACACGATAGTAGTCGTCGAAGAGGTTGGCGTAGAAGCGGATATTCATGAAGTCGGCAGGTCGCAAAGTGGTGTTGAGGCCAAGTCCTCCATTGCGCGAGGTGCCGATGTTGAAAGGCTGGCTGAAAGCCACGATGCGTCCATAGACATCGCTGTATGCCACGTCTGTGAGGGTGTTGGTCTGGTCGCGCATGGAGTTGTACCACACGCTGACACCGATGCTGCCGAGGTGGTCGAAATAGCGTTCCCAGCCGAGCTCAAGGTTGTCGGTATAGCCTTTCTTGAGCGTGGGAGTGCCGGTGGAGTAACTGTCGTAGCCGTAGACGGTGAAACGCGTGAGCTGCGTGGCTGTGGGCGGCATGGCGTAGTGAGTGTAGCTGAAGGTGAAGTTGTGCATGGATTCGGTGCTGTACGAGGCGTGGAATGTTGGGCTGAAGGTGAGGTAGTGCTTGCTTACGTCACCGCTGTCGGCCGTAGGGTATCGGAGTCGGTACCAGGCATTGTCCATCGAGAGTGAGGCGCCAAGGGTGAAACGGCCAAAATGATGCTCGGCACCGGCATAGAGCGAAAGCTCGTAGGTGCCATTAGTGAAAGAATAGCTGCGCAGTGAGTCGACGAGACCGCCAAGGGTTTCATCTACGTTTTTCCGCTCCGGTGCAAGACTTGCCATGACACCAAAGTCAACCTCGCCGCGACTGCTGTAGGGTAACGCAATGTCGGCAGTTATACCGTGCCACTGAGAGGGGTTGATGGTCGAGCGGCGACGGTCGAAGTCAAGGGCGGTGAGGCTGTCGTGGGCGCGCATGTCGATGGCGAAGGAGCGGTTGCGCGTCAACGTGCCTGTGTAATCGACGAAGAGCATCCCACCAAGTGTGTCGAGCTTTTTCTCCAGCATCACGCCATAGGCAGCGTCTGCCAGCATACTGCCGTTGCGTTGCGCTTCATTGTAGAAATAGCGTCCTGCTCCGGAGAGAAACTCAGTGCGCTCAGTGCGACAGTCGAGGCTACTGCTGTCGTGCGTGGCGGTCGTCCACAGCCAGAGGTTGACCAGCGTGTTGCTGTCGATGTTGTAGTCGAGGTCCAGCCCGAAATTGCCGCCGAGGGTGCGGTTCTTGCTGTGCCCCTTGGTGCTGATAATGGACGAGAGGGTGCTGTCGGGAGCCAGCAGACGACTGTCGCTCTGTTGCTCGCCACTGTAGCTGTCGTAGTCGCCGCTGACGAAGACGTTGAAGCGAACCTTCTCGTTGCTCCACACATAATCCACCCACGGCCCCACCTGCGGCTTACTGTTGGCGTTGATGCCGAGGCAGAGTAGTTCGTTGTGTTTCACCTTGGCGGTGGTTACGATATTAACCACGCAATTCTGTGTGTGGTATTTGGCCGAGGGATGAGCGATGACCTCGATACGCTGCAAAGTACCAGCAGGCAACGATTTGAGGTACTGCTTAAGGCTTTCGGCCTTGAGATGCGACGGCTTGTTGTTTATCCATATGGAGACCTCGGCACCGCCGCGATACTTAATATTACCCTCAGCATCGACCTCAACGCCAGGTGCGTTTTGCAGTGCATCGGTGGCATTGCCGCTCTGCACACTAGGGTCGTCGCCGACATTGTAGAACACCTTCTCACCGTCGGCAGAATAGAGCGGCCGGCTGGAGGTGACTTGAACCTCCTTCAACATGGTAGCATTGTCTACAATTACAATGGTACCAAGGTTAGTGTCTTGAATGATTGCGACATCCTGCCAGTAGGTTTGATGCCCTACGGCGCTGATACGCAAAAGATAATTACCACTGGATACACCAGTCATGGAGAATATCCCGTCAAGGTCACTCGTTGTCCCATAGGCGAACGAACTATCTGCGGCTTTGAAAAGCACGCAATTAGTGAAAGGAAGCGTCTGATACTTACTGTCAACAAGGCTTCCTTGCAACGAAAATGTGGTTTGTGCCATTGAGGCACCGGCAACACCAATCAACAGCATTGCCAAAATAAATCTTTTCAGCATATAAAACAAATGTTGAATATGAAACAATAAGGAGTACCCCACTCAAGGGTCTCCAACCAACGACCTAAAAGAGCCCTGCATCAGGGAGCTCTCAATACTTCGTGGAACGTTATTGCCTCGTTATTCAACATGTCTCTTTTATATTAAGGAGCGTAAAGCCATTTCGTAGCCCAGCAAGCCCAAGCCGCAGATCATGCCGCGGCAGGCGCTCGTGATGAGCGAGTGGTGGCGGTATTCTTCGCGGGCAAAGATATTGCTCAAGTGCACCTCTACCTTGGGGGCCGGCACCGCCAGTAAGGCGTCACGCAACGCCACGGAGCTGTGGCTGTAGCCGCCGAGATTAACTATCAGACCGTCATAGCGGAAACCTACCTGCTGGATACGGTTGATGAGCTCGCCTTCGACATTGCTCTGGTAGTAGGAAATCTCCACGTCGGGGAACTGCTTGCGCAGGCTGGCGAGATACTCATCCATGGTGGTGGCGCCGTACACCTCCGGCTCACGGATTCCCGTGAGGTTGAGGTTGGGGCCGTTGATTATCTCTATGTGTTTCATCTCCTGTCAAGGTAAATCATTATGTAATAGGCCAACGTGGCCAACGATGTAACAGCGGCCATAACATAGGTGTAGGCTGCCGCACGCAAGGCGCTCTCGGCGTACTGGTGGGTGGCAGCTGTGGTTATGTCGTGCTGGCGTATCCACTGCAACGCACGATTGGAGGCATTTATCTCGACCGGCAGCGTAACGACGGAGAAGAGTGTTGTCAACGCAAACAGCACTATGCCGATGAGCAGCAGCGAGGGGAATACTTTGATGAGCAACAGGCCTGCAAGAATCACCCAAGAGACCCAACGGCCGGCGAAGCTTACTATGGGAACCAGCGCGGAACGTAGGCCGAGAGGTGCATAGCCGACGGCGTGTTGCACAGCATGTCCGCACTCGTGGGCAGCGACGGCGGCAGCAGCCACCGAGATGCCGTTGTAGACATCTGGGCTGAGGTTTAGCGTGCGGTTGGTGGGATTGTAGTGGTCAGTAAGTGTACCCTTGACCATCTGCACCTGCACATTATGGATGTCATGGTCGCGCAGCATGCGCTCCGCCACTTCGCGACCGGTGAGGCCGCCTTCGGTGCGGATATGAGAGTATTTCTTGAACTTGCGTTCCACGTTCTTGCTCACCACCATCGAGACGATGGTGAGGACAATAAATACGACCCACATTAGCGTGGAGCCCGCCGCAGGGGCTGTTGCTTCTAACAGTATCATACTAGGCATATCAATTATTATCTATAATATTAACGCATAGCCGTGTTTTTTATTGTATACAAAAAAGAAGGCCGCCTTTATCTGGCGACCTTCCGTATGTTGGATATAAGTCTAATCGACGATTAGATGATACCCTGAGCAACCATAGCTTTGGCAACACGCATAAAGCCGGCGATGTTGGCACCCTTAACATAGTTGATGGTACCGTCTTTCTCCTTGCCGTGCTCAACGCACATGTCATAGATGTTGTTCATGATGGTGTGGAGGTTCTTGTCAACCTCTTCGGCAGTCCAGTTGCGGTGCTCAGCATTCTGGCAGATTTCGAGGCCAGAGGTAGCAACACCACCGGCGTTGACGGCCTTACCAGGACCGAAGGGCAGTTTGGCCTTCTGGAAGGCGGCAATGGCGGCAGGCTGGCAACCCATGTTGGAAACCTCGGCAACATACTTCACGCCGTTCTTGATAAGGGTCTTGGCATCCTTCTCATCGAGCTCGTTCTGGAAGGCGCAAGGCATGGCAATGTCGCACTTCACAACCCAACTCTTCTTACCGGCAGTGAATTTGCAGAGTTTCGGGAACTTCTTGGCCATATCCTCAACTTTGTTGCGGTTGCTGGCGCGCATGTCGAGCATATAGTCGATCATCTTCTTGTTGATACCGTCGGGAATCTCGCAAACGCCGTCGGGACCGCTGATGGCGACAACCTTGGCACCGAGCTCAACAGCCTTGGTGGCAGCACCCCATGCAACATTACCGAAGCCCGAGAGAGCAATCTTCTTGCCCTTCATGGTGTCCTTCTGCTGCTTGACCATGCGCTCAACATAGTAGATGGCGCCGAAGCCGGTAGCCTCGGGACGGATGAGGGAACCACCCCAACCGTAGCTCTTGCCGGTCAGAGCACCAGTGCTGTGCTCGCGAGCCAGTTTCTTGTAGGCACCATAGAGGTAGCCGATCTCACGACCGCCGACACCCACGTCACCAGCGGGGCTGTCCTGATCGGGACCGATGTTGCGCCACAGTTCATACATGAAGGCCTGGCAGAAACGCATGATTTCGGCATCGCTCTTTCCAACGGGGTCGAAATCGGAGCCACCCTTACCACCGCCGAGAGGCAGCATGGTGAGGCTGTTCTTGAAGATCTGCTCGAAGCCGAGGAACTTCAGCATGGAGACGTTCACAGCCTTATGGAAACGGAGACCGCCTTTGTAAGCACCGAGGGCAGCGTTGAACTGCACGCGATAGCCGAGGTTGGTCTGCACTTTACCCTTATCATCGACCCAAGTCACACGGAAAGTGAAGATACGGTCGGGCTCAACGATGCGCTCAACAATCTTGTTGGCCTCGAACTCAGGATGTTTGTTGTACTCCTCTTCGATGGTTTCAAGAACCTCGCGGACAGCCTGCAAGTACTCGTTTTCGCCGGGATGTTTGGCCTCCAGGTTGGCCATAATTTCGTTTACTTTCATGATATTTAATAAATTAGGTTAAACTTTAATTGTTTTTCAGTTCAGCAAATGTACATCTTTTTTCCGATTGTACAAAATATTTTTATAATTTCTTAATTTTTAACAGACATAGCAGCTATCCACAAAGTTGGCAAGACGTGGTTTAAGGTACTCGCGGTCCTCCATAAAGGCCATGTGTGCCACATCCTCAAGCAGCAGTATCTCGGGACGACGTGCCATCATGGCGCCGCCGATGGCAAGCTCTAACGGGATACGCGGGTCATTCTTGCCATAGATGAAGAGGGTCGGCATGTCGAGCGATGCAAGGGTCTGCACTCGCGAAGGACGCTGCGACATACCGCGCTGGGCTGCAATGATGGAGGCTGCCGTCGTAGACAAGCACTGCTCCTGCAGGTCTTTGATATCTTTCGAGAGAGCCGCACGGCGACTATCGTCGAACAGTGGCGGAACAAATCCCACGATATAAGAGGCGCGGTTTGCCTGCACTTGGCGGCAGACCTCCTCACGATAGCGGCGGTGCTCCTCGCTGTCAGCCATAGCATGTGAGTTCACTAATCCTAGCCCCTTCAGCACATAAGGATATTTCTCTGCAAAAGCCATAGCCACATAGCCTCCCATTGAATGCCCCACCATCACGCATTGGTCTACACCGGCCTCGTTCAGCACTGCTTTGACAGTCTTAGCCATGAAGTCCATGGTATGCACGTCGCAGAAGTTCTCAGTAAGACCATGACCCGGCAGGTCTACAGTGATGACGCGGAAGTGGTTCATGTAGCTCAGCACATAGGAACTCCACACGTCGAGATTTTGCAGGAAACCATGCAGCAGTACGAGTGTGCGGGTATTCTCGCGACCTTCGTCGCGGTAATGTACTGTTCTTCCTTCAACGTTTATTATGCGGTGCTGTTCCATATATGGATTGTGATTATTGTTAACTGTTAGTTTTCGTCGTGGAAACGGATGCCAACGCCCGGCACGTCGCCCTTCTTGGCGTTCACATTGCCGTATGCCGATACGGTGATGCGGTCCTCTTCGACACCGGAGAGTACAAGATAATCACGTATGGCACGGCCGCGTTCAAGCGAGAGGTTGTAACAAAAAGCATCGTCGCGTCCAGGCACATTGACCACAATCTCCACAACACCGTCAGGGTTCTGCACCATGAAGCGTGCCAACTGCTCGAGCTGCATTATTGCCACAGGCAGCAGATTGGCCGACGACTTCTCAAAGTCAACGGCATAGAGCGGCACGGGCTTATCCATGGCCACCATCACCGGTAAAGTATAACCCTTCAGGCGCTGGCGAGCCTTGGCCTTGGGATCCAGTATTACGGCTGGCACGAAATACATACCCGCATCGCCAAGAACAGCATAGCGTTTGTCTTTGTGCACATTAAGCTCCACACTATGGCCTTCGCCGGAGTATTCCACCACCTGGGTGACATCCTGCTGTATCAGGTCGGCTACACGGACGCGGAAAAGGAACGACTCCATTCCCAGCACATCGAGCGTATAGGGAATATACGAGTTTGAGATGTCGTGCGAGGTCGGGAAAGAGTAGGCGGAATAGCGTCCGAGATTGTAATTGCTGGTCACTATCAAGGTCTTTTCATCGGGTCCGAAGGCCACAGACGCTTCTTTGAAGCCAGTGTTGAGTTCCTTACCCATATTGCGCGGTTTACTCCATGACGTCCAATCCTCGACACTGTTGCGCGTGCACATATAGACATCGCCATAGCCCAAGCCGTGTCCATCGGTGACAAAGTACAGAGTCTTAAGGTTCCGGCTGAGTATGGGACTGCGTTCACTGTACGGTGTATTCACCACCGAACCGAGGTTCACAGCAGTGCCCCATCCGTTCTGCGTGTAGGGGATGAAGTACAAGTCCGAGGCCAAAGCGGTGTCGCCATGGAAGAGTTCTCCGGAAGGCTGCAGATTCTGTCCATTGGGACGATCGGAAGCCAGCAGCATACCGCTGCCGTCAGGCAACATGTAGGCGTCGGTCTCCACATAGTCGGTATTCACCGGATATGGCGGTATGTCACTGACGCGCCACTGGTCGCCTTCTTTCACAGCTATCCAAATGTCGCCCGAACTGCCCAACAGCATATGACTTCCGTCGGCATAAAAGCCGTAGATGGTGAGGCCGTCATTGTCGGTATTCGCAAAACGCGCGTCACCGGCAGGCTGCCACACGCCACCTTTCTTCTCTGCATAGCATATCCTGCGCGTAGTACCTATACGGGTATAGTACATGCGGTCCTCAGCCTTATTATAACTTGGGTTCTGCACATTATAGGTGGCGGTAAGCACCGGCGATAGCTTGCGACCCGTGGCTGGTGCGGATAGTATCTGCTGCAGCTCCACATATTCATTGCGTGCCACATTCTCGAAACATATCTCGAACTGACGCACACGTGCGAGGGCTCCTGCGTAGTTGTGCATGGTGAGTTGCGACTGTATCATGCGCTGCAAGGGGACTATGGAGATGCGCTTGCCCATCATCTGGCGCACATATCCGGAATATTTATTGAAATCCACCTCTATAAAATCCTCCATGAGGTTCACCCTGTCTATACGCTTGGCGCGCTCCTTGTCGGCCTCCACGGCACGCTGGAGCGGATAGTCGGGGTTCTCTTTCTCAAACTTCTCTATTGGCGACATATTGCCCTCTTCTGCGTGCCACGAATAGTACTTGTTATACACCTCGTTGTAGTAAGGGTCAAGCTTAAAACGCGAGAGATAGAGGCGGGCTGCCTCTATGTCACGCTTATTGTATATCAGTTGGCGCAGCTGCAACAGGGCACTGTCGGCCAAAGCGTTGTCGGCGTTCGAATCCACAAAGTCTGCATACTCCACAGCAGTGTGCAGAGCCGAATATTTCACCTCCAGCAGGGTGGCCAGCTTCTCGCGCGCCTGCAGGTGCTCGTCGCTCGACGGATATTTGGCCAAAAAGTCATTGTAGGCAGCAATGGTGTTGCGCTTGCTGGCGTTAGCATATGCTATACGGCTCTTCTGCTTCTCGGCGGCACGCTGCACCGACGGGCTGAGCTCATAGGCCATCGCTATGGTGTCGGCCTGATATTCGGCGGTAACTCCCTCAAAGAGGCCAGGAGCGAGACGCGCAAGGCGTTCCTCCATCTGCTCTGCCTCACGGGTGCCGGGATAGTTGTATATGAAATGGTAATAAGCCTCTGCCGTACCCTTGCGCATATCCTCGTCATACACCTGGTTGATGCGACGCTGGCGCAGCAGACGCACAAGCTCGATGTCAATGCCAAAGGCATCAAGGTAGGTGTCAAGTTCCACCCGACTCATGTCGGTGCGCATCTCCAAAGTATTGTATGCGGCATCACTTATTGCCTGCTTGGTCTGACGCAAAGTGGTGAGGGTAATGTTCTTGCGGGCCAGACGCGTCAGCTCGCCAAGCTTGTCGTTCTCAAGCAGCTCTATGTGCTTGGCTTCGGCACGCTGTATGTACTTCATGGCCATGGGCAGGTTGCGCATGGGGTGCGAGTTGTCAAAGTAGAACATCGCCATGTTGTACAGGTTCTCCACATTGTCCGGCTCTTTGGCATAGGCCTTGTTTAGCCTCGTGAAAAGTTCCTCATAATCGCCGAGAGCGTCGGCCGGCGTCACCTGAGCCATGGCGACAGCGGCCATCGCACAGGTCATCAGTATCATTAGCTTCTTCTTCATGGATTGTTATTTTAACGTTCCCAGAATGTCTTTAAACTCAAACTCCATCTCTTCGAAGGTATCCTTGGTGGTCTCCAACCTGAATTCCACGGCAGTGCCGTGGCTCTTGAAGTAGGTCATGTAGAACTGGTAGTCCTTCTGGCTCGAAGGGTTGGTATAAGCGCCCATGTAGCCGATGCCGCCGCTCTTGGGCAGCCCCGGGCCGTGGGTATATTCATCCACCGACTGGAAAGGCTGCATCATGTAGCGGTCGTAGGCCAGCTCATACACGTCGCCTTCATAGCCCTCGTTGACATAGATGCGGAGGCATGGCAGCACAGTGTCGCCCTCCATATCCACCAGCACCTGTCCCACATAGTAGTAAAGATAGATGTCGGCCCCGTCGTCGAGCTTGAATGTACGCAGGTAGCGCCAGTCGTCGCTGTTGAGGCGGAAGGTGACACTGGTGCCGGGTATGGTAATCTGCGCCGCCGCCGATGTCCCGAAGGCCATCAGCACAGCAAGCATTACAGTTTTCAATAATCTATTCATCGCTCCATTATTTCTTCGTAGAACCGCAGCAGGCGGCCTGTAAGTTTCTTAACGTCATACTGCTCTGCCACCAGTCTTGCGGCGGCCTCGCCCACTCTGGCACAGTAGTCCTGATCTTCCACCAGGCGCTTTATCTGGCTGGCGAACTGCTCCGGTGTGTCGGCAATGAGCAGGTTCTCACCGTCGGTGTACTCAATACCCTGTGCACCCACGGTGGTTGTCACCACAGCCTTGCCGGCGGCCATGGCCTCTATAATCTTCACCCTTATGCCACTGCCGCTGCGCAGGGGCACCACGTTGATCTGCTTGCCGGCGATGAAGTAGCCGGCATCAGGCACCTCACCCACCACACTGACACCATCTATGGCGGCATGCATCCAGCACTCCGGCATCTTGCGTCCGGCCAAGTACAGGCGCGCCTGTGGCACTTCGCGGTGCACCACAGGCCACACTTCATCGAGCAGCCACTCTATGCTCTCACGGTTAGGCATCCAGTCCATGGCGCCTATGTGGAACAGCGAGGCAGGCTCCACCGCCACACCGGCGCAATCCTCTGGCTCCACGCCAAAGGGAATGGCCGTCACCGGACGGCGGCAACCGTTCTGCTTGAAGTATTCAGCGTCGTTGCGCGTAATGCACACCACACCGTCGTAGTCGTTAATGTGTTCCAGCTCATAGGCACGCAAAGTCAACGACAGATGCTTCAGGTACCACCGTTTCAGGCCGTGGGGCGTGCTCTCGGCCACACGTTTCCAGATGATGTTCTCCACATTATGGGCACGCAGCACCACCTTGGCTTCCGAGAGGCTGCGTATCAGCGGCAGGTAGGGGGTCAGGAATGGGCTCTCCATGTGTATCACGTCGAACTCCTCCTGCTCCAATATGCGGCGCAGCCGCTGGGCGAAAGCCTCGCTGCGGTAGCGGCGCACATGGTACGACTCGCCGCAGAGCATGGCCACAGCAGCCTCGAGGGGCTTGACGCCAAGGTCGACATACTCTGCCTCGAAACGCGTGCGCTCACGGTAGTCAGCCGGCATCTTGTCCACGTCGGCCGGATGCTTGTCGGTCTCCACAGCCAGCACCTTGACATCACAGCCTTCACGCAGCAATCCCTGCGTGATGCTGTTCATGGCCATGGTGCCTCCGTCCACTGGCGGATAGGGCGGCTTGTTACATATCTGGAGTACCTTCATTTACTTATTCCTTCGGCAGGGCTTTGAAGCCGGTGCCCAATATCTCCGAACTATCCATGATGTTGACGAAGGCCGCGGGGTCGATGCGGTGCAGGTTGCTCTTGAGCTTCACCATGTCGGCACGGTCGAGGGTCACGTATATCATCTTGCGCTCGTTACCCTGATAGAGGCCTGTGCCCACCAGCAGGGTGCCGCCGCGCTTGAGGTCGTTGAGGATATAGTCGCGCACAGTCTCCAGCTCGTCGGTGACGATGAACATGGTCTTGTAGCTCTTCATGCCTTCGACAACGAGGTCGATAACCTTGCCCTCAATAAAGATGATGATGATAGAGTAGATGGGCAGGCGTATGTCGCCGAAAGCCACGAGGGTGCTCAGCGTGATGATGCCGTCGACAATCATCACCAGAGTGCCGAGGCTGATCTTGGTGTACTTGTGCAGTATCATGCTGATGATGTCGCTGCCGCCGCTGGTGGCGCCGCTGCGGAATATCATGCCGATGGCCACTCCGTAAATAAGGCCGGCCACAACGGTGTTGAGGAAGTAGTCGGGCACGAACCAGCCCCCGTCGTGGGGTATCTGAACCATGGAGATGCCCTCGATAGGAGCGTCGACAATCTTGCCGTCGAAGATAACCGGATTGTAGCCCCACAGGGTCTCAAGGACATAGGTAGCCGCGAAGATGAGGGCTGTGGAGAGGATGGTCTTGAAACCAAACTTGGGACCGAGAATCCAGGTGCCTATGATGAGCAGGGGCACATCCATGCAGATAGCGTACAAGGATATCTTCCAAGGCCACACGGTATTCAACACGTTGGAGATACCATATGTGCCGCCGGGAGCCATGAGGTAGGGGTTGACGAACATCACGTCGCCGACAGCGAACAGAATGCTGCCGCCAATGAGCAGCAGGTAGGCCCACAATTCTTTTTTCCAGTCTTTTTTCACAGTTATATTTGTCATAATCGTTTGTTTTTTAGTTCAAAGCCAACACATCCCACATGGGGACAAGTATGCAAATATACGAATATTTTACAATATGACAAAATAAAATACACCACACGAAGCTATTGTGACAAACAAAAACCGGGCGGCAAAAACCGCCCGGCGCACCGTGAGCGATAGACGGGGGTCGAACCCGCGACCTGCGGCTTGGGAAGCCGCCGCTCTGCCAACTGAGCTACTATCGCAAAAAACACCCTAACAAACGAGGGGTTTCTCTATTTATTGTGCCTCGCCGAAAAATTTTTAGGCAAAATAATCAAACACTCCGTTCTCGCTCATCACCGTCACCTGCGGCTTGGCGCTCTCCTCCACGCGGCCCACCACCTGGGCATCGACGTTGAAACTGCGCGCTATGTCGATGATTCCGCGGGCCGTGGCCTCGTCGGTGTAGAGCTCCATGCGGTGGCCCATGTTGAACACCTTGTACATCTCCTGCCAGTCGGTATGGCTCTCTTCGTGAATCATCTTGAAGAGCGGCGGCACGGGGAATAGGTTATCCTTGACAACGTGATACTTGTCGATGAAATGCAGCACCTTGGTCTGGGCGCCGCCCGAGCAGTGTATCATGCCATCGATCTTTGGACGGTACTCGTCGAGCACCTTGCGAATGATGGGCGCATAGGTGCGCGTCGGCGAGAGCACCAGATGTCCGGCATCTACTCCCGGCACCTCAGTGGGGTCGGTGAGGTGCTTCGTGCCGCAGAAGACCACGCCGTCGGGCAGGTTGGTGTCGTAGCACATGGGGTATTTCTTGGCATATTCGTGGGCAAAGACGTCATGGCGGGCCGACGTGAGGCCGTTGCTGCCCATGCCGCCGTTGTAGGCGGTCTCATAGGTGGCCTGGCCGTAGCTGGCGAGTCCCACAATGACATTGCCGGCCTTGATGTTGGCATTGTCGACGATGTCGGCGCGGCGCATGCGTGCCGTCACCGTGCTGTCAACGATGATGGTGCGCACAAGGTCGCCCACGTCGGCGGTCTCGCCGCCGGTGAGCACCATGTCGATGCCCATGTCGCGCATCTGCTGGCAGAACTCCTCGGTGCCGTTGATGACAGCCGCGATAACCTCGCCGGGCACCAGGCCCTTGTTGCGCCCGATGGTCGACGAGAGCAGGATATGGTCGAGGGCGCCGACGCACAGCAGGTCGTCGGTGTTCATTACTATGGCGTCCACGGCAATACCTTTCCACACACTCAGGTCGCCCGTCTCCTTCCAGTACATGTAGGCGAGGCTCGACTTGGTGCCCGCGCCGTCGGCGTGCATAATGTTGCAGTAGTCCTTGTCGCCGCCCAGCAGGTCGGGTATCACTTTGCAGAAAGCCTTGGGGTAAAGACCTTTGTCAATATTCTTGATGGCGTTGTGCACATCCTCTTTTGTGGCGGAAACTCCGCGCTGATTATACTTGTCCATAGCGTCGATTTTGAGGTGCAAAATTACGAACTTTTTACATACTGGCAAAATTTTCTTTTCCACCGCCACGTACCCCCTCCGTACGTTCTCCGACTGTTCACCGGTTGTTCTACGACTGTTCGACGGTTTAAACCGTTAAACAACAGGTGAACAACCGGTGAACAGATGGAGCGGGTACAGAGAGGATGCGGAGGAAATGAAAATAAATTTCGCCGTTTCAAATAATTTTTGTAATTTTGCACACGGAATAATAATATACCATTTATTATGGCAAAAGGCAGAATATTGTATGTAAGTCAGGAGATTATGCCGTTTTCGGAGGAGAGTGCCACTGCTGCACTGGGGCGTTACCTGCCCGCAAAAGTGCAGGAAATGGGGCGCGACATCAGGGTCTTCATGCCGAAATTCAGCAGTATCAACGAGCGTAAGCACCAGCTGCACGAGGTGATACGCCTCAGCGGAATGAACCTGATAGTGAACAACTGCGACCACCAGTTGCTGATTAAGGTCGGCTCCATCCCCACGGCTCGCATGCAGGTGTACTTCATCGACAACGAGGAGTACTTTGTCGGGCACCCGAGCCCCACCGAGGCCGACGGGACGTTGGACGACAAGAGCGACGAGCGCCTGCTCTTCTTCGGCCGCGGCACCCTGGAGGCGGTGCGCAAGCTGGCGTGGCAGCCCCACCTGGTGAACTTCATGGGCTGGTTCTCCTCCATGATACCGTTCTACCTGCGCCGCATCAACAAGGAGAATTCGTTCTTCAGCGGAACCAAACTCGTCATCACGCTCATGGACGACGGTTTCAAGGGCCATATAGGCGGCGAGCTGGAGCGCAAGATGAAAACCGACGGCGCCACGGCCAAGGACCTGCGCCTCTACGGCGACACCACCTACCTGGGCCTCATGAAGTCGGCCATCACCTACTCGCAGGGCGTCATCATCGGCTCGCCGAACGCCAACCCCGAGCTGGTGGCCTTCGCCAAGGAGAACAAGCGCAATGTACTGGACTACATCGAGGACCGCGACGAGTTCTTTACACGCATCAACAAGTTCTACGACACAATAACAGGCAGAATCGACAACTAAACCAACAACAGACAAACACTCGATGAGACACGCACTTCACACTGCCGCCCTGCTACTGGCTCTCTGCACTCTGGCGGCCTGCACCGACGAGGAGTCGGACCTTGGCGCCACACTCATGGGCGGCGACGCCATCTACAACGGCAAAAGCTACACCATGTATGCCGACACAGCCTACAGCCTGCGCGACGACTCGCTGCAAACCGCAGGCCTCACAAAGATTGTCATCGGCAACTACACCGACGCTACCTTTGGCAAGGTCAGCGCACAGTTTTTCACCCAGATAACACTGCCAAGCACTAACCAGAACATCGACTTCGGCGCGGTGGAGATTGACTCGGTGGTGCTTTCGCTGGCCATCGATTCGATATTCCCTGACACGTCGCTTACCTACAACCTGCATTTCGAGGTGGCGCACCTTGCCGAGGCGCTCTCGGCAGACAGCACCTACTACTCGTTCAGCAGCATACCTGTGGATGCCGCCGGCACACTCTTCAACGAGGCCAAGCAGGTAAAGGGGAGCGACAAGGTGGTCAACCTCGTGCTCGGAGGAGAAATAAACAGCATACTGAGCCTGATAGCCGACCGCGACGAGTTCGCCACATTGACGAAGGGTCTGCGCATAAGCATTGTGGCGGCATCGAGCGACGAGGGCATGGTGACCGTGGACCTTTCGCAGACGGCCACGCGCATACGCGCCCACTATCGCTACGGGAACGATACAGCCTACTATGACTTTTCTGTCAGCAACGGCGTGCACTTCTCGCACTTCGAGCACGACTACAGTGGCACGGTGGTGAACGGCCAGGCGCGTATGGACGGCGGCAGCCGCCTGTATCTGGAGCCGCTGGCGGGCTATAACGCCATGGTGAGCTTCGACCGTGCACTGCGTGCCTTCCACGAGGAGCACCCGCTTGCCGTGGTACACAGGGCCGAGCTGGTGCTGCCTGTGGCCACAGAGGCTCCGGCCAAGGCGCCGCACCGCCTGCTGGCCGTCACCGGCAAGCGCTATATAACCGACTACCTCTCGGCGGGAGTGGATGGCTACTACGACAACGGCAACAAACGCTACCGCCTGCGCATACCCTTGCACTTGCAGGAGATGCTGCGCAACGGATTCGACAACGGCACGAAAATGCTTATCGACAGCCGCAGCAGCGTGGTCACAAGGACCATCCTGAACGGCTACAACGAGACCGACAGACCAAGAATTGAACTGGAATATACCGAATAGTCTTTCAACTATGACAAAGAAAACCATCATCGCACTCATAGCCTGCCTCACAGCCACGACGGCCATGCAGGCCCAGACCATGTACCGCAAGAACTTCAGCGGTACCAACCAGCTCTCGGTGGAGGGCCCGATAGCCGACAACGGCAAACGCACGGGCAACTGGACGTGGTGGTACCCCTCGGGCAAAGTGTCGCAGCAGGGCAGCTACAACAACGGCAAGAAAAGCGGCGTGTGGACCGTCTACTACGACGACGGCAGCCGCATGAGCGAGGAGTGCTTCGCCACAGGCGTGAACCGCAGCTGGCACCGCAATGGCGACCTGAAGAGCGAGGTGGCCGTGGAGAACGGCAAGAAGAACGGCGTCTACCGCTCGTGGTATGCCAACGGGCAGCAGGAAGAGGAGATAACCTACGTGAAGGGAAGCCGCGAGGGTCAGACCACACAGTGGCACGAGAACGGCAAGATTAAATTCAAGGGGCAGTACAAAGACAACGAGCTGCAGGGCATGGCCACATGGTGGCTCGACAACGGCAAGAAAGACATGGAAGGCCCCATGGTGAACGGCGAGCAGGACGGCGAGTGGAACTTCTACTGGCGTACGAACGGCAAGCTCGGCATACACGGCTACTATGCGGCAGGCAAGGAAGTGGGCTACTGGACCTACTTCTACGAGACCGGCGAGAAATGGCGCGCCGGCAACTACCGCAACGGCGAGCGCGAAGGCACCTGGACCACATGGTACGAGAGCGGCAAGAAGCTCCATGAGGGCGAATACTCGCACGACATGGAGGAGGGGCGCTGGACTGCCTGGTACGAGGACGGCCGCGTGGACTACTACGGCAACTTCACCGAAGGCCAGAAGGACGGCGAATGGCGCGGCCTGTACGACGACGGCACGGTGCGCTATGTGATACACTACCGCGAGGACGCCAAGGACGGCGAGGAGGTGCGCTACTACCCCAACGGCAAGGTGGAGCTGCGCCAGAACTTCCGCTATGGTATGCTCGACGGCAAATACGAGCGCTACAACGAAGCCGGCGCTCCCGTGGAGAAAGGCCAGTTTATCCGCGGCGAAAAAGACGGCAAATGGGTGTGGTACGACAACGGCCGCGAGACCTACAAGGCCCGCTTCAAGGGCGGCAAAGAGGTGAAATGAGACTGCTGCTGGCCTCCAAATCGCCACGACGCCGCCAATTGCTGGCAGAAATCGGTCTGCCGGTAGAGTGCGTGACACTCGACGTGGACGAACACTTGGACTCTCCCCTACCCCCGCACGAAGTGGCGGAATATCTGGCACGGCGCAAGGCAGCGGCGTTCCCGAAAGAAAAGATTGACGACGACAGTGTGCTGGTGACAGCTGACACTGTGGTGGTACTCGACGGGCGAGTGCTCGGCAAACCCACCAACCGAAACGAGGCGGTGGCCATGCTACACAGCCTCGCGGGGCACAGCCACACAGTGTACACGGGCGTTTGCTTGCGTTCACACAGCGACGAGGTGTCGTTCACCGAGAGCACTACGGTGCATTTCCGCAAACTCACGGACAAGGACATCGACTACTACGTGGACAACTACCGCCCTTATGACAAGGCCGGCGCCTACGGCATACAGGAATGGATAGGAATGGTGGGGGTGGAGCGAATCGAGGGCTGCTACTACAACGTCATGGGACTGCCTGTGGCGCGCCTCTACGAGACACTGAGCAGCAGGTTCTTGTCAAGATAGACGGTGCCACGGTCAAGCATATCGCGCAGCACAGCATTTACATCAACGTAGCCTTTGGCTTCCAAAAGCGCACATACTTCATGCGGCGGCAGACGCTTGGACGCCAGCAGCTGTTTGACGGCCTCGTGACATTCGTCCGAGGAATGGGCGTTGCGTCGCAAACAAACGTCGCAGCAGCCGCAGGGCTCGACGACAGACTGTCCGAAATAGGAGGCAAGCTGGATGCTACGGCACTCGCCGCTATTGTCAATGTACGCCAACATAGACTCTAAACGCTGGCGGGCGGCAGCCTTCAGCTGGTCATACAGCTGTAGCTGCACGGCTATCTCGCTCTCGTCGACACGCGCCGAAGGGAAAACAATCTGAGGTTTCTTGGGACACGGGCGGTATTCGGCCACCTTCATGGCATGAATCTCGCCGAGCATACCTATGACATCGACAGCCGAAGTATTTAATCGCGACGCTATGCGCCTCTCGTCAATGGGCACCGGCTCCGAGAGGAGGCCCGGATACATGCGCATAAGCGTCTGCAGGAAGCCGCCGAGACGCATGTGCGTCACCTGGAAACGGTAGATTTCATCACGGCCGGCAGGGACATACAGCATGGATGAGGTCTCGTTGAGTTCCGGAAGGGCTATGAGGCCATCGCGCTCAAGAAAGCGACAGGCACCGTAGAATTCACGGACGGAGAAGTTGTAGGTGTCGCATAGCTTCACCGGGTCAAAGTCATAGCGCGAGTCGGCACCGCTGCCCATGGGCAGACCGTAGTAGTTGCACAAGGCACGATAGACATTGCGGACATACTTGGGCTCCGGGTAATCGGCAGCAAATCCGTCATACAAGCGCGAACGATCGGCCACACCGAAGAGGAGCACGGCGCGGGCGGGCTTGCCGTCACGTCCGGCGCGCCCAGCTTCCTGATAGTAAGATTCTATGGATAACGGCACGTCGATGTGTACCACAAGTCGCACGTCAGGCTTGTCGACACCCATGCCAAAGGCGCTGGTTGCCACCATAACCTGCCTTTCGCCCGTCATCCAGAGCCCCTGTCGGCGGTCACGCTCGGCGGCGGTGAGACCGGCATGGTAGAATTCGGCACTGACACCGTTGGCATTGAGGAGCGCGGCGGTCTGCTCGGCATTACGGCGGCTGCGTGTGTAGACAATGGCGCTGCCGTCGAGACCATCAAGCGCCGTCAGTAGCCGCGAGCCTTTGTTGTCATCACAAATCACAGAGTATCCGAGGTTGGGTCGCACAAAATTGCCGCAGAACGTCCTATGGTTCTTCATACTCAGCCGCGCACAAATATCGTCGAGTACTGGCGGCGTAGCACTGGCGGTGAGAGCCATGAGCGGTACCGTGGGGTGATAGGTACGTATGTCGGCTATTTGCAGATAGGGTGGGCGGAAATCGTAGCCCCACTGCGACACACAGTGAGCCTCGTCGACGGCTATCAAGCACACTTTCATCTTACGGAAGTGCTCTATGAATTGGCGCTGGCGCAGACGTTCGGGCGAGACATAGAGGAATTTGAGCTCACCGCAGATGGCATTGTTGAGCACCGCCGAAATATCGTCAGAGGCCATGCCAGAGGTGATACAGGCGGCCTTGATGTGCTTTGCGTGCAGCTGCACCACCTGATCTTTCATCAGCGCTATCAAGGGTGACACCACAAGACAAAGCCCCTCCATCATCAGCGTGGGGAGCTGGTAACAGAGGGACTTGCCTCCGCCTGTGGGGAGCAGCACCATGGTGTCGCTGCCCGCGAGGGCTGAGTCTATAATCTCCTCCTGCAGGGGCCTGAATGCATCATAGCCCCAGTAGCGCTTCAGGAGGCTGTGTTTGTCGGGCATGGCCTAACGGAGCAGTGTGATGGTGCCGTTGCGGCTGCTGAGGGTGCCAGCTTCGGGCTTGCGGTAGTTGCAGGTGTAGACATAGGCTCCTTGCGGGCAAGGCTTGCCCTTATAGGTGCCGTCCCACACAAACTCCGGGTCTTCCGACTCGAAGATAAGCATACCCTCGCGGTTGTAGATATAGATATGGAAGTACTCGTATTTGTTGACTGTGAAGAGCCTGAACTTGGAGTTGATGTCCTCACTGCCGGGCGTGAATACCGTGGGCAGCCAAGCGGTATAGAGGTGCACGGGAATGGTGAAGGGATATTCCACAAAGCATCCCAGCTCGTTGGCGGTGGTCAGCTCCACATTGACCACGGAATCCTGACCGGCGTAAGCCTCATCGAAAGTGTGCTTCACTGACTTATCCGTTGAGACTTCGCCGTTGTCGAAGCGCCACTGGGTGGTGACACCGTAGGGGGACACATTGGTGAGGACCACTGTGGGGTCGTCGGAGTCGACATAGTTGGGCGACATCTCCACTTTAGGCACAGGATATGGCACCACATTGACAGTGGCCTTAAGCGGCTTGGCGTCGCAGTCGTTGGAGCCGTGGCCTATCATGGTGTATTCGGTTGTGTTGCCGGGGAATACAATCAGCGTGTCGCCGTCGCCAATATAGGAGGAGCCTGCCTTCCATGAGTAGTGGTCGGCCATAGCGCCAATCAGCCATACGGTGTCGCCGGGGCATATCTTGCCATAGGGCGGGAATACATACATCTGCGGACGCACATAGTAGGCGTAGGCGCTATCCCATGCCACACAGCCCTGCGGACTGGTGACCTTGATATAATACTTGGAGGTATCGGCGTAGGGTATCACCTGCAGGCGGTTGCCGGAAGGCAGATCGCCGGAAACATAGCCATAGGTCATGGACCACTGGTAGCTGCAGTTCTCTACGCCCACGGTACTCACCAGCGCGTCGGTGAGGCTGCCTTCGCAGACTATGGTGTCGCCCGATATTTCAAGCTCGGGGTGTACAAAGACTGCCACTGTGTCGCGTGCTGTGGTATAGCACTTGACAACTTGGTCGTTATTGTAGGGGTCACGGTATGATAGGCCGTTCCATACGGTCAACTCTATGGGTTCTATGGAATGGGTGAAGCTGCGGTTCTGAGTTGCTTGGTCGCCAAGCAGACCCTCCACAACGACAAGCGAGCCATCTGGCATGTTGTCGAAGTCGAGGTTCTGCAGCGGTCCGTCATAAGTCGGGCTGAGGAAACGCCAGCGGCGGCTCTCGACGTCGGAGGTGGTATCGGTAATGGTGGTGGCAGCGGCGTCGCAGAGCACACGGTTGGATATGGTCATGCCGGTGCGGGGCGACGATATAGCCTTCACGGGATAGATAGCCTCTGAATAGCAGGTCGGGTCCTTGGTGTTGGTGCGCACCAGCACATAGCGCAGGTTGGTTGTCCCGGGCTCGTAGTTGGCGCTGTCGCCCGTGATGACTGTATCGGCATCGCCGTAGGCTTGTTCGTTGTTGTAGAACGCCCACGTGGTAGTCGTGTCGACCACAAGGCTGGGGTCACCAGGCACAAAGCTCTTGTTCCATAGGCGGACAGTGCCGTCGCAGAGCGAAAGGCTGTCAACCCGCATCAAGGGCTTCTTGTTGGTCACGTTGATATAAAGGTCGGTCTCGAACGGCTTGCTGGGGTCAAGGGCCGAAGTCATGCGGCAGCGGAAAGCCTGCACATTACCCATCGAGTCGGCGCTGGCGGGGATATGCGGCGTTTTGTTGGGGTTTGGGCGGTAGAGGACACGGAAGTCGTCGGCATTGACGTGGTAGTCGTAGTAGTGGACGGTGTCGCGACGGCTGCCGACAACAAATATAGAATCACCAGGGCCAACAGCGGGCTGTCCAGCGACATGTGGTGTGCCGGCAGGCATAGTAAGGGTGCGGAAGGTAAAGTAGTCATCCTCGCCGCCGACGTTAAGTCGGGTAACTGGGGTGCTCTTGCCATATTCCGATGCGCTCCATTGATAGCGCAACATGCCTCGAGGTGCAGATATTACCGTCACGTCGCTGCTCATACCGGCGGGACAGCCGGAGGGCTTCAGGTCCATCTCACGGCACTCGCCGCAAATATACGCCCAAGCTGGATGGTAAGACGCACAGCAGTCACTAATTGAGATATGGACGCGAAGGTTCTCGTAAAGGTGGTTGCTAAGGTTGAGCACAACTTTGGTCCAATCCTTGAACTTCACACCATCATATGATGAGGTGCTATTGTTATTGTGCCAGCCATTTATGTTGTAGCTTGATTCCACTGGCATATTACTGGCGATAGTAATAGCATACACAAGCGTATCAGAAAGGGCGACCCAATTGCCCGACGAATTCTGATGTTCGACGGCTATAAGGAATGCAGGATTACAATCAACATCATGAGTAGGAGCCGTAACAACAACTGCGTAATAAATCATAAGCAGGGCATTCTGCGAATTGGGTCTGATATGGTAATATAGAGCAGTAGCTCCAGTATTTCCACCTTCAGCACAGTCATCACCAACACGTATGGAAGTGGAAAGTGTGGTGTTGACTATAAGTCCAGTTGTGTCATAGGTATTAAATTCCCTATTTGGCACAAATGGCAGGTGATAAATACCATCGGTACCTTTTGTGTTAGGGTCACGGTTACGCGGACATCCTGATACAGTAGACTGTGTATTCGTATCCATAATACAAAAGATGTTATCATGGTTCGGCAGTGGAGACAAGCTACTGAAAGTTTGACATCCAGGCGTTGTTGTAGTCATCATCTGACCGGCTGTGTAAGTGGTGTTCCAGGTGATGCCCGACCAGTTTGCATTAGTTGTGCAATTATTAACATTAGGTGCATTTTTAGGACTATCAGGACCTCCGGCACCCGTATACCTAAAATCCGGATTACCCGTAGAGAAACTAGTAGGGTTATTCCAACCCGGACAGGCTGCCTGTTGGCTCCACTGGGACTGGGCCGAAGCCCCATTGCTCATAAGCAGCATGAGCAGAAGGGCAGCAACGATGGAAAATACACTTTTGCGCTTCATAGCACTATGGTTATTTCGTTATTATTCTGTTTATTATACTCCATTCACATTCAAATACACTCTACAAAGATACACATTTTTCGTATACTATGCAAAATGTTTTTCACTGCGTAGACGCACAACATGCCATTTTGTTACTCTGTTAACAAAAAAAAAGTGGCGCCACAGGATATGTGGCACCACTTTCTGTGTTGACCTGTAGGTCGACTTATTATTTGTCTTCCTTCAGTTTCTGGAAGATGTCGAGGTCGCCAAGGGTGGTCTTCTCCAGATTGTCGTTGATCTGCTTCACAGTCTTCTTGGTGTTACGCTCGCGGCTGTCGCCTTCGGCGCGGCTGCTGTCGCTGCCATCCTGGAAGGTGCGGGTGTGGCTGACGATAATCTTCTTGCTGTCCTTGTTGAACTCGATGACCTTGAAGTCGAGGGTCTCGCCGTTCTTGGCCTTGCTCTTGTCCTCCTTGTCGAGGTGACGCATCGGGGCGAAAGCCTCGACCTCGTAGGGCAGGATAACGGTGGCGCCCTTGTCGTTCATGTTGACGATCTTGCCCTGGTGCACGCTACCCACGGTGAAGAGGGTCTCGTAGACGTCCCAAGGATTCTCCTCGAGCTGCTTGTGACCGAGGCTGAGGCGACGGTTCTCGGCATCGACTTCGAGGACGACAACGTCGATCTTCTCGCCAATCTTGGTGAACTCGGCGGGGTGTTTGATCTTCTTGCTCCAGCTGAGGTCGCTGATGTGGATGAGGCCGTCGACGCCTTCCTCAAGCTCGACAAAGATGCCGAAGTTGGTGAAGTTGCGCACGGTGGCGGTATGCTTGCTGCCGACAGGATATTTCTCGGCGATGGCGAGCCAGGGATCCGGCATGAGCTGGCGGATGCCGAGGCTCATCTTGCGGTTCTCACGGTCGAGGTTAAGGACAACGGCCTCCACCTCGTCGCCGACCTTCAGGAAGTCCTGAGCGCTGCGCAGGTGCTGGCTCCAGCTCATCTCGCTGACGTGGATGAGGCCCTCGACACCGGGCATAACCTCGACGAAGGCACCGTAGTCGGCGATGACAACGACTTTACCCTTGATGTGGTCACCCTCCTTGAGGTTGGGATCGAGAGCATCCCAGGGGTGAGGAGTGAGCTGCTTGAGACCGAGGGCGATGCGGCGCTTGGCCTCGTCGAAGTCGAGAATGACGACGTTGATCTTCTGGTCGAGCTGGACAATCTCTTCGGGGTGGTTGATGCGGCCCCAGCTGAGGTCGGTGATGTGGATGAGACCATCCACGCCGCCGAGGTCGACGAAGACGCCATAGCTGGTGATGTTCTTGACGACACCTTCCAGCACCTGACCCTTCTCGAGGTGGCTGATGATTTCGGCCTTCTGAGCCTCGATCTCGTCCTCGATGAGAGCCTTGTGGCTGACAACGACATTCTTGTATTCGTGGTTAATCTTGACAACCTTGAACTCCATCTGCTTGTCGACGTACACATCGTAGTCGCGGATGGGCTTGACATCGATCTGGCTGCCGGGCAGGAAGGCCTCGATGTTCTCGAAGACGGTGACGATGAGACCGCCTTTGGTGCGGCTCTTGACGTAACCGGTGATGATTTCCTGGCTTTCGTAGGCCTGGTTGACACGCTCCCAGCTCTTCAGGATGCGGGCTTTCTTGTGGCTGAGCATCAGCTGGCCATTGGCATCCTCCTGGCTCTCGACGTAGACCTCGATCTTGTCGCCGGGCTTCAGGTCGGGATTGTAGCGCACCTCAGCGGTGGGGATGACACCGTCGCTCTTGGCGCCGACGTTCACAACGACTTCGCGGTCGTTGATGGAGACGATGGTACCCTCGATGACTTCCTGCTCGGTGAACGAGTTGAAGCTCTGCTCGTAAGCGTCGTTGTTGGCACCAGCCTCTTGCTGTTTGATTTTACCGGCTTTCTCGTCGACGGCGTTCCAATCGAAATCGGCCAGCGGTTGCACATTCTTGTAGTCCATGTGTGTGGATTCTTTTTGTTTTGTGTGCCTCCTGCCATGGGCACGGGTTTGACTTTTATTCTATAACTCTATGTATTGCACAGCGTTGGCAGGCCACGCGGCGAAACATAGAAGTTGCAAAGATACAACTTTTTTACAATATAGCGAAACTTTTTTCGCCAACGTCTTTTTCCGGCATTGTCTCTCCCTACCCGCTCCGTACCCGCTCCGACTCCCCTCCGACAAAAAACCGTTAAACAACCGGAGAACAGTCGGAGCGGGTACGGAGCGGGTACGGAGAGGATACGGACCGGCTGCGTCGAAAAAACAAAAAAAAATCTCTGTTTTTTTTACTCGACGGCGGCAGCAATCTCGGCGGCGAGAGCCTTGAGCTCATCGGGGCTCATCTCCACGTGGTGCGAGAAGCTGAGGTCGCCGGGCTTGTTGAGGGGCACGAGGTGGATATGCGTGTGGGGCACATCGATGCCCACCACGGCTTCGCCGACCTTGATGCAGGGGCAAACCTTCTTGAGGCCCTTGGCGACGCGCTTGGCGAAGAGGTGCAGTTCGCAGAAGAGCTCGTCGTCGAGGTCGAAGATATAGTCGACCTCCTTCTTGGGGATGCAAAGCACGTGGCCGCGCACAATGGGGTTGACGTCGAGGAAGGCCAGACAGTTGTCGGTCTCGGCGACACGATAGCACGGGATTTCGCCCGCGACGATTTTACTGAAGATGCTTGCCATGGTTAACGCTCTATTTTGGTGAGTTCAAAAGTCATCTTGCCTGCGGGGACGTTGACCTCGACGATGTCGCCCACTTTGTGGCCGAGGAAGGCGGAGGCGAAGGGCGAGGTAATGCTGATCTTGCCCTCCTTGAGGTTGGCTTCGCTCTCGGGCACTATGGTGTAGCGCTGGGTGGCTTTGTTCTTGGTGTTGCGGATGGTGATGATGGAGAGCAGGAGCACCTTGGAGGTGTCGATCTTGCTTTCATCGAGCAGTCGCGCATTGGCCACCAGTTCCTGAAGCTTCGAGATGCGTGCTTCAAGGTGGCCCTGGGCCTCCTTGGCGGCATCGTACTCGGCGTTCTCGGAAAGGTCGCCCTTGTCGCGAGCCTCGGCGATGGCGGCTGAGGCGGCGGGGCGATCGACGACGATAAGATGATGCAGCTCATCTTTCAGCTTCTGAAGGCCCTCTTCACTGTAATACTTTATCTCTGACATGTTGTTGTGTGTTTTTTCAAGACGTTTAAAAAGTGGGAAAGGCTTATAGGAAAGCCTTTCCCAACGTTATGCTATGTTTCTTTGTCTCTTTAGAAGCGGAAGCTGGCGCCAATGGCATGGGTGCCCTTGAGGGGAGCTGCCGTACGGTAGGAGTAATCGAGGGTTAGACCGAGGTTGGAGTCCTCCTTCTTGCTCAGCGGGACGTCGACGGAGGCGCCGGCGCAGATGCCGGTGTTGGCTGTGGCGGCATTGCCGGTCCACAGGCCACTCTGCATGACGTAGGCGGCACGGAGCTGCACGATGTTGAGCAGGCCGTACTCGAGGCCGAGGGTGAAGTTGTCGCGCAGGAAGGCGTTGGAGGTGAAGCTACCGGCCAAGGTGATGCGCTGGTCCCACTTCTCGATGAGGAAGTCGTAGGAGACGCCGATATTGAGGCAGGTGGGGAGCTCCATTTCCATGGCGCGGGTCTCAACGGTGAATTCGTTTCCGGCGTTGTTGATCATGGTCAGCGAGTGGCCGGTGCCGCCGAATTTCATCGAGGGGCCCCAGTTCTTGAGGCTGATACCGAACTTCAGCTCGTCGTTCTCACCGGTGACGTACTGGATACCGGCGTCGATGGCGAAGCCGGAGCCAGAGATGTCGGCGGTGCTCTCGGTGGCCAGCTTGAAGACGACACCACCATGGATGGTGTTGGTGAAGCTGTGGGCGTAGGAGACGTTGATGTTCATGTAGCTCGGGGAGAAGGTGCCGTTGGTTCCGGGTTCGGGGCTGTCATAGGTGGTGACGGGGATGTCGCCGAATCCTATGGTCATAACATAGACACCGAGGACGCCGGACTCGAAGACACGCACGCCGAGACCGAAGCTATTGACGGAAGCACCGCTGTTGAAGCCCGACTTGCCACCATAGAGGATGGTGTTGGTGTAGGCCACTTCGATGTTCTTGACGAAGGCCAGACCGGCGGCATTGTTGAACATGGCGTCGATACCGCGCACGCTGGAGATGTTCACTCCACCCCAACCGGTGCTGCGTGCCCACGGGTTGATGAGAAGCTCGGAGGCACCTGCAGTTCCGCGACGCTCGTCGTTGCCAGCCTTGACCGACTGGACCGACATGGCCGTCAGTATCACAACTACTGCAAATATCTTTAATACTCTATTCATGTCTGTGATGTTTTTGAGGTTTCTTACACGGTTAGAAATTGTACGAGTTCAAGTCAACAGGACGCATGGTGCCGAACCACTTGATGACCTTCTCGCCGATGCCCGGGACGGACACGTGGATGAGATACATGCCGCCGGCAATCGGAATACCATTGTGGTTGTGGAGATCCCAGTCGACGCTTGTGCTCTCGGCGGTGTGACCGTCGCTTGACAGTTCGCGCGAGATAGCGGTAGGTCCGATGGTGCGAACGAGTGTACCGTCAACAGTGTAAATCTTAATGGTACAACCTTTCTTGACACCATTCTCCTCGCCCGTGGGCAGGTTGGTGATGCGGACCTTGGTCTCCAACTGGCTGGAGGTCTCGTAATTGGAGTAGCTGTAGTAGGGGTTGGGGACAACAGTGATGAGGCTGAGCAGAGAGTCTGCATAAGCTTTCTTGTTGTCGCCATTGATGGCCAGGTTCTCAAGAACGGCATCGGAGCTCGACAGGGTGAACTGGTAAGCCGGCATGTTGCCGTTGTTGTTGGTCAGGCCGCAATGGGTGACGGAGGTACCGTTGGGGCCCATGTAGCGGTTATAGGGTCTGCGGATGTCAATGTCGATGGTGACATCGGTGGGGATACCATCGGAGGCATAGCCGGCATTCTTGACGTAGTTGTGTCCGGGATACTTGAAGGCGTAACGCGACGAGACCAGAGGCATATTGACCCAAGCCACCGAAGCATAGAGCATGGCGATAGAGTCGCGCACGGGGTTCAGGTTGGTCTGCTCGTCGGAGATAACACCATTCCAGAGGTAAGGCATACCGTTGGTGACATCGACCGAGTCCATAAGGTGCTTGACGGAGCCGAGCATCTTCATGGCCCAGCGACCGGCATCGTAGGACGGTGTGCGGTAGCGCTGCACCTGGGCCCAACGGATGTTGCCCTTGCCCATGTTATGGAACGGCAGGCTGCAGGCATTGAGCACATAGATGTAATGGCGGCCGCCGAAGACATAGTCCTGAGTACCGTCGATGGTGGTGCTGCCGGGGTTCCAGATCATGTCGCGGCCATTGTGCTGGACATAACGGGAATCTTCACCGAACATGATGTTCAAGCGCTCGCCGGTAATAGTGTTGATGGCATAGCCCGGGAACCAGCCCATACCATACTCGGAGATGTAGGCCGGACTGCTGGGGTTGGCGAGGTCGGCTGCAGTGGCGGCTCCGACAAGAGTGTCACCAAGTTTGTTGACAGACTTGTGGGCACGTGCACTGAACTTACGGGCTTCACCCTCGGCCTGCGTGTAGTCGTCGCACATCTCGACAACCGGGCAACGGGTCCACTTCGAGGTATCGGCCGTGAAGACGAAGCGAATGCTGGGAAGCTGCGACAGATCGTTGTAGAACAGCGACTGGTTGGCGCTATAGTTCATCAACCTACGCTTGTACGAGATGATCTTTTCGGGTCTGAACTCCGAATAGCCACGGCGACCGGGAACCAAAGCCTGCATGCTGTCGATAAGTTTCTGCGAAGGCATGTAGTAGGAAAAGTTGAAGCCAGGGTGATAAGGCATGGTGGAGACCAAGCCATAGGGCGACCACAAACCACTGACAACACCTTCATACTGCTCTTCCTTATCAATGGAGAGCTTGGATGTTGTGCCATGGATTACGTCTTCATATATTCTATAGTAGTCGTCATCGAGGAAAGGCTCGGAGAGCGAAATCTCATCCGTGCTGCCAGTGAATATACCGGCATCGTTGGAGTGCTGAGCACCAGAACGTATCCAGTTGGTGAGAGCAGAGTTGTCATTGTCTGACAAGCCGCTTAACCACTGGTAGTTCTCGTTGGCAAATGACATGTTGGAGTTCAACAAGGCACCGTGCTTGACGAAGCCATTGTACAATGGGTTGGTGCCAAGGTCTGTGGCAGACGCATCCGGATTGACCAGAGAGACTGCGATACCGAGCTCAAGGAAGAGCTGCTCATTGTAGCGCGAGATGGAGAAGTCGGACCATACGATGTTTGTGTCGACAAGCTGACCATTGTGATGGACAGGGATGGTACCGCCGTCGGAGCGGACCATGCACCAACGTGTGCCAGCATAAACGCCCTTAGCAGTGTCATTGGGCATGGCAGGCACCACATTGCCTTCGGCATCATACACGTAGTTCCAGAAATAGATATTGTACTGGCCTTCCTTAACCTTGAGAGGATCGATGACACGAACATTGATGGGGCCATAGTTCTCTTGGTACTGGGGATTGGCAATAATACAAGGAGTCTGCATGTAGGATTTGTCGACCGTACCGCTATCGTTGATATCGTTGACGAAGACGCCAGGAGCCATTGCCGGAGCACCCGGAGCACCCATCAGGCGCGCGATGGAAGCGTCGGTGAGACGTAAGCTATAGCCACCGTTGCCGTAACCCTCAAGACGGGTGACATTGGGGCTCATGCCAAACTCTGACTGCGGTATCTTACCACCATCTTCTGAGATGGGGTTGTGCGGGATGACAGTGATAGGAATAATACTACCGCCACGCTCGTTCATACGACCGGCGAGATAAGGAGTCATCTGACCGTCGAGGTTGTTAGCGTCAGTCTGGGAATACTCCTTGAAGCGGTTGTGTGCATAAGCAACAGCGATATAATAGTACTCGCGGTTATTGACCAAGTTGGTGTTGGTACCGGTGGCGAACATATCGCGTGTGATACGGAAAGCATGTTTGATACCGGCATTGGCACCGTCGACCATGACATTGCCAACGATTATACCGTCTTCGTTCTTGAAGTTGACGAGTTTGGCAATAGCCTGGTTGTTGCTGCCGCTTGCGCTGTCATAATAGTTCTCGAGGTCACACTGGGCAACCTGACGGGCCTTGCTGTAGTCGCGGATATCGGCGATAGAAGCGTTGGCGTCGACAAGCTGGAATATCTGGTAACCCTCGAACTTGTAGCTACGCTCCTCCTTGGTGTAATCAATCGTAATGGTGGTATCGCGCGGATAAAGCACACCGTTGCGGCGAGTACCGGCAGCAACGAAGAGAGGATAACTCTTCATGATGGCGGGATCCTCCTCATCATATTTCTCACCGAAGTTGTTAGACTCGGGATTTTCGTAAGAGATATAGAGAATAACCTCGTTGTTGAGCTCCTGAGCAGTGAGCGTGGGAGCATCGGGGCCATCAAGAACCTTGAAGCAGTTCTCGAAGAGAGCCTGGCAAACGTCATCGACCTGACGGAGCAGCAGAACAGAGGACCACTGGTCGCCAGAAGCAGCCTTTGCCCAAGGAATACCAACAGTGATATAGTTCAGAGCACCGGGCTTCAGGGTGAAGGGACCTGCCGACTGCATGAAACGACGGTCGTCAGGAGGATTGTTTTCCATCTCATATTCCGTCCAGTGGTTCTCGAACTCACCGGGGTCTACACCGTCTGTACCCCAACGCCACGGGTCGGTATCACCGGGGAACATGAAGTCACAGACGACACTTCCGTCAAGACCCATGTTTCCATAGGTCATACGGGTATTGTCTTTCCAGTAGCCACGAAGGTAGTTGTAGTAGTCGACAGCTTTCGAAGGCTCGGAGTTACGACCACTGACACTGTTCAGATAGTAAACGAAGCGGCGCATACCGAAACGCTCGTCATCAACGATATTATTACCAAAGTTCACACCGTTGATAGCGCAGTTGCCAATCATATCACCCGGCACAAAATACCAACTCTTGTAGCCATCGTCGGCAGCATTGAAGAAGCCGTCGGCATCATCGGTAATGGCGATTGTATCATACGTTCCGTCGGGCAAAAGATAACGGCTCAGACGCTGCTTAAGAGGAGCACTGCCATTGGACAGAATCCAAGGAATGTTAATCTTGGGGTTATCCCTGCCATCGGGATCCATATAGGGACCCTGGAAGAAGTCAATACCTACCGCAGGGGGAATGCCATTATAGCTACCGGCACCGGCCAAGTCGGTCTTCGTACCATTGTAGCAATAACCAAGACCACGACGCACATCGCAACCGACATAGTCGTCTCTTGCATTACCCAAATCCGGGTCAACCCACTGGCTGAAGTAGGTCTCGCGGAGTTCATAGGTCGAACGGTTGATAATCTCATACGAGTAGAAAGTCATGTTGTTGATCTCGTCATTGGTAGCGAAGGCAAAAGCCTGGGCACGTATTTCGAGACCAATGGGCAGACCGCCGGACTCGGTATGAGTGTTACCCATATCATTGAAGACCCACCATATGGTCTGGTCACCCTTCAGCACCTGGTCAGAAAGCAGACCACCGGAAACTATGCCGGCGTCATCCTCCATGGTGGGAAGTACGTGATTGGTATAGTCCGAGCCCCATTTTGCCTTCAGCGTACGGGGGCAGAGTGCATTGTCGAAATCATAGTAGGGATAATCTCCGTTAGCGGGGTTGTACTCCAAGTCGCCATCGGCATCATAGAAAGGTGCGAGGAAACTTGTGAGGTCATCACCCTCACCCTTGGCGGGCCAGTTGGCGATAACGTCAGTAATGTCCTCCTGAAGATGGTCAGGGTTGACAAGCGTCACACGATTTCCGGTGTCATAGGAGAAGTGCGACTTAAGAGCAAGAACCTCTGCCTTGGTGATAATCCAATGCTTGTCGTATGCATTGCAGACAGGCAGGTCGGTGGATGCGGTACCATTGATTTTGATGGGGCCGGGCCAATAATCGTCACCTTCCGAACCGAAACGCAGAGCGGCAAGACGCAACTGATCGTTGACATCGGTACCACCAATCCAAAGTGCGGCACAGTAAAGCGGGCTGGCATTGCCGCTCTTGGGCACAAAGTACTTGGTAATACTACCGTCGAACCACATATTGCCATAGCCGTTGATCTGGGCGCGTACGTTGTTGATGTTCAACTCTGCCGTACTTTGCGCACGCTTACAAACCGCAGCCTTGGTCTGTACGCTGGCTTTCTTCGCATTGGTATTCTTGCACTCTGTACATTCACGAGCCATCACTGTACCCGAGAAAGATACCAGCAGCAAGGATACCAATAGTAGTTTGTTATATATACTTTTCATCTTAATATTTTTTTTCACGTTACATTAGAAATTGTAAGACAGAGACAATCTTATAGTACGCGGCGAGGAGTAGTTCCACGTGGCGTTACGCAGATAGATGGCATATAGTTCGCGGTAGGCAGTTGGGTTAAGCTCGTTGTTGATGGAAACCTGAGTCTCCGGGTCTGTCAGATAACCGTTATCCTCGGGGTTGCCAGTAACACTGAACACTCCGACAACATTGCGGATATTGAAAAGGTTGTTGATAGTAACAGCGACATTGAGGAAGGTTTCTCTCTTACCGACCTTGATTGGCCAAGTCTTGTCAGCAACAATATTGAAGTAGAATCCCCAAGGCAGACGTGCACCACGATAGCCGCCAACGATGGTACTACGTGTGTTAGAGTATGCACGAGTATAGGGGCGACCAGACTGGGCAACAGCCATGAAGTTGATACCAAAGTTCTCTAGGAGTTTGACCTCTTTCTTACGCTTTTCGCCAGTTTCCTTGTCGGTGACAACGCGTGTGATGGTGGGGCCATTGTACTTGGCACCACTTGCATAACGGAAGTCAACATTGGCCTTGAACTCATGACGGCGGTCATCACTGATGGGGTTGAGCATCTTCAAGGTAGTGTAACCTTCCTTAATGAGCTCGGTCATCGTCGTAGTGGACAGACCGGTACCCTCAGCATACTGGAGAGTATAGTTGGCATTGATACGAATGTTCTTCGTCTGACGAAGGTCATAGGCCAAAGTGATACCTTTAATCGTACGGAAGTCCTTATTATCGTAGCTGTAGTAGTTGGTGTTCGGGTCAGCACCAGCGTACTGTACCAACTGAATCAGGTTACGAGTCTCCTTGTAGTAAGCCGATGCGCTGACAGCGGAAGACTGGTTGAGAGCCTGCTGGAAGCCCAACTCATAGTTAGTAATACGCTCGGGCTTCAGGTTGGGGTTAGTGATCGAGGAAATCTGACTCATATAGAGGTAGCTCAGGTAGTTTGCAGACCAACCCGAAGAGGGGCGACGGGCGATAATGTCATAGCTAGCCTTGAACTGCGACTTGTCACCGATGGGGAAGGAGAATGCGATACGAGGCATAGCGACAATCTGCGGTTTGTAGCGTTCGAAAACGCCATCCACATGCACCTTACCCTCGACAACAGACTTCTGACCAGCGGGAGTACGGTAAGGCGTCGGCCTACCGGAGATACCGCTCACACTGTTTGGCGAAGCAACCTGCGTACCGGAAGCGTCATACCAGTTACCAGCGGGGTCACGGTAACCCTTGATGGTAGGAAGAGACTGGTTTGTCTCATCCGGAACAAAGTCCACATAAGGTACCCAGTTGTCACCGGCACCGGCATAGATATCATTGGTAGACATATTGCTACCGCCAGCGATACGCTCGCGCAACTGACCTACAGTGTATGATTCATACAACAGATAGGGGTCTTTCATAACGTACTGGTTGCCGTCGAAATAGTCAACACGCACACCGACGTTGAAGATAAGGTCTTGGAAGTAGAACTTATCCTGGATATAACCAGCCATATAGATTGGGGAGAATGACGGCAAGTTCATATACTTGCTGTCACCGGGGTTGAAATATTCCTCAAGCGACCAGTTCTTGCCATTATACTTCTTGCCGGTATGGTCATAACCTACATAAGACACATAGGGGTTACCGCTGTTGATGAGCTCGTTTGCCGAGAACATTCCGATACCACCGGCTTCCACGAAATCCTCAGGAGAATAGCGGTCTATATCAATCCATGCACGCGAAGGATCGTCGCCAAGAAGACCTTTTTGGGCAAGGTAATTACGGAACGCCTCATCAAACGGAGTCTGCTGCGCGGCATCGAGACGACGGTTGTAGTCCACATAGAGTTGCGAACCAACACTTCTGTAGATGGGGTTGTCAAGGTCGAGCTGCAGGATATGACGGTTAGCGTTCTGGCGCATGAGTGTCCACAGGCTATATGCACCAAGGCTATAGGAAGACTCCCAGAGCTGATCGTACTGGAAGCCAATCTCAATTTCATGACCGAGAATGTCAGCAGATGCCTTGGCCTGCAGATAAAGAGCGTCGGTCTGCGACAAAGCGTAGCTGCCACCCTGAACGCCGACATTTGAAAGCAGACCATAAATGCTTCCGGGAGAGTCGCCGTTATACAAACCATAGAACTGCTGGATGTACTCCTTCATGGTGAGGTACGGACGAATATCGCTGAACTCTTCACTCTTGAACAGCTGCTCATTATAGTTGGCAAGTATCGGGTTGTACTGTGAACCCTCAACATAATTAACAACGTCGTTCCAGTTGGTCTGAACCAAGGCAGTACGAGTCACACCATTGTAGTCAATAACTCTCTCTTCGTATGTACGTTCCTTCTCCGTAACAAACTTACCTATATAACCATATTTGAAAATATCATCAATCGTCTTGCCGTAGTTCTCGTTGTAAGATTTGGCAGTGCTGCGCTGCACCATACCAGTGATGTTATACATAACATTCTTGATAGGCGATGAAGCCTTGGCCTCTTCCTCATTGGAAACCTCAGGGTCACGGAAACGCTGCGTGAAGTCCACCGTCAGGCCCATGTTCATACCTTCACTCACCGTTGAGCCCGAGAGGGGCATACCAAGCGGCGAAAGAGAGGCGCTAGGCGAATGGCTTGCGCTGAACTCACCGGTAAGAGTGAGGGTGGCGTAATCCGAGAAGCGGAAGTCCAAAGCACCTTCCATGGCAACACCGTAGTACTGCAAATCGGGAACACGCGATGCATCGCCATCGAAGTCTTTCTTCTTGAGACGGGTAATCTCATGGAAGTCACTGCCGCGAAGAGAGGTCTCGCCGGTGTAGCGGACAGCTCCTGTAACAGGGTCATACGTAAGAGGCTTGTCCTCAATCATACGAACCTTCTCGTCATTGACAATCTGGTAGCGGTAACCCTTCACGCGGTAGAACGGAGACTTCTCATACTGAGCCTGACCGGTGAAACGGAAGCCCACCAGCGTACGCTCCAACGAAGAGCCGTCACTGTTCTTAAAGTTTTTCTTGATAACCGGACCGGTGAGATAGACCATGAATGTATTGAGCAAGCGATAGTCCAGATAACCTTCCCAGCGTACCATACCTTTGAACTGGCTGGTTGGCGGCTTGAGGGTGATAATCTGTGTACCACCGATTGCCTCACCGATGCTCGCGGGTGTACCACCGAGAATAACCTGGATTTCAGCGATAGCATCCTTGGGCACATTGACCGAAGTACGCTTACGAACGTTACCCTGCATGGTGACCATGCCGCCCTCACCACGGGCGGAACCGGTGCCACCGTCAGAGTATCCCACACCACCAACGGCAGCAACGATACTCTCCACAGAGTTACCAGGCATACGTGCGATATCATCGCTAGACAGGCGCTGGCCACTTTCGGCTGTACCTATCTCAATGACGGGCACCTTCTCCTCTACGATCTCGACAGCGTCAAGCACTGTAGCCGAGGGGTTCAATTCCACATCGACGATAGTGAAACCCGATGCCGTAACGTTGATACCGGTACGCACATAGGTCGCATAGCCGACGTACTTTACTTCGAGGTCATACTTGCCAACAGGCAGCGGCTTGATGGTATAGATACCATCGAAGTCGGTAACACCGACAAGCACCTGTTTGCCATCTTGCTTGGCGACAACATTGACGAAAGGCATCGGCTCTTTTGTCTTGGCGTCAACGACCGTACCCTTCATCGTGCCCTGTGCCAAGGCGGACACTTCCGCCAGAAGCAAGAGTCCGAATGTCAATAGTACTTTTCTAAACATTCTCATACGTTTACATGTATAGATATTATTATTTTATTGATTTTCCGCATTGATATATTTGTTGTTCAACAAGGTCTGATAGATTACAGCTTGACGCAGGTCGAATGCCGGTTCATATACCGTAGTCTCCTGCTTCATATACGTGGGTTGTGCCGGGGCTGGCTTGTGCACCGTCTTTGGTGCCACGTCGGCCTCGGGAGCCTCGTATGTAAAATATGGTTGCGGCTCGGCGACAGCCTCTTCGTTCTCGACATTGTCGAAATCGAAGAAGCCGTCATCCTTATCCTCGTCGTCCTCCATGTGTGCAGTGTCAGAGTCGGTGGTTTCTGCCATCGTACGCTTAAAGCGAGCGAACAGTGGCAACACGAAACCTGCCATGACAAGTATGATCCACAATCCTTTCATTTATCTCTTTCAAACTTCTGTTTGAACAATCGTTTTATCTTTATGCCAGTTCCTTGGTCTCAGGTGTTTTCTGCTTTCCCGAAATCTCATAAACCACCGAGCAAGCAATGCAGAGCGACGAGAAGACGCCGACCAGAACACCAACCAACAGGGCGAAGATGAAGCCACGGATAACCTCGCCGCCGAAGATGAACATCATCAACAGTGTCACGAAGGTCGTACCGGAAGTGTTCACCGTACGTGCCAAGGTTGAGTTGATGGCATCGTTCATATGGGTACGGAGGTCGCGCTTCGGATAGAGCTTGCGGTACTCACGCACACGGTCGAAGATAACCACAGTGGCGTTGATGGAGTAACCGATAACCGTCAACACTGCCGAAATGAAGTACTGGTCAACCTCCAGGTTGAACGGCAACAGGCCGTACAGCAGCGAGAAGATACCGATAACAAGGATGGTATCATGGGCCAGGGCGGTAACCGAACCGACACCGAAGCGCCAGCTACGGAAGCGGAGGCCTATGTACACAAACATCACAAGAAGACCGCCGATGACAGCCCAGATAGAATGCATCAGGTTGTCGTGGGCTATGGTACCACCCACCTGGTCGGCTTGGATAATACCGTACTGGCTGGTTTCGGTGGACTTGAAGTCATTGACCGTGATGGGAGCCTTGAAATACTTGCCGGTACCTGCGAACAGTTTCTCGACAATCTCATTCTTCACAGCGTCACCATCCTCGGCGATTTTGTATTTGGTCGTAATCTTCAACTGGTTGCTGGGGCCATAGGTCTTCACCTCGGGAGCCTCATCGAACTGCTTGGCAAGGTCGGAGCGCACATCAACGGCGTTGACAGGCTGGTCGAAACGAACCACATAGGTACGGCCACCGGTGAAGTCAATACCGAAGCTCAGGCCACGAGTGGCAAAGCTGGCGATGCAGATAGCGATAGCCACGCCGGCAATGATATAGAATGTTTTGCGCTTGCCAAGGAAGTTAACATGGGCATCACGAAGGAAGTTCTCGGAGAAGGGGAACGAGAAACTGAGCGACTTCTTGCTCTCAAGACGACGATCGATAATCAGTCGGGTGATGAATATTGAAGTGAACAGGGAAGTGACGATACCGATGCAGAGGGTCACAGCAAAGCCCTGGACGGCGCCACTGCCGAACATGATAAGCACCAAGCCCAGCAGGAAGGTCGTCACCTGACCGTCGATAATGGCCGAATAGGCGTTCTTGAAACCGGCCTCTACGGCATTGGACATGCTGGCACCGGCACGGAGCTCTTCCTTGATACGCTCGTAGATAATAACGTTACCGTCGACAGCCATTGCCATGGTCAGCACTATACCGGCCATACCGGGCAGCGTGAGCACTGTACCGATGGATGCCAATACACCAATAAGAAGGAATACATTAGTAATAAGTGCTGCCACAGAGACCCAACCGGCACGGTTGTAGAAGATAACCATGTATGCGAGCACCACAATGAAGGCAAGAATCATGGAAAGCAGACCATTGCGGATGGACTCCTGACCCAGCGAGGGGCCTACCACGGCTTCCTGCACGATGACGGCGGGAGCGGGAAGCTTACCACTCTTCAGAATATTGGCAAGGTCCTTGGCCTCTTCCAGCGTGAAGTCGCCGGTGATAGAGGAACGACCGCCAGCAATCTCACCATTGACACGGGGTGCCGAATAGACCTGGTCGTCAAGGACGATGGCCACGCAGTTGCCGATGTTCTCACCGGTGATGCGCTTCCACTCGCGTGCACCCTCGTTGTTCATTGTCATAGATATCTCGTTACCGCCCACGTTCGAGAAGTCCTGACGTGCATCGCTGATGCAACCGCCGTCGAGCAGAGCCGAACCGTCACGGGTGGTAATCTTGATGGCATAGAGGGTGTAGACATCTCCGCCGAAGTGCTCATCGGCCTTGGCCGACCAGAGGAACTTCACGGTGCGAGTGTCAAAGACCTTCTTGGCAGCGGCCTGAGCCAACATCTCGTTGATGGCCTCGCGGTCCTTGCCAGCGGCAAGACCCACGATGGGACCCTGCAGCGGCATGCCATTGTTGTCAACATAGAGCTGCAGCTTGGCAATCAGCGGATGCTCCTTGGCAAAGCTCTCGCGGTCGGCATTGTTCACATTGGAGCTGGTGTTGTCGGCGGTGAGCTGGTCGAGCAGAGCCTCGGTGCTGTCTTTCTCTTCGGCGACAGCCTCTTCAGCCTCGGCCACAGTATCATTCTCAGCGACCTCGCCCTTGTTGATGGAGCCGAGATACTCGTCGGCAGCAATCAGGTAGCGGGCAGCCTCGGTGTTGTCATAGGTGAGCCAGAACTCAAGCTGTGCGGTACCCTGTAAGAGTTTACGCACGCGCTCGGGCTCCTTCACGCCGGGGAGCTCCACAAGGATACGCTCCGAGGCGCTGAGTTTCTGTATGGTGGGCTGTGCCACGCCGAACTTGTCGATACGCTGGCTCAGCACCTGATAGGTACGGTCATAAGCACCGGCAGCCTCTTCGCGGACAACCTTGATGACAGCGTCGTTGTCGTCACCGAGTTTAATCTTGTCGCGGAGCTGGCCACTGAAGTAGGAAGCCAACTGTACGTTGGGGTCGAGGCCGCGGATGGCATCGTAGAACAGGGAGACGAAGTCGCGGTTGGTGGTGCGCTTCTGGTTGGCCAAAGCGATGTCGATAGCGTGGTTGAAGAGGGTGTCCTCGGTGTGGTCGGCAAGAGCACGTACCACGTCAACGGTCGAAACCTCGAGCATCACGTTCATACCGCCCTTGAGGTCAAGGCCGAGGTTGATTTCGCGACCCTGGCACTGGCGATAGGTATAGCCGAGATAGACCTTCTCGGTAGCCATCGAGTCAAGGTAGTGAGCCTCATTGGCGTTGCGGAGCGAGTCCAGGAGAACCTGGGCGTCACCGTCGTTGCTTGTACGCTCGGCGACAAATTTCTGCACCTGTTCGCTCTTAATGTAGTTTTCAGCGTTCTTTTTGGCCTTGCTCTGGACACTGCTCGTCACCACGGTAAACGACAATTGGAACAAACATACCAATGCGAATGCCCATGCCAAAAATCTGATAAGTCCTTTATTCTGCATAGTTTATGTATAAATTTATGTTTTTTGTTTACACTACTTTGAATGTGCAAAAATAATAAATTATATTGACATGGCAATAAAAATATAAAAAAAAAGTGTATTTTTGCACCAAAATTATAGATTGACAGCTAGATATGATTGAGAAAAAAACTTTGACCGTCAAAGACTGGGCCAACGAGGACAAACCACGCGAAAGACTCCTCTCCCAAGGCAAGAAGCAACTCACTGATGCCGAACTGCTTGCCATCCTCATGCGTACCGGTGTGCCAGGGAAGAGTGTCGTAGAGCTGGCCAAGGAGATACTGGCATCGGCAGGCAACAGCCTCGTCAACCTTTCACGCATGGATTACAGCCAGTTGCGGGTTTTCAAAGGAATGGCCGGAGCGAAGGCCGCCACGCTCATGGCTGCCCTGGAACTGGGGTGGCGCATGCACAGCGAAGCTGGCAACAACACCGAGAACATCATCACCGACAGCAAATCGTTGTACAACTACATGCTGCCGACGCTTGCCGACCTCGACCACGAGGAGTTCTGGGCCGTGTTCATGAACAACCGCAACAAAGTACTTGGCCGTCAGCGCATTTCCGTGGGTGGGCAGACCGACACGGGCGTTGATGCACGCATACTATTCCGCGCCGCACTCGATGCCAAAGCCACCACCATAGCCGTGGCCCATAACCACCCTTCCGGCACCCTCAAGCCGAGCGTCAGCGACCGTAACCTTACTCGACGGCTCAACGAGGCAGGCAACCTACTGGGAATCAAACTTGCAGAGCACATCATCGTAGCCATCGGGCCCAAAGGGGTGCCCGACTACTACAGCTTCCACGACGAGGGAATGCTTTAGCTCACCGTCATCTACCCATCCGCTCCGTACCCGCTCCGTACCCGCTCCGACTGTTCACCGGTTGTTTAACGGTTTTTTGTCGGAGAGGGGTCGGAGGGGATACGGAGCGGATACAGTGCGACTACAGTTCTTCAGGCGTTGAGCGTGAGTTCGACGCTGACCGATTCCATCTGACCACCCAAAGGCGGATTCATCTTGCTTACTTTCACTGTGATAGAGGTTACGGCAGGAAATTGCCGCAACACCGCATCCCCTACCCTGCGGGCCACATGCTCCAGCAGATTGGAAGGCTGTTGCATCTCGGCTTTTATCACCTGATAGACATCGAGATAGCTTACCGTATCGGCAATATTGTCACTCACTTCGGCACGCGATGTGTCGGTGGTGAAATTCAGGTCGACAGTAAAATGCGTCCCGATGGCTCTTTCCTGAACAAAACAACCGTGATGCGCATAGAAGCGCATGCCGTTTATCGCTATGGTTGCCACGATGTTGCGTTAAATGATATTGTCAAACTGATGCAGGAAGCGGAGGTCGTTCTCGAAGTAGAGACGCAGATCGCGTATCTGATACTTGAGCATGGCCATACGCTCCACCCCCATGCCGAGGGCGAAACCACTGTACTCTTTGCTGTCTATACCACACGCTTCCAGTACATTGGGATCAACCATTCCGCATCCGAGAATCTCCAGCCAGCCTGTACCTTTGCAGATGTTGCAGCCCTTGCCGCCACAGATATTGCACGAGATATCCATCTCAGCGCTGGGTTCGGTGAATGGGAAGTAGCTGGGACGCAGACGGATTTGGGTGTCGGGGCCGAACATTTCCTTGGCGAAATAGAGCAGGGTCTGCTTGAGGTCGGCAAAGGTAACTTTCTTGTCAACATACAGTGCCTCAACCTGGTGGAAAATGCAGTGGGCTCGGGCACTGATGGCCTCGTTGCGGAACACGCGGCCGGGCGCAATAATACGGATGGGGGGCTTGTGGGTTTCCATGACACGCACCTGGACGGACGAAGTATGCGTGCGCAGGGCTATGTCCTGCTTGCCTTCCTCCTTCTGGACGAAGAAGGTGTCCTGCATATCGCGTGCCGGATGATCGGGCGGGAAGTTGAGGGCCGAGAACAAATGCCAATCATCCTCAATCTCAACCGATTCCTCGACAGTGAAGCCTATGCGTGCGAAGATTTCCGCAATCTCGTTCATGGTGACCGAGAGCACGTGGCGACTGCCGCGCTGGCTGAAGTCGGCAGGCATGGTAAGGTCATGGGTGTCATTGAGTTCTGCCGACTGCTCGACGAAGGACTTGAACTCCTCGACCTTGGCCAGGGCGGCATTCTTGAGTTGGTTGAGGGCAATACCCATCTCCTTCTTCTGTTCGTTGGGAAGGGTCTTGAACTGTTCGAACAGCTCGTTCATAACACCTTTGCGGCCGAGGAAGCGCACACGGAATGCTTCAACGCCGGCGGCCCTGTCCTTGAAGTCTTCGATGCGCGCGTTGCGTATCTCTTCAATGTACTGGGAAATAAGATTGTTCATAGAAATATCGAAGGGTTATTTTATCACTTTTACACTGATGATACGGACGTCCTCGACAGGGCGAGCCATACGGTCGCATTTCACATCGGCTATCTTGTTGACAACCTCCATACCGTCAACGACTTCGCCAAACACCGTGTAGTCACCGTCGAGGTGCGGTGTGCCACCCACTGTGGTGTATACTTTGCGCTGCACGTCGGTAAAACTCTTGCCGAGGCGCTTCTCCATCATATCTAGGGTTTTATCGTCCCATACCTGTCCCTGGACAATGTAGAACTGGGAGGCGGAGGACTCCTTCTTGGGGTTAATCTGGTCGCCTTGGCGTGCTGCGCACAGGGCGCCACTTTTGTGTATCAGTTCGGGTCGGAACTCGGCGGGAATAGTGTAGCCAAGCGTACCGTCACCAAGGGGCTGGCCAGGTTTGGCGTTGCGCGACTTGGGGTCGCCAGCCTGCACCATGAAGTCTTTGATGACGCGGTGGAAAAGCAGGCCGTCATAAGTACCATTCTTGACCAATTTCAGGAAATTGTCACGATGGAGAGGGGTCTCGTCGTACAGACGGAGGGTGATTTTGCCCATTGTGGTGGTCATCTCGACCATAGTGCCTTTACTCATGTTTACTTTTTGATTAGTAGTGGTTTGCGCCGACAGCATAAGAGCAGCTGTCAAAAAAAATACAAGAAAAGATATTTTTTTCATTTCAAATACAATAAAAATTACTATTTTTGCAACTGCAAAAGTAAGAAGAAAAAAGAAAATAAAGCGACAAAAAATCAACATTATATGAAGAAAAAAAATCTCAACTGGGGCGTCGTACTGTTTTTCAGCCTGTTACCGATAGCTCTTTTATGGGCCTGCGACAAGGACACCAACTGCTATTTGGAGGTGCAAGTATACAATGGCGCAATGGAAATTCCGTTTTCCAACACCAAAGTAGAGATCTATCAGTCGGTATGTGATGCATCCGACCACAACTACCGCATGGGAATGAGCGACGCCAACGGCATCTACAAGACATCCTTCTCGGCACCCGCAATCCTCAAGGTTAAAGTGACTTACATGCTCGACACCATCCGTCCCGACCTCTATCAGGGCTACCGCACCAGCGAGGTAACGACCCGCATAGTGGAAGGCGAGACAAAGACGGCAAAAGTACACGTGACAAGCGACACCTCATGGCTTCAAATAGCGGAGCCCACAGGCCTCTAAACACCATAGACCATGATTTTTAAGCCAACGGCAGAAGACCTTGTCCAGATGGAAGGACAAGGCATTAGCGCTGCCCAGGTGCAAGCGCAGATAGACAACTTCAAGAGCGGCTTTCCCAAGAGCCGTCTCGACGCTCCGGCCACGCCTGCCAATGGCGGCATACGTGTACTGGACAACAATGAGATATCCAGATACGAGAAGCAGTACAAAGCCCTTGCCAAAGGAAAGAAAGTGCTGAAGTTCGTGCCGGCCTCTGGTGCGGCGACACGCATGTTCAAAGACCTTTACTCATTCACGGCCACATATTTCGGTGTGGCAGACAACTTCGAAAAGGAGTTCCCTGCAGTGAAGGAATTTTTGGACAACTTGAACACATTTGCATTCTACAACGATTTGAAAGCATGTATGCTGCGCTCAGACCTCGACATTGACGAGTATATGCAACGCGGCGACTACAGCACGGTGATAAACTTCCTGCTCAAGGAGCAGTACATGGGTTACGGCTCTCTGCCGAAAGCCCTGCTGAAGTTCCACCGTTACGGCGAGGTGCAGCGCACCCCGCTGGAGGAACACATCGTCGAGGGTGCCCTATACGCCCGCAACAGCGACGGCACGGTGGACCTGCATTTCACCATCTCGCCCGAACACCGCGCGGCCTTCCGCCGCAAGTTGGCCGAAGTCAAAGCCTACTATGAGAGCACTTTGGGCATAAAACTCAAGGTAAGCATGTCGGAGCAGAAACACTACACCGACATCATAGCCGTCGACGAGCAGAACCAACCCATCCGTGACGAAAAAGGACGTCTGGTATTCCGCCCAGGCGGACACGGCGCCCTCATTGAGAACCTCAACGAGCAGCGCGCCGACATTATCTTCATAAAGAACATTGACAACGTGGTGCCCGACTGGATGAAGCCCGTCACGACAACTTACAAAGAGGTTATTGCCGGCATGCTGCTGGAACTCAAGAGTAAGGTCGACGATGCCCTGCACACTCTCGACGGCAACCCTGACGCAAAGACTGTCAAAAAGATAGCTGATTTCGCTGCCAAGGAGCTCAACATCACGGTACCGGAAGGATGCGACGTCAAAACACTGCACGCCCTGCTCAACCGCCCGATGCGCGTATGCGGCATGGTGAAGAACCTCGGCGAACCCGGCGGCGGTCCCTTCTTCACCATCGACACACGCGGACGCCGGAGCCTGCAGGTGGTAGAATCGGCTCAGGTGAACCACAACGATCCGCAGCAGGAAGCTCTTTTCCAAGGCTCCACACACTTCAACCCCGTAGACTTGGTGTGCTGCACGAAGAACTATCGCGGCCGCTATTTCGACCTACGCCAGTATGTCGATCCACAGACAGGCTTCATCAGCAAAAAGACCAAGGGCGCAGTCACTCTGAAATCGCAAGAGCTCCCGGGCCTTTGGAACGGCGCCATGGCCGACTGGATAACACTCTTCGTCGAGGTACCGGTGGAGACCTTCAACCCCGTGAAGACCGTCAACGACCTGCTCCGCAAAGAACACAGAGAAAATTAAATAGATAAATATCATGAAAAAGGGAACAATCATCATTATCGCCATTGTGGCCCTCGTGGCCATATTAGTCATGTGGGGCATCCGCGTGAACAACAAACTCGTCACCGCTGACGAGAACGTGCAGAAAGCATGGGCTCAGGTGGAAAACGTCTACAAGCGCCGCGCCGACCTGATACCGCAGCTGGTAGCCACCGTTCAGGGTGCCGCAAACTTCGAGAAAGGTACACTCACCGAAGTCATACAGGCCCGTGCCGGTATCGACAACGCCAAAGTTGACCCCACACAGCTCACCGAAGAGCAGGTGGCTGCCTACCAAAAAGCTCAGGACAACCTCGGCAAAGCTCTGGCCAACACCATCAAGGTGACCGTGGAGCGTTACCCCGAACTCACCGCCACACAGGGCTTCCGCGACCTGCAGGTGCAGCTTGAAGGCACAGAAAACCGCATCACCGTGGAACGCGGCAAGTTCAACGAGGCCGTGCAGGGTTACAACACCATGCTGCGCCGCTTCCCGAACAGCATCATCGCCGGCATCTGCGGCTTCGACAAGAAGGGCTACTTCACCGCCCCCGAGGGCAGCGACGAGCCTGTGCAGGTGGAATTCAACTTCTAAAGACCTATCATGAAAAAAGGGCTGATCGCCATATTACTGCTGTTGTGTAGCCTGTGCGTTCATGCCGAATGGCTGCCCGAAAAAAGCAACCGGCTTGTTAACGACTATTCAGGTATACTGACCGCAGCGCAAGTATCGACGCTGGAGCAAAGGCTCGTTGCCTTCAACGACAGCACATCGAACCAGGTGCTGATAGTCATAACCCCGACTATAGAGGGCGATGACGAGGACGCTGCCGCACAGCGCATCGGACAGGCCTGGGGCGTGGGGCAGGAGGAGTTCAACAACGGTGTAGTGATACTCATCAAGAGCAAGACCCCTGAGGAGAACTGGGGCGCTGTGGCCATAGCCACCGGTTATGGCGTTGAGGGCGCCCTCCCCGACCTCTTCTGCAAGCGCATCATTGACAACCAGATGCTCGGAGCTCTGGGCGACGGAGAATACTACAGAGCCCTGACGGAAGCCCTCGACGTGATACTTCCAGTGCTTGCCGGGGAATACAGCTATGCGCAGTACAAGAAAGACCGCAAAGTCCGTGGAGCGATAGCCGCACTTATTGCAGTGGCTTTCCTCACTCTGATTATTGTCCTCGTAGCACGCTACGCCAAGAAACACCCCGACCAGTGGAACAACAACGGCACCGGCAGTGGTGGCGGAATGTTTTTCGGTGGCCCTATAGGAGGTACCTGGCGCGGCGGCTTCTCGTCAGGCGGCAGCTTTGGAGGATTTGGAGGCTTCGGTGGCGGCAGTTTTGGAGGAGGAGGCGCATCGGGTAGATTCTGACAAATGAAAAATTATTTTGCCAGTTTAAAAAATGTTAGTATCTTTGCCGAGCATTTCAGTTGCAGAGTATTGCAATTAGAGACTGACATTCAAGAATATAAACAATAAAAAGTATACACCATGGGTATCAATGCTAACAAAAAGGTGAAGAGAAGACAAGTCCGCATCAACGGCAACAAGAACTCCACGAACAACTGGGGTATCACCGCCGCCGGCTGGAATGCTGTGCACAAGGCTATCATCAACGCCGAAGACTAATCACTTCACACAGAACAGTTGAGGCCGCATTTTTGCGGCCTTTTTTTTACCATGAAACAGACAACACTGTGCTATATTGACGACGGCGACAGTTACTTGATGCTTCACCGCGTGAAGAAAGAGAACGATGCCAGCCACGGCAAATGGATAGGTGTAGGCGGCAAGTGCGAGGCCGACGAAAGCCCCGACGAGTGCATGCTACGCGAGGTAAAGGAGGAGACTGGGTTGGAAATCACCGAGTGGCGCTACAGGGGCATCGTCACCTTCATCTCCGACACATGGCCCAACGAGTACATGCACCTCTTTACCGCCACCAAGTGGAACGGGGAGCCCGACATGAGCATCGACGACGAGGGGGAGCTGGCGTGGATAAAGAAGTACGACCTGCCGGTCACAGATGGGGTTGGCGACCAAAGCATAAACCTCTGGGAGGGCGACAAGATATTCCTGCGTTTGATGCTCGACGAGGGCACGCCGTTCTTCTCCCTCAAGCTCGTATATCATCAGGACGTGATGACCAAAGCAATACTTAATGGAGCGACAATTTGACCCGTGGCAACAGGAAGCCATTGAGATCAGGGGCGGGCAGCATCTGGTGCTGGCGCCGCCGGGGTGCGGGAAGACGGACATACTGACGGAGCGCGTGGTGCATGCCCACGAGCAAGGAGTGGAGTACAAGGATATGCTGTGCCTGACCTTCACCAACCGCGCCGCCAAGGGGATGGCGCAGCGCATCGCCGACCGCACCGGCAATCCCGTGCCAGACGACCTCTACGTAGGCAACATACACCGCTACTGCTCGCAGATGCTCTTCAACCTCGGCTTGGTAAACCACAACAGTGCCATCATAGACGAAGGCGACGTGGACAGCATCATACAGGAGGAACTTTGCAAACGCCTCGACATCAAGAGCCGCAGCACCGAGCTTATGCGCAATCAGCACGCCCTTTGGCAGCTTACACTTGGAATGCGCGGAGAAGTAATACTCCACAACGAACTGCTGCACACCGGCGCCATGGCGAAACTCTGCGACGTGCTGGGACGCCCATTCGACGAAGACTCGCTGGCCGACATCTACAACGACATTGACCAACTGACGGCACGCTACAGCATACTCTACGAACTGCCTGCCGCCAATACCATGCTGCTGGCAAAAGCCTACCAGCAATACAAGGCCGACAACGACCTGCTCGACTATGACGACCTGCTGGTGCTGGCCTATCAGCATCTATCCACAGCTGCGGAATGCCAGCACTATAGCTGGATAGAAGTAGACGAAGTGCAGGATCTCAACGCGCTGCAATTCTCCCTTATAGACCTGCTGGCTGCCGACGACGCCACCATTGTCTACCTCGGCGACGAACAACAGGCAATCTTCTCGTTCATCGGAGCCAAGCTGGAGACCCTCGAAGCCTTGAAGCAGCGCTGTGCCGGCAATATACACTACCTGCACACCAACTACCGCTCGCCGAAGTATCTGCTCGACCTGCAGAACGACTTTGCCGTGCATAATCTCGGCATACGGCGCGAACTGTTGCCGACAACTGACAACAACACAGAGAGACAGCCAGCAGACGTCTGTCTGCTCAACGTAGGCGACGCACAACTGGAAAGCTACTACGCGGCACGCTTTGCCAAGCGCTACGGCGACCTGAACCCGGACGGCCGTGTGGCAATATTGGTGAGCACCAACCGCGAGGCCGACGAGGTTAGCGACGCCATGGCGGCGCAAAGCATAGAGCACTTCAAGATAAGCGGCACCGACCTCTTCTCACAACCCACCATAAGGCTTCTTTTGGCGCACCTCAGCGTGCTGGCCGACGAGAGCGTCTTCATAGCATGGGCGCGCCTCTTCTGGGGCCTCAAAGTGACACCCACCTACACTGCAGCGCGTGCCTTGATGCGCGACCTGCGACGTGCTGCAATGCTTCCGACAGACTTCCTACTTTACCCCAACAGCTCGTACCTGCAGGCATTCGTCCACGCCTACGACACTGAGGAGCTCGTCATCTTCGACACCGAGACAACAGGCCTCGACACCCGCAACGACGACATCATACAGATTGCCGCCATACGCGTGCGGCAAGGCAAGGTTGTAGGCAAGCCCTTCAACATAATTCTCGAGACAGCCAAAGAGCTGCCCGCCACCGTCGGCGGCCATCCCAACCCCATGCTTGAAGTCTACCGCAGTAGCAAGCGCTATCCCCGCGCCGAAGGTCTGCAGATGTTCATGGACTACTGCAAAGGCAAAGTCCTCGTGGGCCACAACGTGGAATACGACTACCAGATACTGCGCAACAACCTGCTGCGTGAGACAGGACAGGTAAAGCTCGAAGAGCTCTGCCCCAGATACTTCGACACACTGAAGTACATACGCCTCGTGCGGCCGCGCCTGCGCCACTACAAGCTGGGCCACCTGCTTGAGGTGCTGCACCTCGAAGGGCAGAACAGTCACCAGGCCGACGACGACATCATGGCAACGTTGTCGCTGCTCAATTTCTGCCACCTCAACGCCACGCAGATTGTCGCCAAACAGACACTCTTCATGGAGAGCCACCGCAAGCAAATAGAAAAGTTCCGCGAGCGCTACGCCGACGTCTATCGACATGCCCTTGGCCGTATGCACGACGAAGGTGGCGGCATCATCGAGGAGATGTCCTATTTCTACGACAGGCTCGGCGAGAGGGTGGACAAATGGGAGCACCTGCTGCACTACATAGACGCCGATGTTGTACGTCCAGAGCTCTACCCCACCCTGCGCCTGCAACTCGACCGCTACACCACCGACCTATGCACCAGCAAGGAGGCCGACATGTGCGGCAGCTCGCTGCAGGAGCGCTACATCATATCCACCGTGCATAAAGCCAAGGGCCTGGAATTCGACACCGTGATAGTATACCACGCCATCGACGGCTGCTATCCGGGTGCCCACAGTTGGACCGAGAAGCAGATACAGGAGGACGCGCGGCGGCTGTTCGTGGCCCTCTCGCGCTCGCGCAAGCACCTCTGCGTCGTCTACGACGACCACTTCGGCCGCTCCAGTCACGCCCTGTCGCCCTTCCTTGAGAAGGTGAAAGGCCACTTCACGCTCTACCGCCGCAGCGGGGACGGCAAGATACGGGAAGAATAATTTATCTCCATCATTTTACCTAAGCCATGTCCAGGCGTATAATAGGCAAATGAACAGCTCAACGGACATAGAACTGATGCAGCAGCTGCGTGGCGGCAGCGAGTCAGCCCTGCGCCAACTCATCGAGCGTCACAGCGAACGCCTCTACCGTCTGGCCTACCACCTGTTGAATGACCGTGACGCTGCCAGCGATGCTGTGCAGGAAACCTTCATACGCCTGTGGAAACACTCTAGGCGTTACGACCCGAGCAAAAGCCTGTCCACATGGCTCTGCACCATCTGCGCCCGGCGCTGCTACGACGAGAGAAGGTCTCAGCGCCGACGAGGTAGCCGTAGCCACCCGCATGAGCGCCGACCATGTGAAAGCCAACCTATACGTGGCACGCACCGCCGTCCGCGAAAAACTGAAACGATATGGAATACAATGAACTCATAGAAAAGATACAGCACCAGCCTGTCGACACCCCTGACACCGATGCCATCCTCGCCGGCATGCGCCGCAAAATGCACCGCAGCAGACAACGCCAGGCATTAGTGGCTGCAGCATGCCTGTTGCTGGCCATAGTACCGCTGTCGTTACCCGTAGCCGACACGCCAAAGCCCACCCTCGCCGAGACCGTCAGCGCGACGCTCCCGTCCTCGCCCAACGACCTACCGGCACCCCTTGCAGGCTACAGAAACTCGCTTCGCAACCATCAAATACATACAGCAATATGAAACGTCATTCCATCATCATCGCAGCGGTATCGCTGCTGCTGGCCTCGTGCGCCGCACACTATGTGGCCACCGACAGCGTGACACGCCAACTGGACGGCTCACGCAGCATCTTAACCTCACACAGCGACACCGCCCTCTTCAGAGGGTGGCGGGAAGACAGCCTCGCCACACCGCTGCCATTCGACTTCCGCAGTGAGAAAGACACCATGCGCTACTCCTACACCATCGATATTGCCAAAGGCGGATGGAGCACGCAATACGACAGCATGCCGCGCCTGTTGCAGCCCGAGGTAACCGTCGACAAAAGCTTCCGCTGGTTCACCACCCGCTACGACTACAAGGCCCGTTTCCCACAGCTTGACAGCCTGCCGGTACCCATCGGTGACTACCTCACCGAAGACGAGCAGCAGCTGCTCTTCTCCCACAGCGAGCTGCCCGCCGACTGGAACGGCAACGACCTCTACGGCATGCTCGACAATCTGAACACCAAATATGTAAAGTGGTGGAGCCACTGTCTGTTCGAGAGAGAGATGGCAGCTTATGCCGCCGTCTGCGACAGCACGCAACGAGCTCTGCTGGACAAATACCATGACACCCTCTTAGTCCTCACCCTCGCCGAGCTGCCCAACGAATTCAAATCGGCAAGCAATGTATCCACTGCCTTCCCCGAGCTGGAATTCATCAACAGGATCAACAGTGTAGGCTTCGAGGCACTACAGAAGTCCCAAGACCTTTGGGA
>CADAWR010000005.1 GCA_902791695.1 uncultured Bacteroidota bacterium
CTTCGGCAACGCCTCCTTCGCCGAACCTCAGAGGGTCACCTGCACCTGGCAGACCTCCGCCGACCTCCCAGGCGCCGACGCTCAGGACAAAGTCTGGATTGTCGTCTACCAGCCCGACACCAAAGCCGTCATCATGAGCTTCGGCAACGACCTCCGCACCACAGGCTCCACCACCGTCCGCATCCCCTCCGCCTGGACAGGCCTCACCGTCCACGTCTTCGGCTTCGCCATCGGCGACGGCCGCGACAACAAAGGCGAACCCTCCGACTCCTCCTACATCGGCACCGGCATCATCTCCTAACCCCACCTCTTACCTCTTACCTCTAACCTCTTACATCCAACTTCCCCAACTCCCCAAGGGCGCCCCTCCAGGCGCCCTTGTCCTTATCCGCCGTGCCCGCAGGTTTACCCTGCGACACTGCCAAAACAAGGTATCATCGGAACATCATGTGTTTTTACCCCCCCCTTTTTTTCTTCAGCAAGGAACAAGGTTTATTCTCATGGCGTTTGTTTTGCCACTGCCGTTGCCGCCCCTTACGGGCCGCAAGGTGCTCGCATTCCAATGGCCTCCAAAGGCGCGTCGCCCGCCGCAGGCGCTCGGTGAACAACCACTCGGAATGCCAGTGGCATTCCTCAAGAACAGACGGAGCAGATACGGAGAGGAGTGGGAGCAGCGAGGTGTTTCTTTCAAACACAATTACAAAAAAATTGTATATTTGCACAAGGAACAGCAATGCTACAAACAGCAAAAAATATTAACAATCAATATAATAAAACAATGAAGAAAGCATTAGGCATCATTTGCATGACCGTGGTCATGCTGCTCGCAGGCTCTGCGGGCGCCCAACAGTACCAGTACAAGACCTACGACAACGACCCGTTAAACGTGCGCGAATACACGCTGAAGAACGGCCTCAAGGTGTTCATGAGCGTCTACAAGGACGCGCCGCGCATACAGACCTACATAGCCGTGCGCGCGGGTTCGAAGAACGACCCCAGTGAGACCACCGGCCTGGCCCACTACCTGGAGCACATGCTCTTCAAGGGCAGTCACCAGCTGGGCACCACCGACTGGGAGCGCGAGAAAGTGGAACTGCAGAAGATAGAGGACCTCTACGAGGTGTACCGCAAGACGACCAACGAGGCCGCACGCGCAGCCATCTACCACCAGATTGACAGCATCAGCTATGTGGCCTCGACCATCGCCATCGCCAACGAGTATGACAAGAGCATGACAGCTATCGGCAGCGAGGGCACCAACGCCTTCACCAGCAACGACTACACGATGTATGTGGAGAACATCCCCAGCAACCAGCTAGAGGCCTGGGCCAAGGTGGAGGGCGACCGCTTCCCCAACCTGGTGCTGCGTCTCTTCCACACCGAGCTGGAGGCTGTCTACGAGGAGAAAAACATCAGCCTGGCACAGGACAACCGTCGTGTGAACGAGGAAATGATGCGCGCCCTGTTCCCGCATCATCCCTATGGCCAGCAGACCACCCTCGGCACCATTGAGCACCTGAAGAACCCGTCAATGGTCAACATCCGCCAATTCCACTCCGCCTACTATGTGCCCAACAACATGTGCATTGCCATGGCCGGTGACTTCAACCCCGACGAGGCCATCAAGATTATCGACAAGTACTTCGGCAGCTGGGTGCCCGGCAACGTGCCCGCCTTCCACAAAGTCAAGGAAGAGCCCATCACCAGCCCCATCATACGCCTGGTGAACGGCCAGGACCCCGAGAGCCTCACCATAGCCTTCCGCATCGAAGAGGGCAATGGCAGCCGCGACGCCCTGCTGGCGCAGGCCATGGAGTATGTGCTCAACAATGGCAGCTGCGGCTTGATTGACCTCAACCTCAACCAGAAGCAACTCTGCCTGGGCGCCTATGCAGGCACCTACACCCTCAACGACTATGCAGCCTTCATGCTAGGCGGCCGCCCCACACAAGGCCAGACCCTCGGCCAGCTGCGCGACATGCTGCTTGAACAGGTCGAGCTGCTCAAGGCCGGAAAGTTTGACGAGGACCTCATCAAGGCAGGCATCAACCAGCTGAAGCTGCAGATTATGAAGCAGGCCGAGAGCAACAACAGCCGTGCCAGCCAGATGGCCTACGCTTTCGTGCAGCACCAGACATGGGACCAGGTCTGCAAAGAAATCGACGAGCTCTCCAAGATTACCAAACAGGAAATCGTTGACTTCGCCAACCGCATCTGCAAGGACAACAATTACGTCATCGTCTACAAGCATCAGGACACCCCCGACCCCGTGGCCAAGGTGCAGAAACCCGCCATCACCCCCATCTACGTGAGCCGCGACACCGAGAGCCCCTTCCTGACCAGCATCAAGGATATGGCCGCCAAAGCAAAGCCCATACAGCCCGTCTTTGTGAACTTCAAGAAAGACCTGCAGAAAGGCAAGACCGCCAACGGCAGCGAGGTGCTCTATGTAAAGAACACAGAGAACGGCACCTTCAACCTGCAATACCGCTTCAATTTCGGCTACGCCGCCGACAAGGCCATAGACCTGGGCTCCGACCTGGTGGAATATCTCAATACCAACAAACACACTGCCGAACAGCTGCAGGAAGAATTCTATAAGCTGGCCTGCAGCTATAACATCCACGTAGGAGACGAGGACATCACTGTGGGCATCAGCGGCCTGGCCGAGAATATGGAGAAAGCCATGACCCTCGTGGAGGAAATCATGGCCACATGCCAGCCCGACGACGAGGCGCTGCAGATGCTTGTGGAGCGTCTCATCAAGAGCCGTACCGACAACAAGACCAACCAGCGTGCCGCTTTCCGCGCCCTGAACACCTACGGCGTATGGGGAGAGGAATACATCAAGGAGAACACCGAAAGCGATGCCCAACTCCGCGCCTACACCGCCAAGCAGCTCACCGACGCCCTCCACGGCCTCTTCCAGTACAAGCACCGCGTGCTCTACTACGGCCCGTTGAGCCTCAAGGAGGCCACCGCTGCCGTCAACAAGATTCATACCGTGAAGCCCACCAAGGATGTTCCCGCCAACAAGATCTTCCATCCCCAGGCTGTCAACGAGAACACGGTGTTCTTCGTCAACTACGACGCCAAAAACACCTACGTCACCGAATACTTCCGTGGCGAGCACTACAACACCGCCATCTCACCCAAGGTATATCTCTTCAACGAATACTTCGGAGGCTCGATGAATGCCATCGTCTTCCAGGAGATGCGTGAAAAGCGCAGCCTTGCCTACAGTGCCAGCAGCTACTACTCCAACAGTGGACACAAGGACGGCTACTTCTACAACAGCGCCAACGTCATCACCCAGAATGACAAACTCTTCGACGCTCTCGACGCCTACGAGGAACTCTTCAACGACATGCCCCAGGCCGAAGCCAACTTCAAGCTGGCCAAAGATGCCCTCATTGCCAGCAGCCGCACTAAACGCACCACCAAGATGGCCATCATCAGTGTCTACCTGCACTGCGAGCGCATGGGTCTCAAAGAACCTCTGAACAAGCAAAACTTCGCCGCCTACCAGAAGATGACCATGAACGACCTCACCAGCTTCCAGAAACAGTACATAAAAGGCCAGAAGAAGGCCTACCTCATCCTCGGCAAGGAGAGCGAGATAGACTTCAACAAGTTGGCCAAGTTCGGCAAGGTAAAGAAGCTAACGCTCGATGAGATCTTTGGCTACTAACAGATAGATATTATCACCACTGTCAACGACACGGTAATGCACCGTGTCGTTGATTATTTTATGAGCCAACTGCGCGTCGCTGTCGGTATAGCAGAAATGGTTTTGCAGCAGTAGGAAATAGTTGGCCTTGCGAATACCTGCCGGAAAGGCATAGACGCTGTCGCGTGCGGCCAGATGGGACGACAGCATGGTTGAGGCACATACCGAAGCGTCTGATGGAACCTCGCCTATCATGCGGCGTGCCGCTACGGCATCGAAAGTCGGCTGACGGTAATGGTCGGCAGTAAAGATACAAATATTGTCAAGCTGGACAAAAGTACGCGGATTGGTAACAGTATGGTGCAGTGTGAGCAGCGTCGCCACAACGACAAGCAACGCGGCCACACGGCGCGGGACAAGTGCTTTGAGCCTTGGCAACACAGACACCATGGCGAGAGCCGCGACAACACACACCTCTATGTTATAATGCAGGGCAATGCCCCAAAAGGCACCAGGGTCACTGGCAAGCATCTTCATCAACACTGGCGGGACAATCATCAACAGCCAGTTGGGCTTGAAGAGACATAGCAAACCTCCCGAAAGAAGGAGGCAAATAAAGAACTCGGCCTTGAGACCGGGAGCGGTGCCCATAAAATCAGTGAAGACTGCCTTAACGGCCTGCCAAGGGTGCGTGAGCATCCAAATGGCAATCTGCCCCACATTGTCTCCCATCCAGCTGTAGCGCCAAAAACCGGTGCCACCGCCACCTCCAAGGGCCGGCATAACAACCAATGTTACTGTCAGAAAATAAACAGCACAGCCTGCCAACGTCAGGGCTACAGCACGGAGCATGCGCTTCTCGCGGCGACAATCCCACAGCAATGCTACCAAAACGAAGCATACCCATAGCGCCGATGTTTCCTTTGCGATAGACATGAATAGAGCCATAGTTACCATGCCGCCGACACTGCCTTTTTTGAAGAAATAGAGCAGCCAGGGCAACATCATGGCACTGACAACATTGGAATGATAATCGAACGACAGTGCGTGCCAGACACCGAAGCTGAAGCCCAGCGTAAGCATGGAGGCGAAAGGCAAAAAGTTGTCGTCGGTGTAGAGCCTCACCAGGCAATAGGTGCCGTACATGCCGACTATTACCGAAGCTATTTGGATTATCAGCAGCGTATAATTGCCAAACAGATAGACCAGAGGTGAGAAAAGCCATAGGTATATATCAAAATGGCCTCCCATCTGGTTGCTTTGTGTATCGAGGAAAAACGAGCCATCGTTAGGACGCAGGTGGGCATGATCATAGAGCGTTTTTGTATACAAGCCCAAATCAAGCCCGTAGGTGCGGAAACTGCAATGATTGCCTATTGATTCAAGTGCAAACAATACAGCAAACAGCAACAGCGTTGCCGCCAGCATGACCGTCCTGCTTCTGGTTGACAAGGCCTTCATTGTTCACAGAAATATTACTCAACAACAATCTCGTAGACGCGCCCTTCGATGTCGGAGGCGTTGTAGGGGATAAGTCCTTGCATATAGACCATTGGCGGCCACCATTCGGAGTAGTGGTATTCCTGAGTGATGATGCAGAGCATCTGGTTGTTGGGGATGGCGGTATACTGGTCACTCATATAGCCCACCACCTGCATGTGCTCCGGGTCGGGCCCCAGGCGCCAGATTATCTCCTTGGGCTTCCACTCAATCTCATAGTAATAGTAATCCGCGTCAAACACGCTGTTGGGCATGGGTGTCTTGGTGGTGAGAGCCTTATAGTTGTCGAACCAGCGCATAGCCTCATATTCGGCATTCTGGAAATGTATCCGCGTGATGCCGGACTTGAAGTTCTTGGGCTCACGGCATGCGAGGTCCCAGTTGGTGCAGCAGTACATGACGTCGCTGTTCTTGCGGCCGTCCTCCACATTACCAGCCTGGGAGTAGTAGCCTTCGGGCCAATAGCGCGATGCCTTAACTATCTCGATGTCTATCTCTGAATAGTTGTCCTGCACATGCCGCTCGGGGTTCTCGCTGTCGTCGTTCTTGCTGATGTAGCCGCTGTGATAACTCGGACGGCGCACGTTCCATTGGCTGCCGTCCTGGTAGATAAGCCAAAAAGCATAAGTAAGACCATTCCATACATTCTCTTTGTTGAGCATCGGCGGAAACTTAATCTTACCACGGTATTTGCCGTAGGAGAAGCCCACACGGGTTTTCACTCCGGTGGATTCCTTACGTGGATGGACGCGACCTTTATTGCCGGGATTTATGATGGAGATATAGTCACCCCGTGACGACGAGAACACCGTGCTACCGGGATAGTCGGTAATCTGCGGATAATCGTAGAGAAGCTGCGTGCTGTCGTAGCGCGTGGCGGCGGCATCGTAGTCGGTCTGCGAATAGTTGGTGATATCCTGCACCAGAGGGATATTGCGCAGGGTGTATTGTTGGCTTATGGCCGGGAAGAACTGCTGGTACAACGCGTGGCGGTAGAGCGCGGTGTCACTGCCCACGCGCCCCGGTATCTCGTTCTTGTCACGGTAGGCGGTGCGTATCTGTGTCTCATCGATATAGACACCCTGCTGCGGCGTGATGACCGCGCGTGTGCGCAGCATCTTGCTGCCTTTGGCAAGCGTGATATGCTTGCTCCTGTTGGCGAAGAACCAACTATATGGGTTAACATAGTGACTGTCGGCATCGGTGAGGTTAATATGCTGGACATAGTCGGGTATCTGCTTCAGTCCCTCCTCGTCGCAGACTACCAGCAGGAACGAATAGAGCCCTGTGCGTGGATTGCGCTTCCAGCGGTGGTTGACTTCGCCGCCTTGGTGACGCCGCTCGTTGAGCACCCAGCGTGTATCAAGAAAGAGCTGTTCCTCTAACGTGCGATTATTCTGCGGTGCCGCCACCTCACTGACATAGCGAAACCAATGGGTGTCGGCCCTTATCTCACGCTCTATATCCCGGATTGCCTCCTTGCTGCAGTCGAAGTCCTGCAGGTCGACGCCATAGTATATCCGCTCATCGCGCGGATTGCCCACAATGCGGAAGCTGTCGGCAATATGGCCGTCGGCAGGCACAGGCTTGAAGCCCACCGACACATCCTCCCACGAGCCATAGAAGTTCTCATAGGCGAGCGTATCGGCCTCGTCGAACTTGTAGCTCTCGTTCTGGTAGAATATCTTGTAGTATAGCTGTCGGTCGCTCACGGTATCGAATACGAAATAAAACTGCTCCCCTTTGGCTGGTAGCGCAATACCGTCCAGCACTGCGTTCTCAAGGTCCATATCCATACACACCGTATCGCCATCGTAGCCCATCATGGGGTCGAAGCTACGTATAGCACTCTGCGTACAAGCGGCAAAGAAAAGCGCTGCCACTATCGACAGCCTGATTATCCTATTCATGCATCTTATTGGTTTATCTTGTCAAAATACTCTTCAGGCCGTGTAGCCATGAGATAGTTGGCATCATTGACAATAGCCTGGTCGAGCGAGATGCCTTCGTTGGCAGCTTTCTCCTCCAGGTTGTGCAGCCATCCTTCATTGGAGCGAATATGGGCACATATGGTGTCACGCACCGCCTGAATCTCCTCGTCGGAATACAGGAGTAGAATAAGGCTCTTACCGATGAACTCGTTGCCCAAATCATACAGCTGGCCCGAACAATAGCTCAGCATAATGTAGTCGGCATCGTCAAGCGTCTTGCGCATATCAAGCTGCGACGTATTGTCGTGCTCAGGGTCAAAGTATATGGTATTGTTGTAGAACCAGTAGTGCGTGTAGCGGAAGAGCGAGTCCAGCGGATAGTTGTAGGTGATATTCCAAAAGAACGAGTCACCCAGCACGATAAGACCCGGCTTGCCCTGTGTGGTGTCTGCCATGCTTACGTCGACATACTGGCAAGGCGGTTGGCCAGGCGTTACCACAAGGTTAAGCAGTTCCGCCAGATCGTTATCAGGCTCACGAGTATAGTCATAGTAAGGTTGACCCAACTGCACCGGACGTATCGGGGCGCCGCCGATATGCTGCATGTAACGCATAATGGAGTCGAAAGCATAGGTGGCTGCAATATTGCTCCAGTGGGTACCGTTCTGCGTCATGAGGTCATATGGTACCTTGTCGCGTATGGTACGGAACCAGCCGAGCACATCCACATACTGGACACCATATTGGTTAAAGAGCCTTGTATATTCAGTATAAGCCCGCGGCCCCGGCGTCCGTGTCAGCGTGTCAGCTGGCGGCAGGTGCTCAGGATAGAGCATATCCTTGCCGGGAAGTATGGCAACAAACAGCATAGTACCCCGTTCACGCAGCAGCCCCTGCAACTGCGCCAAGCGCTTCGCCTCCATCTCGAACTTATGCCGAAGCTCATCGGGATTCTCTGTGTATTTGTACATACGGCTCTCGTAGTAGTCTTCCACGAAGTAGCGCTCATAAAGGTAGCCGTCTCGGCCCACAATGACACCCTTGTTCATTGACTTGCCGTAGCATGAATAGACATACTGGTTATACAGCCGTATGGCCGGTTCCCGGAAGCCGAAACTGCCTTTGATATATTTCTCTGTCTGCATCTGCCAACTGCCGTCCATTACCGCCTTCAGCGTCGGCTGTGGATTTGGATCCATAACAAAAGCTCCCTTTAGCGGCCGCACATGTATAAAATGCCACTCCCCTTGTGCAGCCACAAGGAGCAGCAGCACCATGGTCATTATACCTAATATCTTGGGGACATTGCGCATAGTCAGAACCTGAAATAGATGAACGGGCTAAAGTCGGTGGCCGTGAGGGCTCCGAGGCAGAAGAAGAACATGATGCAAGCCACTGCCCACACGGCGATATGCTGCGCCGGACGGTATTCGGTATAGAATGTCCACTGCTGCAGCTTGCGTCCAAAGGGGAAGAGGGTGATAAAGGCAAATATCAATGCCACTCCCAGTGTAGTCAAGAACTGGGCGTCAAGTATCGGGAACTGCAGACCGGCAAAGTCGAAGGCGAAGAGTCGTGTGATGAACGTCATGCACTGGCCGAGGTCTTCAATGCGGAAAAGCGCCCAGCCAACCATGACCACCACAAACGTCACGGGCACCCGCAGCCACTTCAGCCGCTGCCCTTTGTTAAGACCCGTCATACGCTCCAAAACAAGGAATACACCATGGTAGGCTCCCCACAGCACAAAGTTCCATCCGGCACCATGCCACAGGCCGCTCAGCAGGAACACCACCCACAGGTTGAAGTAGGTGCGCCACAGGCCGCTCCTGTTGCCCCCAAGGGGTATGTACAGGTAGTTGCGCATGAAGGTGCCAAGGGTGATGTGCCACCGGCGCCAGAATTCTGTCACCGACATCGACACATACGGGTTGTTGAAGTTCTCGGGGAACCGGAAGCCCATGATACGCCCCAGACCTATGGCCATGTCGCTGTAGCCCGAGAAGTCGAAGTACAGCTGCATGGTATATGCCGCTATGGTTATCCATGCGCTGCCGGTGTCCATTGCCGTCAGGTCGCCACCAAGGGCCATGTCCACACTGCGCCCTATCACGTCGGCTATGAGCACCTTTTTCGAGAGGCCTATAACGAAGCGGTAGAAGCCCTGCAGGCATTCGTCCCACCGCAGACGCCGGCGCGCCGATATCTGGTCGGCAATCTCGTTGTAGCGCACTATAGGTCCGGCAATAAGCTGCGGGAACATGATGATATACACCACATAGTCCACAAGGCTCTTCATCGGCCGGTTCACACCACGGTAGGTATCCACCACATACGTCACCGACTGGAAGGTAAAGAAGCTGATGCCTATGGGCAACAGCACCTTGGTCCAACTCATGACGCCGAGCCCCAGCGAGGCCAACAGTGCGTTGATGTTGTCCACAAAGAAGTTGGCATACTTGAAATAGGCCAACAGCCCGAGACTCACCGTCAATGCGGCGGCGCACCACAGCCGCTTGGCCTTGAGGCTCTGCGCCTTGTCCATGGCCTTTACAATGTAGAAGTTGGCCACCGTCGAGGCCAGCAGCACAAGCACGAAGTCGGGTGCACCCCAGGCATAGAACACTACCGATGCCAGCAGCAACACACCGTTGCGCCACTTGGCAGGCACAAGGAAATAAAGCAACAGGAAAGCCGGCAGGAAATAGAGCAGGAATATGTGGCTGCTGAATACCATAGACTATCTGTAACCCGTAACCTTTAGAATATGTCGCGTATTGTTTGTGACTGTCCGTTGAACACCAGCGTGTCACCCACCTTCTTGCCCTTCAGGGCGGCATAGATGGGGGTCTGGGCGCTAATAGCAAACCATACTCTGTTGCCTTCCATGAACTTGCCGGCGCCGATGCTCAGCAAGAAAGCCTGCCGGTCGGTGACCACACAGGCACCATGCTCCACGGTGTCGAAGGGCGGCAGCTTCAGCAGGTCCTGCAGGTAGCGCACACCCGTCTGTGCATTACTGTACTGGCGGGCGTACATGTCCCTCGAACGCATCATCTTAGTGCGGTACGAGTCGTAACGGTCCACATTGGCGCCGTAGTCGTTGCTCTGCTGCTGCGCCGAGTCCATCTCCTGCTTGGCAATAGACGCGATATGCTCCTGCTGTTCGATGCAGGAGCATATCACTTTATGTCTTTGTTCTTCGCGAGTCATCTTATCGAGTGCGTCCGGGGTATTCCTTCAGGGCAACCTCGAGGCACTTTATGGCCTTCTTCAGGTCTTCGATGCAGATGCAGTAGGTGATACGGGCCTGATGGCGGCCGCGTTCGGGATCCACATAGAAGCCCGTGGCGGGAGCCAGCATCACCGTGGCACCGTTGTAGTTGAAGTCCGTCAGCAGCCACTGGCAGAACTTGTCGCTGTCGTCCACCGGCAGGTCGATGACGGTGTAGAAGGCACCCTTGGGCATCGGGCAGAAGCATCCGGGTATCTTGTTCACACCCTCCACGATAACGTTGCGGCGGGCAATGTACTCTTTCTGCACGGCGTCAAAATACTCCTGCGGAGTGTTGACGGCGGCCTCGCCGAATATCTGGCCGAACGACGGGGGGGACAGACGGGCCTGGGCCAGGCGCATAGCAATGGCGTAGACCTCGCTGTTGCGCGTCACCAGGCAACCCACACGGGCACCGCAGGCGCTGTAGCGCTTCGACACGGAGTCGAACAGTATGGTGTTGCGTTCCAAGCCCTCAAGCTGCATCACGCTGAAATGCTTGTGGCCGTCGTAGCAGAACTCGCGGTACACCTCGTCGGCAAAGAGGTACAGGTCGTACTTCTTCACCAAGCCGGCCACCTTCAGCAGCTCCTCGTGGGTATAGAGGTAACCTGTGGGGTTGTTGGGGTTGCATATCATGATGGCCTTGGTACGAGGCGTGATGGCCTTCTCGAAGTCCTCGATGGGAGGCAGGGCAAAGCCATTCTTGATATCGCTCGGTATGGTGACAATCTTCGCGTCGCACAGCTTGGCGAAGGTGTTGTAGTTGGTGTAGTAAGGTTCCGGAATGATAATCTCGTCGCCAGGGTTGAGGCAGACGGTGAAAGCCATCTGCAGGGCCTCGCTGCCACCGGTGGTGACAATAATCTGGTTCGGCGTCACATCGATGCCGTGCTTATGGTAGTAGTTGCAGAGGGCGCGACGGTAGGTCTGGATACCGGCCGAATGGCTGTATTCCAGCACACCGTGGTTCTCGGCCATCTCGGCGGCCTTGTCGGCCAGGGCCTTCAGGGCACCGGCGGGGGTCTCGATGTCGGGCTGGCCGATGTTCAGGTGGTACACATGCACGCCACGCTCCTTGGCAGCGTCGGCAAACGGCACGAGCTTACGGATTGCCGACTGCGGCAATTCAAGTCCTTTATTGGATATGCTTGGCATATTATCGTCTTTTGTAAGTGGTTATTTCCTTGCTTTGTCAACTTCGACAGTCTTCACCTGCTCCTTCTTCACGGGGGCGGGCTCAACTCTCTTCTCCTCCTTGGCGGCCTTCATGTTAGGCTTTGCGGCAGGCTTTGCAGCAGGCTGTGCGGCGGGAGCGGTCTGCTCGGCATCCTGCTTCACATTGCCCTTGATGCGCAGCACCACACGGGGGTTGTCGACAGCATTGCTGGTGACGGTGACAGTCTTCGAGAAACCGCCCACGTTGTTCGTGTTGTAATGCACGTCAATAACACCGCTCTCACCCGGCATGACGGGCTTCTGCGTGTACTTGGGGGTGGTGCAGCCGCAGCTGGCCTTCACGTTCTGGAGGATAAGGGGCTCGTTGCCGTCGTTCCAGAAGGTGAACTGGCAGTCGCCGTTGCCGCCCTTCTGGATGGTGCCATACTGGTGCTCCATCTTCTCGAAACGGATCTTGGCGCCGTTGGCGGGCACCTCTTTTTTCTCTACATCCTGTGCGCTCACGCCGAAAACCAGCGCGGCAAACATGCAAATCAATGCAAACTTTTTCATGTTATAAGGTTTTTAATGTTTATATTTCAATTATTTATAATATCCTTTTTCACCGTTCACCTCTCACCTTTCACTTTCCAATTGGTCTGCAAAAATACTAAATTTTTAGTACATGCAAACTTTTTTTTATTGCACCGGAAAAAATATTTTCAATACCCCGTCGAAACAACTTTGCTAGCCATCGCATATATAATATAAAGCCCTTCCGAGCGGACAGGGCCTTTTTAACCAAACTTTAACACTTGCCGCAGTTACTCCACCGCCAGCTTCCTTGCCGCAGTGCCTTGTGCTGTAGTGACCTGCACTATATACACTCCTTTGGCGAGGCCGCCGAGGTCAAGCGTGTAAGTCCGCTCGCCAGCCATATCTTGATACTGTATTCTTTCGCCCTTCACCGTCAGCAGTTCCACGCTCCTGATGCCTTCCTCGCACTGCACCGTGGCGCTCCCGTGTGCCGGATTTGGCGTGAGGCTCCAGTCAACATGCTCGGCGCCGTCGATGCCCGCCGTCGCCAAATGCACATGCAGCGGGCCGCTCCAGTCGGTCCACGCCGTGTCGGCCAAGTCGCACCGCGCCCTGACGTAGAAGTCATAGTGCGCGTTGCGGTCGAGTGTCTGCAAAAAGCGCGGCAGCGACACCGTTGTCACCGTGCCCTCGCCCGGCGGCGTCCCCTGCGGGCCATAGCTCACTTCGTATACAGCGTTGTTCGCACCGCCGTCCCATTCCACCATCGCCACCGTCCCGGCGCCTCCCACCGCCTGGCAGCGCAGCCCCGTCACCTCGGTGCACGGCAGCGCCAGTATCGGGTACAGACATGTCTGCACCCCGTAGTGGCACTCCTCGTCAGCCCAGTTCAGTATCTGCTCCCCAACGCTTTGCGCTGCTATGCGGTAGCGCCGCATTTCATATGGAATATGACAAACATATGGCTGATAGGGACTACTGAACATATCCCACTCATATAATGCTGTAATCACAATCATTGTATCCACTTCATGGCTTATCATCGTACCAATTGGAGTTGATGATGTCACACCAATGTAAAACGTTGCAGGAACATGTATAATCGTATCAAAACCAATCTCACACAATCCGATATATGCTGGGGACTCGTATCCCGCTTGTCCTGTCCTATAGAAGATGTCAAACGCTTGGTCCAAAGCAGTATCATAAGCTCCTCCGACCTCAAAACCAGCCTCATAGTAATAATCAATCCTCATGTCTTCTGTCCGGATTGTGTCTGAAAATAACAGTTCCATCCCTTCATCATAAATATTGAAAATATAGTCCTCAATTTTATATTGAGGAGTATCCACTGCCGAAAATCTTAAAAATGGCTGATATCCTGAATTGCCGAAAAAGTGACTTTGAACTATTTTGTTGTACCCAAAAGCAATACCTGAAATATAAGTAGCACTGTCCATATCCATACGTGTGGCGACTTCTTCCGACTGGTGGTAAGCGTATGTGCACATAAGAGCTCCGCCCTCAGTATAATCACGGCTAACACCATATAGATTTATGCAATTGCTATTAGGGGTGACAACATACATTGTCCCTTGATCCTCCTGCGACTGACACCAGTTGCTGTCATAATAGTTGTAATGCCAATACGGCACCCTGCCACGTAGTGTATCAATCTGAGCACATACATGCGCAAAAAACACCACATTGATTACTGATATTAAAAGAATCTTTTTCATTCGTCAATGCATTTTCTTAACAACTCTTTATGATATATTGTATTTACGTATGAGTACAAAATAACATTTGTCACATCACCTGGGTAATCATAATAGAAGTAACTGGAATTATTGGGGATAACATACATCGGTATACTATAAGTCTTTGTACAAGTATTTTCAGCATTCATGTCATGGTTCCAGATCACGAATTCATTTGCAGAATTTTTCCCAGTAAGCGCACTCTGCTTTTCTGTATGTTCTTTTGTATACTTATCTATTGATAAATATTTGTTCTCACTATTATCCTTGTGGAAATAGACATCTGTCACCGAAGTATAGGTATTGTCCAACACAAATTCATAGTATCCGTTATTCATATTTGTTGTGCAGTCATCCATTAGCAAGAAGAAACTGTTTGTTGATGCGTTGTATTTCAACTCACGATATTTCAGAGGATAGTAGTCGTCTATACGGCACCTGAATATCACCGTGGAAACTCCAGAATACAAGTTCAAATAGGTTCCTTCAACCAAAGTACCTGGAATAAAACCGCCTATGGCCTGACAAATCGTGGCAAAATATGAAGTACCAGATATGTCGTCTATCAACAATTCTGAATTCTGATGAGGAATATACTGAGGAAAACTGGAAGAATATGTATTATGATTTGGAATTGGAAAGGTCAAGGCAGCATTATTCATTCCTGTCGGCAGATTAAAATCAGTTATATATTCACCCTCAGTATATTTCTTATGACCGACAACCACAATTTTATTTGCAGTCACTGCTATGTCGTCATAATGAAAAATATCATTATGCTCAACTTGGTAGGCAACATTCCAACTGGTTCCATTATTGTACACTTCGACTATGCACTGCGTCGGTGTACCTACACCTGTGCATAAAGCGCTTCCTATCATTACCAGATGGCTGCTGGCGGGACCATAATCTACAACATCCAACCTGTCAAGGCTCAAAACCGTCTCGTTGGTAGGAGGTTGGAAATAAGAACAGGGCAATGCCGGAGGAACAAATACATAGTATATGTCATCGCCATAAAAAAACAATTTCGGAATATTGAACCACCCAGCAACGGGATTAGATCCCCATGTACCGCAGAAATAAGCCATTTCGCCTATAACCTCCATATCTTTAACTTCAAGGTACGGCACATCCATAGTATGGCAAACGTTCGTAGAAAAATCAATTAAATTGAAGCTATTATGCCCACCACCTTCATTATTGTATACAAGGAAATTGTTCGTGTCATATTCTCGAACAATTGATTCCTTTGATATTTTGTACGGTATCTCCGCAATGATATTCTGAGCCTGAATTCTCTGTGATAGAGCGGCAAGTACCATTACTATCACAAAAGCTAATAGTTTGTTTTTCATATTATTGTCAATGTTTAATGGTGAATATTTATTTTGCAAATATAGAAAAGATTCTGAACAAAAGCAAGAAAAAAAAGACATCGAATAATAATTCGCGGTCATTTACGGTAATTCACGTTCGAAAATGAAGCGTATCCCCTCCGTACCATCTCCGTACCCGCTCCGACTGTTCACCGGTTGTTTAACGGTTTTGGGACGGAGGTTGGACGGAGGTTGGACGGAGGTGAGACGGAGGTTGGACGGAGGTGAGACGGAGGTGAGACGGAGGTGGGACGGAGTGACTACGTACGGGCGAGGAACTGCACCTCTGACGGCGCTATCAGGCCGAGGGCGAAGGCTTTGGCCACGCGGGCGGCACTCTTGTTGACGATGTCGAGGCGGCGCGACAGGTCTTTCTGGCGCTCCTGGATGGCCTTGTCGGTCTCGCCGAGGCGGTCGGAGATTTCCGCCGCCGTGCAGCCAGCGGCCTCGAGGAGAAGCAGTTGGCGCTCCTTGTCGGTGAGCCCGAAGTCGGGGTCATGGTCGGCCACGAGGGTGAAGTAGCTCTCGGCAGCTTCCTTGAGGGTGAGCATGACGGGATAGTTGAAGTAGAAGCGCTCGCCGCGCTCCAGACACGCTATGGCCCTCAGTATGTTCTCTATCGAGAAGCCGCCGGCGGCGTTCTTGCTCACGAAGGCTGAGGCGCCGATGGCGAGGGCTTCCATGACCACGCGCCCCACGTCGTGCAGGCGGCGCTCACGGTCGTCGGCACCCGGCTCGGGGGCGTCGAAGCGGCCGGAGAAGATGATTATCTTGACTTCCGGGTAACGCTCATGCACACGGCGCACTATCATCAGTCCACCTGTAGGCTCACCGCTGAACTCCATGTCTACCAGCAGGTAGTCGGGCAGATTGGAGGCATCGAGGGCGGCCATCAGCGCGGGGCCGTCGGCGAAGGTCTCCACCATCTCCACACGGCTGACGACGCTGGCATCCAGGTCGCCGGTCTCCACGCTCGCGGCGCGGCTGTTCATCTCCATCTTGACGACCTTGCGAATCAGCGGCTCGTCGTCGACCATCATTACATGTATCTTCTTCATGTTATGTGTTTTTATTTGGTAGCGAGCATCACATGCATGGCAGTGCCCTGGCCGGGAGTGCTTTCGGCCCAGATGCGGCAGCCGCGGCGCGTGAGGTCGTCATGCTTCTTGATGATGTAGCGGCAGAGGATGAGGCCGAAGCCGTGCTCGCTGCCTTCGGGCAGGGTACGGTCGGCACGGAAGAGGCTCTCCACCTGCGCGGCGTCCATGCCGCTGCCGGTGTCGCGCACACAGATGTCGGCCATACCGTCGGCCATGGTGGCGCCCACGGTGATGCTGCCTGCGGCGGTGTGCTTGAGGGCGTTGCCCACGAGGTTGCGCAGCAGTATGACCACCAGCATGCGGTCGGCATGGAGCTGTATATTGGTGGGCTCGAAGCGCAGCTCTACGCCGGCATGGGGGCGCGGCACCTGGCAGCGCACCTCCTCGAAGGCCTCCTGCAGGGGGAAGACAGTGGCGTGGAAGGCCATGCCGCCGGGGATGGAGAGGCGCGTCCAGCCCTTGATGTTGTCGAAGGTGCGCAGCAGCTGGTCGAGCACTTCGGCGCGCAGCTCTGGCGTTAGGTCGGGATTGCGCAGGTAGCCCATGAAGGGGCTCACATCGTGGCGCAACACGCTGAGGGTGGTCTCGACGTTGGCTATGCGCTCAACGTCGCGCCGCTTGGCGGCCTCGAGCTGCTGCTTCTCGCGCCGCAGGCGGCGGGCACTGAACCACAGCAACACCGTCAGTGCCACCAGCAGCACAAGCAACACCCCAAAGACCATGGCGGTCTTGGTCATCCACTGGCTGCGCCGTGTGGCGGCGGCGAGGGTCTGCTGAAGGGCAAAGTCTTCATGCTCGTTGCGTGCTATGTAGTCATGCAAATCGGTGTGGCGCAGGTACCAACGCAGCGCCTCGTCGGGCGTGGCGGCCATGCGGCTGCGCAGCAGCACGTCGAAGAGACCCAGTTCCATCTTGGGGGCTTTGAGGGGGGTCCACTGCGGCGAGCCGCCCTTGACGGCGGTGTTGCGCTGGCTGGCAGCAAATGTGAGCCACTGGCGCAACACGCTGTGAGCCTTGACGGTGTCGCCCAGAAGCAGGGCGTAGCGCGCCGTGGAGGTGGTGCCGCCGAGCATCTGGTAGGGGTCGCCGTAGTCGTAAAAGACTACACGCGCGGTGTCGTAGAGCGCCAGCACACTGTCGGGCGGCACACGGCCGGGGATGCTCTTCAGCGCCGAAGCGGTCATCTGCAAGGTGTTGGCGTAGTGGTAGGGGCAGAAGGCCGCGGGGCGGTCGAGGATGTCGTAGTTGGCCTCGCAGTATTCGAGGGCCTTGAGGCTCTCGCCGGCGCTCTGCCAGCCGTAGGCGAGGGCATAGTTGAGGGCCATGTCCTGCGCATAATCCACACGTATGGCGCCGCGCCGCGCCTCCACCTCGCCAAGGAGGGTGCGCACGTCGCCCTCCTGGCCGTTGCGGTAGTGGTAGCTGAGCACCAGGCTGGTGATGTAATATTCGCTGAGGGCGTAGCTGTAGAGCATGTCGCCGCGGTTGCGGTCGAGGATGCCGCTGCGGCCGATGTCGTAGAGCAGCCGGTAGCTGTCGGCAATGCGGCAGTCGCGCTGCAGCAGACGGGCACGGATGAGTCGGGCAATGACCTGCTCGATGTCACCGTTGCGCATGGTGGGGTTGCCTTTGGCAATGGCTTTCTCGACGGCGGCGAGCATACGATTGGCGCTGTCAGAGTCAGACATCTGGTAGTAGGCGAAGGCCATGGTGTTGCGGGCGCGGAGCTCACCGTCGACATAGTCGGGCAGCGAGTCGGCAATGAAGCGCAGGGCCTGGCGCGAGAGCTCAAGGCAAAGCCTTGGATCGCGGTAGCGGTTGACGAAAGCCTCCTTGTTGAGGCCGTCGGCACGTGACCGCAGCAGTGGGTCGGTTTTAGCCTCGCCGCCGCATCCCGTAAGGAGCAAAATCAGGCTCGCGAGGAGTAGTAATACTGTTTTTTTCACGGTGCAAAGATACGAATAAAAAATAAATTGACAATTAAAAATCACCAACTTACACATTTTGTTGCAAATTTATTTGGCCGTGTCGGAAAAAGTGTGTACTTTTGCACTCGCTTTAAAAGGCAAAAAGGTCGTTTGGCCGAGGGGCTAGGCACAGGTCTGCAAAACCTGCTACTCCGGTTCAAATCCGGAAGCGACCTCTACAAAAGTCGAGAGCAGAACCAAGCTCGCTTGAGTTTTGCCGAGACGCAGGAGAGTGGGCGAAGCCACCTCAAAAAGAGAGTGGGCGAAGCCACCTCTACAAACAAGAAAGGTCTCCCAGACGGGAGACCTTTACTTTTATGTCCTCTATGCTTTATTGGTTCATGAGGGTCAGCGTGATGTTGCCCACAGGGGTGTCGGAGGCTACCATAGTCTCGCCGTTAACCACGAAGTGAATGGTATAATCCTGACCTTCGACATTGATGCTGATGGTGCCGTTGAAGTTGTTGTAGGTGTAGGAGCCATAATACTCCATATCATCACCTCCATTCACGGGAGAGACGACAATGCCCACCATGGCATTAGGGCCAAACTCTACGGCAACAATAACCTCATCATTCATAAACATCCAGCCGGTGCCTACCAGAGAGTTTCTGAGGTCGCCACCAGGGTTGGGACCGGGCTGCGGATTGCTGCCGACAAGAGTCAGCGTGACATCACCGGAAGGAGTGTTGTAGGCGGTCATGGTATTGCCACTGACGGTAAATGCAATGTTAAACTCATGGCCTTCAATGGTGAGGTTTATGGTGCCACTGCCGTTGCTGTAGGTGTAGGTTCCCTGGTAGTGTTCTGGGCCATGGGGCGTTTGAACATTGACCGAGACATCAGAGGCGGTGGGGAAACTGACTGTGACATCAGCCTCTCCGTCGTTGAATGCCCACTGGGTGCCCACCAACGATGTTTGTGTGTTGGGGCCGCTGCCGCCGCCATTGCCACCGTTGCCGCTGTTGCTGTTGTTATCGTCCTTGCTGCAGGAAGCAAGACCGAGGACCATTGCTGCTATGAAGCAGACTTGAAGCAATCTTTTCATGATGTGTGTGTGTTATTGGTTTGACGGTGCAAAGATACATATATTTCCAATATGTACAAAAAAAAATAATCCCGCCACAATTGCCGTGGTGGGATTATACTGATAATGAGTATTGTACGTGTACTTGTTCTTTACGCCAGGGCGGCCTGTATGCTCATCTCATAGAGCTCCGCGGGGGTGATGCCCATGGCTTTAGCCTGCTTTGGGACAATACTTTCGGCGCTCTGGCCAGGGATGGTGTTTACCTCAAGGAAGTAGAGCTCGTCCTTGGCGGCGTCATGTATGTAGTCGAAGCGAACAATGCCCTTGCAGCCAAGCAGGTCATATAACTTGCTGGAAACCTCCTGTATGTGCTTGGAGATGCTCTCGGGGCACTCGGCGGGCGTCACCTCGTTGCTGAAGCCGTCGTACTTGGCTGCATAGTCGAAGAACTCATGGCCGCCCTTGGGGATAATCTCGGTGATGGGGAACACCAGCTTCTCGCCGTCGGCTTTGCGGAAGACGCCACAGTCGAACTCACGGCCGTTGATGCATGCTTCAACCAGCACGGCATGGTCCTCGGTGAAGGCCTCGCGGATGGCCGGCAGGAGCTGCTCGGCGCTCTTCACCTTGGTGGTGGCCACACTGCTGCCGCCGGCGGCGGGCTTCACAAAGACCGGATATCCGAGGGTAAAGAACGACAGGTCTTTGGGCTCCTGATAGAGCAGTATCGACTCGGCAACTTTGACGATGCCGAAGCTCTTGACAACGGGGTTGCAGTAGCCTTTCTGGAAGGTGAGCGCCGAGGTGTAGAAGCCGCATGTAGTGTATTTTACACCAAGCATATCGAAGTAGCCCTGCAGCACACCGTTCTCGCCGGGGTTGCCATGTATGATGATGAAGGCTAGGTCGAAGCGGACCTTGCTACCGTTGTCAGTGACGGTGAAGTCGCCACGGTCCACCGGCAGATGCTTGCCATCCTGCTCCCAGTACCACCCTTTTCGGTCGATGACAATCTTGTAGACGTTGTATTTTGTGTGGTCAAGCTGACCATACACCTGGTTTCCGCTGGCGATACTGATGTCGTGCTCGCCGCTGAAACCGCCCATGACAAGTGCTATGTTCTTCTTCATGTTATTCGTGTTTTCTTCCGTAACGACACCCGGTATTGTTTTATTGCATTTGCGAAAAGTATTTTTCTGCCGTAGCTCACCGAGGCTTCTCCGCAGAGCACTATGCATACCCACCCTTTATGTACACCGTGTGTACAGTGGGGGCACAGCGTTAGTACCATAGACTTGGTATAGAGATGGTATAGGCTTGGTATAGCGATGGCACAGTGTTGCACTGCTATATAACCAATTGATTTATATATTCTTCTATAGAAGAATATATATTATTCCGCGCCACTTGCAATATTTCTTCTTATTCAACGTTCACATAACTAAAAAAGCACATAAAACTATAAACATAAAACTCTTAACTGAAATGGCCCGAATCCTTGGCGATAGCGAGAGCGGCAAGCTCGGCAAGAAGATATATTACAACTGGCACGGACGTCTGTGCGAACGCGCTATGCCCACAAATGTGGCCAACCCTAAGACCGAAGCGCAGCAGGCACACCGCAGCAATTTCGCACAGATCTCCAAGCTATCGTCGTATATGAAGGAGGCACACCTCGTGGGATTCCATTGGCATGCTGTGCGCGAGAAGAACAGCACCTATGCCCTCTTCCGCCAGACGAACAAAGACTGCTTCACGCCCGACGGGGAGATTGACTACCATCGTATCGTCGTCAGCAAAGGCTCGGTGCCGATGGTCTCCATCACCTCGGCAGTCATCGATAATGGTTGCCTCGCCGTCAACTTCGACAGCCGTACTCATGGTGGCGCCGCCTCCGACAAACTCTTCCTTTTTGTCTACTCGCCAGACCTCTGTGCCGGAGTCCTCGCCAATCCTGTCTCCCGCTCCGCCGGTCACATCACCGTCGAGCTCCCCGCCGAATGGCTCGGCCAACCCCTCCACATCTACGCCTTCCTACAGGGTTATCGCCTTCGCACCTCCGACACCGTACACAAGAAGCTTGAGATATGACGCAGATGCCGTATCACGCTACCGGAGAGCATCTATTTTTCAATCTTATTGACAGTTCTTATCTTCTCCAACATGGAGGCTGCCCATTGCGGGGTGCCGGGCTTCTGGTAGCGGCAGCGGCCCGACGGGGCGGGGGTGAAGAGGGTATTGGCCTCGGCCGTGAGGGTCACGGTGCCACGCTCGGAGAGGTTAAAGAGTCCGTCGCCCTCGACGGCCTGGATGACGGTCATCGGGTCCCACATCTTCTGCCCCGTATTGCAGTTGTAGGTCATATACACCTGCTTGATGGGGTGACTATCGGTCCAGTCGATGTCGGCAATGACCTGATCGGGGAGGTACTCCACCTGCTGTCCCACCTCCATGGGCGAGAAGACCATGTCGACATCTTGTGGCCAGAGGTCGAAGAGCGTCTGCGCGAACTCTATGCCTTGCTTGAAGTTGAAGTCGGGCTCGTCAGCCACATCGAAGATGCCAGCCATGAGGTATAGACATTTCACCTTCTGGCGCACCAGTTCGATACCCGTGAGGGGTGAATGCTCGTCGGGGCCTGACTGTAGCAGCTGCGCCAGACAGGTGACGAAGCCCACAGAGACGATACTCACCGAGTGGTCGGGCTGTGCTGCCAGCAGACGGCGGTAGAGTTGCCAGCCGTCGGGCAGCGTGCTGTAGTCGCTCACCGTACGGGCAAACATGAGGCTGCCGTCGGGGTTGGTGTGGTTGGGGAGGTTCCCATAGTCAATCCACACCGCAGGGTTCTCTATGCCGTTGCGCACCAGTCCGATAGGTACGTCACCACGGCCGAAGTAGGTGTTCATCACGTCGGCACAGGCGGCGCATTCCGTGCCCTCACGGTCCACCACCACGCCGAGCAGGCGGCAGAGCCCCTGCTCCTCATAGCGGTAGAGCATCTCCAAGGCGAAGAGATCGTCGGTCGACGAGCCGATGTCGGTATCGAAGATAACAAGTGGCACATCGGCTGTCGATGACTGCTGTTCGGCATTTTTGTTGCATCCGGCAAGCAGTAACAACATGACGGAAAATGACCAAAATGTTAACGGCAGCTTTATTTTCAGACCTCTTTTCATCGGTTGTCCATTTTTGTGTTTTGAAAGTGCAAAGATACGGAAAATATTTGGAATGGCGAAATATGTCACGCGAGCGTTGCCTCCAGATCCTCTACGAAGTATAGAACGCCACCAAGGAATTATAATAGCATCCCGTATACTAACACATTCACGCATTAACACATTAACAACCGCATTCTGCCTGGCTCCATCTGTGACACGGCCTGCGACGCAAGCTCGGCATCGCGTAAGGAGCTGGAGCAAACCATTAACCTTTAACCATTAACCTTTAACCATTACAAAGTGAAGCAAACGCATTCCTTCATTCCGTAATCCCAATACCATAACTTTATTAGAAAAGTGTTTTTTTTATTTGCTCATTTTATAGGAAAAGTGTTTTTTTGCAGTGTGGAATTTATAGGAAAATGTATTTATGCCATTTAAAAGATTAAAAATAAAGCAGAAACACATCCTACACCCTCAATAATTAATATCAAAAATCATTACCATACTCCCGATTTTTGCATAAAAATCAGGAATACACTTACCCTGGTTCTCTTATGAGGAACATCCAGATTGCCGACTTATCCTCGTGCCTCTCGACCCCATCACACGCCGTTCCAGCGACACCGAGCTAATCTACATTCCAGACTTCTTGAAGATGCTCTGGAATGGTGAAATATTCTAAAACAGAATCGTTATCTTCCACATTCACTCATTCATTTTTATTTTGCCACATCGGAAATTATTCGTATTTTTGCACTCGATTTTGATTGAAAATCGAGTTTAGAAAACAATATTTTAAATGAAATTTACACAATAATATAGCCATCATGTTACCGCGTATTCTTAAACTATCCAACGAGATAGATAGTAGTATCTTCCTGTTTGGAGCCAGACAAACCGGGAAATCGACTATCCTACGGCAGCAGTTCCCCAATGCCATATATATCGACCTGCTCGACAGCAGCATTAAAGAAAGGTATCGTCGCAACCCGACGCTCCTTTACGAGATGCTGAACGGGAAACCTGAAGGTACGCTGGTCATCATCGACGAAATACCAGAGGTGCCCGCCCTGCTCGATGAAGTACACCGACTGATCGTTGAGAGCGGTCTTGTTTTCATCCTTTGTGGCTCCAGCGCCCGAAAACTGAAACGCAAGGGTCACAACACCCTTGGAGGACGTGCCTTCCCTGTCTACCTCTATCCGTTCGTCAGCACCGAGATACCGGAGTTTGATATCGACAGGGCCGTCACTTTCGGAATGCTTCCACCTCACTATCTTGCCAAGAACCCCTCTCAACTCCTGGCCGGATATATAAACGTTTACCTGAAAGAAGAGATAAAAGAAGAAGCTCTGGTACGCAACCTCGACGCTTTCCAACGCTTTTTGGAAGTGGCGGCATTGACCGACGGCGAAATTATAAACAACGCCAATATAGCACAAGATTGCGGAGTGCGTGCCACCACAGTAAACGCCTATTTCGACATTCTCGAGGATACCCTGATGGGGTATCGCATTCCTGCATTCCGAAAGGTCATGAAGCGGAGGCTGATGCAGGCGCCGAAGTTCTACTATTTCGATATCGGTGTTGCTAACCACCTGCTGCACCGCAAAGAGCTGGTGCGAGGTAGTGCCGACTACGGCCATGCCTTTGAGCACTTGGTGATACAGGAACTCTATGCATGGCTGCAATACACACATTCGGAGGAAGAACTATCCTACTGGCGCACCTACACAGGCATCGAGGTGGATGCTGTCATTGGCGATGCCAGAGTGGCGATAGAGATCAAGTCTGCGGAAGAAATCCAACGACGTCACCTCAAAGGTCTCAAATCTTTTGCCAACGAATACCCCGAAAGCCGACGGATAGTGGTATCTCTCGACAAACTCAGCCGAACCATCGACGGCATAGAATGCCTCTATGTCCTTGATTTCTTCAAAACGTTATGGAATAAAGGATTATAGAATCCCTACTAACGCATTCACACATTCTGCCCAGCTCCATCGGAGACACGGCCTGCGACGCAAAGTCGGTATCGTGTAAGGGGCTGGAGCAAACCATTAATCTTTAACCGTTAATCTTTAACCGTTAACCCTTAACCATTAATATCATAGGAAAAGTGTATTTTTTATTTGCCTATTTTATAGGAAAAGTGTATTTTTGCAGCGTGAAATTAATATACGAAAAGTAATTATACTGTTTATAATATTGAATATCAGACAGAAATATACCTTACCTCTTCAATAATTAATATCAAAAATCATTACTATACTCCCGAATTTCATATAAAAATTAGGAATACGCTTACAAATTTTCAATAATTTATGTACAAGAGAATATTCGACATTGAGAAGAAGCTGGACGAAGGAATGTTCCTGTTTGGAGCCCGCCAAACAGGCAAATCCACCCTGCTAAAGGAACGCTTCAAGGATGCTATCTACTACGATTTGCTCAACCCCAATGTAAGAAAGGCTTTCAAGATGAATCCGAATTCTCTCTGGGAAGCGTTGCAGGACAAGCCTGCGGGCACGCTTGTCATTGTGGACGAAATACAGAAAGTCCCCGAATTGTTGGATGTGGTGCATTCCCTGATGGTCGACCGGGGCCTGTTCTTCATCCTAAGCGGGTCCAGTTCGAGGAAACTTAAGCGTTCCGGAGCAAACACCCTTGGCGGTCGTGCCATACCGGAAACACTCTATCCGCTTGTATGGCCCGAGGTGACCGACTTTCAAATTGACAGGGCCGTCCAGAACGGCATGATTCCCCGCCACTATATGGTTGAGGATGCCACCAAGCGTTTGTCGGGATATGTGAAAATATACCTTGACGAAGAAATCCGCGAGGAGGGAGAAGTGCGCGAACTCGATGCATTCGAGCGATTCATGGAGGTCGCAGCCATTTGTGACGGCGAAATGCTGAACTATTCCAATATCGCTTCCGACTGCGGCGTTTCGGCCAAGACTGTCAAATCCTATTTCCAAATCCTATATGACACACTCATAGGGTATGAGATTCCGGCCTATCGGAAAGAAATCAAGCGTAAAATCATCCAAGCCCCCAAATTCTACTATTTCGATGTCGGACTTGCCAACTACCTGATGGGGCACCATACCCTGAAACGTGGCACCGACGACTACGGACATGCATTTGAACATCTGGTGATGCAGGAAATTATTGCTTACAAAGGCTACAATGACAAGCGCGACATCATCTCCTATTGGCACACCTATGATAAAAAGGAAGTGGATGCGGTTATTGGAGAGGCCAAGGTGGCCATTGAAATCAAGTCCACCGACCATGTTGAAACCAAACATAAGAAGGGACTCAAAGCTTTTCAGGAGGAACATCCTGATTGCCGACTTATCCTTGTGTCTCTCGACCCCATCACACGCCGTTCCGGTGCCACCGAGCTCATCTACATTCTGGACTTCTTGAAGATGCTCTGGAATGGAGAAATATTCTAAAAAAAGAATCGTCACATTCCACATTCACGCATTCCCACATTCACGCATTCATAAACGCATTCCCACATTCTTTAATGCTTTATTTGCAGCAATAGCGTGGCGTCTGAATTGTGGCAACACTGTTGCCACAATTTGTAAGTTTTTTATTTTCTGACGATTGTGGTATTTCTTCTAATTGTGGCACATATTAGGCATCTCCGGCGGCAAAGATAGCGCTGCACTATCTGTTGACAATCTTTCGGTGACCTCTCAGCGGTCCCCTGGTGGTACCCCTTCTTCGATCCTTCTATGTGGGTTCTTTGTGCCTTCTTTACCACAATAACATAATGCCTGAAAATCAGCACATTTGCACAAACCATCCACCGCTAACAATAACCTCTTGATTTTCAATCAAAAACAAAATAACCTTTCGACAATCCTTCGGTGGTCTCTCGGCGCCCCTTTTATAACAGTATTACATTTTTAACAGCCGTTGAAAAATACATTCTGCTACTTCAGAAAAAACACGTATCGTTGTTTAAAAAATCTAAAAACGAATGTCAAACTACAGCTTTTCTAGTCCAACGATCAATTGTGCAACTTCATGTTGCACAATTACCGTGGCATCACAATATCTGCTTGACGAAAAAGGCCAAAACATCTAATCGCATGGATAGCGACCTTGCCCACAATAGCTGAACTTTAAAAATAAGGAAGCCACCAAATGACTATACAACTAATATTAGGCATATCTGTCAGTAAAGGCCGCGTAGTCTTTCCTTTCGGCAATCCTTCGGCGGACCTTGTTTTTGTACTCAACAATTCAGAACCGACTTTATTATTCGATCCTTCTTTGTGTACTATATGTACCTTCTTTCGTCTCTCAATTCTCAACATGTACGCCACCGTACACAATAATATAATTAAATTTCCGTTATGTGTAATAAATATATTATATGCTCGAAAAACAGATAGAAGACATATTTATAGAAGAGCTTAAACGCGCAAACTACGTCTATCGGGATGACATCCACGACCGAAAGACATTAGAGGACAATTTTCGCGAAAAGTTCAACAAACTCAATCATGTAAACTTGCTTGATGTTGAGTTTCGCCGTCTATTGGAGCAGATAACCACACCTGATGTTTTCGAGGCTTCACGTATGCTGCGAGAGAGAGAAACCTTCATCCGTGAGGACGGAATCCCTCTGCAATATTCGCTTGTCAACACAAAAGATTGGTGCAAAAACGACTATGAAGTCGTCCGCCAACTCCGCATCAATACACAAAATAGTTTCCAGCGTTATGATGTAATTCTACTAATTAACGGTCTCCCTGTCGTTCAAGTGGAGCTCAAAACGCTTGACGTAAGTCCTCGTCGGGCTATCCAGCAGATTGTTGACTATAAGCGTGACACTGGCAATGGTTACACTAACTCCCTGCTTTGTTATATTCAGCTGTTTGTTGTAAGCAATATGGCCAACACCTACTACTTTGCGAACAACAACAACCAGCATTTTAATTTCAATGCCGAAGAGAGATTCCTTCCTGTATATCACTGGGCAGGTAAAGATAACGTCCCCATAACAGGTTTGGTCTCCTTTACTGAGAATTTCCTTGCCAAGTGTAAACTTGGCGAAATCATCAGTCGTTATATGGTACTTATTGCCAGTGAGCAGAAGTTGTTGATAATGCGCCCATACCAAATTTATGCCGTCAAAGAAATCATCAACTGCATAGAGGAAAACCGTGGCAATGGGTATATCTGGCATACTACCGGCAGTGGCAAAACCCTCACTTCTTTCAAAGCATCCACGCTATTGAAAGAAAACTATGATATCGAGAAATGTCTATTCGTAGTCGACCGCAAGGATCTTGACCGTCAGACGCGCGATGAGTTCAACCGTTTTCAAGAAGGTTGTGTGGAAGAAAATACAAACACGGAAACGCTGGTTGAACGCCTCGAATCACGCGATTATACCAACAAGGTTATTGTCACCACCATTCAGAAACTTGGTCTTGCTCTTGATGCCCACCATCGTAAAAGTTACAGAAAAAGATTGGAGCCTTTGAGCACAAAGCGTATCGCCATTATCTTTGATGAGTGTCATCGCTCTCAATTTGGCGATAATCATAAAGCCATAAAAGAGTTCTTCCCCAATGCCCAATTGTTTGGATTCACGGGCACACCTATCTTTGAGGAGAATGCGACATATACGCAAGTTACTGGTGAGGAGAAAACACTGAAAACAACTGAAGATATTTTTCAAAAAGAGCTCCACGCCTACACTATCACTCACGCCATTAGTGACCACAATGTCCTTCGTTTCCATGTGGATTATTTCCAACCCGAATGGGATGTTCCTGCGGAGGAGTCCAAGCGTAAACTGGCAATAGTTGATGCTATTCTCGACAAACATAATTCCGCAACAGGCGACAGAAAATTTAATGCATTGTTTGCAACGGGGTCGATTAACGATGCTATAGAATATTATCGTCTTTTCAAACAAGAACAGGACATATTACAGCATAAGCACGAGGACTATACTCGGCTTAATGTCACATGCATTTTTTCTCCTCCTGCCGGAATCAACAAGGATAACCGACAATTCCAAGATGATTTGGAGCAGGAGAAATACGACTATCGCGAAGAACCGAATGTAAAAAAGAAAGCATTGCAGGAAATAATCAAGGATTACAATGCAATGTTTGGCACCAACCATTCCGTTGCAGAATTTGATGCATATTACCAAGACCTTCAGAAACGCATTAAAGACCAGCAATACTCCAATCACGACTATCCACACGCCAATAAGATTGACATCACTATTGTGGTTGACATGTTGCTTACGGGCTTTGATTCCAAGTATCTCAATACATTATATGTAGACAAAAATCTGCGCTATCACCAACTGATTCAGGCTTTCTCTCGCACCAATCGTGTGCTTAACGACAGTAAACCTTACGGCAATATTCTTGACTTCCGCGGTCAGCAGAACGAGGTCGACCAAGCAATAGCGTTGTTCTCCGGTGAGAACAGGAAAGAAGAGGCACGACGCATCTGGTTGGTTGAACCAGCTTCAGAAATCATCAGTCGTTACAAGAAAGCAGTATCTGCTCTGTCAAGCTTTATGCAGGCGCAAGACCTTGACTGTAACGCTGAAGATGTGTATGCACTGCAAGGTGATGAAGCACGGTTGGCTTTTGTGAACTATTTCAAGGAAGTACAGCGTTGCCGCACCCAGCTTGATCAATATACCGATATTAGCCCTGAAGAGAAAGTCGAGATTGACAATCTTCTTTCAAAAGAGGATCTACAAGGATTTCGGGGAGCATATCTCGAAACCGCCCGACAATTGCGTGCTGTTAAGAATCACGAAGATAACACCCCTGAGGTTATTGAGCAAATTGACAACTATGACTTTGAATTTGTCTTGTTTGCATCGGCACTGATTGACTATGACTATATAATGGATCTCATAGTTCGCTATGCTGGTATCGGAGCAAAGAAACTTGAAATCACCAAAGACAAACTCATCAGCCTTATTCAGTCAAGTGCCAATCTGATGGACGAGCGTGACGACATTATTGCGTATATCGATACTCTTGAAAAAGAAGATGCCGTTAATGGCCGTACCGAGAAAGAGATTAAAGAGGGCTATGAAGTGTTCAAGACCAACAAGTATGCCAACGAGGTGATTGAGATTGCGCATCGCCATCAACTTAGTTCAACAGTTCTGCAAGGCTTTATCGATGACACTCTTGCTCGCAATATATTTGACAGCGGGAGTCTCAATGAGTTATTTGAACCGCTGGAACTCGGATGGAAGGCCCGTGCGAAAGAGGAGAATCAATTGATGGAAGAACTAATACCCATCCTACATCGTTTATCGAATGGGCAAGAAATATCAGGATTGTCGGCGTATGAGAAAAAGTAGCAAAAAAGAACTTCCACAATTAAGGTTTCCTCAGGGAAAAATGATTCCGTGGAATACTTTTACTTTGTCAGAAATCGGGCAAATACTCGGAGGACTATCAGGCAAGTCCGCTCCTGATTTTGGTGAAGGTGAACTATATGTGACATACAAACAGGTTTATGAAAGGGGTTATATTTCATTAAATGAATGTGAACGGGTGGTAGTGCGAGAAGAAGAGCATCAGACCAAATTGGCGTATGGGGATATACTTGTAACCATGACATCTGAGACAAGAGACGACATTGGTAGAGTCTCTGTTATAGGCACCAAAGTTATTCCAAATGTTTATCTAAATAGTTTTTGCTTTATTTTTAGACCATATAATGCCAATTTCTTCTCCCCGTCATTTGCAATTCAGATATTCCAAAGTGTTTTCTTTCTTCGACAAGTCAGGTTGATTGCACAAGGTTATATTCGAGTTAATCTATCCAAGTCTTCTTTTGCGAACATTCAGATTTCAATTCCTGCGACTGATTTTGAAAGAAAACAAATAGCAGATTGTCTTTCCTCTATTGACAACCAAATAGAACAACAACAAAAGGCATTTGATACATTAGGGCAACACAAACAAGCCTTAATGCAACAACTCTTCCCTCTACGAGGGGTGAATACTCCTATCTTACGATTAAAAAAATACAGTAGTACGGGTAGTTGGAAATTGATTTCTGGAGAAAAACTATTTGAATGTAAAACGACTAAAGCCGGGAATAAGCAATTACCAATTCTCGCCATTACTCAAGAATTAGGTGCAATACCTCGGAACGACATTAACTACAATATCATTGTAAGTCCAGAGAATCTTGCAAACTATAAAACTGTTCGCAAAGGAGATTTTATAATAAGCCTTCGTTCTTTTCAGGGTGGAATTGAATACTCTGAATATGATGGACTCTGTAGTCCAGCTTATGTGGTTCTCAGGAAAAACATGGATGTTGATAATACCTTCTTTAAGTATTATTTTAAAACGAAACCGTTCGTTCACGAATTGAACAAAAATCTTGAAGGAATACGCGACGGGAAGATTATACGGTATTCCCAATTCGCCGAATTGAAAATACCAGTTCCACCCACAAAGAACGAACAAGCCGATATCGCGGCTATTTTTGACAGCTTGGACAAACTTATCGCTGCAAATTCTCTAAAACTAAAAAGCCTGTTAGCCCACAAAAAAGGATTGATGCAACAATTATTTCCCAAATAAACAAACATGAAAACAATAGCAAAAAAATTATATGATCTTAAGCAAAATATAATACTCATTTATGCATTTAATGGTACAGGCAAAACAAGATTGTCTGTAGCATACAAAGATATTTCCAAGAAAGGAAATGGGGGTAAACATGCAGGAGTATATTATAATGCCTATAGCGAAGATTTATTTGTTTGGGATAATGAAGAAAATAGTCAAACCGGAATTCGACTAAATATTAAGCCATGTAGTCTGAATAAGTTTCACCAACATATTGATGAGGAAAAATTAAATGCCCACCTATCAACATATAAGCCAAAGTTTGATTATCGTTTCCACAATTATGAAAAGTCGACAGATGGAATAGAGTACATTCAATTCTATCTAAAAAACGAGAACACCCCAGTAAATTTAGAAAAGGAAGAAGATATACATAAAGACGACACTCCTATTAAAATTTCCAGAGGAGAACAACAATTCTTCATTTGGTGCTTCTTTTTGACTCTATTTGACATTGATGGTTGGACGGGAGCCGGACATCAGTCAAGTCATTTCTTTATCGACGACCCCGTGTCCAGTCTTGATGACCACAATATTTTTGTCACAGTTTCATCTTTGATGGATTTGATTGACAAACACTATAAAAACCGTAAGATTATCATTACTACACATCATATCGGCCTCTTCTCCATTTTGTGCGACTGGCTTTCAAAAGGTGAGAAGGCTGACCAGTACAAAGAATCTATTCAGAAATACATTCTAAAAAAGGAAGGCGACAAAATACAACTAAAGAGTTGTCGCAGCGATGTTTTCCTTTATCATCTCGAGTTACTACAAGTACTAAATCAGGCAAAAGAATCAAATAAACTATATGCCTATCACTTTGCCATGCTACGACAGGTGATAGAAAACATATCTTCTTTCTTGGGAAGTGGACAAACAGCCTATGTCCTGAACCAAATTGGTATTGATGAGCCCGGAGAAGTGACACAAATCATTAATGCACTGTCCCACAAACGTGTATTTCAATACGAAGCTAAAGAGCTAGTGCCAGATAACAAAGTGTTGTTCATAAAGGTGTTTGATGCCATTATGAATAAATATCATTTTAAAATAATGGACAAGAAGAAATGAGTACGACAAATAATCAGAATGATTTAGGCAAAACCCTATGGGCGATAGCCGACCAGTTGCGCGGAATCATGAACGCTGATGATTTTCGCGACTATATGCTTTCTTTCCTTTTCTTACGTTCCATATCTGATATTTATACAGAGGCGGTAAAAAAAGAGCTAGGGAAGGATTATCCCGATGATACACCACAAGATGTCATGAAAAAACTCGGTGCTACGAGTTATTTACAGATTTGGTACGAAGAGAATTCAAATGATATAGAAGAATTTGAGCGTGTGATGCGTCGGAGAATACATTTCGTAATCAAGCCTAGATATTTATGGCAGAACATCTACGAGATGTCAAGGACGCAGGATGAAGACTTGTTGACGACCTTAGAGGATGGATTCAAATATATTGAAAACGAATCGTTCGAAAGCACATTTCATGGATTGTTCTCTGAAATTAACCTTAATTCTGACAAACTCGGGAAAACTCCCCGTGAACGTAATGACCTTTTGTGCAAAATAATCGTTAGAATTGCCGAAGGAATTACACAATTCCCAGAAGATGCAGACAATTTAGGCAATGCGTATGAATATCTGATTGGTCAATTTGCAGCTGGTTCTGGGAAAAAAGCTGGAGAGTTCTATACCCCACAAAAAGTCTCAACTATTCTATCGAGAATTGTTACACTTGATTGCCAAAGCCCGGAAAATGGCTCTCGAAAACGCATCAATCGCGTTTTGGATATGACATGCGGTTCGGGCTCTTTGTTACTTAATGTTCATCATGAGTGTGAGAAACAGAAGATTGAGTTAGGTAAAATTTATGGGCAGGAAAAGAACATAACCACCTATAACCTTGCCCGAATGAATATGATTCTTCACAAGGTAAAGGATACAGAATTTATCATTCATCATGGTGATACGCTGACAAACGATTGGGATTTGTTCAACGAGCCAAATCCCGCTAAGAAATTGAAATTCGATGCCGTTGTGGCCAATCCACCATTTTCCTTACGTTGGGACCCCTCAGAAGACATGATATACGATTTCCGCTTCCAACGATATGGTGTTGCCCCAAAGATTGCCGCTGATTTCGCATTTCTCCTTCATGGTTTCCACTATTTAAGCGAAGAGGGCACAATGGCAATTATTCTACCTCACGGTGTACTGTTCCGTAGTGGCAAAGAAGAAGCCATCAGAAAAAAATTATTGATGGATGACAATATTGATGCTGTCATTGGACTGCCTCAAGGCCTGTTCTATTCAACAGGCATTCCTGTTTGCATCATTGTGCTAAAGAAGTGTCGCAAAAATGACGATATACTCATCATTAATGCCAGTGGGAAAGAGCATTTTGCAAGAGGTCGTAAACAAAATGAGTTGAGAGAAGATGACGTAAATGATATTGTAAATACCTATAAGTTCCGCAAGGAAGAACCCCGTTACAGCCGCCGTGTCTCGTTGAAGGAAATTAAAGAAAACGACTATAATCTTAACATCACCCGCTACGTTGATCTCACAACTGAAGAAGAACCAATCGACCTAAACGAAGTCCACAACCGGCTTGTCGATATAGAAAAAGAAATAGCATCCGCCAAATCAGAACACAACAAATACCTTCGCGAACTCGGTCTGCCAGAACTACCTTAATTATTATCAAATGAAAGCTCTTTTAGACACAAATATAATTATTCATCGAGAGACTCCACATGTAAAGAATCTCTCAATTGGGATATTATTTAGTTGGCTTGATAAGGTGCGCTACGAAAAATGTGTCCATCCTATTACAATAGAGGAAATAAACAAAAATACAAACCAAGAAACAAAAGATAGTTTCAACGCGAAACTACAAAGCTATGTTCTTCTGCAAACAGTTGCTCCGCTGGACGAAAATGTTGAAATAATATCCCGTGAGATTGATGTAAACGATAACGACATAAATGATACTCGTCTATTGAATGAAGTATATGCTGGCAGAGTTGATATTTTAATTTCGGAAGACAGAAAGATTCATTATAAAGCCACAAGACTCGGAATTGAGGATAAGGTTTTTACCATAGACTCATTCTTGGAAATGGTCGTCGCAGAGAATCCTCAGCTGATTGACTACAAGGTTCTGTCTGTAAAGCAGGAATTCTTTGGCAATATCAATTTGAACGATTCTTTTTTTGATTCTCTAAAACAGGATTATTCAGGATTTGAACAGTGGTTTAATCGCAAAGCAGAGGAGAAAGCCTATATTACATACAATGGGGAGCGGATTCTGTCATTCCTATACCTGAAGATAGAATCCAATAACGAAAATTATTCGGATATCCAGCCTGTTTTTTCGCCAAAGAAACGCTTAAAAGTTGGTACTTTCAAAGTAATTAGCAATGGCGTGAAACTGGGAGAACGGTTCTTGAAAATAATCTTCGATAATGCAATCAACAACCGTGTTGATGAAATATACGTTACAATCTTTGACAGGACAGATGACCAACGTAGACTTATATCGTTACTCGAAGAATGGGGTTTCTATAAATATGGGACAAAAGGTAATGAAGGAGAATTAGTATATGTCCGCGATTTTACCCCGAAATATAATGTAGAAAAGCCCAAATTGACTTTCCCGTTCATTTCAACAAGTTCAAATGTCTTTCTTATTCCCATTTACCCACAATATCATACAGAACTACTTCCTGATTCCTACTTAAATACAGAATCTCCTGCGAATTACATCGAGAATGAACCCCATAGAAATGCAATAAGCAAGATTTATATATCACGATCTATCAATAGAGATATTAAGAGTGGAGACCTTCTCATCTTTTATCGCACTGCACCTAAAGATAAGTTGGCATACTACAATAGTGTCATTACTACTATTGGAATCGTTGAAGAGAAAATAGATAATATTACTTCAGAGGATGATTTTGTGCTCCGAGCAAGAAAACGAAGTATCTTTACAGACCAATATTTGCGTGAATTTTGGAATTACAATCCGCGATATAGGCCTTTTTTGATATGTTTTCTTTCCGATTATTCTTTCATAAAAGGTAAAAGATTGAATAGAAAACAATTGTTGGAAATGAATATTCTTTCAGGTAAAGAAGGAGAACTCCGAGGCCTAAAGAGGATCTCAAAAGAACAATTTAATGAAATATTAAAATTAACTGGTGTAAATGAAAGTCTTATTGTCAATTAAACCCGAATTTGCCTTCAAAATTTTTGACGGAACAAAAAAATATGAGTTTCGGAAAAACATCTTCAAACGCAAGGATATAGAAAGTGTTGTTGTCTATGCCTCATATCCAGTCCAAAGGGTTATTGGCGAATTTAAGATAAAAAATATCCTCAATGACGACCTTGAAACAATATGGGAAAAAACTTCGGAATACGCAGGAATATCCAAACCTTATTATGATGAATATTTTGCGGACAGAGACACAGCATTTGCCATACAGGTAGGTCGTCGTAGTCGATACAAGAATCCAAAATATTTATCAGACTTCAACGTATCCTGTCCTCCTCAATCCTTTATGTATGTGTAAACAAACAAAAAAGAGCAACCAATATGGAATACGGTATTGTATATTTACTTACAAATCCTGTGATGCCAGGTCTAGTCAAGATAGGCATGACTACACAAGAGGATATAGACAAACGCATGAAGGAACTATACACAACAGGAGTTCCTGTCCCGTTTGAATGCAAATTCGCGTGTAAGGTTAAGAAAAGCGACTGTCTCAAAATAGAGAAAGCATTACACAAGGCCTTTGACCCACAGCGTATCAATCAGAACCGTGAATTTTTCCGCATCAATGTAGAACAAGCACAGGCAATTCTTGAACTATTCCATCATGAAGATGTTACCGAAGATGTGAGCGAGGAGATTCAAAACGATCTTACCGATGAGGATAAGGCTGCAAGTTCAAAGGCTCAAACCAAACGACCTCCCTTGAACTTTTTTGAGATGGGGTTTCAAAAAGGCGATATGCTTACATGGAAAGATGACCCATCGGTTTCTGTCACCATTATTTCTGAGCGAAAAGTTATGTACGAGGGTGAGGAAACCTCTATTAGTTCTTTGTCGGCCAAGTTAAAAGGGTATAACGTCAAACATATCGCTCCAGGTGCACATTGGTTCTACAACGACAAGCTCCTCAGCGATATCTATGATGAAACGTATCCATTTGAAGAATAGAACTATTTGATATGAACACTCTGCAATTTTGGGCAACGGTATTAAGCCCTTTAATTGGGGTAGCAGCAATTATTGTGGCCTTTATTATCTCTCATCGCTCGACAAAAAAAGCACAGCAACAAATAAATGCTGTATATAACCTGTTGGATGTCTTTGTGGCTGCGCAAGCTCCCACTATGATAGAAGCAAAACAGAAATATGAGCATCAGTTGTCGGAGCTGGACACTTTAATAGAAGGACAAAAAGAAGACATTGAGACAATACGGAATCCTTTTTTAGGTCATGGACCGTTGATTGATATGGTTGAAGAATCGTACCGACAGAAAGAACAATACGAACAACTTACAGCATTGAAAAACAAGCGTAAAGAAATACAGGACCAACTGAACTTAATCCAAGCATATTTTAATCGAGCAAAAAAGAATTAAAATAGCCCTCCACTCAAAACGGATATAAATAAATATACTAATGTGTGTATTCGTGAACTGAGGTCGGCGACCATGTGGAGCCAACGTGTAACAAAAATAAAACCCGTATCTTTGCAGCTGGAAGAATATTATAGAGAATTATGAATAATAAAGACATAGCGAAAACCGCAACAACAGTTGTTGAGGATATAAAAAATATCATCGACAAAGGGCGTACTGCCGCATATGCCGCGGTGAACACCACGATGATCGCCACATACTGGAATATCGGCCGCCGTATCGTGGAAGAAGAACAACACGGCAAGGAACGCGCGGAATATGGCAAGAATCTGATTGACATGCTTGCCAAAGAGTTGACACACGAATACGGAAGCGGTTTTTCGGCAAGATACCTGCGAGCATTTAGGCAGTTCTATCTTGTCATTCCTAATTTTGAGATTTGGAAATCGCGGTTTCCAAATCTGCTATGGACACACGTATTCCGTACGCTCCGTGTCGGCGACGAGACAGCCATCCGCTGGTATCTGGAAACCGCATCGCGTGAGATGTGGAGCGTGAGAACACTAGAGCGGAATATTAGCACTCAATACTATGAACGTCATTTTCAGCAGCCAACACTTCCTTCTGTTATGGATGATGCAGCTGTACGTGCCGGTGAATTGATAAAGAGTCCTGTCATTGCAGAATTCCTAGGCTTGAAACAAGATGCACATTATTCCGAGTCTGAACTGGAATCAGCCATCGTTGAACATCTGCAAGATTTTATTATGGAGATGGGGCGGGGATTCGCGTTCATAAAACGGCAACAACTTATCAGAACTGAAGCTCAGGATTATTATATCGATCTGGTCTTCTACAATGTGGTGCTGAAATGCTATGTGCTTATCGACTTGAAGGTGGGTAAGATTACCCATCAGGATGTAGGACAGATGGATATGTATGTCCGCATGTACGACGAATTGAAACGTACTGAGGGCGACAATCCTACAATCGGCATTGTGCTGTGTTCAGAGACGGATGCCGACATCGCTCGATACTCCATACTGAAAGGCAACGAGCAGATATTTGCGACAAAATACAAACTATATTTGCCGACGGAAGAGCAGCTGCGCAGGGAAATAGAAAAGCAAAAAGAGTTGTTCTTGCTGCAACATGGTGAATAAGACACAAATGAAATGTGCTAATGTGTGAGTTCGAAAATTCGTAAACTGAGGTCTGCGACCATGTGGAGCCAATATATGAATGCGTGTGGTGTGCCGTCGGCTTGGCCGACAATGTGTAGATGCGGGAATGCGTAAATGCGAGAATGCGTAAATGTGTGAATCGATATCTGAATGATGAAATGAAACGTTTTTTTAACATATATCTTCCAATTATCATCCTTTTGCTTGTCGGTTGCACAAGGGATGATGGTACCGTTTCACCAAACCAACCTGCAACAGACAGTATGCCAAATGATATAGATAGCATTTCCGGGGAAAACCTCATTTTAAATAACGGAGTGGAGAAATGGGAAATGGATTTATGTGAATATCCCGAGAATTGGCTTTTACCGCATGGCTATTGCAACAAAGTAACACGGAATAATAGCATTGTCTTCGAAGGCAAATATTCCGCAAAAATGAAATCGCCAGAGTCTGATGTTACGGCCAGAATTGCCCAACTGATTAAGGTAACTCCGGGATGTAAAATTAGAATACGATTCAACTATTACGTTGAAAAATGGAAATCAAATGGGGCACGAACTTATTGTTATTTCCGGACAGGCCCTCAAGGATCAGCCAGCATTTCCATTGCAGGTTTATGTTCAATATATTCAAACGACGAATATTATGTCTTCCGTGGAGGGGGATACGGTAAAGCATATCTTCCTCATACAGAAAACACATGGCTGGTATTTGATGAAACACTAACTGTCCCACAAGATGCCACCCATTTTGAGTTTGGGATCAACAGTTACTATGGAACTACCATATATGTTGACGAATGCTATATTGGTGAATACAAAAACATGTAAGAGATGTGTATCTTTGCAATAATATGTGATGTATGACAAGCACCGTACAAGTACCGTACAAGCTCATCTGTAATAAACTTAAATCCAGATAGTAAGTACTATACAGATAATGAAGAATACCTGCTGACGGTGAAGGTTTTGGCGTTGTATCGGGAACTGATGAATGAATAACTGAATGTGGGAATTCTTGAACTGAGGTCGGGCAGTTACACGGACTTCGCTGATAAGTTGTTCGGCGATGGCACGCCAAGTCACTAGTATTTCTCCTCCAACCAGCGTGACAGGAAGACATCATTAAGGCTATATGTGGTTTTCCCGTCTGTGATATTCTCATCCAGGAGATTCTTCTCGACCAGCGCGGGAACTATACGGCTCACAGACGAAGGATTGCTTAAAAAGTTTTATAATTTCGCAAAATGTGTACCACAAAATGTGAAATTATTGGTGGATTAACCCAGTCCAATTGCTATAATTTACTGTTAAAAAACATAACTTTTCTGGAATCTATTCCCAAAAAGTTGTATATTTGCATCTAAAACACACCTACATGAAGAAAACAACGCTTATCATACTTTTTACAATCATGACTTTTTCAGGATTCGCACAGGAAGATTGGTTCGGATTCAATCGCTATAGGGCTGACAACGAAAGAATCATCGCCAGCGGCGAGTATCCGGAGGTGGTGTTTATGGGGAACTCCATAACGGAATACTGGGCGCTCTACCACCCCGAGTTCTTCCGTCAGCACAACTACTGCGGCCGAGGCATCGGCGGACAGACATCGACCCAGATGCTGGCGCGTTTCACGGCCGACGTGGTCAACCTGCACCCCAAGGTGGTGGTCATCATGGCCGGCACCAACGACGTGGCGCACAACACCTACTGGGTGGAACCCGACAAGGTGGTGGAGAACATCGTGGCAATGTGCCAGCTGGCGCGCGCCAACGGCATCGTGCCGCTCATCAGTTCCATCCCACCATGCTCCTCGTTCGTGTGGAACCCCGACATTAAAGACGCTGGACAGACCATCGTCGGCATCAACAAGCGCCTGCAAGCCTACGCCGAAGCCAACGGCATCGTGTATGTGGATTACCACTCCGCCCTCGCCGACAAACAGAACGGCCTACCCAAAGAACTCAGCGACGACGGCTGCCACCCCAAGCCTGACACCTACTATATCATGGAGAAGATTGTGAAGGAAAAACTAAAAGGGTACGACCGACATCTGCATGGACGCCATCACCGACGACGAAACGGTCTTTCCCTCGCACCATAGTCCTTCATACATGTAGGGAGTATTATTCCAAAAGAATATAAAACGATCTGCTATCTCACGACAAACTTGACAGTTTCATTGCGGCCATCACCATCGATACGCAACAGGTAGAGACCTCCCCCCAGCTCGGCGACGGGGATGACGCCTGTGGTGTAACCTGCGGCGACCTGATGTCCCATGACGTTGAAGATGGTGTAATCCACCGCCTCGGAAGGGAGGCCACGCAAGAAGAGGCAGTCGGTGGCGGGGTTGGGATAGACAGCAAGGGGCTGCGGCTGCGAGGGGGCGCTGACGTCCAAGGGAGGTGTCGTGGGGATGATATTCACGATGATGCCCTCGATCTTTGTCCAGCCGTAAGAATAGCCGCCCGGGTCGGGGATTTTGTACCAGCCATCCAACGAACCGCCCCAGCCGAAGTTGAGATGAAACTTACCGTCGCTCTCGCGGTAGCCGTCGACGACGACATTGTGGCCAGACATCCCATCCTGACTTTCGACGGCCAGATGGGCGGGGTAGCCGTCTTGCAGGTTGGAAATCAAGATAGCGTACATCGCCGAATCGGGTTCCCTGAGCAACTGACAGTCGGCAAAGCCGAACCGTTGATAAGCTTCAAACGCCTGATCTACATAAAAAGTGCCGGAGCCATATGAATTAGATGCAGAATAGACCTGCCTACAGGCCACGCCGCAGGCGAAAACCACTGCGCTAACCAACGAGTCAGGAAGCTCCTCTCCGCGTTGGAACCAGGCATCGACAGAATCCAACAGTACGTTGAGCTGTGGGAAAGACGGGAAACTATACATATCCCAATCGTCGTCGATATGGAACTGGCGTCCGAAATAGTTGCCAGTGTAATAGTCGTCGGCATCGTCGAAGCGTGTGCCTTGCGTCGTGCGCAGATGGTTTAGGATCTGCCCCATGGCGACGGCAGGACACCCGGCATAACTATGCTTGTTGTTCTCCAGCGGGTCGGCGGGACAATGCTGGTTGTATGGCGAGCCCTGCGTCCACTGTGTGGAAAGGAGTGGCTGTTGCGCCCTGCAAGTCAAGGCACACAACGACAACAATATAGCAACAACTATTTTGTTCATGGTTTACTGTCGGTATTATTGATTTTGCGGTGCAAAAGTACACATTTTTTCAAAATGCACATCCAACACATACCATAACGGTTGTTTTTTTCTTTGCCGGTCAGCAGAAAAATTGTATTTTTGCATCCGGAAAGTCAGCATAAAGAGAACCATGACAGACAGATTTGAAGAAGCGATACACAAAAACCTCAAGCAATACCTGTTGGGGGAGAAGGCCATCGACGAGCGGCTGCCAGAATGTCCGGATGTGACGGACAAGTGGGAGGCCATTGGCATTTCGTATATCCCCGACGGGGCTCGCGAATACCGCGACTATCCGGCGGCAAGCCTCGGATGGATGATGTACATAGGCATGGCTGTGGCCAAGCTATGGGACGACGAGTGGGAGATATACTCGCAGATAGAGGACCTCTACATCTATATGCGCGACAAGCGCGGTTACGACAACCTGGACGAATACATCAGCGAGGATGTGCTGATGGTGCGCGGCGAGGAACAGGAGAGGCTCGCACATATGGTCGACGAATGCGCCACACGCGTCAACTACGCGCTGATGCGCGAGCAGATAGAGCCCGGCACCAAGGAGGCCTTCGACGCCTACGTCACCTGCCTGCGGCAGCTCTACCTCTTCGGGATGGCCATACAGCTGAAGCGTATGGGTTACCACATGGAGCGGATAAGATGAAGCCAACGGAGACCATAGGCGGACGTAAGTGCACCATATACACGATGGAGGGTGCGCAGATACTGCTGCTGCAACCCGTTGACGACCACGACCAGAGCCTGCTGGACAGCGAAGTGGAGACGATAGGCCGCCTCACGGATGTGCCGTTCACCCTCGTGTCTTTCGCCATCAAGGAGTGGATGAACGAGCTCACCCCATGGCCGGCGCCACCCACCTTCGGCAGGCAGCCCTTCGGCGACGGCGCAGAGGCGACCCTCGGATATGTGAGAGACACGCTGCTGCCATGGCTGACACAGCGCCTAGGGGCGCGACAGGTAATCATGGGCGGCTACTCGCTGGCAGGCCTGTTCTCATTGTGGGCGGGATATAACAGCCACCTCTTCGACGGCATCGCCGCAGCATCGCCGTCAGTGTGGTATCCGCGATGGACAGATTACACCGAAGGGCGCGAGATGCACGGCAAGGCTGTGTACTTAAGCCTGGGCGACAGGGAGTCGCACACGAAGAACCCTGTGATGGCACATGTGGACGACGCCATACGCCACCAGCATGAACGGCTTGCGGCACAAGGTATAGACACGACACTAGAATGGAATGCCGGCAACCACTTCGTCGACTCTGAGAAGCGGATGGCGAAGGCCTTCGCCTGGGTTGTGCAAGCGCTCTCCTCCGTCAGATAACACGTTTTTACTCTCTGTAGAACTCCCAGATGTCGCTGTGACCGTCGCGGTAGGTGAAACTCCATTGGAGACGCTCGGCAGTCAAGGTGTCGAGGTGGAACTTATATTGGTAGTCGATGCCGCCACCGTAGGTGTCGATAACCTTCTGTGCCAATTCTGTCGCGCGATCGCCCTCCATCAGTTCCATGCGGAAGCCATCTTTGGTACCGGCGAAGAAGAGGGTGTCGTCGTCTAGGTGCCAACGGCTGGGGCTGATATAGTTGAACACCCATGTCGTTGTGCTGCTATCCGGCAGAGTAACGACATACACCTGCCGTGCCGAATCAAGGGCGGTGCTGTCGGCATAGAAATCCATGGTACCTGTCTCACTCACGTCGAAGTGGCAGCCGTCCATGTCATAGCTGAAGGCATGTTGGTAGGTGTAGTGTCCTTCAATCTGCGGCTCGGCGTGGCGTGTACCACAGGCGCAGAGCATAATCAGCAGAGTGGCAAGCAAGCCATATTGTCTTATACTTTTCATAATTCAATGCAACGGTATATGTTGTTCGCGTTTGTGTTGTTTGGCGTTGTAGTGGGCCTGCTCGCGAACGGCAGGCAGCATGGTGGCGCGCTGGAAGCGCTCCCAGACGACATCGACGGCCACGCTGGTGGGGTGCGTCATTTTATCGTCATAGAAGCGGTAGTCGCGCAGCTCGTCAAGGACAATCTCGTATGACGGGAAATAATGGCATCTGGTGTTTCCTACCAACTCGTCCACTGCCAGCAGCAGTGTGCTCTTGCTTAGCTGGTTGCCATGGGCGCCGTCGGCCATATGGCGTATGGGCGACACCGTGAACAGCACGTTGAGACTTGGGTAATAGGCCGCCAGTTCCTGCAGCAACGGCTGCCACAGTGCCGTAATTTCATCAACGGTCATGCGGCGCCGCACAAACATCTGCGGCGGCAGTTTGTGACAGTTGGCCACTATCTCGCCTTCTTTCTCAAACACCCACGCCGTGCCGAATGTCACCATCAGCAGCGATGCCTCTTTCAAAGCCTTGTGAGCCTGATGCATGCGGTCGTTGCATACAGCAAGGGTTTCCTCGGCCGTGCGGCGCGAGAAACTGCCGTGGTGGTGCCACGAATGCCACAGGCCTTCATGCTCCACCAAGTCATCCATACCTATCTCACGGTCTTCCATCAGGCGCCTCACCGCAGCGGCGATGGACGCCGGGTTGTACAGTGCCCCAAAGGGGTTCTGCTCCACATGGAAATCGCCCTCCTGCAGCCGTGCCCCTATCTCGTCGGCAAAGCATGAGCCAAGACTCACAATGCCGGTAGAGTAGTCTACCTTGAACGGCAGCTGCGGCGCAACGACGGGGGTTGTAAGGTTCGGCATCATGACTTCAAATGCGGTTTTATCTCATACACACCTTTTATCTGTTCCAGCTCAGGTATGGCGTCGCGCACCTTGACGCGCAGGTCGGTAGCCCCCATGGTGAGCGTCAGCTTCTGCGCCGGATCGACGACCGTTGCCTGCAGCGGCACACTGCCTTTGTGCTTCTTGCCAAGTTTCTCGATGGCCTTGCAGAACTCTTCGTTAATGTCGTCTATGCATATCTTGAAGCACAGCTTCGAGGCATACTTGTCGAGCACACCGGCCAGATTCATCATCGTCATCACCTTCAGTGATATATAGTTGCGCTCATTGCCGGTCTTGTCGGTATAGCGGCGCGCCGTCACCTTACCGCGGCAGAAGATGAACGTGTTGTTGGTGAAGAAGCCCTTGAAGTCCGAGTACTCGTCACCGTAGAGTTTCATCTCGTAGCTGCCGCTGTAATCGTCTATCACCATGCTGCCGAAGGGTACGCCCTTGCCACTTACCATCTCCTTGGCGCCGGACACCATACCGGCAAACCTAACTTCGCGCCCCACCAAGGCTTCAAGGTTGCCAAGCTGCTCGCAGGTGACATTGGCCATCATCCGTATCTCATACTTGTAGTCGTCGAGCGGGTGGCCGCTGAGGTAAGTACTTATCACCTCTTTCTCATACTTGCAGCGCTCTATGTTGCTCCACGGCTCCACCGTCGGTATCGGCGGATGCTCCTCCTCGGCCAGCTCCTCGCTCATGCTGAAGATGCTCATCTGGTTGCTCGACGCGCCGTCCTGGCGACGTATGGCCCACTTCACTATCATGTCCAGATAGGTCGGCGTAGTCTCCAGCTGGTTCTCCTTGTAGAAATACTGCGCACGGTGCATCTCCCCCACCCCGTCGAAGGCTCCGGCCTTCACCAGCACCTCCAGGTTCTTCTTGTTCACCGAGTGCATATCCACCCGCTTCAGGAAGTCAAAGATATCCTTGTAAGGGCCGTTCTTCTCGCGCTCGGCGATAATCACTGCCGATGCCGCCTCACCCATGCCGCTGATGGCCTGCATACCGAAGCGTATCTTGCCGTCTTTGTCTACGCTGAAGTCCATGTCCGAGTCATTGACACTCGGCGCCGCCACCTCCACGCCCTGCTTCTTGCAGTCGTCCATGAGTTCGCGCACACGCCCTATGTCGGTCTGCGCCGAAGTCATCACGGCAGCCATGTACTCCGCCGGGTAGTGCGCCTTGAGGTAGGCCGTCTGGTAGGCCACCCACGAGTAGCAGGCGGCATGGCTCTTGTTGAAGGCGTAGCTGGCAAACTTCTTCCACTCCTCCCATATCTTGCTCAGCGTCTCCTTGGGGTGACCGTTCTTCTCGCCGCCCTCGTAGAAGAGCACCTCCAGTTCGTTCATCTTGTCAATCTGCTTCTTGCCCATGGCCTTGCGCAACGTGTCGCTCTGGCCACGCGTGAAGCCAGCCAGCAGGCGGCTCAAGAGCATGACCTGCTCCTGGTACACGGTGATACCGTAGGTGTCCTTCAGGTATTTCTCCATCACCGGCAGGTCGTAGACGATGGGCTTGCGCCCCTGCTTGCGGTCGATGAACTCCGGTATGTTGTCCATGGGGCCCGGGCGATAGAGGGCGTTCATGGCTATCAGGTCGTCGATGACGTGCGGCTGCAGCTCCCGCAGGTATTTCTGCATGCCGGCGCTTTCAAACTGGAACACACCCACGGTGTTGCCCTCGCAGAAGAGCTTGTAGGTGAGCTCGTCGTCAAGCGGCAGGTGGTCCACATCCACCTCCACGCCCAGGCGCTTCTTCACCATCGCCACACAGTTCTTGATGATGGTGAGGTTCTTCAGCCCCAGGAAGTCCATCTTGATGAGGCCCACGTTCTCCACCACATGGCCGTCGTACTGCGTCACCAGCACATCCTCGCCGGTCTCCTTGTCGTTGATGACGCACACCGGCGCCACATTGGTGAGGTCCTGCGAGCCTATGATGACACCGCAGGCGTGGATGCCTATCTGGCGGTTGGTATCTTCGAGTTCCTCGGCGTAGGTGAGCATCTGTCTCAAGTCGTCAGGGCCTTCCTGCATTATCTTCTTCAGCTCCGGCACATACTTGTAGCAGTTCTTGAGGTTCACCTTCGGGGCCTTGCCTTTCTCATCCTTTATGTTGTCGGGGAAGCCGCGGTCGGGTATGTATCCCTTGAGTTGGTTCACTGTGGCCAGCGGCACCTTCTCCACGCGTCCCACGTCGGCTATCGAGCTCTTGGTAGCCATGGTGCCGTAGGTGATGATGTGCGCCACGCGCTCCTTGCCGTATTTCTGCGTCACCCACTCCAGCACCTTGCCGCGCCCGGCGTCGTCGAAGTCCACGTCTATATCGGGCAGCGATATACGGTCGGGGTTCAGGAAACGCTCGAACAGCAGGTCGTAGCGCAATGGGTCGAGGTCGGTAATCCACAGGCAGTAGGCCACCACGCTGCCTGCCGCACTGCCGCGCCCGGGACCTACGCTGACGCCTAGCTCCTCGCGGGCAGCGCGGATGTAGTCGCTCACAATAAGGAAGTAGCCCGGAAAGCCCATGGTCTTAATGGTGTGCAGCTCGAATATGATGCGCTCCTTCACCTCGTCGCTCAGCTCCTCACCATAGCGTTTGTGGGCGCCCTCCCACACGAGGTGCGACAGATAGTCGGCCTCGAACTTTATACGGCGCAACTTCTTATAGCCGCCCAGCTTCTTTATCTTCTTCTCGGCATCCTCCTGGCTCATCACCACCTCGCCCTTCTCGTTGCGCGTGAACTCGTTGAAGAGCTCTTCGTCGGTGAACTTGGCAGCCCATTCCTCTTCGGTGCCGAAGCTCTCCGGTATGGGGAACACCGGCATCAGGGGGTCACTGTCGATGCTGTACACCTCCACCTTGTCGGCCACCTCCATGGTGTTGGCCAGCGCCTCGGGCAGGTCGCTGAATATGGCCTCCATCTCCTCGGGGCTCTTGAGCCACTCCTGCTTGGTGTAGTGCATACGGTTGGGATCGTCGTAGTCCTTCTGCGTGGCCAGGCATATCAGGTGGTCGTGTGCCTCGCCGTGCTCCTCCTCCACAAAGTGGGCGTCGTTGGTGGCTATTATCTTGATGTTGTGCTTGCGCGCCAGCTCTATGAGCACGGGGTTTATCTTCTGCTGCAGCTCATAGGTCTGGTAGTTGGCGTTGGGCTTGTCGGTCTTGTGGCGCATAAGCTCAATGTAGTAGTCGTCGCCGAATATCTCCTTGAACCACAGCACCGCCTCCTCGGCCTCCTTCAGCTTGCCTGCCATGATGAGCTGCGGTATCTCGCCGCCCAGGCAGGCCGAGCAGACGATAAGCCCCTCGTGGTACTGCTTCAGCACATTGTGGTCTATGCGCGGACGGTTGTAAAAGCCGTCGGTGTAGGCTATCGAGGCAAGCTTGCACAGCGAGTGGTAACCCTGCAGGTTCTTGGCCAGCAGTATCAGGTGGTAGCCGCTGCTGTCCAATATGCGCTCCTTCCCGTTCTCCGGATTTATCTCCTTGAGGTTCTTGTCCTTGTCGTACAGCGTGCGGCGGGCGCAATAGGCCTCGGTGCCCACTATCGGCTTGAACATCTGCCCTTTCGTCTGCTCCAGCTCTTCGCGCAGCTGGCTAATGCTGGGCGTCCCCTCCGGCATCACGGTGTCGCCCTCCACAGCCTCCAATTCCTTAATCTTAGCCTCCAGCTCCTTGATGCGATCCTTCACCTTGCCGTTCTCCTTGGCCACAGTGTCCAGGAAGTCCTTGATGCCGAACATATTGCCGTGGTCGGTAAGGGCCATGGCGTACATGCCGCAACGCTTGGCTTTCTTCACAAGGTCGGGTACTTTCGACATACCGTCGAGCATCGAATAGTGCGAGTGCACGTGCAGGTGGGTAAACTGTGGCATACTGTATTGACTTCTTGGCTATTCTACACTTATTTGCTTATTGCGAACTTGCTGCAAAGATAGTATTTTTTTCCACACGTCGCCCATAATTTTATCCACATTTTATAACAGCCTGTGGTACGGACGCTTCCATAACAATATAAGGCCCTCCCGGGCGGAAGGACCTTATTTAACTAAACTTTAACACTTAGTGACCTTATTCCCTCACACGGAGGAAAAGGTATGCACCATCCATCATCGAAAACACACCAAGCGGATGGTATGGACTTACTATCATGCTGTCGGCATTTATTTGGAAGCACTGCATGATCCACAGCTCTTCCTCTCCAGCCTCAACTAGTCCAACCTTGACACTGTCTTGACCAACAACATAAGTCGTGACATAATCTTCCCTGCCGGTTCGCCTTTCCACATAGTTTCCCTCGGTGTCAAAAAAGAGGCTTTCCTCGGTACTGGCACAAAAGCCCTCGCACCACGGCGTCAAAGTATAATTGTCCATGAACTGCCGCCAGCCCAGAGTCCCAATATATAAATCAGGGCATATAGCGTGAATATACTCGGGGTCTAACCGCCACTCGCCCGGCAGGTACTGCTCGAGGGGTACGAACTGGTAGCCGGATGCCTCGCCTCCGCCGGTGTTTTCGTCCGGTGTCACCACAGGAATTGGTGTGGTCTCCGTATCATTATCCTTATTGCATGCAGCCGCACATATGCAGCACACAACGGCTGCCAGCATCAAAAACAAATTACGTGTTTTCATGACTATTATTTTTTAGTTGATAATATATCCATACGTATGGCGACTTCTTGAGCTTGGCTATTGTATAAGCACAGAAGAGCCCCTCCACAATGATAATCATGGCTAACACCAAGTTGATTTATGCGATTACTTTTGGGGGAGACAATGTACATTTCCCCTTGATTCTCTTGCGACTTACACCAGTTGCTGTCGTAATAGTTGTAATGCCAGAACGGCACCTTGCCACGTAAAGTGTCAACCTGCGCACAGACTTGGGCAAAACTTGCCGTAACCATCAGCATAAAAGCAACCAATAGTTTGTTTTTCATATTATTGCCAGATTATATAGCCAATTGTTATATTTGCAAATATAGAAAAGCTTTTGAACAAAAGCAAGAAAAAAAAGACATTGAATAATAGTTCAATGATAATTCGCGGTCATTCACGGTAATTCACGTTCGAAAATGAAGCGTATCCGCTCCGTACCCGCTCCGTACCCGCTCCGTCTGTTCACCGGTTGTTTAACGGTTTTTTGTCGGAGAGGGGTCGGAGAGGGGTCGGAGGGGAGCCGGAGAGGGTACGGAGCAGAAATAGTGTTTTTTGTAACTTTTTTGCTCACGGTTTCAAAAAAAATACTAACTTCGTAGTTACGAAACGGGAGGCCGTTTCGGCGCAAAGCACTAAGAAACAAAAGACTACACAGATGAGATACAATCGCATTCTTCTTAAATTGAGCGGCGAGTCGCTCATGGGCACCCAAAGTTACGGCATCAGCCCAGCCATGCTGACCCAATATGTGGCCGACATCAAGGCCGTTGTGGAGCGCGGCGTGCAGGTGGGCATCGTCATCGGCGGCGGCAACATCTTCCGCGGCCTCAGCGGCGCCGCAGGCGGCATGGACCGCGTGCAGGGCGACTACATGGGCATGCTGGCCACGATGATCAACAGTCTGGCTCTGCAGGCCGAGCTGGAGAAACAGGGCGTGAGCACCGAGCTGCTGGGCGGCATGGCTATAGAGCCCATCTGCAAGGCTATGAGCCGTCGCCGCGCCATCGAGGCCATGGAGCAGGGGCGCGTGGTAATCATCGGCGGCGGCACGGGCAATCCCTACTTCACCACCGACACGGCATCGACCCTCCGCGCCATCGAGATCAAGGCCGACGCCATCCTCAAGGGCACCCGCGTCGACGGCGTCTACACCGCCGACCCCGAGAAGGACCCCACGGCCACCAAGTACCAGCGCCTCACCTACAGCGAGGCTCTGGAGAAGAAGCTGAAAATCATGGACCTCACAGCCTTCGCTCTGGCCGAGGACAACAGCCTGCCAATCTATGTCTTCGACATGAACCGCCAGGGCAACCTGCTCCGCGTCGTCGAAGGCGAGGACGTCGGCACAATCGTTAGCAAATAAAAAACCACAATATTATGAACGATTTATCGAAAGCCTGCCTCGACGAGGCAAAAAACAGTATGCAGAGCTCGCTCGGCTTCCTGGATAAGGAGCTGGCGAAAATCCGCGCCGGCAAGGCCAACCCCGGCATGCTCGACGGTGTGAAGGTTGACTACTACGGCACCATGACCGAGATAAGCCAGGTGGCGAACATCAACACCCCCGACGCACGTTCCATCGTCATCCAGCCTTGGGAGAAGACCATCGTGGGCGCCATCAACAAGGCCATCCTCGACGCCAACCTGGGCTTCACGCCCCGCCACGAAGGCGACATACTGCGCATAGTCATACCGCCCCTCACCGAGGAGCGCCGCAAGGAACTCTGCAAGCAGGCCAAGACCGAGGTGGAGAACGCCAAGGTCAACGTGCGCAACGTGCGCCGCAACGTCATGGACAAGGTGAAGAAGCTGAAGGACAAGTCGGTCCCCGAGGACGAGGTGAAGCAGGTGGAGAAAGAGCTCCAGGACATCACCGACAAGCACATCGCCGACTGCGACAAGATCTTCGCCGCCAAGGAGAAGGAAATCATGTCCATCTAAATGCAGATTGTCCGACTGGACTCGGTGGAGTCCACAAACAAGTATTGTGAAGTCCTCGACCTCGCGGAGGTGGAGGACTTCACCTGCTATTGGGCGCTTGAGCAGACCGCCGGCATAGGCCAGCGCGGCAACCACTGGCACAGTGCCCCGGGCCTAAACCTCACCTTCAGCCTCGTGATCAAACCCGTATGGCTTGCCGCCGCATGCCAGTTCATGCTCACCCAGGCCATCTCCTTGGCAATAACCGACTTACTTGCCACTTACCACTTGCCACACACCACTCACATCAAGTGGCCAAATGACATATATGTCGGCCGCAAAAAGATCTGCGGCACGCTGACGTCGGCGCGCCTGGCGGGCGACTACATCGCCACTGCCATCTGCGGCATTGGGCTGAATGTCAACGAGACAGACTTCCCCGACTGGGTGCCCAATCCGACGTCGCTACGGCAGCTGACAGGCGAGACGTATGACCCCGAGGAGGTGCTGCACACGCTGCTCGCCTGCATAGAGCACCGCTACAACGCGCTGCGCGACGGCGCCGACATAAGCGCGGAATACCTCGGCCTGCTGCTCGGCCGCGGCGAACAGCGACGCTATACATACCTCGGCCAGCCGGTGACGGCCACCATAGAGGGTGTCGACGATTATGGTCGCCTGCTGCTCACCACCGATGAGGGCAGCCAACTGTGCTGCAACATGAAAGAACTGGCATACAGCTGGTTGTAACAAATATTGCATACATGCGCAAATATTAAAATAAATTGCGTATATTTGCAGCCACGGTAATAAACAAAAAACAACAATAAAAAACACACAAAGAAATGATTACAAAACTTGACGACCTGCTGGAACTGGTCAAATCGAAAGGTAAGAAACGTCTCGTCGCTGCCTATGCCAACGACAGCCACACCATCGCCGCCGTGAGCGCCGCCATCGACCGCGGTATCGTCGAAGCCACCCTCGTGGGCGACATCGAGACCATGAAGAAAGTCTGCGCCGAAGAAGGTATCGACCCCAATAAGTTCGAGATGGTCCAGGAAGCCAACGACAACAAGGCCGGCGCCCTGGCAGTGAAGCTCATCAACGAGGGCAAGGGCGACTTCCTGATGAAGGGCCTCCTCTCGACCGACAAATACATGCGTGCCATCCTCAACAAGGAGAGCGGCCTGATGCCCGGCAAGAAGAACGACATGCTGACCCACATGGCCGTCATGGAAGTTCCCGCATACCACAAACTGCTCATCTGCTCGGACATGGCCATCATCCCGGCCCCCGACTTCAAGCAGAAACAGGCCATCATGAACTTCGAGATCAGCGTTGCCAAGAGCCTTGAGAACCCGAAACCCAAAGTGGCTGTCCTCGCCGCCACCGAGCAGGTGTCGACCGGTATGCTCGCTTGCGCCGAAGGTGCATGGCTGGGTATGATGAGCCAGCGCGGCCAGATTCCCGGTGCCATCGTCGACGGTCCTCTGAGCCTCGACTGCGCCATCGACAAGGAGAGCGCCCAGACCAAGAAGCTCACCAGCGAGGTCGCCGGTGACGCCGACTGCCTGCTCTTCCCGAACATCGAGAGCGGCAACATCTTCTACAAGGCCTGCACCAAGTTTGCCAAGGCCGAGCTCGCCTGCATGGTCATGGGTGCCCGCGTACCGTGCGTCCTCACCAGCCGCGGCGACAGCGCCAAGACGAAGCTCTACAGCATCGCCCTGGCCGCCCTGCAGTGCAAATAACCGCGTCCCCGCGGTGGGGAATCATTTAGACCAATTCGACAAATTGCTTGCGCAGGTCAATTTCGAGCTAATTGCTCTAAATTGCACCTGCGCAAGTTTTTTGCCCCATCGTGACGAGCCTTTACGTCAGGGTGCTTTGTAAAGGCACATCAATTATTGCTTCTCGAAGTTCAATGTGGCTGTGCTTTGCCCATACTCGTCGCTATTGTCGGCAAAGAGGGTCATCTCTTTCTTGGTGAGCTTTTTGATTTCAATTTTTTGGCGACCACTATCCATGTAGAGGTAATCTCCACTGATGGAATAATCTGTTGTTCCTGCTCCAGCCATCGTCACCTTTCCGTCCTCAAAAAATTCCATCGTTACACCAACGCTCTCGTTGTTGTAAGTTCTGAGTTCGTGTGTTTCGGGGTCAACTGACTCATGGATGCTCGAGACACATTTCCATTTACCGATGATGAGGTCTTCATTGTCTTTGGAGCAAGACGTTGTAAGCCCCAATGTCGCGATGCAAAGCATCAATGCAATAACTTTCAGTTTATTCATTTTTTTTCATGCCCGTTTTGCCCAGCTGGCTCTTCTGTTTTAATTGATTATTGACGTTTCAGTATTTCTGTTACATTGTAGGTGGTGCCACCACCACTGACAGACACATATGATATTTTCAAAAACTCTTCTGTCAAAGATAGAATTTTTTCTTCTTTCCATTCAATGCTTCCGGTTCTTTGTATGCGGACGGTCTCGTCGTTGACTCTTTCCCATTTGCCTCTCAAACTGCCTGCCACAAAGTAATCACCATCCTCTGCATAACCAATACCAACTCCGACATCAACACCGTTGTCATGTTGCTCACCCTCGGAGTCTGTGTAGTAGCTTGTTCCATCAACAATTCTCCAATTGCCGACAATCAGGTCTTTGTCCTTGTCTTTGGAACATGACGATGCAAGCCCCAATGACGCGATGCAAAGCATCATTGCAAAAACTTTTATCACTTTCATTATTTTTGTGGCCGTTTTATCCTGTTGCCTCTTCAGTTTTATAATGATTAAACTAATTTCGGCTTTCAGCCATTGAGCCGGAAGCCGATGTTATTTTGTAAGGGCATGAAGAAAGGCGTAAATCCTCTCTGTAAAACTGCCACTTATTTTGTTGGAAAGGTTGTCTGGAAATACCTGTGAGTAAAATAAGGGGAAAGGAATCACGCCTAAACGCGAACTTTCGCCAACTTATTCTCACTCGGTAATAACGTTTTCCAGACATTCTTCCAACGAGAACAAAGCGTCCGCTCAATATTTATTTCTTATATTTCTACGTTTTATGTCATATTGTTTGTTTTCATAGTCTGACTGCAAAGATTATAATTCATTCATCATTTGCTCAATAACGGTCTTTACTTGCGGGATATCTTCTTTTAAGGTCAACAGCACCACCTCGGCATCAACTTCGAAATAATGGTGCGCTATTTTGTCTCTCATCCGCATAATTCCACCCCAATAGATATGGTCGTATTTGGGCAGCAACTCCCCATTTGACACTTTGTCGAGGTTTTTGACAGCCTCTCCAAGGGCTATCAGATTCATGCAGACAGCATCGAGAAGCAACATGCCACTGGGTGATGTAAGAAAGTCGTCTATGTCTTTCACTTTTGCCGAACGCTCGGTGATAGTGTCCAACAATGTCTGTATTTGTTTGAGGCTGCTTGATACCAGTTCTTTATCGTACATACACTCCCTCCTTTCTGATTCGCTCGCGGAGCACGGGGTTCATATTGTCACGCACCCTGACGGTGTCCACTTTGCATCCTAAAAGTTTCTCCAATTCACTCTGAAAAAGATCCATGGTGAGAAAAGATAATGCATGCCCTTCGTAGCAGATGTCCACATCGCTGTCGTCGTTCTGCTCTCCACGAGCCACCGAGCCAAACACCCCAATCCGCTTGATTCCATAACGTTTTTCAGCATAGGGCATAAAGTCATTCAACAGAGCCAATATGTCTTGTGTGCTTCTCATCTTAAGATTTTTTCAATTTGCAAAGGTACGACTTTTATTTCAATTGACGAAATAATTTTTCAGCTGCCCACACAATTTGGAGTGATAGGGGGTGCATGGATTCAAATTTTTTCGTATCTTTGTCGTTCATAAAAGCATTGGATGTCATTGTTATTTATTTGATTTTAAATAGAGTATATATGGATATTTATTTTGAACACCTGAACAACATTGCCATTACTGTGTGCGACGCCGAGGGCAATGTGCTTGACATGAACCAGCATAGCGCCGACGTGAACAGCCACGGCCACAAGATTATCGGCAACAACCTGATGGACTGCCACCCCGAGCCGGCGAAGACCAAGCTCAAAGGCCTGCTGGAGCATCAGCAGCTCAACGCCTACACTATCGAGAAGACCCTCGCCGACGGCAGCAAGGTGAAGAAACTCATATACCAGACCCCCTGGTGGAAAGAAGACGGCCAGTTCGGCGGCCTTATTGAATACTCGATAGAGATACCCTTCGAGATGCCGCACTTCGTGCGCCAACCCAAACCCCAACAATGAAACGACTTGCTATATTGATGATGCTGGCCCTGCCGATGTTTGCATGGGCTCAGCAAGGAACCGTTAAAGGGCGTGTGGTAGATGCACGCACGGGCGAGAATATCGAGTATGCCAACGTGGCGCTGCTCAAGGCCAAGGACTCGACGCTGGTGAACGGCACCGTGAGCGAGAGCAACGGCAGCTTCGCTGTGACAGCCCCTTATGGGCGCTATCTGCTGCGCGTCACCTTCATGGGCTATGAGACCTACTTCCACAGCCAGCCTGTAACCCTCGGCGACAGCCGCAAGGAAGTCAGCGTGGGCAAGGTGCAGCTGAAGGGTCATTCCAAGACCATGGAGGCCGTGGAGATCAGCGCCGAGCGCTCGATGGTGGAATACCAGCTCGACAAGCGCGTCATCAACGTTGACAAGAACCTCGTCACCGGCGGCGGCACTGCCAGCGACGTGCTGGAGCAGGTGCCCAGCGTGGCCATCGACAACGACGGCAACGTGACACTGCGCGGCTCATCCAACGTCAAGGTGCTCGTCAACGGACGCCCCAGCGAACTGTTGGCCAGCGACCTCAGCACCCTGCTTGAGCAGATTCCCGCCTCGACGGTGGAGAACGTGGAGGTCATCACCAACCCCTCGGCAAAGTACGACCCCGAGGGCATGAGCGGTATCATCAATATCAAGCTCAAGGACAAGACCGCCGGAGCGCTGGGCCTGAACGGCGTGGTGAACCTCAACGCCGGTGCTCCGCTGCCATTCATGATACCCAAGGACAAGCAGCAGTTCATACCCACGGTGATGGGCAACGTGAGCCTCAACTACACCACAGAGAAATACAACCTGTTCCTCAACATGGACGGCGGCCTGCGCCAGCGCGGCAACAAGTCGAACACCGACATAGAGTACTACAATGCCGACGGCACCACTCGGTCGCACTACGACATCGACCAGTTCAGCGTCAACCCCAACTACATGGGCAGCGTGAAGGTGGGCGGCGAGTACTACTTCGACGACAAGAACAGCCTGTTGCTCAGCTACCAGCTGCGTGGCGGCAACCGCAAGCGCAACAGCGACATTACGGCCACGGATGTGTTCAACCCCAACGACTCGCTGCATTACGACCAAAAGGGCACGGGCGACAACCGCAATGTCAACCACTCGGTCAATATGCTCTACACAAAGAAGTTCGACCGCAAGGACGAGGAGTTGACCCTGGATGCCACCTTCAGCACCCGCAAAGTGAAGGGCGACGGCATGCAGGAACAGAACTATCGCGACGCCTTGGCACAGGCCGCCAACTACTACCGTCGCGACAGCGAGACAGAGAACCACCACCAGGCGCTGAATGTCAAGCTCAACTGGCTGCGCCCCCTTGACACCTTCTTCGGCAAGGAGGGGTGGCGTCTGGAGACAGGCTATGAGGGCCGCATGGACTGGCCCAACCAGAAGGCTGACTACTACAGGAGTACAAGCACGACGGAGCATTTGTATGACTCCACCTCGTCGACGCATTTCGACTACCGCCAGCAGGTGCATGCCATCTACGGCACGCTGGGTGGCAACCTCACCGAGCGCCTGTCGCTGCAGGGCGGCCTGCGCGGCGAATACGCCTCCATCTACGGCGAAGACCAGAACCACCCCAGCACAAAGCCTGTGGACAAGACCTATTGGCAGCTGTACCCCACGCTACACCTGTCGTACAAGTTCAGCGACATGCAGAGCATGCAGGTGAGCTACAGCCGCCGTGTGAGGCGTCCCCACATGTGGGACCTAAACCCCTACATGGATGTGCGCGAGGGTGACCAGCTGAGCTTCGGCAACCCCAACCTCGACCCCGAATACACCAACGCCTTCGAGGTGAGCTACAACCTCGGTATCGACAAGGTCAACATCTTTACGTCGGCCTATTATCGGCAGACTAACCACATGATTACACGTTATGGCTTTATGTGGACGCCGGAGAATGTTGAGCGATACGCCTGGTGGGAGCCTTATAACAGCCAGTATGACGGCTACCGCGCCTCGACGAGCTTCAACCTAAGCACAGGCTACAACTACGGCTTGGAGTTCATTGTCGACTGGCAGCCCTTCAACTGGTGGAAGCTCAACGTCAGCGTCAACCTATACCAGAGCTATATCAAAGGCACCGAGTTGCTCGACAACCGCAGCACACAGTCGTTCCAGGCCAGCGGCAAGTTCAGCTCGTTCATGATGCTGCCCAAGGACTGGACGGTACAGCTCAGCGGCCAATACTGGGCACCGTGGCTCGACCTACAGACCACCATGGATCCGGGATATTGGCTTGACCTGGCGGTGAAGAAAGATGTGATGCAGAAACGCGGCACCATCAACCTGCGCGTCAGCGACGTGCTCTGCACCGGCGGCTGGGGCCATACCACCAAGGACGACCTAATGAACCGCATTGTGAAGGCCAAGCGCCTGTCGCCGACAGTCACCGTGGGGTTCTCGTACAAAATCAACAACGGCCTGAAACAGCGCCAGCAACAGCAGGAAGAAGAGGGTGCCGACGAAAGCACAATATACTGAGCCACAAGTGCGCGACGCTGACGGGCGACACGAGGTGCTGGACCCTGTAAGGCGGAGATGGGTGGCGCTGACGCCCGAGGAGGGAGTCAGGCAGTGGGTTATAGTACTGCTGCATGAACACTACGGATATCCGCTGGAGCTGATGCAAGTGGAGGGTGCCATAACTGTCAACGGCATGACACGCCGGTGCGACATTGTGGTATATGATACGACAGGCGTCCCGCAGATGATTGTGGAGTGCAAAAAGCCCGATGTAGCCATCACACAGAAGGTGTGCGACCAGGCGTGCCGCTATAATACCGTGCTACGGGTGCCGTACCTGCTGCTAACCAATGGCAGACAGATGGTTACGGTCGAGGTTAACTTCACCAACGGGACATTGCGACAACTGCGTGAGCCTAACTATTATGTTAAAAAGAGTTAATTTTTGATCGTTTTTGGGCACTTCGTCGTCATATATATATGAAAAGGGCAGAAACACGTCAGCAATTGGTAGACCATTATCTGGACTACTATGCACTGGCGAAATCTATGCTCGATGATGACGACGATGCGCGAGATGCCGTGCAGGAAGCCTTGGCTCGGACAATGGCAATGCCACTGTTGAAGAAGCCTGTGGATTACTGCTACCAGACAGTGAGGCGTGTGGCGGTCGATATGTTGCGCTACAGGATGCGCACAAAACCGCTGCAAGAAGAGTTAATGGCTGATGAGAGTAATGAGGCTGAAAGCTATACGACTTTGCTGGAGCGTGTGAGGAAGGTGCAAGAAGGGTTGCCGACAGCAATGAGGGCGTTGCTAAGGTTGCGCTACGAGAAAGAGCTCAGCTATACAGAGCTGGAGAAGCTCACAGGCCTAAGTGTCATAACCATAAGGCGCAGGCTCAAAGAAGCAAAACAAATGATGAAAGAACAATTGGAGGAAGAGATATGAAACAGGAGACCATCAAAGCACTGCTGGCCAAACGCAAGGCCGGCACGCTGACCGATGAAGAGCTGGAGATGCTGAACCGCTTGACGCGACGCGACGAAGTCGTCGCCGGAGCCGAACGGCAGGCCAAAGTCATAGTGACACGCCGACGCAGGGCGCTGGCAGCATGTGTTGCCACGTTTGTCATGGCTGGTGCCGTCGGCCTACTATTTACACAGCGTCATGAGACCGTGCCGATGGTGGCACAGAACGAGACTGTGGAGGAAATGCCAGAGGAAGAAGACATCATGACTCCGGTGGAAGTGGAGCCACAGCAGACCGCAGCGGTGAACGTGGAGAAGGCTGTGGCGCCGGCAAAGGCCGACAGGAAGCATACGACAAAACCCACGGCCGAAGACCCAGTGGTGATGTGCAACAGCCAGTGCGACGCCGACTCGGTGATAAGTGATATATGGAAATTCCTTACGGCATGAAGCGCATAGTCATATTTATTATGCTTATTGCCTCACTCGCAACCCAGGCACAGACCGACCTTTACAGCCGCTATGCGCAACATGCCGGTGTGAAGGTTGCATCGGTGTCGGGCTTCGCCATCGACAGCGTGTCGCGTGTAGACGTCACCGTCATCGAGGCAGTGGACGACGAAGGCTGGGGATGGATGAAGAGCGAGTTCTTCATCGGCGACTTGGCGCCGGAGCAAGAGATAGGCTTGCGCAAAGGAAACGACGTAGTACTCTTTGCGCGCCGCAGCAGAGCCAACCCTAAGGAAAATGCGCCAGTTGTGGACGAAGATATCGATGTGGCGGCAAGTTGCTACATGGGAGTATCATATCTGCAGCGAGCGGTGTATATTTTCTGTGCCGACAGCGAGGCCCAAAGTGACGCAATAGCCACCCTTCTGGTGAAAAAAATCATGCACTCGTCAAGGTAGGCAGAAAAATATTTTTGATGCAGTAATTCCTATATAACAGCCATTTACCGCAGTAATACAGCATATATCTGAAAAAATATTTTGCCAGTTCAAAAAAAGTGCGTACTTTTGCACCCGCTTTTGAGAGATAAAGCACCAAAAAACAGGATTGGTCCGGTAGTTCAGTTTGGTTAGAATACATGCCTGTCACGCATGGGGTCGCGAGTTCGAGTCTCGTCCGGACCGCCAAACAAATCAATAAAACAGCACTCACAACGAGCGCTGTTTTGTTATCCGGGGCTGCTTGGTTTTGACAGCAGGGATAATGGGTTTGTAAGCATGCAGGCTGACGCGCCAGAAGCCTTGAACACAGACGCAAAACAATAATTGGCGAAAACAACTACGCTCTCGCTGCCTAACCGAAGCACAGTAAGTTCGGCTTAATTCCCGCGCAAGGCGCAGGAACGAGACATCTCCCAGCCGCCCCGACCGTCGGCTGCTGACCCGGAGGTGCAGGTAAAGACGGGATAGCCGGTGCGACACCTCTACACGCCGGTGAAAAAACAGAGGATAAGGGCGGCCTTGGGTGCCGACGTCCGGAGCCGCCACGAAAACCAACCATCGGATAAGCATGTAGAAAGCACATCTGTTAACTGTTTGGACGGCGGTTCGACTCCGCCCAGCTCCACAAAGAGAGACCACAAAAAGGCCTCTCTTTTAGCAAAACAACAAGCGATGGATACAGAGAACACCAAAAAGGATTACATCGTTCCACGGCTGACAGTTGTCAGCTTCAAGGCCGAACGTGGCTACTTTGTAAGCGGCTATGTGGTGCAAATGAACCTTATGCAAGAGGAAATTGTGGCCGAAGAAGAGGCTGCCCGGCAGATGGAATACTATTCCGTACAGGAGAATTGGCACAGCGGCGGCGATTTCTGGTACTAACCAATAAGCACTCGAACCAATGAAAAAAGCTTCAATATATATTATTATGGTAATGCTTCTCCTTGTCGCAGGATGCCGCAAGGACAGCACCATCGACGGTATGCTCATTGTGAGCGAAAGCATGCGTGGTGACAGCAAGGCGATGGTCGACGACCTTAGCTTGAACTGGGTTGCCGGTGATAGCATACGCATAAACGGCAAAGACATGAACATTGTCGTGAACGGAGAGAATCAGGCCTATATTGAGAATGTGCCGACAAGCAGTGTCTACCGTGCCTTATATCCGGCGACCCTCAACGACAGCGCATCACTCGACGACGACAGTGTCACTGTGACCATACCCGACACATATACATATACTGTGAACGATGGCAAGCAGGTGCTCGATGTGCCGATGGCGGCACGCTCAACCGACGGCAGTCGCCTGTACTTCAAACATCTAACAGCAGCGATAACAGTGGAAATCACAAACTACTACGGATTTGCCGTGCTGGTGGACAGCGTGGTGGTGACGAGCAGTGACGCTGGAACGCCTTACCAGATTAGCGGTGTCAAAAACATCGACCTAGCTGACGCAAATATGGGCATCACCCTTAACAGTAGCCCGACGGTAGCGCAGAAAAAGGTGAAGATGCTTTTTGGCGACGGAGCACATGCGATGAAGATAAATCAAGGAGCCACCAAGAAAGTACAGGTGCCCGTGCTACCTGTTGGCAGTGGAAACAAGTTCTCCATCAGCGTGACCGTACACAAAGACGGTGACGCCGCTGTAACAAAGACCTTCACCAAGACGCAGGGTACCGGTGGTGCCATGGGGCGTGCAAAAATGGCTTATGCCGACCATACCGTTGGCTTCCTTTTCTCCATTGGCAATAACAAAAGAGTGATAATATCGCAAGGCAACCTGCAATACCAAGCCTCAACTGGCACCTGGCGGTTTGCCGAGCACCAGTATGACTATATCGGCGCCACTGCAGGCAACACCACCGCAGCCAACCGTAAAACACAATCAGATTGGATAGATCTTTTCGGCTGGGGTACCAGCGGTTGGAATAATGGGAATACTTATCATATGCCGTATGATGTGAATAATGAAGGAGAAGCATCGGGATATGGCTATGGCCCGACAGAAAACGGGGCATACACCTATAGTTTAACCGGAACTAAAAAAGAAGCTGATTGGGGCGTACACAATAGTATTAACAATGGCGGCAATAATACAGGAATGTGGCGGACTCTTACAGCCGGTACAGGATCGGAAATTGACACTCTATTCAAATACCGTACTACAAGCACATCCAATATGCCAACAGGAACCAATAACGGACAAGCTAGATTTATAAAAGCTACGGTTGGTGGGAGAAATGGAATTATAATTTTCCCCGATAATTATGTACATCCTGCTGGAATTTATGTATCTGGTACAAATCGATACTACAACGCAACAGGAAACACCTATAGTTTTAATGCTTTTCAATTAGGCGTTCAAGATTGGCCACAAATGGAGGCTTCTGGCGCAGTATTTCTGCCTGCAGCAGGGCAACGAAAGAATACTGCTGTATATAATGCCAGCACAGAAGCATGGTATTGGTCTTCTACATCATCTCCTATAGGTTTAGGTGCCGGCAAAGCATATGCCATCAAATTCCTTGATGGCAGCTCATCATCATTGTCAGAAAGCGCTCTCAGATATTACGGTTGTTCTGTACGACTTGTTATGGATGTAAGGTAAAAACGAAATATTTTTTGCCGGTTTCAAAAAAATTCGTATCTTTGCATCGGAATGAGAGAGGTCGAGAACCTCTCTTTTTATTGATATGATAGAGAAAATCAAGATATTAGAACTCGTAAACAACGCACTTGAGGGCAGCGACAAATTCCTAGTGAACCTGAAAATCACGCCCGACAACCGCATTTATGTGGACATCGACGGCGACAATGGCGTAACAATAGACGACTGCATAGAGCTCAGCCGCGCCATCGAAAGCCAGCTGGACCGCGATGAGGAGGACTTCGCCCTCGACGTGAGCTCCGCCGGCGCCGACCAGCCGCTGAAGCTCATACGCCAGTACCGCAAGAACGTGGGGCGCGACCTGGAGGTGGTCACCATCGACGGTGAACGCGCTGAGGGCACCCTCGAGGACGCCTCGGACGAGGGTATCGTCATCCGCACCCAGGGCACCAAGAAGCAGGCCCCGGAGACGCTGCGCTTCGCCTACCGCGACATCAAGAGCGCCCGAGTGGCAATAAAGTTTTAAGAACAGAAAACATCCAAAGATATGGCAAAGAACCAAGACCTGAGCAGTTCCTTTCAGGAATTCAAGGAATTTAAGAACATCGACCGCGAGACACTGATGCGCATTCTGGAAGAGGTGTTCCGCTCGGCGCTGGCCAAACATTTCGGCACGGAAGACAACTTCGACATCATTGTCAACATCGACAAGGGCGACCTCGAAATCTTCCGCAACCGCATGATTGTGGACGACGGCGCAGTGCAGGACCCCGCACGCGAGATAGCCATCAGCGACGCCCTCAAGATTGAGGACGACTTCGAGGTGGGCGAAGAGCTCTCGGAGCCCATACTCATGACCGAATTCGGCCGCCGCGAGATCCTCAGCATACGCCAGAACCTCGTGGGCAAGATACAGGACTACGAGAAGAGCCTCATCTTCCAGAAGTACAAAGAGAAAGTCGGCGAAATTATCGTCGGCGAGGTCTACCAGCCCTGGAACAAAGAAGTGCTTGTGCTCGACGACGAGAAGATAGAACTCGTGCTGCCCAAGAGCGAGCAGATACCCAGCGACCACTTCCGCAAGGGCGACACCGTGCGTGCCGTTGTGCTCAAGGTGGAGATGAAGAACAACAACCCCAGCATCATACTGAGCCGCACGACGCCCATCTTCCTGGAGCGCCTGCTCGAACAGGAGGTACCGGAGATTTATGACGGTCTCATCACCATAAAGAACATCGTACGTCAGCCCGGTGAACGCGCCAAGGTGGCTGTGGAGAGCTATGACGACCGTATCGACCCAGTGGGAAGCTGTGTCGGCGTCAAGGGCGGCCGCATTCACGGTATTGTGCGCGAGTTGCGCAACGAGAACATCGACGTGCTCAACTACACGCCGCGTGTGGACTTGATGATACAGCGAGCCCTCTCGCCCGCCAAGATCAGCAGCATCAAAATTAACGAAGAGGAGAAGAAAGCCGAGGTGTTCATGCAGCCCGACCAGGTGAGCCTGGCTATCGGTAAGGGCGGCTACAACATCAAGCTGGCCTCCAAGCTCGTAGGCTACGAGATTGAAGTATTCCGCGACAGCGACGAGGACTACGACGACGTGGCATTGCAGGAGTTCAACGACGAGATCGACCAGTGGATTATCGACGAGCTCATCAAGATTGGCTGCGACACCGCCAAGAGCGTGCTCGCCCTGCCAAAGGATGAGCTGATGACACGCACCGACCTCGAAGAAGAGACCATCGACCACGTGATTGAGGTACTCAAGGCTGAATTTGAATAAAAAATAAAGGAAAGGACTCGACATAATATGGCAAGTTTCAGACTGAACAAGGTGGCCAAGGACTTCAACGTGGGCATACAGACCCTCGTGGAGTACCTTGCCAAGAAGGGGCACCAAGTGGAGCAGAGCCCCAACACGAAGATTAGCGAGGAGCAGTATGAACTGCTGGCCACGGCATTCGACAGCGAGCGCAAGGTTAAGGAAGAGGCCGACAAGATAGAACTCATGTCGGCTGGCAACAACCGTGTAGTTGAGCTCAGCGCCAAACCAGAAGCCGAAGCCGAGCCCGAAGAGGTGGTTATCAAAGGCTATACCTCACACAAGAGCGTCACTACCACCAAGAAAGCCGCTCCGGTACAGGAACCCGTCGTGGAAGAATCCGAGTCCGAAAAGCCTGCAAAGACAAAGACTCAAGAAGAAAAGCCTGTAACCGTGGAGTCCAAGCCTGTGGTTGAAAACCATGAGGAAGAGCACGCTGAGACACCGTCAGAAAACATCTCAGAGCATGAGGACATTCAGGAAGAAACCTCTCAGAGCGACAGCCCCTTCAAGGTCGTCGGCACAGTAGACCTAAGCGCCATCAACCAGCGTACACGTCCCGACAAGAAGAAACACAAGAAAGGTGAGAAGCGCGAGCCTGCCATATCGCCCGCCGCTGCCGCCAAGCCCAAGGCGCAAAAAACCGAAGCTCCAAAGCCCGCACCGGCACCTGCTCCCCAACCGGTGATAGTCGAGGAGCCAAAACCCATAGAGCCCGCCAAGCCCGAGCCTGAATTCATTGAGACACAGTATACCAAGCTGGAAGGTCCCAAAGTACTGGACAAGATTGACCTGAGCCAGTTCAGCAAGGACGGTGCCGACACTCCCGGTAGCAAGCGCAAGCGCAAACACACCAAGAAGGAAGCCGTCAGTGCCCAGGAGGTAAAGAAGATTGGCGCCGAGGTGGCCAAGAAGGAAAGCAAGGAGAAGGAGAAAGCCAAGAAAGAAAGCCAGAAGAACGCCGCCAAGCAGCAGGATGCCGGTGGAAAGAAGAAGAAAAAGAAGGAGGACAAGAAGCCTGTTGAGATTGACGATAACGAGATTGAGAAGCAAATACGCGACACCCTCGCCCGCCTATCACCCCTCGGTAAATCGAAAACCTCCAAGCATAACCGCGAGAAGCGCCAGAAGGTGCACGCCATGATGGAGGAAGAGATGATGCACGAGATGGAGCAGCAGAACGTGCTGCAAGTCACCGAGTTCGTCACCGCCAACGAGTTGGCCACCATGATGAACGTGCCAGTGACCAAGATTATCGCCACCTGCATGTCCGTCGGCATCTTCGTCAGCATCAACCAGCGCCTCGACGCCGAAACCATCAAGCTTATAGCCGACGAATTCGGCTTCGAGGTCAACTTCGCCTCCGAAGATGTGGTCAACACCATCCACAAGATTGAGGAAGAAGATAAGCCTGAGGACCTCGTGCCCCGCAACCCCATTATCACTGTCATGGGTCACGTAGACCATGGTAAAACATCGCTGCTCGACTATATCCGCAAGACCAACGTCATCGCCGGCGAAGCGGGCGGCATCACCCAGCATATCGGTGCTTACGAGGTGCAGACCGCCGACGGCCGTAAAATAACGTTCTTGGACACCCCTGGTCACGAGGCCTTCACCGCCATGCGTGCCCGCGGTGCCAAGATGACAGATATCGCCATCATCGTCATCGCTGCCGACGATAAGATCATGCCGCAGACCATTGAGGCCATCAACCACGCCCAGTCGGCCGGTGTGCCCATCGTCTTCGCCATCAACAAGATTGATAAACCAGGCGCCGACCCCGACCGCATCAAGACCGAGCTGGCCAACATGAACCTACTCGTCGAGGAATGGGGCGGTAAATACCAGAGCCAGGACATTAGTGCCAAGAAGGGTATTGGCGTCGAGGAACTACTCGAGAAGGTTATCCTCCAAGCCGACATCATGGAACTGAAGGGCAACCCCAACAAACGTGCCAAAGGTGTGGTCATCGAGAGCGCCCTCGACAAAGGTCGCGGCTATGTAGCCAAACTGCTGGTACAGGAAGGCACCATGCGCAAGGGCGACCCCATCGTGGCAGGAGCCGTCGCCGGCCGCGTCCGCGCCATGTACAACGAGCGTAACCAGGAGGTGATGTCCGCCGGTCCCTCGCAGCCAGTGCTGCTCCTCGGACTCACTGGTGCCTGCCAGGCTGGCGACACCTTCAACGTTATGGAGAACGAGAAGGAAGCCAAGGATATCGCCGCCAAGCGCACCCAGCTGCAGCGCGAGCAGGGCATCCGCACCCAGACCCACCTCACCCTCGAGGAGATTGGACGCCGCCGCGCCCTAGGCAACTTCAAGGAGCTCAACATCATCGTCAAGGGTGACGTCGATGGTTCCGTCGAAGCCCTCAGCGACTCGCTGCTCAAGCTCAGCAACGAAGAGGTGCAGGTCAACGTCATACACAAGGGCGTGGGCCAGATTTCGGAAAACGACGTCACGCTGGCCATGGCCTCCGACGCCATCATAATCGGCTTCCAAGTGCGTCCCAGCGTGGGCGCCCGCAAGATGGCCGAGACCGAGCACATCGACATCCGTCTCTACAGCATCATCTACGACGCCATCAATGAGCTCAAGGACGCCATCGAGGGCATGCTCGCTCCCGAGACGCAGGAGAAGATTGTGGCCAACCTCGAGATCCGCGAGACCTTCAAGATCAGCAAGGTCGGCACCATCGCCGGCTGTATGTGCCTCGACGGCAAGATCAACCGCCAGAGCAACATCCGCATCATCCGCGACGGTATCGTGGTCTACACCGGCAAGCTCGCTTCCCTCAAGCGCTTCAAGGACGACGTCAAGGAGGTGGTCAGCGGTCAGGACTGCGGTCTGAACATCGAGAACTACAACGACATCAAGGTCGGCGACATCGTCGAAGCCTACGAGGTGATAGAAATCAAACGCAAACTATAATAGTCTGCGACTGCTCCTGTAGTTCAATGGATAGAATAGAGGTTTCCTAAACCTTTGATCAGGGTTCGATTCCCTGCGGGAGTACAAAAGAAAAGGCACCAGTCACGGTGCCTTTTCTTTTTACGCTTAACCTGCAAGGCCTAGCACTTGTATTTGTATTCCAGCTTGGCCAGGTCTTCATTGGCCTTGACAATCTTTTTCTTCAGTCCTGCCTTATAGGCGACAAGTTTCTGCATCATGGCGTCGTCGCCGAGAGCGAGCATCTGCATGGCCAGTATGGCGGCGTTCTGGGCACCGTTGATGGCCACCGTAGCTACGGGGATTCCCGGAGGCATCTGCATGATGGCGAAGGTGGCGTCGAGACCCTCCAGGCACGAGCCTTTGATGGGCACACCAATGACCGGCAGCGGCGTCTCGGCGGCTATTACTCCCGGCAAGGCGGCAGCCATGCCGGCACCGGCGATGATCACCTTGATGCCGCGTGCGGCGGCACCACGGGCGAAATCACTAACCTCGGCGGGCGTGCGATGGGCGGAGAGGGCGTTGACCTCGAACGGTATCTCCATCTCCTCGAAGAACTGGCAGGCTTTCTCCATGACCGGCAGGTCGCTGGTGCTGCCCATGATGATACTTACAACAGGTTTCATATCGTTTAATTATAGATTAGCATACTGATGCCCTCTGGGGCGAAGCGGCTCTGTGCCACACGCAGCACCTCGTCGGGCGTGAGGTTCATTATGTCGGCGTTCATCTCCTCAAGGGTGTCGACATGCTCGAAGTTAAGGCTCGCCTTGCCAATACTCTGCATCTCGTTGCTGCCGTTGTCGTTGTTGATGGCCATCTGGCCAATAAACTGGCGCTGTGCCTGCCGCAGCTGCTGCGAGGTGAGCCTGACCGTAGCCATACGCTCCAACTCATGCCGTATGAGCCCTATAGCACGCTCCTGCGCATCGAGATCGACGCCAGCGTAGATGTAGAACAGCCCAGTGTCGGACATCGGCACATACTGCGACTCCACACTATAGCAGAAGCCGTAGCGCTCTCGCACCGCCACATTGAGGCGCGAGTTCATCGCCGGACCGCCGAGGATATTGTTTATCAGCGTAAAAGCCGTCTTGTCAGGATTGTAGATGTTAGGTGCCTCGCAGCCTATGAGTATGTGAGCCTGGTGCGTACGCTTGTGCACGGTGCGCTCGAAGCGGTGGAAGACCGGCTTTGCACTGCGGTCCACCGCCGACTCATGGTTGCCAAAAGCGCCGAAATAGCGTTCGCTCATGCGCACCAGACGCTTGAACTCCACGTCTCCCACCACGCTTATCACCATGCGCGACGGCGTGTAGTTGAGCTCCATGTGGCGCCGCAGCCGCTCCGGCGTGAAGCGCCGCACATTGCGCTTCGTGCCCAGTATGTTGTGCGCCAAGGGATGCCCCTCGAAAGCCAACTCTTCGAACTGGTCGTAGATAAGCTCCGCCGGCAGGTCGCTGTAGCTGTTGATCTCCTCTACCACCACCTCGCGCTCCTTCTCAATCTCCGCCTCGGGGAAAGTGGAGCAGAACAGGATGTCGGCAAAGAGCTCGAGGCAGCGCGGCAGATGCTCGACCAGCGAGGTGGTGTAGACACACGTCTCCTCCTTCGTGGTGAAGGCGTTGAGCTCCCCCCCCACCCCGTCGATTCGGTTGAGTATGTGGTAGGCCTTGCGGTGTGTGGTGCCTTTGAAAAGCGAATGCTCGATAAAATGGGCCATGCCCTCGTCCGCCCCCTTCTCGTCGCGGGAGCCGACATTTATATACACGCCGGCGTATACAACCTTCGAAGGCGTGTGGCTCAGTATAATCTTGATGCCGTTAGGCAGAGTATGGTATTCGTACATGCCGGCTCACTGATTCTCGTACTGCTGCACCTCGTCGTGGAAAAACTCCAGCTGTATGCCCGCCTGGCGGAAAAGCTCCTCGCTCTCGGCACCGGCATGGTATTTGCGCTCGCACACCACCCGCTTGATGCCGCAGTTGATAATCAGCATGGCGCAGGTGCGGCAGGGGGTCATGCGGCAGTAGAGCGTGGCGCCGTCGAGGGCTATGCCGCGACGGGCCGCCTGGCAGATGGCGTTCTGCTCGGCATGCACCGTGCGCACACAGTGGGTGCTTATGTGACCGTCGGCGTCGATAGTCTGGCGGAACAGGTGTCCCACCTCGTCGCAGTGGGGCAGGCCGCTGGGCGAACCCACATAACCGGTGACCAGCAGCTGCTTGTCCTTCACAATGACGCAGCCCGAACGGCCACGGTCGCACGTGGCGCGGCGGCTGGCGGCATTGGCCAGCTCCATGAAATACTCGTCCCAGCTGGGGCGGTGGTATGTAATCTGCCCGAGCACCTCCTCCACTTGGCGGTGCAAATCCTCGAACGAGCCCCCATTGTCGAAGCGGAAGTCGGCGTGCTCGATGCAGTATTTGAGGTTCTGCTTGTTGGGGTCGCTGTTGTCCATCTCGCGCTGCTCGTTGGCGATGAATGTTTCGTAGGAGACATGGTCGGTCTCGCTGCCACGCAGCACAGCGCGCTCGTAGCGCACCTTGGGCTCGGCGTCGACCGCGAAGAGGTAGAAACTCGGCTTGCCACGCAGAGCCTCCACCTCGCCGGGGGTGCGGACACTCTCGATAATGCAGTTGCAGCCCGAAGCCGAAGCCTGCTTGTACAGCTCCTCGACGATGTACGACGGCGTATGCTTGGCGCGCAGGTCGTTGCCCACCATTGCCATCGTGTCGCGGTTCACGTCGAGCCCGCGACGCTTTATTTCCTCGGTTATGAAAGCGCGCACCGAGTAGTGCACGAAGCCCTTTTCCTTCACCAAATAGTCGACGATGGTGCCCTTGCCGGCGCCCAGCGTCCCAGTTATGCCTATAGTTATCATTGCCAGATTGTTTTAGCGTATAACGTCTCGTGCGCGATAATATTGTGTGTGAGGGATAATAAACCGCCCCCAGTCCACTGGATCACCGTAGCCTCTCCGTACCCTCTCCATCTGTTCTACGGTTGTTCACCGGTTGTTCGCCGGTTTAAACCGTTAAACAACCGGTGAACAACCGTAGAACAGACGGAGCGGATACGGAGCGGGTACGAAGCGGATACGGAGAAAATGCGCCGTAGGGACTGCCGATTGGCATTTTATTCGTATCTTTGCAGCAAAATAGAATTACCGCAAAACATGAAAAGAATAGTCATTCTGCTACTTACGGTGCTGCCCATGCTCGTGGCGGCACAGGTGAACCACAAGGAGAGCTGCACCTCGATAATGGTGGGCAAGCGCGCCAGTACCGACGGCAGCGTAATCACGTCGCACACCTGCGACGGACGCTACCGCACGTGGATGACCATCGAGCCCGCGCAGAAGGCCGAGAAGGGCCGCAAACACACCGTGCGCAAGGGTACGCTGCACACTGTTAGCCACGATGACACCACGGGCGTGCGCAACGTGGGAACCATAGGCATGGGCGATGCCACCTACGCATACCTCAACACCGCCTACCCCTGCCTGAACGAGAAGCAGCTGGCCATTGGCGAGAGCACCTTCAGCGGTCCCGACACGCTGGTGAACGAAAACGGCATGTTCCTCATCGAGGAGCTGGAGCGCATTGTGCTGATGCGCTGCTCGACGGCGAGGGAGGCCATACGCCTCATCGCGCAGCTGGTGGCCAAGTATGGCTACGGCGACGGTGGCGAGTGCATCACCATAGCCGACCGCAAGGAAGTGTGGCAGATGGAGATACTGGGAGAAGGCCCGGACAAACTGGGCGCCGTTTGGGCCGCACAGCGCGTGCCCGACGACCATGTGGCCGTCAGCTGCAATATTCCGCGCATCGGACGTCTGCAGCGAGACAACCCCGAATACTTCATGTGCTCGGACAACATCGAGGAGGTGGCCAGGAAATACTATCTGTGGGACGGCGAGGGCGAGTTCTGCTTCTGGAAAGCCTTCAACACGTCGTGGGCCAACGGCCGCAACTTCCGCGAGCGCGAGTTCTTCATCTTCAGCACGCTGGCCCCTTCGCAGGGGTTCACGTATGACATGCCGGAGCTGCCCTTCTCGGTGAAGCCCGACGCCCAGGTCGACGTGACCGATGTGATGGAGCTGCTGCGCTCCACCTACGAGGGCACCGACATGGACATGTGCAAGAACCTGAAGGTGGTGGTGGACCGCAAACGCGACGACGGCAGCACCTACAAGGACACTGTGGTGAGCCCCGTGGCCAACCCGTGGATGGGCAGCACGATGCAGCAGACGCTGAACATGCTGGCTCCCGGCACCGTCAACTTCAAGCGGACGGTGAGCGTGGCGTGGTGTTCGTACTCGTTTGTGGCGCAGCTGCGCGACTGGCTGCCCGACCAGGTGGGCGGCATCTGCTGGGTGTCGGTCGACAATCCGGCCCAGAGCCCCCACATACCGGTGTTCTGCGGCACCACTGCGTTGCCCGAGGCCTTCGGCCGCTGCGGACAGAAGAAATACGACGAAGGGGCATGGCTGTGGCAGTACCGCCGCGCCAACAAGCTGGCCACGGTGGCGTGGCAGCGCACCAAGAAGCAGCACATGGCAGCCGTCAAGCACCACGAGGGTGCGGCCTTCAGCGGCCTGAAAAGCCTTGAGGACAACGTGAAAGCCCTGAAGAACCCCGCCAAGGCCGGCAAGCAGCTGAACGCCTACACACAGCAGGTGTACGACAACACGCGCGCCGCATGGAGCGACCTCGAGGCGCAGTACTGGCACATGTTCGGCATGGGCTTCTAACGGCATCGGCCATACATGATATTCAACTCCATAGAGTTTGCGCTGTTCCTGCCAGTGGTGTTTGCCGTCTACTGGCTTATCGGCGGCGTGGTGAAAGACAGCCGTAGGGGGCTGTGGCTGCAGAACCTGTTTGTACTGTGGGCCAGCTATGTGTTCTATGGCTGGTGGAGCTGGAAGTTCCTGCTGCTGATAGCCTTCACGAGCGGCTGCTCGTACCTGAGCGGGCTGGTGATAGGCAACAGCAAATCCGCTTGGCGCAAGGCGGCGCTATGGGGCAACATAGTGATCAACATAGGCATCCTTGCGCTCTTCAAGTACTATGACTTCTTCGCCGTTGAACTGGCGACCCTGCTGGGTGTGGAGGGCGACCAGCTGATGCTGCACCTGGTGCTGCCGGTGGGCATATCGTTCTACACCTTCCAGGCACTGAGCTACTCGATAGACGTATACAAAGGCAAGCTGGAGCCCACACGCGATGTTGTGGCCTTCTTCGCCTACATAGCCTTCTTCCCGCAACTGGTGGCGGGACCAATAGAGCGGGCCACCAACCTGCTGCCGCAGTTCAGGCAACGGCGCGTGTTCGACTACGGGCAGGGGGTTGACGGATGCCGCCAGATACTGTGGGGACTGTTCAAAAAGATGGTGGTGGCTGACAATTGCGCAGCTTACGTGGACACCGTGTTTGCCACCGGAGGCAGCGGCAGCGAGCACCTGATAGCGGCGGTGCTGTTCACCTTCCAGATATACGGCGACTTCTCGGGCTACAGCGACATAGCCATAGGCACGGCGAAGCTCTTCGGCATAAGGCTGATGCAGAACTTCCGCACGCCCTATTTCAGCCGCGACATAGCGGAGTTCTGGCGGCGGTGGCACATAAGCCTGACAACGTGGTTCCGCGACTACATCTACATACCGCTCGGCGGCAGCCGCGTGGGACGGTGGAAGGTGGTGCGCAACACGTTCATAATCTTCCTGGTGAGCGGTCTGTGGCACGGCGCCAACTGGACTTTCCTGGCATGGGGTTTCTACCACGCGTGCCTGTTCCTGCCACTGATACTGCTGGGTAAAAACAGGAAATATACCGACACTGTGGCCGTCGGACGGTTGCTGCCATCATGGAAGGAGTTGGGCCAGATGGTGCTGACCTTTGCGCTTGCCGTCGTGGGATGGGTGATATTCCGCGCCACAAGCATCGGCGATGCCATTGGTTACATGGGCAAAATGCTCCAAGCCGAAACAATGACAGGACTGTACAAGATATTCACGCAGTGGGAGATGATACCGATAGGCATCATGCTGACGGTGGAATGGCTGCAGCGCGACAAAGAACACGGGCTGCAGGGCATTGACACGGTTGTCAAATGGCGCTGGCTGCGCTATATGCTCTACGCCGCAGCGTTCGTGGCCGTGATATACTATCGCGGCGACTATGCCGAGTTCATATATTTCCAATTCTAAGGGCGATGGGCAGATTTGTAAGGGACATACTGATAACGCTGGCGATAGGGGCCGTGCTGCTGGTGGCGGCCGACCTGCTGTGCCCGCTGCCGGAGTGCAACTACTCGACAAAGGCGGAGTACCTGAAAGAGCACCATGGCGAGATAAAGACGCTGGTGATAGGCCATTCGCTGGGCGAGGCGGGCTTCAACACGCACGTGCTGGGCGACAGCGCCTACTGCTTCGCCATGAGCGGCAGGGTGCTGCACTTCGACATGAAGCTGATGGAGCGCTATCTGCCAAAGCTGGAGAACCTGAGTGCCGTGGTGCTGCCGCTGCACTACAACCTGCACCCCTACTCGCGCTTCGACGACGAGACGATACAATACACCAAGGAATACATCTACCGCTACTACCGCTATTATGGCGTACGGATAGACACCCTGCCATACGGGCTCATCTACCGGTCGGCGATAGTGAGCGGCAACTTCCACCACGTGAGTACACCGGAGCCGGAGCCGTGCGACGAGATTGGGTACACGAAGCGTGACTATGTGTGGGACGGTGAAGAGGTGGGGAGCAACCCGCCCAACCAGCTGAGTGTGGAGCAGAGCATAGAATACCTTACGGCGATGGCCCAGATGCTCAACGAGCGCGGCATAAGATTCATCGTAGTGGTGCCTCCATTTCCAGGCTTATATATGGATAGATTCACTGACGATGGGGTGCGCAACCTGCAGCTGATTGCCGACAGCGTGAATAAACACTACCCGATGGAATACAAGAGTTATCTGGCAGACACACTGTTCAGCAGCGATTCGCTATACTCGAACTGGAACCACCTCAACCATCGCGGTGCCACGATGTTTGCGGAGCGAGTGAAAGAAGACTTCGGACTGTAGTCAGTTCCAAATACTTAGCTTGCTAAGGAACGAGATATTCTCGCGGACGGTGAACTCGATGAGGAAGTCGAAGTCACGTTCGGCAGTTTTGTGGAAGGCCACCTCGACGGGGAGGATATAGAGGGGCAGGCTGCACGTTTTGCCCTGCAGACGCACGGCATCCTTCTCAGTGGTGACGATGATATTGTTTGAGCCCTTGAGGGCAGTGAATGTGTCACGGATACGATTGATGTCGCGAACGCTAAAGTCATGATGGTCGGCGAAAGCCATGTGCTGCACCTTGGTGCTGCGGCGCAGCTCGGCGAGCATGGGCTCGGGGTGCGCAATACCGGTGACGGCAAGGATGTTGTCTATGCGGCGCAGGTCGATATCGGCGGGACGGCCGTCGAGAGTCTGCAGAGGGCCGTACTTGAAGTAAGAGAAAAAGACCTTCTGGAAGTTCTGCAGCTTGAGATCCTGAATGATATTATGCTTCTCTACGGGATTGAGGACTGCAGGGCATTTGGTTACAATGACAATGCCGGCACGCAGGCGGCCGCTTTTGAACTCGCGGAGGTTACCGTATGGTAGGATATGATCCTTGAAGTAGGGATGGCCATATTCCGTCAGCAGTATGTTGATGCTGGGTTTGATGGCACGGTGCTGGAAGACATCGTCGAGGATGATGAGCTGCGGAGCGGTGGAGATATGGACCACCTCGTCGCCCTGCTGCTCGATGCGTTCCTGAGCCATAAGCTGACGGACGCCCAGCACACGTTTCTCGCACACGGCCACCTGCACATTGGGGTGCTTTGCAGCTATCATGGCGGACTCGTCGCCGAGGAGTGCTGCATCGTGGCTGCCATCGTCGAGCACAAAGCCCTTGCTCTTGCGCCTGTAGCCTCGGCTAAGTATGGCGGTAGAATATTTGTCGGACAGCAAGCGCAGCAAATACTCCACATGGGGAGTTTTGCCGCTGCCGCCGACGCAAAGATTACCCACGCCAATAGTTGTGATGTGAGGCGCAGCCTGTCGCTTTAGGCCCAGGGCATAAAAAAGGTTCCGCACCGCCACGCCTACGGCGTACCACATTGTCAGTGGCCACAACACATAGGATATGGTGGTGCGGAACGACATTGGGATCTACTATTTGAAGTAGCGGTTGAGCAGGCCTTCGAGGGCTTTGCCGTGGCGGGCCTCGTCGCGGGCCATCTCGTGGACGGTGTCATGGATGGCGTCGAGGTTGAGAGCCTTGGCGCGCTTGGCGAGGTCGGTCTTGCCGGCGGTGGCACCGTATTCGGCATCGACGCGCATCTTCAGGTTCTCCTTGGTGCTGTCGGTCAGCACTTCACCCAGCAGTTCTGCAAACTTGGCGGCGTGCTCAGCCTCCTCAAAGGCGGCTTTCTCCCAGTAGAGGCCCACCTCGGGATAGCCTTCGCGGTGAGCCACACGGGCCATAGCCAGGTACATACCAACTTCCTTGCACTCACCCTCAAAGTTGGCGCGGAGGTCCATCTTGATATCTTCGGGGGCATCCTTGGCCACGCCGACGATATGCTCGGCGGCCCAGGTCTTGATGTCTTCCTTCACTTCCTGCATAGGTTTGCCACAGATGGGGCATTTCTCTGGCATCTCGTCGCCTTCATAGACGTAGCCGCACACGGGGCAGATAAACTTTTTGCTCATAATTGTCTTGATGTTTTAGGATTAATATTCGGTTTTAATTTCAAGTGCAAAGATACGCACTTTTTATGACATGGAGAAAATATTTTTTCACTCCTTGTTTCTAAACGCCAGAAAGTAGGTACAGAAGAGGATACCGGCAAGGGTGGCGAGGGTGTCCTCGGTGACCATAGAGATGAGGATGGTGAGGAGCCACGGCAGCATCAACGTGCCGGATATGGCACGGCGGAACTTATGCAAGGGGAACACTGTGCGCAGGAACAGCAGTAGCACTACGGCAAAGCCGACAATGCCCAAAGCTACCATGATGCCAAGATATTGGCTGTGGCAGTTCATGCGTTTGTCAGAGAGCTCGCTGTCGTTAACCACAAGATAATCGTGCATATTGTCCACAGCATCGCCTGTACCGACGCCAAACCATGGATGCTCGCCTATGACGTGTGTGGCGGCGCGCCACATCTCCAGACGCTGCAGCATAGTGAAGCCTGCTACGGCATGCGTGTGCACATAGAACTCACGCTCTAGAAGCATCGTATACACCATCTTGCGAAGCACATTACCGCTCTCATACACAGGGTTGGCCACACCTCTCTCCACGGAGGCAATCTGCTCGTCACTTAGCACAGCCACACCGACACTGTCCTTTGTCAGGCCCAGGGCGTTAAGGTAACGGATAAGCGTAAACTTGATGCTGTAGCCGCGTGCATCAGAACTTTCGTAGTCCAGCGTGCTGCGTCGGTTCCACTCGCTGCGCAGCTCTTCTTCACACACGTAGTTGTCGATATAATTACCATTCTCGATGATGCCGTCCTGGGCATGTACGTAAGGCCTGCCGTTAACAGTGAACTCCCGCAACGGCGCTTCAGCCATAGGCACCATATGGTAATAGTTCTTCACCTCGTAACCCACTACTGCTGCAGCACAGCCCACAAGCAGCACCCATAGCATCACCAGCGGCCAGCGACGCCAGCGTGTAAGCAGCATTACCAGCGACACCAATGCCAGCACAATGATTCCCGTGTAGGAGTGTATTATCACCATGAAGACAAGCATCCACGCAATCAGCGGCACAGCAATCCAACGCAACGGCTTCGCCTTATCGTCAATCAGTGTACCAACGCAGAGATACACCGCCATGCAGCAGCTTAGGGCAAAGCGTATGTGTGAGATATAAGGCACTATGGCGCGATGCGGCAGCCCTGGAATGGTGAGCCATCGCACAAGCCCTATTATCGACACCACGAACACCGCCAGCGTGTACCACGCCAACAAAGCCTTGCGGGCATTGCCCGTTATGGGTCGTGTGGTGAGCATCACCATCGGCACACACAGCAGTGGCAGCATCACCTGAAGTGTGCCCCACCCTGCCCCGGTGTTTGAGGTCCATAGCATACCGGCAAGCATTAGCACATAGAATCCTACAAAAGCCTGCAACAGGCGGCTCTCTTTAGCCATCTGCCACTTCTCGCGCCATCGGCCTTCCAACAACCAGTTAAGCCCTAGGAAAACCCATGCCATATTGGCCACGAACACCGACGTCACCATCGATGCGCCCAGTATGGCCACAAGCACGATATAAATAGTCCTATGTACCTTTGCCGACAGCATGACTTATTTGTTCATCTCGTCAATAGCCCGCAACAGCACCTTGTCACCTTTCAGCGCGCCCTGTATGCGGCCTTCGTCATAGTAGTAGCGGTTCAGCAGTTCCGCCTTGAGCATCTCGCACACCTCCTCACGGTGCTTCTGCAGGTCGCCCTCCTTCTCCTTTTCGAGAGCGGCTTCCATAGCCTTCAACTGTTCGGCTATTGCGGTATCATACTTCTCCTCCTTAGACACTTCGCGCAGCTCCTTTATGACACGCTCCGTGACGGTGCTGTAGGTAAGCTTCTTTTCTTTCAAATAGCGGCAGAAGTCGGCATACATCTCGTCGCTTATCTCAAACTCGTCGGCCGGTGCAATCTCCTTGTGACTGCGGTAGTAGTCGGTGGCATAGTCAAACACAAGGAACTTCTGCGCCAGCGCCACGCCCAGGTTCGACATATACTCAGGCTCCACCTCCACGTCGGGTTCAATGCCAAAGCCGTCATACACAGTGCGTCCGCCTTTGGTCTTGAAGGCCGTCTTCAGCGAATCGGGCACCTTCACAGCCTTGCCGTTCTCGTCACGGTGGCTGTAGTCTATGGCCTGTATGCAACGCCCCGAGGGTATGTAGTATTTGCTCACGGTGACCTTCATCTGGCTGTTGTAGGCCATGGGCAGTATGTTTTGCACCAAGCCCTTGCCATAACTTCGCTGACCCACTATGACAGCGCGGTCAAGGTCCTGCAGGCTACCGCTGACAATCTCGCTGGCCGAAGCCGAGGCGTTGTCTATCAGCACCGCCACCGGTATCTCGGTGTCCTCTGGTGCCATGCGGGTGTAGCTCTTGGTATTCTTGCTGGCCACCTTGCCTTTGGTCTCCACCACCAGTGTACCTTTGGGCACCCAGATGTTGACAATGTCAACGGCCTCGTTCATCAGGCCGCCGCCGTTACCACGCAAATCAAGCACCACACCCTTCATGCCGGGCTTTTCTTTCTTCAGTGCCACAAAAGCCTCGCGTACATGCTTAGCAGCGTCGGTTGTAAACTCGTCGAGCTTTATGTATCCGTAGTCCTTGTCCTTGCCCACATAACCATAGTATGGCACGTTGGGCAGCTTGATTTCACGGCGTTTCAACGTGCAGTCGAACTCCTTGCCGGCACGTTCCACCGTCAGTACCACCTCGGTGCCGGCCTGACCGCGCATGGCACTGCTCACGTCTGGAGTCTTCTTGCCCTTGGTGCTCTGTCCGTCGACAGCCACAATGCGGTCACCGGCTTTCAGGCCCGCTTCGGCGGCAGGCAGCCCCTTGTAAGGCTCACTGATATAGATGGAGTCGCCGCGCTGCACAATAAGCGCGCCCACACCGCCGTACTGTCCCAGCAGCTGCAACTTCACATCCTCCATCTGACTCTCGGGGAAGTAGTTGGTATACGGGTCCATGGACGAGAGCATAGCGTCGATGGCCACCTTTATGGCCTTGCCCGGGTCCACATCGTCCACATAGTTCAGGTTAAGGTTCTTGTATACTGCCGAGAATATCTCCAGATTCTTGGCAATCTCAAATCCTCGGTCATCCTGTGCCTTTGCCACAGGTACACACAACAGCAAAGTAGCCGCCAATATAAAAGAAGTCACTTTCCTCATCTGTCAAATATATTTATTTTATGTAACGCTCTTCAATAAATAATATTGTGTGCGATGAAGCAAAAAAGGCGGCCCGCATCATGGAGCGGGCCGCCTGTGCATTGCATGTCAACAGAAGGGAATTACCTGTTTAGGTAATACTGTGGCAATATGAACGGGTCAGGCAACCCATTCTCTTCCGTATATATCTGGTCTCCATCGCCATAGTTACTAACATAGAACTTGGTGCTGTCACCATTCTCCCAATACAGTACCCCTGGACCGTACTGCGAATTGCCGCCATTGTAGACATAGGTAAACACCTTGACAGTATCCGGTTCATGGCGTATCAACGTGGTACCGTCAACATTGTAGCGGTCGGTCTTAAGCACGCGCTTCCCTGCATTATCTGTTTCGAAATACAACGTGGCGGTACACTTCATGCGATAGGCCTCCATTTCGCTCACATAATCAAAATAGACATAGTTTAACGACCAACTGGTTCCATACAATCTTCCATGTTGCACCACAGGTGCAGGTGCCGGCGTTGGTGTTGTACCGCCACTACTGGAAGTGGAGGTGCCGCTATCGTCGCTGTCCTTGCTGCAGGACATGACCGTTAACATTGTGGCTGCCATAAAGAACAGCATCGTCAGTTTCTTAATTTGTTTGTTCATCTTAATTGAGTTTTTAATTGTTTTTTTTATGCAGTACCGACAATAGGGGGTGAAATATGCACATAAAAAAAGCGTGGTACTCATATTGTCTTCATCGGTTTTCTGAGGTCTTGGACTACCTATTTCTCCCAATTACAACGTACAAGTCCACGCTTGAAGCGAGAACATCGCCGCAACCTTCTGGGAGAAATCGCTGAAAAGTGTCCAAGTTTTCAGAAAACCAGATAAGCTACTTCGCTATTTTCTATTCTGTGATGTGCATATTGAAACTATGCATCTTACGCCATAGGCATTCTGTTTAGTTAATAATTCCGTTCAAATTCTTATTCCTTGTTTACGTATCTCAACTGCAGAAGCACCATTTCCCCGCTTCGTCATCCCACACTGTGCGGACTTTCTTTTCCTCGAACAATTGGATTTGACTATGCTTGGTCATGCTTCTCTATATCTCTATCATTTTCTTTTCAAAGCCGCTAACGGTAAGCTTCTCGGGTGACACGAACCACAGCAGGTCGTCGTGCATGAAGACCGTATGTCGGTTGGGGTTTACTATCTTGTCGCCGCCGCGCTCAATGGCTATAACCATGACGTGATGCTTGGTGGCAAGTATCGATGTGCCTATCTGCATACCGCACAACGGGCCACCGGCCTCGACGTGGTAGCGGTACATGTGCATCTCGTGGTCCGAGTGGTCATGCACCAGCATGTCGGACTCCTTGTCTATGTCGCCGCGTATGGCGCTCACCTGCTCCTCGGTACCAATCACCGTGAGCATGTCGAACGGCATCAGTATCTCGTTCTTGCCCGGCAGGTCTATCACCGTGTCGCCACGCTCTATGGTAACTATATTGGCACCGTAGCGCTTGCGAATGTCGTTCTGCTGCAATGTTTTGCCTGCCAGCGGCGAGCTGGGCGTCAGTCGCAGGCGCTCCATGGCGAACTCGTTCTCCATGCCTTCGGGTATGTGGAACGATGCCTGCGCCTGCCTGAGGTTGAAGTTCTTGTTGAAGCCCTCCTCAATGCGCTCATAGAAACCGTCGGCGCGGCGCGAGAAGAGCACCACGGCCACCACAATAATAACCAGCACCATGAGGAAGCCCACGGCTATGTCTACGTAACCGGCAATCACCGAGCCAACGGCAAAAAGCACTATGACGTAGCGCAGCACCAGCAGCGGTATTACCACAGCCTGGCTGAAGCGGTAGGTGTCGAACATCTCCTTTATTTTCTTGCGGCTCACATTCTTCACCGCCACCGCCCACAGGAAGGGCGACATCAGCACCAGCGTGCCGCCAAGACCTATCAGACGGCTCCATATCTGCGGTATCTGCATACCCTCGAAGAGCTTGTCGAGGAAGGGGCGTAGCAGACCCAGCGAGAGCAGCGAGATAGCCGCCAGTATCACTCCGTGCAGCACGATGCCCGACAACTGCTTGCGCACAAAGAGGCCGATGCTCACACGGCTGCTGTCGTCACCTGAGCTATGCTTACTGTACTCCTCGATGCGATGCTTGAACTTCTCCGGCAGTCTGGGCTCCACCCAGTTGTAGAATGGCAGCGCGCCCTTGATCATGTAGGGCGTCACGAAGGTCGTCAGTATGGACACCGACACAATTATCGGGTAGAGGTTCTCGTCGATGACGCCGTAGCTCAAGCCGAGACCGGCGATGATGAACGAAAACTCACCAATCTGGCAGAAGCAGAAACCGCTCTGCACCGCCGTCTTCAGGGGTTTGCCACTGAGCAGCACGCCCGTTGTGGCCGCCAAGCTCTTGAAGATGATTATGCATGCGGCGATGATGAGCACCGTCAGCCAGTGCTGTCCAAGCACCGAGGGCTGCACGAGCATACCCACCGACACGAAGAACACGGCGCTGAACAGGTTCTTCAGCGGGGTGACAAGACGGTGTATCACGTCGGCCTCGATGGTCTCGGCAAGTATGGCTCCCATTACGAAAGCGCCGAGGGCAGTGCTGAAGCCCGCCTTGGCAGCCATCACCACCATACCGAAGCACAGGCCCACGGCCACCAGCAGCAGCGTCTCCTCGGTCATGTATTTGCGCATCCAACGCAGGAACGTCGGTATCAGATATATGCCAAAGACAAACCACACTATCAGGAAGAAGACCAGCTTCACCATACTCCACACCAGCTGTCCGCCGTCGAAGGTCTTGCTCACCGATATGGTGCTCAGTACCACCAGCAGCAGCACCGCTATGATGTCCTCCACCACCAGCACCGCCGTCACCGTCGATGTGAACTTCTGCTGCTTCAGCTTGAGGTCGTCGAAGCTCTTGATGATGATGGCCGTGGACGAGATGCTGAGCATGCAGCCTAGGAATATGCAGTCCATACTCTTGAAGCCCAGCAGGTGCCCCACAACGTTGCCTATCAGGAACATGATGAAGAGCTCGGTGAGAGCCGTGATGGCCCCCGTGCCACCCACCTTCTTCAGCTTCTTGATGCTGAACTCAAGACCCAAGGCAAACATCAGGAACACAATGCCGATGTCGCTCCACACACGCACGCTGTTGGCGTCACCCACAACCGGAAACCACGGGAAGTAAGGCCCGATGAAGAAACCGGCCAGGATGTAGCCCAGCACAAGGGGCTGCTTGAGCCATTTGAATATAACCGTAATAACTCCGGCGGTGACCAATATCAGCGCCAAGTCCATGAATATTGCAGGTAAACTTTCCATCGTCTTGCTATTTCGGTATCACAAAGTTGATTGCGCGGTGCAGGCACTCCGCCTCGAAGCGGCGGCCGGGCACTATCTCGCCGTCGGTGGCCACGTACGAGTCGCGCAGCGGGTCTATGACCACACGGCTGCCTCGACGGTAGCTCACCAGCGCACGCAGCTCCTCGCGGTCGAGCAGCTCGCCGTTCTTGTAGTATTTTATCAGTTTCGCAAAGCGGGCCACCGACATCGGCGTCACAGCCATCACCTCCAACAGCCCGTCGTCGTTCACGGCGCGCGGGGCGCAATGGTATCCGCCACCGGCATACTGGCCGTTGGCCACCGAGAGCAGCAGTACCTCACCGTCGAGCCACAGCTCGCCGTCCACCGTCACACGGCAGCGGTTTCTGCGGCCCGTGGCCAGACTCGCCACGATGCCTGTCGTGTAGGCCATGCTGCCGCCCACCAGCGGCACGCGGCGCACAGTGGCCATCGTGTAGCACACCGCAGCCTCGAAGCCGTAGTTCAAAGTATTGACACAGTAACGGTCGCCCAAGCGCATCACATCCACCGGCACCGCCTCGCCGTCGACAAGGGCGGCAATGTCGGTGAAATCCACCCCCTGCCAGTAGCGCACAAAGTCGTCGCCGCTGCCGCACGGATAGCATGCCACCTCCACACTCCTGCCATCGCTCTTTGCCGCCATCACACCGCTGACCACCTCGTTGAGCGTGCCGTCGCCCCCACAGGCATAGAAGCGCACAGCCTCGCCCGCGTGGTCGTCGAGCCACCGGCGCACAAAACGCGTGGCGTCGCGCGGCGCCACCGTGGTATACACCTCAGCCTCCCTCAGTATGTCATGTATCTTTATCGCAAGCTCGCCACTTCCGTCGTGGCCGCCGGCGCAGGGATTCACCACAAAAACATGCTTCATCCGTCACAATTTACAATCAAAGTACCCTTATTAACGCGCGACATCCCCGTTTATTGTACGCCACCGAAAAAAGTCCACCTCATCCCTTCCCCGCACCCGCTCCCTCCCCTCTCCGTCTGTTCTACGGTTGTTCACCGACTGTTTACCGATTTAAACCGTCGAACAACCGGTAAACAACCGGTGAACAGACGGAGCGGGTACGGAGAGGGTACGGACCAAAGCCGTGGCGAGAGGCTGCAATAGCCGACTGTTCGGCGAGGTAAATCTTGACATTATACGGGGGACATCTTGCCACTATAAGGAGCACATATTGGCACTGTAAATAAAAATAATTCTACATATATCAAAAAATATCGTATATTTGCAAGTTAAAACCCACCAACGATGCAGTTCAAAGACATTGCAGGACAGAGAGATGTAATTAACCGGCTGACGGAAATCATCGACAGCGGACGCGTGAGCCACGCCCAGATGGTGCTTGGCAGCACCGCCGAAGGTGCCCTGCAGCTGGCTCTAGCCTACCTGCAATACCTCGGCTGCACCAACCGCCAACACTACGAGGGCGGCGAGCTGCGGGCCGACTCGTGCGGCGAGTGCCCGCACTGCAAGAAGATGGCCCAGCTGATGCACCCCGACCTGCACTTCGTGTTCCCCACGGCGGCCACGTCGTCGGTGTCGGGCAGCTTCTGGAGCGGCGACTTCATGAAGGAGTTCCGCGAGTTCCTGCTGGAGCGCAACGCCCGCGGCACCGTAGAGGAGTGGTACTCGTACCTGGGCATAGAGAACAAGCAGGGCATGATACGCGAGAGCGACGCCGCACATATCGTGTCGGACCTGGGGCTCAAGAGCTACGAGGGCGGATGGAAGATGATGGTCATCTGGATGGCGGAGAAGATGAACACCGCCGCCGCCAACGAACTGCTGAAGACCCTTGAGGAGCCCTCGCCCGGCACAATACTGATGCTGGTGTGCGAGAGCGACGAGCGCATGCTGTCGACCATACGCAGCCGTGTGCAGACGATAAAGGTGAAGAGTGAAGGGTTAAAGGCGAACGGCGAGGCTGACGCTGCGTTCGCGGGGCTGCTGGTGGAGTGGTTGCGGCTGCTCTTCAAGCTGAAGATGAAGGAACTGGCAGCGCAGGTCGACAAGATGGCCGCGCTGAACCGTGAGCAGCAGAAGCAGTTTCTCACATACGCCCTGGGGGTGATGCGCGACTGTTTCCTGCATGGCGCCGCCGGATTGCCCGTAGAGATAGGCTCCGGCGACCAGAAATTCGATACCATGTTCCCAACCATGGTGACGATGAACAACATAGAACTAATTGAGAAGGCGCTCGACGAGGCAATAATGGCCGTGGAGCGCAACGCCAACGCCAAGATAGCGCTGATGCAGCTGTCGTTCAACATGAGCAAGGCGTTGAAGAAACGATAACTATTTATGGAAGAAAATAAAGACAAAGAACTTGAGAAGAAGCCGCAGGAGCCGGTACTCGACAGCGAAGAGACCGTTGCTTCGGCGGAAGACATAGAGGCATTCATGCGCGAGAGGCGCAAAGCCCGCGAGAACAAGAAGGCAACCGTGGAGCGCGAGAATCCGGAGGTGGAGGAATACCACAGCGAAGAGAGCGCCCTGGATCCCTACATGGAGCCCGACCCCGAGATACCGTGGGTAAAGTACGACGAACCCATATACCTCAGCCGCGGCTGCAACCACTGCCCCAAGAGCTACCAGCCTGTGAGCCAGTGCGAGCGACAGAGCTGTTCCAAGGTAACGTCGACCAACTGGCTTGCCGGCATACGGCAGCCCACCATGCGGCCCTTCGACTGCGTGGAGGTACGCTTCAAGAACAACCACAAGGACTTCTACCGCCTGCCCGATGGCTTGGAGGTTACGGAAGGCGACATAGTGGCCGTGGAGGGTCAGCCCGGGCACGACGTGGGCATAGTGTGCCTCACTGGCGAACTCTGCCGCCTGCAGATGCGCAAGCACAGGATAAGTCCCGACTCGGAGAACGTGCGCAAGCTCTTCCGCCGCGCCAAAGAGGCCGACATAGAGCGCTGGGACGTCGCCATGCGCGAGGAGCATCGCACACTGATACGCACACGACAGATTGTGACGGACATGGGGCTCGACATGAAGGTGAACGACGTGGAGTACCAAGGCGACCGTTCGAAGGCCATCTTCTACTACACCGCCGACGCACGCGTGGACTTCCGCGAGCTCATCAAGGTGTTGGCCGAAGAGTTCAGGGTGCGCGTGGAGATGAAGCAGATAGGCGTGCGCCAGGAGGCCGGCAAGGTGGGCGGCATAGGCACTTGCGGCCGCGAGTTGTGCTGCGCCACGTGGCTTACCACCTTCAAGAGCGTCACCACAGGCGCCGCCAAGACACAGCAGATAATGCCCAACCCGCAGAAGCTCGCAGGTCAGTGCGGCAAGCTGAAGTGCTGCCTCAACTTCGAATATGAGGTCTATGCCGACGCCCTCAAGAAGTTCCCGCCGGCGGGTCATGCCATACGCTTCCAGAAGGGTCTGGCGCTGTACAAGAAGACCGATGTGTTCCGCGGCATCATGTGGTATGCCTACGAGGGCGAGAACGATCTGATAGCCGTCAAGGCCGAGGACGTGAAAGCCATCATCGAAATGAACCGCAACCAGCAGTACCCGGAGAAGCTCGAGGACTACCAGGTGGAGCTGATGTCCACCAGCGCACTGGCATCGGAGGCCAACAGCGAGGAGGTGGAGCGCGAGATAGAACGCCTGAGCGAAGGCGGCAACGGTGTGGTGGGTCAAGAGGAGCGCAAGCCGCAAGGCGAGCGCAGGCCACAGGGTGGCGATCGCAAAGGCCGCGACCAGCGACAAGGCGACCGCGGCGAGAGGCGCGACCGCGACAACCGGGCCCGCGAGGAACGTCACAATACCCAAAAGATACGCCAGCAGAGCCAACAGAACAAGCCCGAAGGCAAACAGCGCCGCGAAGGTGGCGACGCACCGCGCCGCAGTGGCAACAACAACCGCGACAGACGATGAGAAGGATTTGTACATACATTGCCTGCATTATGGCAGCAATGGCACTGGCGGCATGCGACGGCAGCGTCTACTACGATGAGAGCCACAGCGTGAACGAGCACGGCTGGCTGCCGCAGGACACACTGACCTTTGACGTCGAGGTAGACGATACCGTGCATCTGTTCAACTTCCTTGTGGAAGTGCGCAACAGCGTGGAATACCCATACAGCAACACTTTCCTCTTCATAAACACCACATTCCCCGACGGAAGCGTGGCCTACGACACCATGGAGTGCCCGCTGGCTGACCCGGAGGGGCGCTGGCTCGGCAAGCGCACAGGACGCTATGTGGACGCCCGATACCGCCTGCGCGGCGGCAGTGCACGGTTCCCCATGACGGGCCGCTATCGCTTTGCCGTCACCAACGGCATGCGCGACAGCGCCATCAGCGGCATCAAGGACATCGGGCTGCGTGTGGAATATAGCGGCAAGTGAAAACAAAAGCATCACGATTATGGCAACAAAGAAAAAGGACAAGCCCAAATACGTAAAGACTATCTGGATGATATTCGGGGGTTTCTGGGTCTTTGTATTCCTCTTCTTCACCTTACTCTCGCTGGGATGGCTGGGCTTCATGCCATCGTTCGAGGAACTGGAGAATCCTCGCAGCCTGCAGGCGTCGGAGGTACTGTCGGACGACGGCGAAGTACTGGGCTTCATCGGACTGGAGAACCGCAGCAATGTAACCTACGACCAGATATCACCCAACCTTATCAATGCGCTTGTGGCCACAGAGGACGTGCGCTTCTACAAGCATTCGGGCATTGATTCAAGGAGCCTGCTCCGCGTGTTCTTCAAAACCATGATTGGACGTAACAGCTCGTCGGGTGGCGGCAGCACCATCACTCAACAGTTGGCCAAAAACCTCTTCCCTCGCGGACACAGAAGCAAGATAGGCGTGGTGTTTGTGAAGTTCAAGGAGTGGGTGGTTGCAGTGAAATTGGAGCACAACTACTCGAAGCAGGAGATACTTGCCATGTACTTCAACACCGTGGACTTCGGCAGCAACGCATTCGGTGTGAAGACTGCGGCCAAGACATTCTTCGACAAGACCCCAGCGGAGCTTGATGTGGACGAGGCCGCAATGCTGGTGGGCCTGCTCAAAGCCCCGACCACATATAGCCCCATACTGCATCCGGACAACGCCTTGGCGCGCCGCAACACCGTGCTCTACCAGATGAACCACTACGACTACCTGAGCGACGAGGAATACGAAGCGTACAAGGAAAAGCCTCTCGACATGAGCCATTACTCGCCGCAGAGCCACAACGACGGTCTGGCCACATACCTGCGTGAATACTTGCGCAGCTATATGAAGGACTGGTGCAGCCACCACCGCAAGCCGAACGGTGAACATTACGACGTGCACAAGGACGGCCTTAAGATATACACCACCATCGACAGCCGTATGCAACGCTATGCCGAACAGGCCGTGCGCGAACACTTCAGCAAAGAAATACAGCCTGCTTTTGAGCGCGAGCTGAAAGCGCGCAAGGGCAATCCCTTCTGCGATATAACCAAAGAGCAGGAAAACACCTTCCTCACGCAGGCCATGAAGAACAGCGACCGCTACCGCAACCTCAAGGCCGACGGCATGAGCCAGAAGGAGATTCGCACCAACTTTGACCAAAAGGTAAAGATGCGTGTATTCACATGGAACGGCAACAAGGACACTGTCATGTCGCCGTGGGACTCGCTTATCTACTACAAGAAATTCCTTAACGCAGGTCTTATGAGCGTGGAGCCTGGCACGGGCTACGTCAAAGCCTATGTGGGTGGCATCAACTACCGCTACTTCAAATACGACAATGTGCAGAGCCACCGCCAAGTAGGCTCGACGTTCAAGCCTTTCGTATACACCATGGCGCTGCAGGATCTCGGCATGTTCCCTTGCACAGAAGTGCCGAACTCACAAGTGTGCTTCGATGTGTGGAATGCCCCCGACTGGTGCCCGAAGAACAGCACCCATGAGCGCGAGGACGAGATGGTCACCCTCAAATGGGCACTCGCCCACTCGGTGAACTGGGTATCGGCCTACCTCATGAAACAAGGCTCGCCGGAGCAAGTGATAGACATCGCCCGCAAGATGGGTGTACGCAGCCCCATCGACGCTGTACCAGCTATCGCCGTAGGTACCCCCGAAATCACCGTCTACGAGATGGCGGGGGCCATGGCCACATTTGCCAACAAGGGCGAATACGTGGAGCCCATATTTGTCACCCGCATCGAGGACAGCAAAGGTATGGTGCTGGAGCGCTTCACGCCGCACCGCAGCGAGGCCCTCGACGAGACCACGGCCTACATGATGATTGAACTCATGAAGGGCGTGGTGCAGAGCGGCACCGGCGTGCGCCTTAACTACAAATACCACCTGAACAACTACTCCACCAGCATCGCCGGTAAGACAGGCACCACTCAGAATAACTCCGACTGCTGGTTCGTGGGTATAACGCCAAAACTGGCCACTGCCGTATGGACCGGCGGCGAACTGCGTAGCATCCACTTCCGCAACATGACCTATGGCCAAGGCGCCGCCATGGCGTTGCCAATCTTCGGCCTCTACATGGAGAAGATCTACAAGGACCGTGCCATCAACTTCTACCGCGGCGACTTCGAGCGTCCGGCGGTACCGATAGAGATGGACTGCTCCAATTTCCAACAGGAGATAGAGAATGAAGGCTTCGACTGGGATTTCTAACCTGCTCGGCATGACATTGCCACAACTGCAGGAGCTCTGCGTCAACGAGGGCTTCCCGCGCTTCACGGCCAAGCAGATCTGCGACTGGCTGTACAAGAAGCGTGTGGACAGCATCGATGCCATGACAAACCTCTCGCTCAAGCAACGCTCACGCCTGGGCGAGATAGCCTTCATCGGGCGCGAAACACCGGTGCGCTGCGCCGTCAGCAAGGACGGCACCAAGAAGTACCTATTCCCCGTGCTCGATGGCCATTATATCGAGACCGTATACATCCCCGAGGAAGACCGCGCCACACTGTGCGTAAGTTGCCAGGTGGGCTGCAAGATGGGCTGCCGCTTCTGCGTCACCGGCCAGCAGGGCTTCCACGGCAACCTCAGCGTCGGCGACATCCTCAACCAGCTCTTCTCCATCCCTGAGTATGAAAACCTTACCAACGTGGTCTTCATGGGCATGGGCGAACCAATGGACAACCTCGACGCCATCCTTGCCGCCACACAGGTGATGACCGCCGACTGGGGCCTCGGCTGGAGCCCAAAGCGTATCACCGTATCCACCGTAGGAATTGTGCCAGGCCTCAAGCGCTTCCTCGACGAGAGCCAGTGCCACCTTGCCGTCAGCCTCCACAATCCTGTGCCGCAGGAACGCCTCCAGATGATGCCGGTGCAAAAGGCATTCCCCCTCAACGAAGTGCTGGCCCTGCTGCGCCACTACGACTGGAGCGGCCAGCGGCGCCTCTCGTTCGAGTACACCATGTTCCGGGGCGATAACGACGACCAACTGCATGCGCAGAAACTTGTAGAGGCGCTGAAAGGCCTCGACTGTCGCGTCAACCTTATACGCTTCCATGAGTCGCCAGAAGCGCCCTACAAAACCTCCATGCCGACGACTATAAAAGCCTTCCAGGACTACCTGAACCGTCACGGCGTCATCTGCACACTCCGTGCTTCGCGCGGACAGGATATCGACGCCGCCTGCGGCCTTCTGGCAGGCAAAAACTAAGCTCTACGGCTTTTCCTCTTCTTGAAGGCAAGCACTACCAACCAACCCAGCGTCACACCGATGGCGTTGGCGAAAAGGTCGTTGATGTCGAACCCACGGAACGGCAACATCCACTGCCCTCCTTCCGTAATCAGTCCCACACCCACTGCGGCAAGCCACACGAGCCACCTCGGACCAATGACATCCATCAGGAAAAGCGTACACGGAATATACACGCTGGCATGCAGCAGGTGGTCGGCACGCAGACCGAGGATATAGTTGTCGAGCGGTATTCCCACTCCGTTCAGCGGTGCCCACATGAGGAATGCCAGCGCGGCAAAATACCATGGGCGCAACTGTCGGCGCCCCTTGCGGCCAAGCCAGCGCACCGCAAGGCGTCTAGCCCTGCTCCGTGCCAGAGCGCACCGGCTCTTACGCTGCCATTCGCTGTTGCCACACTCACTGCGGCTGCCGTCGGCGTGCTCCACAGCCACAATACGGGCCAGCAGCCCGTCACGCCCCACCTGCTCAGTGCCCCAGTTGTGGTCGCCCTGCATCAGGTACATATCACCATCGCGCCCCACCATGCGGTGCACGATATACCTGCCGTCGATGCAAAACAGCAGCACGTCGCCCTTGCGGGGCTCGTCCTCCAAAGGCGAGGCCACAATCTTGTCGGTGGCGTTCAGCGTGGGCAGCATGCTGGTGCCGCCGAAGGCAAGCTTGACGCTCTCCCCTGCCTCCAGCTGCTCACGCACCAGGCCAAAGTAGGCGCGATAGGCGTCGGTACTGCCCTTCAATGTCACATTGTGGTTCATTGCCCGGCGAATATTGTATCGTGACTCAGCCTCGCAGCGGCGGCATCGGGCAGACAGCCCATACGGAACACCGCCGTGCGCTCAATCACGTTGGAGATAAAGTCCACCATCATGTCAGTCAGGCGCTCGTCGTGTGCCAGCAACGGCGGGCACGAGGGCTGCAGCGCAGCGAAAGCCTCCAGCACCCGCAAGGGGCATATGGTGTTTTCTTTACGCTGCTCCAGGCGCAGCAGTGCCGCCACGGGCCGACGCTCCTGCCTGAAACACGGGCTCTTGCCACTCCACGGCGAGCCATACACAGCCACTTCGCCATGTTCCACGGCCAGTATCGGACTGTCGTCGTTCAGCAGATAGCTTCCGGCAATGTTCTCAATCCACAGGCGCGTGTGCGTGCTCTTGCCGGTGCCGCTCTCGCCGAGGCATAGCACCGCCCTGCCGTCGCATACCACCGTCGACGAGTGCACAGGCACCCTGCCGCGGTGCAGCCCCGCCAGCGCGTAGGCGATCCACAGCACATAGAGCAACAGCGTCTCGTCCTCCACACTGCTGCACACCACCCTGTCGGGCTGGCGCATGTCGTAGCGCAACGCCACACCGCCGCCGAAGGTGCAGTAGTAAACACCCTCATTGTCGATTCCAAGGCGGAACTCGCCCGATGTGCTCTCGAGCTTTTCGCATTGCAGCCAGCGGCATTCCGGCACTGCGGTCTCGGCGTCGAGCACAACCTCGATGCCGTCCAGGTGTCGACGCACCGCAAACACACGCATGCCGGGCAGTGCCATGGCGCGATGGAGGGTATCACCGCCCGCAAGCGTCACCCCCATTCCACCTATGCCGAGAGCCACACGTTCCATCTCAATCCAGTATCAAGCCTTCCTTCTTCATAGACTTTACCCACTCGCCGGCGTCCTTCAGCGCTGTGGCTGCGTCCACCTCGTACTCGTCGGTGAGCACCGCGGCCACATCCTCAACCGTGAATTCACGCCCCGACAGGCGTTCGTGCAGCAGCATCGAGCTCTCGTTGAGCCCCACCACCTTCGTCATGTCGGCGGCACCGTCGCCCTGCATCATCACGATATTCTCGCCCGCAACGTGGCGCACCCGCTTCCTTGTGTCTATTCTCATGGCTATATCCGTGTTTTATTCTCTTCTAACGCAGCTAAGGCCTTTTTAGTATCCATCATTTCATTTTTAAACCTTCAACATTCAATTTATTTCGTATCTTTGCACCATGATTGACGTTGAGATATGCACGCCGTCGCGGCTCTCCGCCGTATCGGCAAAGGAAGGCGGAGCAAAGCGCATCGAGCTCTGCTCCAACCTCGAAGTCGGAGGCCTGACGCCTACCGACGAGGACATAGTATACTGCGTGCAGACCCTTGGCCTGCGCACCCACGTGCTTGTGCGACCGCGCGCCGGCAACTTCCTCTACTCCGCCGACGAAATGGCCGAAATCGAACGCACCGTCATGCGCTGCCGCCAGCTCGGCGCCGCCGCCGTGGTGGTGGGCTTCCTCACGCCCGACGGCAAGGTGGACCTCGGGCTTACACGCCGCATAGTCCAGCTCGCCGCCCCCATGGAGGTCACCTTCCACCGTGCCTTCGACGAAGCCCTGCAAGACCCCATCGAGGCCCTACAAGCCGTCATGGATGCCGGCTGCCACCGCCTGCTCACCTCGGGCCAGGCACCCACCGCACCGCAGGGCGCCGCTGTCATCAAGCGACTCGTTGACCACTCCTCCTGCCTCAAGATACTGGCAGGCTCGGGCGTCACACCCGACAATGTCCGCCAACTGATTGCCGCCACCGGCGTCACGGAAGTCCACGGCTCCTGCAAGACCACCCTCCCCGACGGCACCCTCCAGACCGACGCCGCGCAGGTGCACCGACTCCTCTCCGTACTCGCTCCGTCTGTTTAACGGTTGTTCACCGGTTGTTCTACGGTTAAAACCGGTAAACAACCGGTAAACAACCGTAGAACTGTCGGAGCGGATACGTAGAGGCGACGTTCCGGCGACAATAAAAATCCACCACAAAGCGTTATATAATATTATGATTAACATGAAGAGATATATCTTGCTGGCGGCGACAGTGCTGTGCCTTGCCGCCTGCCATCGCGACCCGCATTTTATCACAGACAAAGACTATCGGAATGAAGTGCACGCCGACTACGAGGCGCGCATGGCCGAGTTCCCCATGCTACATGTGCAGCTGGACACGCTGAGCCGCGCCAAGCGCGAGGCCATGGAGTTCCTCTACGCCTATATGCCGCTGAGCGACCTGGCCGACTATAAGCCGGCGTTCTTCCTGCAGCAGGTATACATGGCCTTCACGGCACGCGAGGAGATGCCGTGGGGCAAGGATATACCGGAGGATGTATTCCGCCACTTCGTGCTGGTGTACCGCGTGAACAACGAGAACCTCGACAATGCGCGCACGCTGCTATACGGCGAACTGAAAGAGCGCGTGCAGGGCATGACAATAGAGGAGGCGGCGCTGGAGGTGAACCACTGGTGCCACGAGCATGTGGCCTACCGCGCCAGCGACAGCCGCACCTCATCGCCGCTGGCCACGATGCGCACCTCGCTGGGCCGATGCGGCGAGGAGAGCACCTTCACGGTCACGGCGTTGCGCACTGTGGGCATACCGGCGCGCCAGTGCTATACGCCGCGCTGGGCGCACTGCGACGACAACCATGCGTGGGTGGAAGTATATGTCAATGGCAAGTGGAAGTTTCTCGGTGCCTGCGAGCCCGACCCGCAGCTCAATATGGGCTGGTTCTCCGTGCCGAGCACGCGCTGCATGATGGTGCATACCAAGGCTTTCGGCCGCTACAAAGGCGACGAGGAGGTGGTGAAGCGCACAAGCATGTACAGCGAGCTTAACCTGTTGAGCCACTATGCGCCCACACGGCGCGTGACGATAACTGTGCGCGACACCGACGGCAAGCCGCTGGAAGGCGCACAGGTGAAGTTCAAGCTCTATAACTACGCCGAATACTACACGTTAGCCACGATGACTACCGACGCCGAGGGCAAGGCTTCGCTGACCACCGGCCTCGGCGACCTGCTAATCTGGGCGACTGATGGTGAGCATTATGCATTCGACAAGCTGGACGTCCGACAGGATAGTACGTTGGCATTGGTAATACCATCAACCCTCAATTCCCAATTACCAATTCTCAATTACGAGATGGTTCCTCCCGTAGCTGGACAGCCCAAGGTGGTGGCCACTGATGAGGAGACTGCCGCCAACGCCAAGCGCCTGGCCTACGAGGACTCGCTGCGCAATGCCTACACCGCCACGTTCCCCACCTACGAGAAGTGGTGGAAGATGTCGGACTACCCTGTTGCCGTGCATCCTGACGTGGCACCCGAGAAGGCTTGGGAACTGGTGAAGAAGAGCGAAGGTAACTGGCGCGAGACAACTACGTTCATTGACACCAGTATGGTTTTGCGCCGCGAATTTTATGAATATATGTGCACCTACAGCGACAAGGACCTGCGTGACATCTCTGCAGCCACGCTTGAAGCGCATTGGACTGAGCCGTGGCAGTATAAAAGCTACTCTCGGGAAGTCTATGAGAAAGGCATCATGCCCGCCCGCATCAGCAACGAGATGGTGCGCCCCTACCGCGAGGAACTGGCTTGCTTCAAGGGTATGACGGCCGAAGAGATACGCCAGTGGGCGGTGGATAGTATCGCCATCGACGACAGCAGCAACTACTTTGGCTGCCCCATTTCGCCCGTGGGTGTCTACAAGCTGCGCTGTGCCGACAGCCACAGCCGCGACATCTTCTTCGTGGCCGCCTGCCGTGCCGCCGGGGTGCCTGCCTATCTGGACAACGCTACCAACATCCTTTACACATGGAGTGGCAAATCATGGCAAACAACATCTTTCTCTATCAACTCTATCTCCTCTATCGTATCTAACCCGGCCACCCTCACTCTCACCTACCGTGGCAAGGAGCCCGCCAAGCCCGTCTATTGGCCGCACTTCACGCTTGCCAAACTGGAGAACGGCGACTTGCGCACCTTCGACTTCGAAGACGACGCGCGCATGGCTTCCTTCCCCGCCACCATCGAGCTGGAGCCCGGCGTCTACTGCCTCAGCACCGGCAACCGCTACCCCGACGGGGCGGTGCGCTCGCGCCTGGAGTTCTTCGAGGTGAAGGCTGGCGAAAAGGTGACAAAGGAAATCATCATACTGCCGCTGATGGCACGCACCGACGAGTTGGGCGTGGTGGACAAGAAGCTGGAACTCTTCGACGGCATTGAGCTTTGGGACTACGCCGGCGACGCCGGTATGCTTTATGTCAATCTGGGCGACTACAGCGAGCCGTCGAAGCATCTTATAGTGGAGCTCCGCCAGCTGCAGAAGGAGATGAAACTGTGGGGCGGCATGACATTCATGGTGGGGCCCACCACCATAGGCATGCCCTCGTGGGGCCTTGTGAATACCGACTTCGCCTACCAGAAGGGAATGCTTGAGCAGCGCATACTGGAGGCCATCAATAGCAGCGACAACATGCAGTACCCGCTGGTGGTACTCATAGACAAAGACGGCCACATACTCTACCGCAGCCAAGGCTACAAGATAGGCGTGGTGGAGCAAGTGCTGAAAGCCGCAAAGCGATAAAGGCCAAGAAACAAAAAAGAGGGTGCCTCACTTGAGACACCCTCTTTTATTATCCGGTTGTCGGGACTATTTCAACTCGACTGTGGCGCGGCGGTTCTTGGCGCGACCTTCATCGGTGCTGTTGTCGGCAACGGGCTCGTTGGGACCGCGGCTGACGCAGTTGATGCTGGCGGCGGGAGCACCGAGCTTAACCATGTAGGCCTTGAGGGCCTCGGCACGCTTCTGGCCATACTTCATGTTGACCTGCAGCGAACCAGTATTGTCGGTGTGACCGTAGACGGTAACCGTCAAGTTCTTGTCGGCCTTCAGGGCCTCGCAGATAGCGTGGATGGCGGCATCTGTCTTGGCGTCGAACTTGGCGCTGGTGCCAGCATTCTCGAAGTACACCGTGGCACCAATGGCCTTTATCTGCTTCTCAGCCTCGGCTCTGGTACGCTCGGCAGCGATGCGCTCTGCCTCAGCTTTCTTGGCGGCAGCTTCGGCGGCAGCGCGGTCGGCAGCAGCCTTCTTGGCAGCGGCCTCGGCAGCAGCACGGTCAGCAGCAGACTGTCTGGCAGCAGCTTCGGCGGCGGCGCGTTCAGCAGCGATCTTCTCAGCAGCAGCTTTCTCGGCAGCGGCTTTCTCGGCAGCAGCCTTCTCAGCGGCGGCTTTCTCGGCGGCAGCCTTCTCGGCAGCGGCTTTTTCAGCGGCAGCCTTTTCAGCGGCAGCCTTTTCGGCAGCAGCGATGCTGTCGGCTATAGCCTGAGTATCGTCCTCTTCTTCATATTCGACGAGGTCGGACTCATCCTCCTCAGCCTCTGCCTTGCAGGTCCATCCGAAGTCGATACCAACCTTGACACCAAGGCGGAAAAGATGCATAGCGTCAATCTCATTGGAGGCAAAGGTGCCGTTGTAGTCATGCTTTGCGGGCTCCTTGGCGTTGATGAGCACCAGCGGGGCATCGCTCTTGTCCTTGAGCATATTGGTGAGGCCATAGCCACCGTAGATGCCGAAATAAAGACCCCAGTTGTTGTTCAGAGCCATACGGACACCAAGGTCGGCGATAATGCTGACACCGAGCTTAAGATTGTCAATCTTGGAATTGGAGATGGCTTCATAGGTGGCGAAACCATGTTCTGGCATACCGGCGACAACATAGTCACCAAGGGCGGGGAAAGTACCAGTAGTGGTATATTTACCATCGCTGAGATTATACTTGCCACTCATAGGCAGGTCAAACTCAAAGCCAAGGCCACCGATGAATGTCCATTTCTTATCCAAGGCTGCACGGTAGAAAAACTCCACCGGAATGCCAAACACGCCTATGGTCTGACGCTCTTTCCAGTTGTCATACTTAGTGGAAAGGGTATAGTGAACGTTAGGGTTGTTGAGATGAGTAAGACCTGTGGTAACCTCAGTGTAGTTATAGCGTGCATAAGCGTTAGCACGAGTGTAATGCACACCAAAGCCAAGGCCGAAATGCTCGTTGAAGAAGTATGCATAGTGGAAACCGGCATCGAAGCCGAGGCCTAGGCTATGCTTACCGTTGGCGGGGCTGTAGGTCATCGAATTGAGACCGCCGCCAAGGTTAAGACCAATATAATTATCGTGACCGCTCTGCTGGGCTGTAGCCGAAAAGGCCATCGTAACAGCAGCAAGCGCTATGATTATTCGTTTCATATTCTTATACATTATATTAGTTAATACCATGTTTTAGTTACGAACCACTCTGACGACCACGCCATCAACGCTCACCATGTAGTTGCCGCGCTGATAACCGCTCATATCAATCGAGGTGCTCATGCCGTCGAAGGTACGTGATTCCATCACGACACCCACGGTGTTAATAACACGCAGGGTGTGGGTAATCTCGTTGGAGCCGCTAACAGCCACACTGACATTCTTGGTGGTGGGGTTGGGCCAGATGCTGACCTTGACGCCCTGCTCACCATCGTTGATGAGGGTGTTGACGTCGGTCTGGGGGCAGGTGTAAGTCTCAACACCGTTCATCTTGGCCTTCACAAAGTATTCGCCTGTAAGACCATTAGCCTCACGATAGTAGTAGCCATTGGCGCCAGCGATTGGCTGCCATTCAGCAGAAGAATTGGCGCGGTGATACCACTGGATATCGGTGAAGCAGTGGCAAGTGTCAACCAGGGCAATGACGTTATCGAAGAGAGGCATAGTATAGGTCTCGGGCAGATTCACATGGAATGTCACCGTCAAGGGTGCGCTTTCAATCCAAGTAAAACGACTGTCGCGGAAGGTCACGGTAAGACTGTAGTCACCAGTGGGCAGGTCAACAGGAACATCAATATCGATGGAACCATTGGCTCCCGCCGTGGGAAGGTTGGTCCAAACCACATCGGTGAAGCGGCTGTCAGCGAAGTCAATCTTGTACTGGTCGGGATTACCACTGCTCAGATGATAGCGAATGCTGTAACTATTACCGGAGCAATAGCCATATGCATAGACATCCATGCCGTTCTGAACCACCGTGGTGTCGTCACCGGGACGGTCGGTATCGGGAGTTATCGGCTCAAGGATAGTGCCCGAGAGTGTATAGATTGTCGAAATGGGATTCAAATCATAATTGTCAAGGATTGTTTTAGAAGTGGCAATGGAGAGGGAATACGTGAGTGTGACCGTCTTGTTCTCACCGACTGTAGCATCGTTGAACGAAGCCGTGGTAACGTGAGTGACAGGATCGTCACCCTGAACGCCATTAAGTGTGCCCTGCTCAATAACCTCAGCAACAGATGTGCCATCATACACCTTGGCTATTTTTGCAGATGCTCCAGTAACAAAGAGCTTGGCCGGACGTATCGTGAGATACATGGTATCGTTGTCAATCGAATCCAGCATCTGCGAGGTATGGGCCACAATAGTGTATGTGCCGGCGTTGACAGGGTAGTTCGGAGGAAGGATTACCGAATTGCCCTTGAAGAATGTAAGCGCCAGGTCATGCGACTGATTATTGTCGTCGACGTAGGTTGCACTATAATTCGAATGAGGCTGACCGTCATAGTCAGTAATCATATTGCCCGTCCATGTGGCGTAGTACAGCGGGTAGCGCAGGTGGAGTCTGACAATACTGTCGCATCCAACAGCGTTGGCACCTTCAAACACATGCTCCACAGTCTGCGTGCGGTTCAAGCCTGTGTGCTCATACCAAGTGTATGGGCTGTACTCTAATGCATTGGTGTCGCGAATACTACTGTTACGAATAGTCAACTGTAGTGTCACGATGCTGTCGTACCCTGACAGGTGATAGGTATAGGTGGGCACCACCTCCATATCTGCCGTCGAGATGGTATAGATTCTACCATCAATCCATGTGCATTTGTCGCAAGAGTCACGCACATCCACGCCTGTTACATACGGGGTTGGATCGGTCAGGGGGTCATCACCAATACCCTGGGCCTGTACCCTTGTCGCCCACGGCAAACAAACAAGCGCCGCAAAGGCTAAAAATCGTAGTGTTTTCTTCATGATGTATATTTTTTTAATCTATCTTTTCTTTATGTACTATTGTTTTTTGCGCATAATACACTAATAACCAATAGATATAGCACACCTATTTAATGTGTATACCTTTTGCAAATATATAAAAATATTTAAACACCACAAAATCTTTAACATTTTTCCACAAAAAAAACAAAGCACCCCGACCTGTTTTGGTCAGGGTGCTCACCTTCAATGTGAAGCGCTTAACGCTTAGAGAACCTGGACGGCTTCGATGATACCCTTGCCGATCTCGATAGCTTCCTCGTTCTGGGGAATGAGGTTCCAGTGGCGCTGAGGCAGCGAGTGCTCCAGACCTTCGTGGATGTACTGCTTGTCGACAATGGGTTTCAGCTTCAGGAAGCCACCGAGGACCACCATGTTGAAGACCTTGCTGATGCCAAGCTCCTGGGCTTTGGCGGTAGCGGCGATCTTGTAGATGTTGATGTCCTTACGGGTGGGCTCGTGGGTGATGCCGTTGGGGTCATAGATGAGATAACCGCCGGGCTTCACGCTGCTCTCAAACTTATCCAGCGACTGCTGGTTGAGGATGATGGCAGTGTCGAACTGGTTGATGATGGGCGAGCTGATGCGCTCGTCGCTGATGATGACGGAGACGTTGGCGGTACCACCACGCATCTCGGGGCCGTAGCTGGGCATCCAGCTGACCTCTTTGTCCTGCATGACACCGGAGTAGGCAAGAATCTTACCCATCGAGAGGACACCCTGTCCACCGAAACCGGCTATGATGATTTCTTCAGTCATTGTTTCTTCGTTTTTAATTGTTAATTATTGCTGAACGGTCAGCGGGTGATCCAGAACCAGACGGTTGGCGTCGATACCCTCGACAATCTTGCCGTCGACTTTGATGTCGCCGATGGGGTAGTTGGGCATCATGTTGTCTTCCATCCACTTGTTGGCGGCCACAGGGGTCATCTTCCAGCCACTGTTGCAGTTGGACAGAATCTCCACGAAGCTGAGGCCTTTCTTCAGTTTCTGGTTCTCGAAAGCTTTGCGGATAGCGGCTTTTGCCTTGCGCACGGCGGCGGGGTTCTGCACGCTCTGACGGGTCACGTAGTAGGTGCCGGGCAGGGTGGACAGGAGCTCAGTCATGCGGAGGGGATATCCGTTCAGGTCAACGCGGCGGCCATAAGGAGTGGTGGCGCTGCGCATGCCGACCAGCGTGGTGGGGGCCATCTGGCCACCGGTCATACCGTAGATACCGTTGTTGACGAAGATCATGGTCATGTTCTCGCCACGGTTGGCGGCATGGATAGTCTCGGCGGTACCGATAGCGGCCAGGTCACCGTCACCCTGATAGGTGAACACGTAGGTGTCGGGGTTGAGGCGCTTGATGGCGGTGGCGACTGCGGGAGCGCGGCCGTGGGCGGCCTCCTGGAAGTCGACATCAAAGTAGTTGTAGGCCAGAACGGAGCATCCGACGGGGCTCACGCCGACGACGTTGTCCTGAATGCCCATCTCGTCGATAACCTCGGCGATGAGGCGGTGGGTGGTGCCGTGGCCGCAGCCGGGGCAGTAGTGCATGACGGCGTCGGTCAGCACCTTGGTACGGGTGTAAACCTCCTCGTAACCCTCTTTCAGCAGCTCTTGCTTGCGAGCTTCAATATCTTGATTCATTGTTGTTCCTTTCTTTATTTGATAATCTTGTTTTCAAGAGCCTCCAGGACCTCGCCGGGAGTGGGGATGATACCGCCGAAGCGGCCGAAGTGCTCGGTCTT
>CADAWR010000006.1 GCA_902791695.1 uncultured Bacteroidota bacterium
GCAGTGTTGCAGTTAGAAATTTGATATACCAAAACCCTAAAACTAATCTTTATATTTATATATTTATATATAAATATATAAATATAAAAGTATAATTTGGACTAATCATAGTCATAAAATGAACTGCAACACTGCAACACTGCAACAACTAACAACCATTAACCTCCCCGCCTCTTCTCTCGTCTTTCTCCTATCCTCATGGATAAATTCATGCCTAAGTCCAATGGAGATTCACGAAAATGTGGCGCTTAACGTGCTCATCGACATTGCCGAGGAGCAGGGTATGCAGCAGCGCATGTGGTGAAAGTCAACCTTTTTCAGGAAAAGACACATCCTGCTCCTGACACTTTGTGACAGTGGGACAGTTGTGACAGTTAGTTTTTGGGTTATACAATGCCCCAAAATACTCTTTATATCTATATATTTATATATATATATAAGATTTTACTTTCGACTTTTGCATACCCCTATTTTGAACTGTCACAACTGTCCCAACTGTCACACATAGATATTTTTGCTGGCTAATCGTGTGGTAATTTGTATTTTACAAAAAGAATAAAAAATTTCGCAATCATTCGTAGACCGCAATCCCACAGTCGTATTTTTGCATTCGAAAAAGGGGAACGAACTGGCCAGCGCGAACCTTTCCAAAACGCTCCAAAAGAGTTCTTTGACATACTGAGAAATCATTCAAATAACTACTAAACGCTCCCCACTTCTCATACCCTTCTCTCGTCCTTCTCATACCCTTCTCATACCCCATTTTTCACCGTTCACCGTTCACCGATGCAGTTCATGGGACGCTCTTGTTTCTTTGCATCCGAAATCAGAAGGGCATACCTCCATGGTGACTCCGTGGTGACTCCCTCTCAGATTCGTAAAAAAACAGGGCAAGATATTCTATATTTTTTATGTTGTTTTTTGGAAAAATCGTATCTTTGAAATCTCAAAAATGTGAATGCTGCGATGGCACTGACTGACAAACAACTGATTGCTGAATTGGCGGGTGGGAAATATCAGCCCGTTTACCTGCTCATGGGCGAGGAGGACTACTATATCGACAAGGTGTCGGACTGGATGGAGGAGCATATTGTCGACCCGACATTGCGCGATTTCGACCAGACGGTGGTCTACGGCCGCGATGTGGACATGAAGACGGTGGTGGGCCATTGCAAGCGCTTCCCGATGATGTCGCCGGTGCATCTGGTGATGGTGAAGGAGGCGCAGGGTATCGACAAGCGGCAGTGGGAACATCTGGTGCCCTATCTGCAGCAGCCGTCGCCGCAGACGGTGCTGGTGCTGTGCTACCGCCACGGGGCGCTCGACAAGCGCACGGGTGTCTACAAGGCCATCGCCGCCGCCGGCGTGGTGTACGAGACGCCCAGGGTTTACGACAACCAGGTGCCGGCATGGATAAAGGCCGAGGTGTCGGCCAATGGCCGCACGATAAGCGACAAGGCGGCGATGATGCTGAGCGAGTTCCTCGGCACCGACCTCGGCAAGACGGCCAACGAGCTGTCGAAGCTCTACCCTCTGGTGCCCGAAGGAGGCCAGATAGACGAGCGGCTCGTGGAGCAGCAGGTGGGCATCAGCAAGGACTACAACGTCTTCGAGCTGCAGAGCGCCATAGGGCGGCGCGACCCTGTGATGTGCAACCGCATAGTCAACTATTTCGCCGCCAACCCCAAGAAGAACCCGATACAGCAGGTGCTGCCGTTGCTCTACGGATATTTCCTGAAGGTGATGATGTACCACCAGCTTGAGAACAAGAGCGACGCGGCCAAGGTGCTGGGCTGTGCGCCGGTGTTCGTGAAGGACTACGCGCTGGCGGCGAACAATTACAGCCTTGGTAAGCTGGCGGCATGCATAGGCTACCTCTACGATGCCGACCTGCGAAGCAAGGGCGTCCGCAACAGCGGCACGGTGACCGACGGCGAGATACTGAAGGAATTGGTGTTTAAAGTGATACATTGATGAAAAGAATATTTATAATTGTTTTATTGGGATTGTTTGGCTTGATGGGCGAGGTGCTCGGGCAGGGCACGATACGCGGTACGCTGTTCGACGACGGGAACGGCGAGGCCATACCGTTTGCCAACGTTGTTCTCAACGAACGCGATCCACAGGGAGCGAATGTTGAGAAAACAACCAAGATGGGCTGTGCCACCGACTTGAGCGGTTTCTTCCTCATCAACAAGATACCCTACGGTACCTACACGCTGCACGTGCGCTTCATGGGCTACGAGGAGTACACGCAGGAGGTGGCGGTGAACGGCACGCGCCCCATCACGTTGACCATACGCCTGAAGCCGTCGTCGCAGATGTTGCAGGAGGTGGTCATCAGCGACAGCAAGATAGAGGAGAAACGCATGCAGACGCAGGTGAGCGTGGAGAAGGTGACGGCGGCGCAGATACAGCAGATGCCCTCCATTGGCGGACAGGCGGATATAGCGCAGTACATGCAGGTGCTGCCGGGCGTGAGCTCCACGGGTGACCAGGGCGGCCAGCTCTACATACGCGGCGGCTCGATGATACAGAACCTCTGTCTGCTCGACGGCATGATAGTGTACAATCCCTTCCACAGCATAGGCCTGTACTCGATATTTGAGACAGACGTGATACTGAATGCCGACATATACACAGGTGGCTTCGGTGCCGAATATGGCGGGCGGCTGTCGTCGGTGATGGATATCACCACGCGCGACGGCAACAAGCGTCGCCACAGCGGCAAGATAGGGCTCAACACCTTCGGCGCAAGCCTGATACTGGAAGGCCCGCTGAAGCGCGAGACGGAGACCAGCAAGAGCACCATCACCTATCTGGTGACGGCAAAGAACTCGTACCTCTCATGGACGAGCAAGAAGCTCTACCCATATGTCGAGGGCGGCTTGCCGTTCGACTTCCTTGACCTCTACGGCAAGCTGTCGATAAACAGTGGTACCGGCAGCAAGATAAACCTCTTCGGCTTCCGCTATGACGACAAAGTGACGGCCTACCAGGGACTGGCCGACTATCACTGGCAGAACTACGGTGCTGGCACCAACTTCACGCTTGTGACGGGAGCGTCGGCTATCCTCGACGGCTCTATAGCCTACTCGAACTACTACATCACCCTCGACGACGGCTCGACGGACAAGAAATACAGCGAGATAGGCGGCTTCAATATGAACCTGCAGATAACGAACTTCATCGGTGGCAACAAGCTGAAGTACGGCCTCAGCATGGAGGGTTACCACACCAACTACCACTTCATAAACCAGTATGGCTACAGCACTACGCAGGAGAAGCCGTCGACAAACCTGTCGCTCTTTATCACCTACAAGATGAACACTGGCAAGCTGCTGCTCGACCCGGGCTTCCGCCTTGTGTACTACGCCACACTCGGCCATGTGAGTCCTGAACCGCGACTGGCGTTGAAGTACAATATCAGTGACAACTTGCGCGTGAAGTTCGCCGGAGGCTTCTACAGCCAGGTGTTCCTTGATGCCCGCTCCGACAACGATATAGTGAACCTCTTCACGGGTTTCCTCACGGGCTCGTCAGACCTGAGCATCACCAAGTCATTCAGAGGCGAAGAGGTGAACACCTACACGCAGAAAGCCAAACATGCTGTGCTGGGTTTGGAGTACAACCTCGGTGAGCATATCACCCTCAACGCCGAGGGCTATTTCAAATATTTCGACCAGCTCATCAATGCCAACCGCAACAAGATGTACGACCCCAGCGACCCCGCCTACCAGAGCGGCCCCTATGCGAAGCCGGAGTATCTGATGACCGACTTCATTGTGGAGAAGGGGTATGCTACGGGCTTCGACGTCAGCGTGCAGGCCGACCTGGAGCGGCTCTACCTATGGGCTACATACTCGCTGGGCTATGTACAGAGAGAGGATGAGGTGCAGAAGTACAACCCCCACTACGACCGTCGCCACACGGTGAATATCCTCGGCACCTATGCCCTTGGAGCTTCGCGCGAGTGGGAGCTGAGCACCCGCTGGAGCTTTGGCAGCGGATTCCCGTTCACACAGACACAGGGCGTATTCGAGAGCCTTGTATTCAGTGGCGGCATTGTGAGCGACTACACGCAGGAGAACGGCCACTACGGCATTCACTACGCCGAACTATATGCTGGACGGTTGCCGAACTACCACAGGTTGGACCTCGGCGTGAAGCGCAAGTTCTCTATCGGCAAGCGCGGCTTGCTCGAGCTGAGCCTCAGCGCCACCAATGTCTATAGTCGACAGAATATCTTTTACTACAACCGCGCCACGCACAAGCGTGTAAACCAGCTGCCCTTCTTGGCCAGCTTCGGCGCGGTGTTCACGTTCTGACGCCGTAGCCGAACAGGGCGAAGTCGCCTTTGAGCGGGTCGTCAGGGAACACCTCGCGCATAGCGTCGGTGAGCCTCAAGGCGGCGCTCATAGAGGCGCAACGGCTCTGTAGCAGACCGAGTTTCATGGCCTCGCTGACCACGTGCGTGTCAAGCGGCATTATGAGGGTGCGCTTATCGATAATGTCTTTCCACAGGCCAAGGTCCACCGGCGAGCCGTCGCGTACCATCCAGCGAAGGAACATGCACACTCGCTTGCAGGCCGACGTGGTGTCCTTGGGCACCACCACACTAACGCCATGTTCGGCGAACCAGCGGCAGATAATCCCCACCGCTTGCAGGGCCGTGCCGGAGACATAGGCGCCCATGCTGCCGTATTGCACCAGCATGTCTCTGTAGGCGTCGAAGAAGCGCCGCATGGTGTCGTTGTTGTAGAGGCGGTAGAAACACTGCTTGTCTCCTATGGCGAATCGCTCTGCATAGGCGCCCATGCGAAGCCACCGGTCCATATCGCCTTCGGCGTATTCGAGCAGTTGTCCTATCTTCGGCATGAACTGTGCGCGGCTGCCGTAGCTCAATACCGACGCCACGAAGGCCGTAGCCTCCTGGTTGCGCTCACCGCTCACCTGGTGCATCCACCACGACGGGTCGCCCACAATGAACTCGGGCGTCTCATAGCGCTCTGCCAGTTCTGCCAATATATTATGGATTTCACTTCTCTCCATCTTTCCAGTATTCGCAGTCTATGCCAAGCGCCTTTGGGTTGAACTTGGGCTCCACGCCCTGTTTCTTCTGCCGTTCGTAGTCCTTGAGTGCGCGTAGCGCCTGCGACGAGAGCAGCAGTATGGCCACAACGTTTATCCATGCCATAGCGCCCACGCCGATGTCGCCGATGGTCCATGCTATGCCGCTGCCGGCCATGGCGCCGAGGAAGACAGCCGCGATGGTGCCGCTGCGGAGCAGCCACACTACCACCTTCTCGCCGTGGTCGTCGCCGAAGTGCATGTCGGCCTCCTCCAACTCGGCCAGCCGTTCAGGGTGTTTCTTGTAGATACGGCGACGCCAGCGGTTGAAGAGATAGACGAGGTTGGTCTCGGCATAGTAATAGTAGGCCATGATGGTAGTGAAGGCGAAAAAGAAGAGTGCTATGGATATGACCATGTCGCTGGTTTTGGAACCTATCACGGTGCCGAGTGCGCCGGTGGTGTAGAACACGCCTGGCTCGCCTTCCGGCGCCAGGGGGTTCTGCTGCAGGTAGGTGACAACAGGGCCGGCGGCGGTCTGCTGCACGGTGTCTATGATGTTGTATGTCTTGCAGGCCAGTATCATCATGGCTGTGGCGGTGCACACCAGCAAGGTGTCGATATACACCGAGAAAGCCTGCACCAGGCCCTGCTTCACGGGGTGGCTCACCTTGGCGGCTGCGGCCACTATCGGGCCCGTGCCCTGACCCGCCTCGTTGCTGTATATGCCGCGTTTCACGCCCCAGGCTATTGTGCTGCCCAGCAGGGCTCCACCCACTTCGTTCACGCCAACGGCACCGCGCAACATCTGCACGAACACGTCGGGCACTATCTGCCAATTGACAGCCAGCACCACAATGGAGAGTACGATGTATACCAGAGCCATCACAGGTGCCACGACCTGAGCCACGTTGGCTATACGCTTCACGCCGCCGATTATCACCAGCGCTATGAGCAATGCCACGACGGCGCCGACAGCCCACACCGGTACGCCAAACGAGCGCGAGCAGCTGAGAGCTATGCCGTTGCACTGCACCGGTGGCAGCAAGAAGCCGCAGGCCACAGCCGCAAGCACTGCAAACAATCCACCGAAGAATGGCGAGCGCAATCCTTTCTCTATATAGTAGGCCGGCCCTCCGCGGAACTGTCCGTTGTGGTCCTCCTTGTAGATCTGCGCCAATGTGGCCTCGATGAAGGCGCTGCCGGCGCCGAAGAAGGCTATCACCCACATCCACACTATGGCTCCCGGGCCGCCGAAGCCTATGGCCGTGGCCACGCCCACGATGTTGCCCGTGCCCACACGGCCCGAGAGGGCCATGGCGAAGGCCTGGAACGACGAGATGCCCGTCTTTTTCTTGTCCTTACCGGCGCTGCCGAACAGCAGCCTGAACATCTCGCCGAAACGACGCACCTGCACAAAGCGTGTCCTGAATGAGAAATACAGTCCTGCCAGCAGGCACAAACCCACCAGCGCAGGGCTCCACACCCATCCGTTCACCGTATTAATGGCCTCCACCAGCCATCTTCCAATTGTATTCATACCCTTGTGTTTTTGAAGTGCAAAAATACTAATATTTTGATGATGTGGGAAAAAAATCGTATCTTTGCAACAAATATAAACACAACGAAACTATGAAAAAAGCATTCATCCCCTTGATGCTGTGTGTCTTGGCCGTCATTACGGCCGGCTGCGGCAGCAAACAGGAACCTGCAACCCCCGAAGCCGACGCCTCCGCCTTCGTCAACATTACCGACGTGGTGCCCGATGTCATCCTCGAAATACGCTACTTTGGCACCTACAACTTCGTAGGCTCGCGCATCGACGGCTACCTCCAGCCCACCGCGCTCCTCACTCGCCAGGCCGCCGACAGCCTTCTGGCCGTCAGCAACGACCTCAAGGCCCAAGGCTACCGCCTGAAAATCTACGACGCCTACCGTCCGCAGAAGGCTGTCGACCACTTTGTGCGCTGGGGCAAAGACCTTGACGACACGCTGATGAAGAGCTATTTCTATCCCCGCGAATGCAAGGACAGCCTCTTCATAAAGCTATACATCGATGAGCACAGCAGCCATTCGCGAGGCTCGACGCTCGACCTCACCCTCTTCGACATGCGCACCGAGAAGGAAGTCGACATGGGCGGCACCTTCGACTGGTTCGGCCACGAGAGCCATCCCGACTGCGGCGGCGACCCCGACACATGGGCCTACCGCGAGAACGACACCATCACCGCCCAGCAGTTCGCCAACCGCATCATCCTGCGTACCGCCATGATGCGTCACGGCTTCAAGCCCTACGATTGCGAATGGTGGCATTTCACCCTCAAGGACGAACCCTTCCCCGACACCTATTTCACTTTCCCCGTGCAACAGCTTCCGCGCTAACCCTCCGTACCCTCTCCGACTGTTCTACGGTTGTTCACCGGTTGTTTAACGGTTTAAACCGTTAAACAACCGGTGAACAACCGTTAAAAATACGGCGCGGATACGGTGAGGGGGTGTAGCTGGTGGGGTCGGGCAGTAGTTTATTGCCGCATTGCGTCAAGTGCGGCTTTGGGGTACGGGCCGGTTAAGTTGTACTTCTGTTAAAAAATAATTTTGCCACATTGGAAATTATTTGTACTTTTGCATTTCAAATACCAACGTCCAAGCCGAGTGGCGGATGGCCGGAATGATAAATGGTCAATAATATAAACCAATTAAAATATAACAATATGAAGAAATTATTTGTGATGTTTGCCGCCATCCTGTTCTGCGGCGCAATGATGGTCTCCTGCACCAAGGAAGAAAACAAGATTGAAAACAACACCACCACTTCTACGGATGTCAATCCTGACGATATGATAGGTAACTGGGAGGGCACATATAACGGCTCCACTACTTATCAAGGTAACCAGTTGACCTATAGCATTAAATGGACAGCCAATATCACCACAGTCAAGGCCGGTACAATGACTGCTACCATTACAACAAACCTCTATCAAGATATTACGTTCAACTATATCATCACCGGCGTAAGCCCGCGCCAGAACACCGATTATGTCACTCTGACTGTAAGGCAAGACGGTGCGTTGTTTGATGACACCTTTGAGATGCTCTACAACAAGAGCTCCAAGACCTTGAAAGGCAACATGACGCTCATGTATCAGGCGGACCTTACTATTGGTGGCGAGACTACGCTGAGCAAGAAATAACAGTATCGCGCCAGAAAAACAAAGAGGGTGTCCCAGAACTTTCGGGACACCCTCTTTGTTTTATAATGTAGGCCGCTTTATTGTTTCATTGCCTCCAGTTCCGCCTTCAGGTACTGGCCGGTGAAGTTGTCCTTCTGTTTGGCTAGGTCTTCCGGGGTGCCGGCGAAGGTGATCTGACCACCTGCGCGGCCGCCGTCGGGGCCGAGGTCGATTACCCAGTCGGCTACCTTGATGACGTCCATGTTGTGCTCGATGACCAGCACGCTGTTGCCGCGGTCGACCAGCTTCTGCAGTACGCCGAGCAGGATGCGGATGTCCTCGAAGTGGAGGCCCGTGGTGGGCTCATCCAATATATATAATGTCTTGCCGGTGTCGGTGCGCGAGAGTTCGGTGGCGAGTTTCACGCGCTGCGCCTCACCGCCGCTGAGGGTGGTGCTCTGCTGGCCGAGGGTGATGTAGCCGAGGCCCACGTCCTGCAGCGCCAGCAGCTTGCGGCGCAGCTTGGGGTAGGCGTCGAAGAACTCGACGGCCTCGTTGACGGTCATGTCGAGCACGTCGGCTATAGACTTGCCTTTGTAGCGTATCTCCAGCGTCTCGCGGTTGTAGCGCTTGCCGCCGCAGACCTCGCATTGCACGTAGACGTCGGGCAGGAAGTTCATCTCGATGGTGCGCAGGCCAGCGCCTTTGCAGTGCTCGCAGCGGCCGCCGCTGACGTTGAAGCTGAAACGGCCGGGCTTGTAGCCGCGTATGCGTGCCGACGGCAGCTCGGCGAAGAGGCGGCGGATGTCGTCGAAGAAGCCCGCATAGGTGGCGGGATTCGAGCGCGGTGTGCGGCCTATGGGGCTCTGGTCTATCTGTATGACTTTGTCGATGTGCTCTATGCCCTCGACGCTGCGGTAGGGCAGCGGTGCGCGCAGCGAGTGGTAGAAGTGCTGGCTGAGGATGGGCTGCAGGGTGTCGTTGATGAGGCTTGACTTGCCGGAGCCCGAGACGCCCGTCACGCAGACAAACATGCCCAGCGGCAGGTCGAGGTCCACACCCTTGAGGTTGTTGCCGGTAGCACCTTTCAATATTATATGCTCGCGACCTACGTTGGGCCGTCTCTCCGGCAGCGCTATGTCTCTCTTGCGCGACAGGTAGTCGAGTGTGACACTTTGCTTATGCTTGGCCAACACCTTGTCGGTCACTTCGCCGGCGAAGAGTATCTTGCCGCCGTGGATGCCGGCGCCGGGGCCTATGTCGACGAGGTAGTCGGCGGCAAGCATCATGTCGCGGTCGTGCTCGACGACGATGATGCTGTTGCCGAGGTCGCGCAACTGCTTGAGGCTCTCAATGAGGCGCTGGTTGTCGCGCTGATGCAGGCCTATGCTGGGCTCGTCGAGGATGTAGAGCACGTTGGTGAGCTGCGAGCCTATCTGTGTGGCCAGGCGGATGCGCTGGGCCTCGCCGCCTGATAGCGACTTGGCGCTGCGGTTCATAGAGAGGTAGCCCACGCCCACGTTGTTGAGGAACGATAGTCGCTTGAGTATCTCGTTGAGAACTTCGTGCGCCACTTTCTGGTCGCGCTTGTCGAGTTGTGGCTCCAGTGCCTTTAGCCATTCCTCAAGCTCCAGCAGGTCCATGTCGGCCAGCTCGCCTATGTTCTTGTCCAGTATGCGGAAAGCGAGGCTCTCGGCCTTCAGGCGGTGTCCGTGGCATTCGGGACACGGCACGGTATTCATAAACGAGGCGGCCCACTTCTGCAGGCTGGCGGGACTCTCGTCGCTGGCCATCTCGGTGATATAGTTCACTATGCCCTGGAACTCGCTGAGGTAGCCCGGGTCATCGGGGTCCTCGATGCCGGCGAAGTGGTTGCTGCCGTATAGTATGGCGTTCATGGCCTCCTCACTGATAGCCTCCACTGGGTCGTCGAGCGTGAAGTCGTAGTGCTTGCCCATGAGCTCCAGCTTGCGGTAGACGTAGTTGGTGGGCGAGTATTTGCCCAGCACCTCTATGGCGCCGTCTTTGATGCTCTTATTGGGATTGGGGATGAGCTTCTGCATGTCTATCTGCGCCACCTCGCCGAGGCCGTTGCAATGCGGACATGCGCCGTAGGGCGAGTTGAACGAGAAAGTGTTGGGCTCCGGCTCGGGGTAGGAGAGGCCGCTGTCGGGGTCCATCAGCATGCGGCTGAAATAGCGTATGCTGCCGTCCTCGTTGTTCAGTATCATCAGTATGCCTTTGCCTTGCCGGAAGGCCGTCTGCACAGCCTCGCGCAGGCGTGTGGCATTTCTATCTGCTCTTAGGCGGTCGACCACCAGCTCTATGTCGTGCACCTTGTAGCGGTCTACCTGCATCTTGTAGGTTATCTCCTTTACTTCGCCGTCCACGCGCACCTTGAGGAAGCCGCGTTTGGCCACCTGCTCGAACAGCTCGCGGTAGTGACCTTTGCGGCCTTTCACCAGCGGGGCGAGAACCATGATGTCGCGGCTGCCGTATTCGGTGGTGATGATCTCCAGTATCTTCTCCTCGCTGTACTTCACCATGGGCTTGCCGCTGACAATGCTGTATGCCTTGCCGATGCGGGCGTAGAGCAGACGTAGCAGGTCGTAGGTGTCGGTCAGCGTGCCCACCGTCGAGCGAGGGTTGTTGTTGGTGCTCTTCTGTTCGATGGAGATGACGGGCGAGAGTCCTTCTATCAGGTCCACGTCGGGACGCTCCATGTTGCCTATGAAGTGGCGCGCATAGGCCGAGAAGGTTTCCATATAGCGGCGCTGCCCTTCGGCGTGGATGGTGTCGAAGGCCAGCGACGACTTGCCGCTGCCGCTGAGGCCGGTGAACACCACCAGCTTCCCCCGCGGAATCTCCAAGTCCACATTCTGCAGGTTGTGCTCCCTCGCGCCTAATATTTTTATCTTCTCGTCATCCATCAGATTTATCTTCTCGTCGTCCATCAGATGCTCTCTATTACCGTAGTGTCGTGCTTGCCACGTGTGATTGTGTTGTATTCGGTGCCTTTCTTGGTGGGTATGCGCACCTTGTAGCTCTTGCCGGTTTTGTTCTTCAGGTTGTCGGTCTGCAGCCAAGGGTTCATGGTGCGGAGCATCTTGTACGAGGTGCCGTTGTCGGTGGCGAACTGCACCAGGTCTACATTTTGTCCGCTGAATGTCACCTCCTCGTAGGGTAACTCTGGGTATGTGTCGCAGCGGCGCACCGTGTATCCGTAGTCCTGCGGGTGCTGCATGATGAGCTTCAAGGCCAGTATGCGGTAGACATAGCGCTGTGTCTCTTTGTTGAGCATTAGCTCGTAGTAGCTCTTCTGCCGCTGGTTTGTCAGACGCTTTTCCAAGCCGTTCTCGCCGCAGTTGTAGGCTGCAGCGGCCTCGGTCCAGCCGCCGAAACGGGCCTTGAGCGACTTGAGGTAGCGGCATGCGGCATGCGTCGAAGCTTCGAGGTCGTTACGCATGTCTATTTCGTCAGTAATCTCCAAGCCGTACTTCTGACCTGTGGTTTTCATGAACTGCCAGTAGCCTCCGGCACCGGCGGGCGAGGTGACGTTCCGCAATCCGCTCTCAATGACGCAAAGGTACTTCATGTCCTGCGGCACGCCCTCTTCCTTCAGGATGCGCTCTATGGTGGGAAACACGCGGTTGGCGCGCTTGATATTGAAGAGCGTGTTGCTCTGGTAGTACATGTTGCTCACCAGCTCGCGGTCCAGCCCTTCGCGCACATACCACAGGTTGAGCGGCACGCGCTCGCCGCAGAAATAGAGCGTGTCTGGTATCGGTGGCGCATATACATGATAACCGGCGCGGATGGCTTTGGCCAGTATCTCGTCGCTGTTGTCCTCCTTGCGGGTGGCGAAAATAAAGGCCTCGCCTGCGATAGCCAACGAAGCCATTACTATAGCTATGATAGATAGCTTCTTCATGATGTTACGGTGTTGATGATTAGGCCTGCCACCTCCTGCTTGCTCAGCAGGGGACTTTCCTTGTGGCTGCCGTCGCGGCCGATGATGGTTACCTTGTTGGTGTCGACACCGAAGCCTGCGCCCTTGTCGTGCAGCGAGTTGAGCACTATGTAGTCCAGGTTTTTCTTCTCCAGTTTGCGCTGGGCGTTGGCCTCCTCGTTGTCGGTCTCGAGGGCGAAGCCTACCAGCGTCTGCGCCGCCGTCTTCTTGCCGCCGAGTGTGGCCAATATGTCGGGGTTCTGCACCAGCTCCAGGTGCATGCCTTCCGAGCCGTTCTTCTTGAGCTTGTGGTCGGCGCACTCGCTGGGGCGGTAGTCGGCCACAGCGGCCGAAAGTATGGCTCCGTTGCATTGCGGGAATGCTTCGGTGGCTGCGGTGTACATCTCGCGGGCGCTCTCCACACTTGTTATATGGATATGCTGCCGTAGGGACGTTTCATGAAACGTCTCTGCAGAGAGATATGTCGGCCCTGTAACCAGCTCAACCTCGGCGCCTTCTTTGGCCAGCGCCTCTGCGAGGGCGAAGCCCATCTTGCCCGACGAGTAGTTGCCTATAAAGCGGACGCTGTCTATGCGTTCGTATGTCGGGCCGGCGGTCACCAGCCAGCGTTGGCCGGCCAGACGCTGCGACCGGGTTGTAGCGCATACTGCGCTAGCGATGGCCTCCGGCTCCGCCATGCGGCCCACGCCGCTCACGCCGCAGGCCAGCTCGCCCTCCTCGGGACCTACCATGCGGATGCCCCACGACTTCAGCAGCTCCACGTTGCGCTGCACAGCCGGGTGCGCCCACATCTCGCAGTTCATGGCCGGAGCCATGATCACGGGCTTGCCCGAGAAAGCCAGCAGCAGGGTGCTCAGTGCGTCGTCGGCTATGCCCGAGGCCACCTTGCCTATGATGTTGGCCGTGGCGGGAGCCACCACCAGCATCTCGCCCCAGTCCTTGAGTGAGATGTGCTCGGTGCGGCCCGAGGCAAAGAGGTCGGAATACAACGGTGCCCCCGAGACCGTCTCAAGGGTAACCCTCGTGACGAACTCCAGCGCGTGCTCTGTGGCAGCGCAGCGCACCTCGTGGCCTGCCTTTTTCAGCAGGCGCACAAGCTCCGGCGCCTTGTAGGCCGCTATGCCTCCCGTTATGCCTACGACTATGCGCATTTAGTTGGCGTTGATGACTTCCTCTTCCATGGCCTCGAACTTGGCGGCCTGCTTGTCCTCCTTGGCGGGGTTGCGGTAGTAGATGCCGCCCTCGAGGTACTCCTCGGTGGCCTCCAGCGTGGGCTTGGGCATCTGCTCATAGCGGCGCACAATCTCTATCTGCTCACGGTTCTCAAACATCTCGTCCATATTGTCGCTACCGCCACGGAAGTCGTCTATGCGGTTGTGCAGCTCACGCTTCTCGTCGGCGGCAATCTGGTTGGCGCGTTTGGTGAGCATGGCCACGGTCTCGTAGATGTTTCCGGTCTGTTTGCTGAAGTCGGCGGTGTTGCGCGTAATGGTGGTGTTGATGATTTTCTTTTTCTCTTCCATTGTTATATTGTGTTTTTTTATTTTTCCATTTTCGCCAGTTCGGCGCGTGTCTTGTTGTATATGTCCTGTGCCTCGGTGAGGTACTTGGCATTGCTGATGCCGCTCACCACGCGGTCGAAGTCGTTTGTCACCTGCTGCAGGCGCTCGCGCTTCTTCTCCTCGCGGCTGTTGATGGCGTACTGGTAGCCCGACACGAGCATGTAGAACATGGCATCCTCGCGCATGGGGGCCTCGGGGTAGAGGTTGATGAAGTTCTTCAGGCTCTCGTAGGCCGCATGGTACTCCTCGATGAAGTAGTAGCCATAGGCTATCTCGTAGTCCTTCTTCATCAGCTTGACGCGCATCTCGTCCAGGTAGCGGTTCACCTCGGGCATGTGCGTGCTGCGTGGCCACCGTTCGGCGAAGGTCTCGAATTCCTCCACAGCCTCTTTCGTCAGGCTCTGGTCGAGCGTGTATGACGGCGACTGCATGTATTTGCAGTAGGCCGACAGGTATGCCGCCTCCTCGATGCGTTCGCTGTAAGGGAACTGGCGCGCAAAGCGCTTGAACTGGTATCCGGCCATGTAGTAATCACCCTCCTGGTAGAGCGACTGGGCATAGTACCACGATATTTCCTCGGCATGCTCGCGACCGCGGTAGTGCAGCGTCAGGTTCTCGAACAGCTGGATGGCTTTCGAGAAGTTGTTCTCGTTGTAGTATTGCATCGCTGCCTGGTACTTGAGGTCGTAATCGTTGCTCTTGAGTAGTTTGTCGAACTTGTTACAACCTGTTAGAAGCAAGCATGTTGCAAGGATATTTAGTATAAAAAGTGCCTTTTTCATAGGGTGCAAAGATACGAATAATTCGCGAATTGCGCGCATGTACGTGAAATTTTTATTGCCTTGTCCCTGTACCCTCTCCGTATCCCCTCCGTCTCTTCTCCGTCTGTTCTACGATTGTTCACCGATTGTTTAACGGTTTTAATCGTAGAACAACCGGTGAACAACCGTAGAACAGTCGGACTGGGTACGGAGAGGCACCGGCCCAATGGCGGGGCGGCACCGGAGCGTTTGCATTTTTTAACAATGGTGTGTGCGCGTGTTTCAAATAATATGCGTATCTTTGCATTTCAAAAATAACGTTCGGAATGGATACAATAATCATATTAGACTTTGGAAGTCAGTACACTCAGCTTATCGCGCGCAAAATCCGCGAGCTCAATGTTTACTGCGAAATCCACCCCTTCGATAAGATACCTGCCCTCACAGCCGATGTGAAGGGCGTTGTTTTTTCGGGCAGCCCCTACAGCTGCAACGCGGCCGATGCACCTGTGCCCCAGATGGATGGAATCAAGGGCAAGCTGCCGTTGCTGGCCGTGTGCTATGGCGCACAGTATCTGGCCAAGTGGGGCGGCGGCCGTGTGCAGCAGAGCAAGATCCGCGAGTACGGTCGCGCCAACCTGTCGTTTATCGACAGCAGCAATCCGCTGATGAAAGGCGTGCCCATGGGCAGCCAGGTGTGGATGAGCCATGGCGACACCATAGAGGTGCTGCCGCAGGGCTACAAGACCATCTGCAGCACTGAGAACGTGCAGTTTGCTGGCTACCAGATCGAGGGCGAGCAGACCTATGCAATACAGTTCCACCCCGAGGTGCACCACTCGACCGACGGCGTCACCCTGCTGCGCAACTTCGTGGTTGGCATCTGCGGCTGCCAGCAGTCGTGGACTCCCGAGAGTTTCATCGAGACCACTGTGGCCGAGCTTAAGGCTAAGGTGGGCGACGACAAGGTGGTGCTGGGCCTCAGCGGCGGCGTGGACTCCACGGTGGCTGCCGTGCTCCTCAACCGCGCCATAGGCCACCAGCTGCACTGCATCTTTGTGGACAACGGCCTGCTGCGCAAAAACGAGTTCGAGAGTGTGCTTGAGAGCTACAAGGATATGGGTCTCAACGTGAAGGGTGTCGACGCCAAGCAGCGCTTCTACGATGTGCTGGCCGGTGTTAAGGACCCCGAGAAGAAGCGCAAAGGCATAGGCAAGACCTTTATCGATGTGTTCGACGCCGAGGCCAAGCTCATCACCGACGCCAAGTGGCTCGGTCAGGGCACCATCTATCCCGACGTCATCGAGAGCTCAAGCGTCAAAGGGCCCAGCCAGACCATCAAGAGCCACCACAATGTGGGCGGCTTGCCCGACTATATGAAGCTCAAGCTTGTGGAGCCGCTGCGCAGCCTCTTCAAGGACGAGGTGCGCCGTGTGGGTCGCCAGCTTGGCATCAAGGACTCGCTCATCGGCCGTCATCCCTTCCCGGGTCCCGGCTTGGCAATACGCATATTGAGCGATGTGACCCCCGAGAAGGTGCGCATACTGCAGGAGGTGGACGACATCTTCATACAGGGTTTGCGCGACGCGGGCCTGTACGACAAGGTGTGGCAGGCCGGTGCCATGCTGCTGCCGGTGCAGAGCGTGGGCGTCATGGGCGACGAGCGCACGTATGAGAGCGTTGTGGCGCTGAGGGCTGTGGAGAGCGTCGACGGCATGACTGCCGACTGGAGCCACCTGCCCTACGACTTCATGGCCAAGATAAGCAACGAAATCATCAACCGAGTGAAGGGCGTCAACCGCGTGTGCTACGACATTTCGTCGAAACCCCCAGCAACCATAGAATGGGAATAAATGCCGGTAGAATGAAACGTGGCATACTGATTATAGGACTGTTGATGGCGACCATGGCGGCATGGTCGCAGGCTCCGGGCACTACGCCGGTGAAGATCAGCAAAGAGGTGCAGATGCTGCACGGCAAGAAGTACTACGTGCACATCGTGGAGACAGGCCAGACGGTCTACTCCATATCCCGTGCCTACCAGGTGCAGAGTTACGATGCGGTTACGCATGTGGATATACATTTCCTGCATGCCGGCGACACCGTGTGGCTGCCCGCCCGCGGCCAGTTTGCCGATAGCCAGGAGACGCAGCAGGTCGGCAAGCCGACAACCCAGAAGCCGGAGGAGCCGAAAGGCCGTAAAGACAACAAGCCGGTCCAGGCCCCGACGGTGCGCAAGGTGGGCAAGACCCTGAAGGTGGCACTGATGATGCCGCTGCACCTTGACCAGATGGGCGACATAAGCACCTCGAAGTTTGACATCGAGCAGCGTGGCAAACGCAGCTACCGCCAGTTCGAATTCATAGAGTTCTACGAAGGCATACGCATGGCCCTCGACAAGATGGCCGAGAGGGGTGTTGGCGTGGAGCTGAACGTGGTGGATGTCAGCACCAGCGATACCGCCAAGGTGAGGGAGGCTTTCATGAGCCACAATGTGGGCGAGAGCGATGTGCTTGTGGCTCTGCTGCTGCGTGAGACTTTCGACAAGGCTGCCGAGCTGGCACACGAGGCCGGCATATACATTGTCAACCCCATGGCTACGCGCAGCGAGATATGTGCCGAGAACCCCTACATGGTGAAGATGCAGCCGTCGACGGCGGGTCTCATCACCAGGATGCTTAACAACATGGCCAGCGAGAGGCCCGGCGCGCACCTCTACATTGTGCATTCGGGCAGCAAGGCCGAGAAGCCCGTGCTCGAAGAACTGAAGAGCCAGCTTGCGGCGCGCGGCGACATCAAGTACACCCTGTTTGGCTGGAGCCAGAGCGCAAAGCTGCCGTCGGTGCTGAAGAACACCCCGGGTGCCACGGTGCTGAGCATATTTGATCAGGACAAGGACCAGAACCGCGTCTATGTGGGTAACCTGCTCAATAAACTGTCGTCGCTCAAACAAGGCACGCCGGTGCTTTACACGATGAACGACTGGACGCGTGAATACGGGGATGTGGATTTTAACCAGTTGCAGAATCTCAACTACCACACCTTCGCCGCTGGATGGGATATGACCAACGAGATGCATGTGGGTTTCCTGAAGGAATTCCGTGAACGCTATGGCAGCGAGCCAACAACGCCGCTGGCGGCCACGGGCTACGACATCGCGACATATATCGTCGGCGGTCTGCACCGCAAGGGAGCCGACTTCTGGAAGAACCCCGGCGGTATGAGCGAGGGGCTGACTCAGCCCATATACCTGGTGCGCAACGGAGCCGGGCTGGAGAACGACCGTGCCATGCTCTACCGCATGCAGGGGATGGTGCTTGTGCCGGTTTCGTTTAAATAGAAAAGAAAACGGATGGAGTATCAGAACACGATAAAGAAAGAGTTTCGTCTGACGGGTCCCGGACTGCATACAGGGCGCACGGTGACAGTTACCGTGATGCCGGCGCCGGAGAACTTCGGCATAGCCTTCCGCCGGACGGATCATATCAATATAGTGACGCAGCCAGCCGTTGCTACCAATGTGGGTGAGACCTCGCGTGGCACCACGCTGGGCGCGGGTCGCAACTCGATAGCTACTATTGAGCACCTGATGTCAGCGCTGCACGGTATGTTGGTTGACAATGCAATAATCGAGCTCGACGGCGGTGAGGTGCCCATCATTGACGGCTCTGCCCGTCCGTGGATGCTGCAGCTGACCCGTGTGGGTCTACAGCAGCAGCAGGCCGAGCGCAAGTGCTTAAGCATAAAGGAACCACTGCACTTCGAGTTCCCCAAGACGGGCTCGGTGTTCGACGTGGAGCCATGCGACCACTTTGCTGTGCACTGTGAGATAGACTTCCATGACACTGTGATAGGGCAGCAGACAGCCGACATGAACGACTTTTCGGAGTATGCGTCGAGCATAGCCCCATGCCGCACGTTTGTGTTCCTGCATGAGATAGAACCTCTGCTGCACCTCAATCTAATCAAGGGCGGTTCGCTGGACAATGCGCTGGTGTTTGTCAACAAGGAGCTCACCAGCCGTCAGCTGAAGCGTCTGGCCAAGATATTCAACAAGGACGAGAGCCTCTTCAAGGTACACGACGGTGTACTCAACACTACGGACATATACTTCCCCAACGAGCCGGCGCGCCATAAGCTGCTTGACTTTGTGGGCGATATTCGTCTGTTGGGAGCTCCCATCAATGGCAAGTTTAGCATTTACAAACCAGGACACAAGGCGAACAATGCCTTTGCCCGTTTCCTTATGGAAAAAATAGAGAATAAGATATGATACTTAATGACATTCATCCTGATGCCAAGATAGGCAAGAATGTGACTGTAAGCAACTTTACTACAATATGTGAGGATGTTGTGATTGGTGACGGCACATGGATAGGCCCCAACGTGACCATTTTCCCCGGTGCGCGCATCGGTAAGAACTGCAAGGTATTCCCTGGTACGGTGATTGCCGCAGTGCCGCAGGACCTGAAGTTCGCTGGCGAGTATACCACCGTGGAGATTGGCGATGATAACGTCATCCGTGAGTGCTGCACTATCAACCGTGGCACCGCCGCCAGTGGCAAGACGGTCATCGGCAACGGCAACCTGCTGATGGCCTATGTGCATATCGCCCACGACTGCGTGGTTGGCGACCATTGCGTGTTGGCCAACAACGCCACGCTGGCCGGACATATCATCCTTGGCGACTGGGTTATCCTTGGAGGCAAGACGGCCTGTCTGCAGTTCATACATATCGGATCGCACGTTATCACACAGGGCGGCGCACTTATTGACAAGGACATCCCGCCGTTCGTGAAGGCTGCGCGCTACCCGATACAGTACTGCGGCGTCAATAGTCTAGGCCTGCAGCGCCGTGGTTTCTCGCAGGAGAGCATCAACCGCATCAGCGATATCTACCGCTATATCTTTGTCAAGGGCCTCACCGTCACCGATGCTGTGGAACAGGTTAAGGAGAAGTACGGTAATACCGACGAGGGCAAGCAGGTGCTGGCCTTCATAGGTAGCGCCACCACCGGTTTGATGAGCGGCTTCAAGAGTGTCCGCAAAAGCGAGTAAGGCTATACGTAAACCATAGTGGTCTCGACAATGGCAATTGTTTTGCCGTTGCCGAGACTTTCTATTATTGTCTGGTAAAGTGCAGTGGAGCGGCCATGCTTCAGTGCCCGGCAGGTGGCTTTTACCGTTGTGCCCATAGGGACAGGGGTGAGGTAATGCGCAGTGGCGTCGAGCGACACCCAGTGCAGGTTCTCGTCGTCAAGGCAGTCGCTGTTGGTCGCAATGGCGGCAGCAAAGTCGGCAAGAGTGTACAGTGCGCCACCCATGGCTACACCGCGTGCGTTGCAGTGCTTGGCGGCGAGCGTAAGTGTACAGGTGGATTCGTGCTCGCCGACGGAAGCAATCTCTATGCCGGTCAGTTCCATGGCGTAGCGGTCTGCGGCGAACACCTCTCTGGCTTTGGTGGTTGTGTCGCTCATAAACCTAATTGTTTGCGTAGCGCTTCAGCGCTTGTGAATACTATGCCTTTCATGCCGAGGGTTTCGGCGGCGGCTACATTGTCTGAGTTGTCGTCAACGAAGACACACTCTTCTGCTATGAGCCCGTATCGGTCTAGCAGGACATGGAACAGCCTGTGGTCGGGTTTTATGAGCCGCTCAGCACCGCTAACTACATAGCGGTCTATCATCTGTAGTATGCCGAAGCGTTCCCTTGCCGCGGGGAAGGTCTCCATGCTCCAGTTTGTCAAGCCGTATATCTCGTAGCCTTTGGCTCGTAGTTCGTTGATTACCTTTCGCATGCCGGGCACTTCGCCGGTGAGCATCTCACGCCAGCGCGAGCGGTAGAGTTCTATGGCCTCGCTGTATTCCGGCTGTCTGGCCTTGAGTGCGGCAATGCATGCCGTAGTGCTTTCGCCGGCATCTATGCGGCCGCGCCATTCGTTGTCGGCCACATGCCGTAGGAACCACCACGCTTTGGCCTCGTCGCCGAAATATTCGCCATATATAAGTTCGGGGTGCCACTGTACCAGCACGTTGCCGAAGTCAAAGATTATGTTTCGCCTAGCCATTTCTTCCGTGTGCTATAATTCAGTGTTGCTACTCGTTGACAATCTTCATGATGGATGCACCTTCTGCAGAATAAGCCTCCAGCAGGAACACGCCGGTGGCGGGCAGCTGAAGCACCACGGGTTCGCCTATGCTGGTGATGGTCTGCAGCAGGTGTCCGTCGAGGCTATAGAGTCTCAGTTCGGCAGGCTTGCCGTTGGCGGCTGTCACAGTGCACTGGCCGTGGGCCGGGTTCGGGGTGGCTCTCAGAACCATCGTGCCTGCATTGTCTATGCCCATCAGGTTTTCAGTGGTGAAACTTGCGCGTGTTATTGGCCCAAAGTTGCCGTTGCCGCATGTCGGTATCACCGCCACAGTGTACATGGTTTCAGGCATAAGAGCGGGCAGTGCGTACAGCGGTTCTAAGACAGTGGTCGTGGTTCCCCATGCATCTTCGGGCGTACCATATATTCCGTACATCACATGCCATTGGTTGGTGCCAGAGTTGTCGGTCCATGAGGCAACATAGCCGTGCAGCATGTTGTCGCCGGTGGCTGTAATGTTGCTTCCGCTAACTGTCAGCGCCTCAATCGGAGCGCACGGTGTGCGATAGCTTACCATGGCCCAGTCGCCATAGATGCTGCTGTCGCATACCGAGCGAACGTAGAAGTCATATTCTGTGTTGGACTGCAGCTCCAGCTGGTATATGTCATACGACGTTCCCAAAACCGTCACCGTCGTACCTGTGCCATGCACGAAATTATGGGTGCCGTATTCCAACTCCCAGTGGCCAGGCGTTGAACTGCCGCTCCATTGGAGCACCATCTGTGGCTCGCTGCCGTTGGAGATGTCGTTCAGTGTTATGCTTACCACCGTGGCGCAGGTGTCATCACCCGTGGTGAACTGCACCATGCTCCAATCACCATATACGGTGTCGGAGCATACTGTGCGTACATAAGCGTCGTACTGCGTGTTTGCATCCAGACCGGTTATGGTTAGTGTAGTGCCTGTAAGTGTGTCGACAGTGCCTGTGCCTGGCTCAAAGCCTTGTTCGCCATATTCTATCTCAAAGCCGTCGGCTGGGTCGATGACGCTCCAGTTCAGCACAGCCTTGTGGATGCCGGGCACTGCAGTGAGGCTCGTGATGTCGGCGCATGTGTCGAGGGCCGACCAAAGCACCAGGTTGTCAAGAATCAATGCCGACCCTTGTTGCATATTGGTGCTGGCCGACGACACCGCTATCACTATGACCGAATCGGGGTCGGGGCTTGGCATGCCGCCCACGAGGGCGTTCAAAGGCATGTATTCCACCTCAAAGGGCGTGTATTCGTTTGTGTCATATAGCGACAGGTTGAGGCCTACGCCCACGATGTCACGCTTGTTGGTGACGGTGTTGTGGCGTGTACCAACCATTATCACGGCGCCGTTGTCGCCGCTCGTGGCCGACTGGTATTTATAGCTGCCGGTAAGGCGCCCCGGACGGTAGCCGCCAAGGTCAATGCCGCCAGACACATAATCGTTGACGTCCATAGTCAGCAACGTCGGCAGCATGGCCAGTATGTCGCCCGAGCCGGAGAGCATGTTGGTCACCAAAGGCAACACAGACTCGACATCGATGGCGCCGGTGGTCAGTATCGACGGTATTACCTGCTGCCTCAGCGACGAGTCTATGGCGTCGCCGGCAAGGTTCAGCACGGTGGAGCTGATGATGTCGCTGAGCATGAAGGTCTGCAGCTTGACGGCATTGTTGCCGTCGGGCACATTGCCAGTCACCTTGCTGGCCTTGATCAGCGGTATGTTGGTGTTGATGGTGATGGTTCCCAACGACTCGTTCACCGGGTACGACAGGTAGTTCCAGTTCGTGGGTGTCGTGTATGAGCTATATACCTGGACGAAAACCATTACGGTGTAGCCTTGGTGGTTTGTCCACTGCTCAAAGCTTTCGTTGGGCAGCGTGATGGGGACCTGGGCACGTGACACACCTGAGGCAAGCAATATGCATAAAGACAAGAAAACAATAAATCTTTTCATAAAAAGATGCGCGTTATATTTTCCGTATAACGCGCATGTTTAGTTTTTATTGCCCTCATTGCAGCTTGAAGTTAATCGGTATGCAGTACTGCACGTTGACGGCTTTGCCCTCGTAGATGGCTGGTTTCCATTTGGGCATGCCTTTCACCACGCGCACCGCCTCCTCGTCGCAGCCGCCGCCGATACCTTTGGCTACCTCGATATTGGCGACGCTGCCATCATTCATCACCACGAAGCGTATCAGCACCCGGCCTTCAATGCCGTCGGCCTTGGCCTGATCGGGGTAGTGGATGTTCTCGGCAATGTACTTGTAGAGTGCCTCGGCGCCATCGGGGAACTCGGGTGCCACGAGCCCTTCAGGCATACTGTCGTTCGTGAAGATTATCGGCTCCACGGTGGCCTCGTTCACCACGGCCGCCTCCTCTTCCGCGACGGTGTTCTCGGGGGCTCCCTGCTTGCAGCCCACCATCATCAGCAGTGCCGCCACGGGCAGCGCGGCCAGCACTTTCCATGCGCCGAAGCGCGTTTTGCTTTTGTTCATCATAACGATGCGTTTTTTAAGGTTAATACTTTTGAAATTATTTGTGATATGGCCATATCCTGTACCGGTAGCCTGCCTGTAGAGCAGGTGCAGATACCCCTCGCGGCCGCATGCACCTATCGACGCGGCGTCGGCCAGAAACTCATGTACCGCACGTATCTCGCGCATGATGAGCCACGCAAAGGGGTTGAACCATGCCAGGCAGCACAGCAGCCTTGCAAACAGAAGGTCGACCGAATGGCCCTGCCTCACGTGCAGCGACTCGTGGGCCAGTATGCAGCGCACTTCGTCATCGTTCAGGCCTCGCGTGCCCACCACTATATGGTTGAAGAAGGAGTACGGTGCCGTGTCGTCATCCAGCAGCACAAGCGCCGCGCCGCGTGGTATGCCAAAGCCGTCGCTTGCCCTATAGACCTTATGCTTGCGCCGGAGCTTGATGACAATCACCACCTGCGCCGCCAGCTGGAACAGGAGGTAAGCTGCGCACAGCGCAACGCCGACGAGGTAAAGGTCCACCATCACTCCGAGGGTACGCGGAGCCGTGATGGCCGATATCTCTACTTCGTTCATCGTCACCAGGTACTCCTCCACCGAGGCCACCGACTGCGATGCCTGTTCGAGGCCGTTGGGCAGCTTGAGGGAGGGGAACACCATACTGAAGCCGATTGCCACCAGCAGATACCAAATGTTCAGCTGCAGCCAGCGGTCGCGCCGCAGCGTCAGGCAGTAGAGGCCGTAGAACAGCCCCGTCGCCAGAGTCGAGAATAACATCCAATGTATCATTTTTCAAGTTCTTTGGTTATTGACTCGAGGTCTTCGAGCGAGACCTCATTCTTATCTACCAGGAAGCTCACCAGCGCCTTCGCCGACGAGCCGAAGTAGCGCTGCGCGAAACCGTTCAGCTGCTGCTGCATGTATTCCTCGCGGCTAACCACAGGATAGTAGCGGTTCGACCGGTTGAAGGTCTCGTGTGCCACAAACCCCTTCTGCTCCAAAATGCGGACTACCGTGAGCACTGTGTTGTAGGCGGCGTCGCCCTCCACGGCGGCAACAATCTCATTGGCAAAGCCTTTTCCAACCTTCCAGATGGCTTGCATCACCTGCTCTTCTGCCTTTGTTAGTTCCTTGTGCATAATTATATGTATTGTTTTGTAATTATTTTCTTAGTTAAGAAACGAGGAAATTATCTGTATATTGTGCGTAATGCAAAAAAAAATTAGAGGACACTTCTGTGCCCTCTAATAAATAATTGTCCTGTAGGGGTTTATCTGCCAGCGTACATATCTTCGTAGTACTTCAGATAATCGCCGGAGGTGACGTTGTCCATCCACTCCTGATTGTCGAGGTACCAGCGGACGGTCTTCTCGATGCCCTCCTCGAATTGCAGGCTGGGCTCCCAGCCGAGCTCGCGTTGCAGCTTGCTGCTGTCGATGGCGTAGCGCATGTCGTGGCCCGCACGGTCGGTGACGTAGGTGATGAGGTCCATGTCCTCGCCCTCCTTGCGGCCCAGCAGGCGGTCGACGGTGTTGATGACCACCTTGATGATGTCGATGTTCTTCCACTCGTTGAAGCCGCCGATGTTGTAGGTCTCCGCAATCTTGCCCTTGTGGAAGATGAGGTCGATGGCGCGTGCGTGGTCCTCGACATAGAGCCAGTCGCGCACGTTCTCGCCCTTGCCATATACGGGCAGCGGCTTGCGGTGGCGGATATTATTAATGAAGAGCGGTATCAGCTTCTCGGGGAACTGGTAGGGGCCGTAGTTGTTCGAGCAGTTGGTGACGACGGTCGGCAGCCCGTAGGTGTCGTGGAAGGCGCGCACGAAGTGGTCGCTCGACGCCTTGGCGGCGCTGTAGGGGCTGTGTGGCTGGTATTTCAGGTCCTCGGTGAAGAACTTCTCGCCATAGGCAAGGTGATGCTCACCGCTGGAGGCCTTGGTGGTGAATGGCGGCTTGATGCCCTCGGGGTGTGTCATCTCCAGAGCGCCGTACACCTCGTCGGTAGAGATATGGTAGAAGCGCTTGCCCTCGTATTTCTCCGGCAGGCTCTCCCAGTACAGCTTGGCGGCCTGCAGCAGGCTGAGGGTGCCCATCACGTTGGTCTGCGCGAAGGTGAAGGGGTCCTTGATCGAGCGGTCCACATGGCTCTCGGCGGCCAGATGGATGATGCCGTCGACTTTCTCATCTTGCATCAGTTTGTAGACGCCGTCGAAGTCGCAGATGTCCATCTTCACAAACTTGTAGTTGGGCTTGTCCTCGATATCCTTGAGGTTGGCCAGGTTGCCGGCATAGGTCAGCTTGTCGAGGTTGATGATCTTGTACTGCGGGTACTTGTTTACGAACAGACGTACCACATGGCTTCCGATGAATCCGGCGCCGCCGGTGATGATGATGTTCATATGTGTCTACTTAATTAAGTTCAGTTTACAATAACGACGCATTCATGTAAATATTGTTTCCGTGCATCAAAAAAACGTCGCTTCTACCTTGTCTGTCCGTACCCGCTCCGTCTGTTCTACGGTTGTTCACCGGTTGTTCGCCGATTTAAACCGTTAAACAACCGGTGAACAACCGGTGAACAGACGGAGCGGGTACGGAAAGGGTATGAGAAGAGTATGAGAAGGGTATGGTCTGATGGAAGTGTGTTGTGATGTTTGGATAGAAATGTTAAAAAAATGATATGATGAAAAAAAATAATTGCATATATGAAAAAATGTGTATCTTTGCTCTCAATAAAAATCATAAAAACATTTTAAAACACATTCAATATGAAGAAAGTAGTATTTTTTATGGCTGTTGCCCTGATGGGTTTGACAGCAAGTGCACAGAACTGGGCACCGATTCATGGCAACGGTTTTGTGGCTGATGACATTTACGGCAATCCTGTCAGTGTCCCCGACACTTTGGCCGCTGGCAAGTACATCATTGTTGACTATTCGGCAACATGGTGCGGCCCGTGCTTCAACTTCCACCGCTCGGGTATCTTCGAGGCTATCCACGAGCAGAGAAATGACGTGTGCGTTCTGTGGGTTGAGTGCGACAATAGCACCACCATGGCTGACATTCAGGGCACCGGTAGCAATACGCAGGGCAACTGGACTGTCAACGCCAACGGCGACCCCATTCCGTTCCGTCTGATTGACTGCGCGTCGTGCGAGAGCATGATCGACCCCACCGGCTATGTGCCTGCCATCTATTTTGTCACTCCCGAGGGTTACTTCTGCCACATCTATGGCGAGAGCTGGGGCTTCGGCACCAGCACCCCCATCAATACTGTTATGGCCAGAATCGATGCTCTGATTGCCAACCGTCCGACGCCTGGCAAGATCATGGCTGTTGATTATCCTTCAACCGTCGGTGTCAACACTCCGGTCTCTTTCAGCGTCAATTATGTTCCCATCGAGGGCGCCACTGTGAGCTGGAATTTCCAGGGTGGCTCTCCCGCCACTGCCACTGGTGAAAATGCCACTTGCACCTGGAGCGCTTCCGGCACATACAACTGCAGTGTCACTGTGACCAGCGCCACCACCAATGAGACCAAGAACTTCACTGTCAACGTCATCAACGCTGTCGCTTATTTCGACTTCGAGGCCGGCACCATGCCCGCTGGCTGGCTGTCTATCGATGCTGACGGCGATGGCCAAGAATGGATGTTCTCCTATTTGTACGGTCAGGGCGCTGCCCACGATGGATCGAACGGCATGCTTGCTTCTGCTTCGTGGACTCAGTCGACGGGCGCCCTGCATCCCGACAACTGGATCTTTACCAACGCCATCACTGTGCCTAACACCGACAACCCCACCTTGGTTTGGTTCGAGAAGGGTCAGGATGCCGACTGGTGTGCAGAGAAATACAGTGTCTATGTGGCCACTGACCAGAGCATTGCTGCTGCCACCCAGCTTCACAGTTACACTGCCACTGCCGACTGGGTGCGCCGTGCTGTCGACCTGAGCGCTTACAAAGGCCAGACGGTCAACTTCGCCTTCCGCCACCATGATGTCAGCGATATGTTCTTCCTTGACATTGACGATCTTATGGTTACCGGTGACGCAGTTGTCGGCATCGAGAATGTCGGCAACGTCTCCATGTCGGTGTACCCCAACCCCGCCAGCGACATGCTGACCGTCAGCGCCGAAGGCCTGAACAAGGTTGAGGTTCTCGATATCACCGGCCGTGTTGTGGCCACTTCGACCACCAACACCGTCGACCTGAAGAGCCTGAGCAACGGCAGCTACATTGTCCGCGTTGTCACCAACGAGGGCACCGCTATCGATCGCGTGAGCATCGTTAAGTAAGACGTGTTGCTGAGTCACTGAGTGACTGAGTGATATAAAAAAAATAACGCGCGACGCAATAAAACAATGCGTCGCGCGTTATTATGTCTAAAATATTGTAAAATACATGAAAAGAACACTGACACTGGCAGCCTTGCTGCTGATGGCCACGGCGGGCTTCTCGCAGCAGGTGGCATCGCGCGCAAAGGCTATGCGCATGATGAACTTCAGCCGTCCCGAATATCTCATCAAGGACATCAAGGTGTATACCGACACAATGACCGTCTATTCGCTGGCGGGCTATGTCATCTACCCCTTCGGCGAATGGAGTTCGGTGGAGCAGTATATCACCGACAACCAGCTCTCGTGGTACCGTGACATCGGGTACAAGAAGTACTACGACTCGATGGAGGTGAGCGTGAACCGCATGCGTCGCTATGATGACAGCTACATAGATATGTACTACAGCATCTGGACCAAGAAGGTGGAGCTGCTCGGCGGCTATATCACCGACAAGGAGGTGCAGCTGGTGAACGGCCTGCATGTGGGCATGACGAAGGACGAGGTGTTCAATGTGTTCTTCAAGAAGTATCCGAAGTCGTACACCTCGGACGTGACGGTGCTGAAGGTTGTCAGCGGCGCCGGCGAGGTGGCGGAGATATATACCTTCCGCGGCCAGAAGTTGAGACATATCAAGATAGAGACTGCGTACAAATACTATTGATGAAACGCGTTGCGCTCTTTTTCGGGTCGTTCAATCCGATACATGTGGGGCACCTCATCATTGCCAACACCATGCAGCAGCAGGAAGGCATCGATGAGGTGTGGTTTGTGGTGAGTCCGCAGAACCCGCTGAAGGAGCGCGCCACGCTGCTTGCCGACCATCACAGGATGCAGATGGTGCGCAGGGCAATAGAGGACAACTACCACTTGCGTGCCTGCGACATCGAGATGCACCTGCCGGTGCCGAGCTACACGGTGGTGACGCTGGCGGCTCTGGCGGAGAAGTACCCCGACCGCGATTTTTGCCTGATCATGGGCAGCGACAACTTGGCGAACCTGCACCGGTGGCGCAACTATGAGTACATACTGGAGAACTACAGGATATATGTCTATCCAAGGCCTGGGAGTGAGAGCTGCGCCCGCAGGGAGCACCCGAATGTGACCATGGTGGACGTGCCGATGATTGACATCAGCTCCAGCTACATAAGGGAGCAGATAGCGGCCCGCAAGGATGTGCGCTACCTGCTGACGGAGCCTGTATACAAGTATTTAAGCGAAATGCACTTTTACGAAAGTGAAAGGTAATACAGAGGAATATGAAAAAAGGTTGGAAGATATTGCTTTGGGTGGTCGGCATAGTGCTGGCCCTGTTGCTTATTGTGTCGCTGTTGGCAGGTCCGATAGCGAAGGGCTACATCAACGGCCACGGCGAGGAGTTGACGGGCCGCAAGGTGGCTGTGGAGCATGTGGGGGTGAACCTCTTCAGCGGTAACGTGTGTGTGCGCGACCTTGCCGTGTACGAGGACAACGGCGAGGATGTCTTTGTGGGCTTCGACACGCTGGACGTCAGTGTGCGCCTGCTGAAGATACCCTTCAAGACACTGCATTTTGGACATATCACCCTGGCTGGCCTGCATGCCAATGTGGAGCAGGAGGGTAAGCGTTTCAACTTCACCAGCCTGCTGGAGCACTTCGCCAGCGACAGCACGGCGGAGAAGGACACTACGCCCAGCGACTGGACGATGAAGTTCTACAACATACGCATCAGCCACGCCAGCATCAACTACGACGATATACTCAATCACAAGGGCATGCACCTGCCGGACATCAACCTGCGTGTGCCGGGCTTCGTGCTTGGCGGCAACGAGGGCAGCGAAGGCGGCTTGACGATAGGCTTCGACAAGGGCGGTCACCTGAATGTGGACGCCAGCATGGACAATAAGGAGAACAGCTACCATGTGGACGTGGCCCTTGATGGGTTTGCGCTGCAGAACCTTGACAGTTATCTGGCCGACATGCTTCGCTATGAGGAGCTCGACGGCAGTGTCAGTGCCAACCTCACCGCCGACGGCCGTGTGGACGACATACTGAAGAGCCGCATTGGTGGCACGGTGGCTGTGAATGACGTGGCGCTGACGGGCGAGAAAGGCCCTGTGGCAGGCTTTGATGCATTGACGGTAAAGATCAACAATATCAATCTCTACGACAACCAGTACGACATTGACGAGGTGCGCCTTGGCGGCCTGAACGCCGTGTATGCGCAGTGGAAGGACTACAGCAACATCAGTCTGCTACTGCCTAAGAAGGAACAGCAGGGCGTGACGCTGCAGAGCGGCTTGGACGATGGGTCGCAGGCAGAGGTGCATGAGCCTGAAAAGAAGGAAGCGTCGAAGCCGATGCAGCTGCATGTGGGCAGGATTAGAATTGAGGATGCCGCAGTGACCTATGATGACTTTACGTTGCCCGATGATTTCCACTTCCCGGTGACGGGGTTGAACATCACTGCCGATGACCTCACTACTGCCGGTGGCAACAACGCACAGGTGCGCGCCACGCTGCCTGGCGGCGGCCACCTGATGGTGCGCTGGAAAGGTGACATAGTGAACATAAAGAGCTATCAGGACCTCTTCCTTACCATCAAGGGGCTTGACATGAAGCAGTTGAGCCCATGGGCGGTGGCCTACACTGGCTACCCCATCGAGGACGGCATCTTCGGCCTCACTACACGCCTCAATATCACCAACAGCAACCTTGACAACCAGAACAAGATAGATATTTTCAAGGCTAAGGTTGGCGACCGCCGCAAGGATGTGGACCGCGAAGTGAAGATACCTCTCAAGGCGGCGCTGTACATACTGAAAGACAAGGACGACAAGATATTGATAGATATGCCCGTGAAGGGTAATGTGGATAATCCGGAGTTCAACTACATGAAGGTTGTGTGGAAGACACTGGGTAACCTGCTTGTGAAGGTGGCTACGTCGCCTGCACGTGCACTGGGCAGCGCTTTGGGTATCAACAGTGACGAACTGGAGTTTATGGCCGTAGAGCCCGACCAGCACGGCCTGACGTCTGAGCAGTACCACATACTGTCTGACTTGTCGACGATAGCGATGAGTGACTCCAAGGTCACCATTACCCTTACGCAGCAGATGCCTGCCAGCGACGACGAGGATGCCGCCAAGCGTGCCGAATGGCTCAACGAACAGGTGCGCCGCTACATCGCCGAGCAGGGGGTGCCGGAAGGCCGCATTGTCGTGGTCGCCGGAGAGCCTCTCGCAGACCCCAAGGCCAAAGCTGGCTACGCTATAACATCGGAAATGAACATGGAAGACTGATATATGGCAGACGATATATTTGCGCCGCAGAACATCGCGGCAGACTATAATGACGACAGTATCGTCCACCTTGAAGATATGGAACATATCCGGCTGCGTCCGGGTATGTACATAGGCAAGTTGGGCGACGGCTCATCCCATGATGACGGTATTTATGTGCTCATCAAGGAGGTTATCGACAACTCCATCGACGAGTTTACATCAGGTTTCGGCAAGAAGATAGAGGTGAAGATAAACTTTGCCGAGCGCAAGGTGAGCATACGCGACTATGGCCGCGGCATACCGCTTGGGAAACTTGTGGAGGCTGTCAGTAAACTCAATACGGGCGCCAAGTACGACAGCAAGGTGTTCCAGAAGTCGGTGGGCTTGAACGGCGTGGGTACCAAGGCTGTCAACGCCCTCAGTAGCTGGTTCAGGGTGCAGAGTTTCCGTGACGGCAAGACGCGATATGCGGAGTTCTCCGACGGCAAGCTCACAAATGACAGCGGTATTGTGGCTGATAAGGCTACCGAGACCGGCACCCTGGTCGAATTCGTACCCGACAGCAAACTCTTCGGCAACTATCACTTCATCAGTGAGTATGTGGAGCGCCGCATTTGGAACTATGCCTACCTCAACCGTGGGCTTACCATGTACTATAACGACCGCCGCTACTACTCCAAGAATGGCCTTTTGGATTTGCTGGAGAATAACCTGCAGACCGAGCCGCTGTATCCCATAATCCACATCAAGGAGGGGGACTTTGAGGCAGCGTTTACGCACATCAACGGGCAGAATAACGACTACTACTACAGTTTCGTCAATGGTCAGCACACCACTGAAGGCGGCACCCACCAGAGCGCATTCCGTGAAGCTTACGCACGTGTAGTAAAGGATTTCATAAAGAAAGACTATGCTCCTGAAGTGATACGTGGCGGCCTTGTGTGTGCACTATGCGTACGCATACAGGAGCCAGTGTTCGAGGCGCAGACCAAGACTAAGCTCGGTTCAACGCACCTTGAGCCCAACAAGGTGGACGGCAGCAACGACAGCCCATTGCTGAAGACCTATGTGCTTGACATCCTTAAACGCAACCTTGACAACTATCTGCACATACATGCCGATACCGCCGATGCGCTTCTCAACAAGATAAACGCCAATGAGAAAGAGCGCAAGGAGATTGCCGGCATAAAGAAGGTGGCGCGAGAGGCCGGCAAAAAGGCCAGCCTCAACAATCGCAAGCTGCGCGACTGTCATGTGCACTATAACACTAACCATGCCCGCCGTCTGGAGAGTACTATCTTTATCACCGAGGGTGACTCTGCTTCTGGCTCTATTACAAAGAGCCGCGATGTGGATACGCAGGCGGTATTCTCGCTGCGCGGCAAGCCGAAGAATACATACAGTATCAGCAAGGTCGATGTCTACAAGAATGAGGAACTCAACTTGTTGCATAATGCCTTGGATATAGATGACTCGCTCGACAATCTTCGCTACAACAATGTTGTTATAGCCACCGATGCCGATGTCGACGGTATGCATATTCGTTTGCTTTTGCTCACTTTCTTCCTGCGCTTCTATCCTGAGCTTATTTCCTCCGGCCACGTTTACATTCTCCAAACACCTCTGTTCCGTGTACGTAACAAGCAGAAGACAACCTATTGCTACACCGATGATGAGCGCATCGCCGCTATCAAGGCCACCCCTGGTGCTGAGATAACCCGCTTCAAAGGCCTCGGTGAGATAAGCCCCGAGGAGTTCAAGAACTTCATAGGTAAGGATATGCGCCTTGATCCAGTATTGCTCCACAAGGAGTTCGATACGGACCGTACCCTGACGTTCTATATGGGCGAAAATACCCTTGAGCGCCGCGAGTTTATTATGCAGAATTTGCGCGTCGAGGATGACGAGAGTATAGTGGTGGCGTAAAAAATTTGGCTATATTAGGATTTTTTGCTATTATTGCACCCAAATACAATGACTATGTCGACTATACATAAACGCAAGAAAAACCTGATTGTCAGCTATAAGAATCTCTCTGACGACCTTAAGGAATTGTTTAAAGAAGCCTATCCGGAAGGCTATAACAACTATATCACCAAGTTTGTAAAGCCCAATGGTGAGGCTATTTTTGTTGTCCCCTTCGAGACTGACGAAACCGCCTATATGGTCAAGTTCGACGTGAAGGTTGATACACTTGGCGAGGATCTTGACAAGGCGCTGTTCGACGACGACGGCGACGAGGCAGGTGAGGAGAACGAATTCGATACACTCACTGAGACACGAGAGAAGGAGGAGGGTATCGTCAACCATCGTGAGGAGCATCTGCGCCACGGCGACTTTGAGGATGTCCTGACCGAGGACAAGAAAAAGAAGGCCACCCTTGGTGTTGATAAAGAAGGCCTCAAGGAGGCTTTTGCCGACGACGAGGAAGCCGATGAGCTCGACAGCTATGATAGGCTTGATGATGATGAAGTTTCGGAAGATGATGACTTCGAACCTTCTGACGATGATCTCCGCGCCATCGATGATGAGTTCCTCGATGCAGAGATACCACCCCTTGACGCCACAATCCCGGAGGAGGAGATGGCTCCTGTTGGAAAGCCCTCAAAAAAGTCCGTCAAGAAGCCTGCAGCGAAGCCTGTGGCCAAGAAGGCCGTAAAACCAGCAGTTAAAACCTCCGCAAAAACAACAGTTAAGGCCACAGCAAAACCTGCAGCAAAGCCTGCCCCCAAGGCATCAAAAGCCACTATCAAGGCAACGGCAAAACCGGCAGCGAAGAAGCCTACCGTAAAGAAGGCGACAAAGAAATAAATATGTAAACAATAAAATACAAGATATCATGAACAGAATAGTAAAAGTTATGTGCCTCACAGCCGTTATGGCACTCGTCGGCACCTCCGTTAACGCTCAGTTTCGTCAGTCAATCTTCCTCAATGGCTCTCTCGCCACAGGCCAGTTTGCCTCCAAGGTAAATACCAACAGGGTTAACATTGCCGGTGTCACCTTGACAGATGCTACCGTACCTCTCTATCGTGAGGAGATAGGCAAGGCCGCCACCCCCGGCTTCGGTCTCGGCTATCGTGCCAGCTACCGTTTCGACGTGGGTATGGGTGAGGTTGCTCCTTTCGCCCAGGCCGATGTGTTCTGGAACTTCATCAACAGCTCTTGGTCAGACAAGTACATCCAGGCCAAAGGTAAAGCACCCAACTACTTCAATATCCCCGTGATGCTCGGTGTCAGCTACCTTTACGACGAGTTGTGGAACGACATTACCCCCTATGCCGAGTTCGGCGTCGGTGCCGACCTCTTCATTATCGGCAGCGAAAAGGTTGTGAACCCTATCGATGGCAAGACCTACACCTATTCCTATAAGCCCACTGTGGCCCTGTCGTGGATGATTGGCGCCGGTGCCTACTTTGGCCGCCACGTCAGTGCTGGTCTCTACTACTATGGCCTTGGCAAGCACGTCGTTAGCTATAATAAAAAGACCTACGACAGTTTTGACCCCGTCACGAAAGGTATTGTCGATGCCGGCACCATACCCACACGCACGGTCGGCGAGTTCGCCCTCCGCATCGGTTTCCACTTCTAAGCCAAGCTATTGAAAAATCAAGAGCCCTGCCAATCGGCGGGGCTCTTTTTGTTTGGTACTGCTGCGCTTGCGTCGCGCTTATGCTATTTTGTCGAACCCAAGGTAAGGCCGCAGGCATTCGGGCATCACGATGCCGTCAGCCGTCTGGTTGTTCTCCAACATGGCGGCCACGATGCGCGGCAGGGCCAGTGCCGAGCCGTTCAGGGTGTGGCACAACTGCATCTTGCCGTTCTCGTCCTTGAAGCGCAGCTTCATGCGGTTGGCCTGGAAGGCCTCGAAGTTGCTCACCGAGCTCACCTCCAGCCAGCGCTTCTGTGCGGCGCTCCACACCTCGAAGTCAAAGGTCATTGCCGACGTGAAGCTGATGTCGCCGCCGCAGAGTTTCAGTATGTGGTAGGGGAGGCCCAGCTTGTCGAGCAGGCCGCCCACATGTTTCTTCATCTCTTCCAGCATGTCGTAGCTGCGGTCGGGATGCTCTATAACCACAATCTCCACCTTGCTGAACTCGTGCAGACGGTTCAGACCGCGCACGTCCTTGCCGTAGCTGCCGGCCTCGCGGCGGAAGCATTCGCTGTAGCCCACACGCTTGATGGGCAGTTCCTTCGGGTCCACAACCTCGCCGCGGAAGATGTTCGTGATGGGCACTTCGGCTGTGGGAATCATATAGAAGCCGTCGAGCGGTATGGCGTACATCTGGCCCTCCTTGTCGGGCAGTTGGCCGGTGCCCAGACCGCTGGCCTCGTTGACCATCAGCGGCGGCTGTATCTCAAGGAATCCGGCATCGGCAGCCTCGTTGAGGAAGAAGTTGATAAGGGCGCGCTGCAGACGTGCACCTTTGCCCTTGTAGAACGGGAAACCGGCGCCGGTCACCTTGTTGCCCAGCTCGAAGTCCACTATGTCGTACTTGGCGCAGAGCTCCCAGTGGGGCAGTGCGTCGGCGGGCAGTTCGGGCTTCACGCCAAACTCGGCCACAACCACATTGTCGGCCTCGCTCTTGCCCATGGGTACCGTGGGGTGGGGGGCGTTGGGCAGCGAAATGAGCTTGTCGTTGAGAACTTTCTCGGTCGCTGCCTGCTGCTCGCCGAGGGCTTTTTCCTCGGCCTTCAGCTCGGCGGTGCGGGCTTTGGCGGCCTCGGCCTCGTCTTTCTTTCCGGCCTTCATCAGGGCGCCAATCTCCTTGGCAATGCGGTTCGACTCGGCTTTCACACCGTCGGCTTTAACCTGAAGGGCGCGACGTTCAGCGTCGAGGGCTATGATTTCGTCGATGCGGGTCTCGACGTCCTTGACATTCTTGATTTTTAAACGGGAGATGCACTCCTCACGATGATCTTTGATATATTGCAGCTGCAGCATACTTGATGATTTTTAAAAAACACCCCGTTGTCTTGGGGTGTTTGTTGTGGCGGAGAGAGAGGGATTCGAACCCCCGGACCCTCGCAGGTCAACGGTTTTCAAGACCGCCGCAATCGACCGCTCTGCCATCTCTCCTTGAGGTTTTGAGGATGCAAAATTACTACTTTTTGCCGATATGGCAAAATATTTTTGCAACTCCCTGATTGATAGTCTTTGTTTGTTTGACACTAATTGCCGTCAATGTCCGCGAATTGTCATAAATGATTTCTACGCACCCGCTCCGGACTTCCTCCGGCTCCGCTCCGACAAAAAACCGTTAAACAACCGGTGAACAGTCGGAGCGGGTACGGAGCGGGTACGGAGCGGGTGCGGAGAAAAAAGAAAGCGGGGGTTAACATGCATTGACCCCCGCTTTCTGGTGTTGGCGTTTATTATTTCAGCTTCTTGAGGATTTCAAGCGTCTGGTTCCAGAACATCTCTACGGTCTTTATCTCGATGCGCTCGTCGGGGCTGTGCACGCCACGCAGCGTGGGGCCGTAGCTTATCATGTCCATGTTGGGGTATTTTTCGCCGATTAGGCCGCACTCCAGGCCGGCATGGATGGCGCGGACGACGGGCTCGCGGCCGTACATCTTCTTGTAGACGTCGACACCGACTTTCAGCACACGGCTGTCGGGGTTGGGCGTCCAGCCGGGGTAGCCGTCGCTGTGTTTCACGCGGCAGCCCGCCAGGCGGAAGGTGCTCTCCAGCTTGGCTGCGGCGGCCATCTTGGCGCTCTCCACGCTGCTGCGCTGCGAGGTGGCGATGTGTATCACACCATCTTTCATCTTGATGCTGGCCAGGTTGGTGCTTGTCTCAACGAAGTTCTCTATCTCGCGGCTCATGGCCAGCACGCCGTGGGCGCAGGCGTAGAGCAGGTTGACAAGGCGCTCCTGTGTCTCCTTGTCGATGAGCTTCTTGGGCATCTCGACGTCGCGGAGTTCGAACTCCATGTCGGGCTCCGTCGAGCGGAACTCGAACACCATGGCCTTGCCCATCTTGGTGACCATGGTCTTGAAGGCGCGCACATTGTCGGCGGGCACTGTGACTATGGCCTCGGCCTCGCGGGCGATGGCGTTGCGCAGGTTGCCGCCGTCGATGGTGGCCAGGCGCATGGAGTGTTTGTAGGTGCCCTCCCAGAGGATGCGGTTGAGCAGCTTGTTGGCGTTGGCGCGGCCGCGGTTTATGTCGTCGCCGCTGTGGCCGCCGACAAGGCCGGAGACCTTGACGAGGAAGGCTTTGTGCCCCTTTGTGGCAGGCACGAGCTTATAGTCCATTTCGGCCGTGGTGTCGATGCCGCCGGCGCAGCCTATGCAGTATTCGCCCTCGTCCTCGTCGTCGAAGTTGAGCAGTATCTCGCTCTTGAGCCAGCTTTTGCTGAGGCCGTTGGCGCCGGTGAGGCCGGTCTCCTCGTCCACAGTGATGAGGGCTTCAAGTGCAGGGTGGGCTATCTTCTTGTCCTCGAGGATTGCGAGGATGGCGGCGACGCCAATGCCGTCGTCGGCGCCGAGGGTGGTGCCGTCGGCGGTGAGCCACTCACCGTCCAGCACAGGCTGGATGGAGTCTTTCATAAAGTCGAACTTCTTGCTGCTGTTCTTCTCGCAGACCATGTCCATGTGGGCCTGAAGGCAGACGCCGGCACTCTTCTCGTAGCCCTTGCTGGCGGGCTTGCGGATGAGCACGTTGCCCAGCTTGTCGCTCTTGGTCTCGAGGCCGTGGTCTTTGCCCCATTTGACGAGGTAGGCCGAGATGCGCTCCTCGTGCTTAGACGGCCGTGGAATCTGCATAATCTCTCCAAACCAGTGCCACACGCGCTCCGGCTTGAGCCCTTTCATGATGTCTTTCTGCTGTTTCATAGGTATGCTGTTTTTTATTGTTTTCGATGGTGCAAAATTACATATTTTCTGTGAACTGAGCAAACATTTATTCCTCTATGTGGCTTTCTGGACCAAAGAGTCGTTTGGCGTAAGGTGATAGGGGGACGTGCTTGGAGAGCCAGAATATGGGTAGCACGACGCTCTGGATGCCGCATGCATAGGGTGCTATCTCGTAGAGGTTGTAGACAACGGTGATGCTGTTGCGGGCACTGTCGACGATGAAGTTGCCGGGCATTGGCATGCGTGCCGCGTCACGGAACTCGTCGAAGAGGCATTCGCGCATCTCTTTATTCACGTCAAGGTCCTGTATGGCACGGGCCACAGCCTCGCACAGCAGGTTGGTGTCAGTGACCAGGTCGGCGAGATGGATGGCGTTGCCTGAGGCTTTGTCGATGGTCAGATAATCGACCGAATACATGCCATGGGCGGCGCCTACGACGAAGCTCTCGCTCTTGATGGTGAAGACGGCCAGCGTGCTGTCCTCCGTAACGATGCTCTCCAAGTGCATGAAGCCGTAATCTTCGTTCTCGTCGATTGCATCGATGGGCTTGCGCTTGCAGTCGAACTCGTCCTCATAGGAGAACGGCATGGCTAGCCACCGTTGCGCCGCTTCGTCGAAGTTGGTGGCCGTGCTGTCCATGAAGCATAGCTGAAGCAGCTCCCGCTCGGCCTCGGCCGACATGGCACCCACGGCGGGCCACGCCAGCGTGTAGTCCGTCTTGGTGACGAAATCAATGCCCCATGGCTCTTTTTCTTTGTCGAACGTCACTTGGTAGCACTGCTCGCCGCTGAGTGTGCGGGTGGCGAAAGCCGTGCCCTCATGTGTATTTCCCGGTTTGTCGTGTTTGCAGCCAGCCAACGTCAAAACGAGGAGGCCAATGATGAGTGTCAGTCGTTTCATTTCTTGTTGTTTTTAGGTTTAGGTTCTGGTAAATTGGCGCAGGTGGCTTTCACCAGCGCCGACAGGTATTCGTGGTCGTCGACGTCCTCGATGTAGAAATGGGGCTTTGCGCTAGGATAAGGGGGACGCATGTCCTCTATGCGGAGCATACTGCGGCCAGCTTCGGTGGGCTTCACGTAGAAGCCGTTGTCACACACGAGGGCGAATGGCTTGCCGTTGCAGTAGATGCACCAGTCGCCGAACATCTTGCGCGCTTCAATTTTGCCTGCGCTTGTGCACTGGTCAACGATATATTGTACAAAGTCGGGATTGCTAGCCATAATACTATTGTATTTCTTCCAAGAGTCCTGTCTCGCTGTCGATGATGAAGCCGCGTACTTCAATATCCTTCGGTACGAGGGGATGGGTGCGGATAGTCTCGACGGTGCGGCGCACGGATTCGGGTGTGTCTTTGAAGCCTTCGAGCCAGTGGTTGAGGTCGATCCCGCATTTGCGTATGGTATCAAGTGTCTCTTCAGTCACACCGCGTGCAAGCATCTCGTCATGAAAATGGCCGTAACTCATGTGGCAAGCCCCACAGTGCGAGTGGGCGACTACCATGACATGCTTCACACCGAGTTCGTAGATGGCCACAATGAGGGATCGCATTGCCGAGTCAAAGGCCGAGATGACCAGTCCGCCGGCGTTCTTGATGATTTTGGCGTCGCCGTTGCGGAGGCCGAGAGCGGCTGGTAGTAGTTCGGTAAGGCGTGTGTCCATGCAAGACAACACAGCCAGTTTCTTGTCGGGGTATTTGTCGGTGCGATATTGTTCGTAGCCATTACTTGCCACGAACTCGCGGTTATACTGTACGATTTGGTCTATCATGATACAAATAGTATATAATACGGGGCATGGTATATTGTACCCATGCCCCGTGAAGAGTCAGATATTCTATTTAAAGTACTCCACGCCGGACTCGAACAGCTGCTGGTCGAAGTTGCCGGGGATATTCATGGCACTGCCTTTGCTCCAGCGCTCGCTGTGGCCCATCTTGCCGAGCACGCGGCCGTCGGGGCTGGTGATGCCCTCGATGGCCATGTAGGAGCCGTTCATGTTGTACTCCTCATCCATTGTTGGGGTACCGTTGAGGTCGCAGTATTGTGTGGCAACTTGGCCGTTATTGAACAGGCGGTCAAGCCACTCCTGCGGAGCTACGAATCGGCCTTCGCCATGCGAGATGGGGATGGTGTAGACACCGCCCAGCTCGGCTTTGCGTAGCCACGGGCTGAGGTTGGAGGTTATGCGGGTGTAGGCCATCTTGCTCTGGTGGCGGCCGATGGTATTGAATGTCAGGGTGGGCGCATCCTCGGCCTGCGGGCGGATCTCGCCGTATGGAACAAGCCCGAGCTTCACCAAGGCCTGGAAGCCATTGCAGATGCCGAGCATCAAGCCGTCGCGTTTGTTGAGCATATCCATTACAGCATCGGCGATGCGCGGGTTGCGGAATACGCTGGTAATGAACTTGGCGCTGCCTTCGGGCTCGTCGCCGGCGCTGAAGCCACCGGGAATCATGATGATCTGGCTATTGTTGATGGCTTTCACATAGGCATCCACGCTCTCACTAATCTGCAGGCCGTTCTGGTTGCGGAATACGATAATCTCGCTCTCGGCACCAGCACGGTTGAAAGCGCGTGCGCTGTCGTATTCGCAGTTGGTGCCGGGGAAGGCAGGAATGAAGACATGAGGTTTCGCAACCTTGTGCTTGCACTGGTATATGCTTGTGAAGCGCGTTGGGTCTATGGTCTTGATGGGGCTTATGGGCGATGTGCTTCTCGTTGGGAATACACCTTCAAGTGTTTTCTGCCAGGCGGCGAGTACTTCTTCAAGGTTAATCTTTTCGCCGTTGCATTCGAAGATGGGGTCGGCGGTAACTTCGCCAATCTCCTTGTAGCGGAAGGGAAGTCCATTGACGTTGGCTACCTCGGCGACAATCCAACCGTAGTGTTTGGTGATAAGGTCGTTGGTGATGGAGAGCCGCACACCCAGTTTATTGCCGAAGGCCATCTTGCTGACAGCTTCAATGATGCCGCCGAAGCCGAGCGCATAGGCGCTGCGCACCTGTCCGGCCTCGATGGCGCGACGCAGGGTGGCATACTGGTTCTGGGCGTCCTCATAGTCTGGCATGCCATATTCCTTTTCCTTCACGTCAAGCAGGACGAGGCGGCTTCCGGCTTGCTTCAACTCGGGGGTGATGGTGTGCTGCAGGTCGCTGATGCCAACAGCAAAGGAGCAAAGCGTCGGAGGCACGTCAATGTCGTTGAAGGTTCCGCTCATGGAGTCTTTGCCGCCGATGGCTGGCAACTTCAGACCCATTTGTGCATTGTAGGCACCTAGCAATGCGGCGAAAGGCTCGCCCCAACGGTAGGGGTCGTTTCCGAGTTTCTTGAAATATTCCTGGAATGTCAGTCGCACACGGCTGGCGTCGCCACCCGCGGCAGCAATCTTGGCCACCGACGATAGCACAGCATACACGGCGCCGTGGAACGGACTCCACGATGTTTGGTAGGGGTCCATGCCGTAGCTCATGATGGTCACGGTGTCGCATTTCCCGTCCAAGAGCGGCAGTTTGCCAATCATGCTCTGTGTGGGCGTCAGCTGGTATTTGCCACCGAAGGGCATTACAACGCTTCCAGCACCGATACTGCTGTCGAACATCTCGACCAAACCTTTCTGTGAGCAGACATTGAGGTCGGCTATGGTGTTAATCCAAAGGTCTTTGACGGACTGCTGTTGTGGAACAGTAGCAAACTTGGTCGGCATGGTGACCGATACGGTGGTCTCCTGATGGGCACCGTTGGTGTCGATGAAGCGGCGGCTAAGGTTGACAATTTCCTTGCCGCGCCAGCTGATGACCATACGTGGCTCCTTTGTGACGGTGGCTACGACGGTAGCCTCGAGGTTCTCCTCGTCAGCATATTTTAGCATCAGGTCGACATCCTTGGGGTCGACCACGACGGCCATTCGCTCCTGGCTTTCGCTTATTGCCAACTCGGTGCCGTCGAGACCAGCATATTTCTTGGGCACGCGGTCGAGGTTGATCTGCAGGCCGTCTGCTAACTCACCGATGGCTACGCTCACACCGCCAGCGCCGAAGTCATTGCACTTCTTTATGATACTGGAAACCTCCTCTCGGCGGAACAGGCGCTGTATTTTGCGCTCTGTGGGAGCGTTGCCTTTCTGTACCTCGGCACCGCAGGTGGTAAGACTCTTGGTGGTGTGGCTCTTGGAGGCACCCGTTGCACCGCCGATGCCGTCACGGCCGGTACGGCCGCCGAGCAGGATGATGACGTCTCCGGGGTCAGAAGTCAGTCGTTTCACAGCACGTCGTGGGGCGGCGGCTATGACTGCGCCAATCTCCATGCGCTTGGCTACATAGTTGGGGTGGTATATCTCGTTCACCAAGCCAGTGGCTAGACCGATCTGGTTGCCGTAGGAACTGTAGCCGTGGGCTGCGGTGGTGACAATCTTGCGCTGTGGCAACTTGCCGGCGAGGGTCTCGTTGAGTGGCTTGGTCGGGTCGGCTGCACCGGTGACACGCATGGCCTGGTAGACGTAGGTGCGGCCCGACAGCGGGTCTCGGATACACCCGCCGAGGCAGGTGGCCGCGCCGCCGAAAGGCTCAATCTCCGTCGGGTGGTTGTGGGTCTCGTTCTTGAAGTTGATGAGCCATTCCTCCTTGTTACCGTCGATAACAACAGGCACGACAATTGAACAGGCGTTAATTTCATCGCTCGGCTCCTGGTCGTCGAGAATGCCGGCTTTCTTGAGGCGCTTGGCGGCAAGAGTACCGATATCCATCAGACAGACGAACTTGTCATTGCGGCCGGTGTATTGCTCTTTGTGATCGGCGAGATATTGTTTGAATGCACCTTCAAGCAGCGGGCGGTAGTATCCTTCGTCAAACTTCACATCCTTCAGCTCTGTGGCAAAAGTGGTGTGGCGGCAGTGGTCACTCCAGTATGTGTCGAGCACACGTATTTCAGTCATAGTAGGATTGCGCTTCTCCTCTTCGTGGAAGTAGCGCTGTATGTGTTTGAAGTCTGCGAAAGTCATCGCAAGGCCGAGACCATTGTATAGCTCCTTCAACTGCGGTTCAGCCATATCCTTGAATCCGTCGAAGGTAATGACATCGGCGGGCTCGTCGAAGCGGTCTTCAAGGGTTGAAGGTTTGGGTTCGTCAGTCACGCGGCTATCCACGGGGTTGACGCAGTGCTTCACCACGGCCTGGCGCTGTTCGTCGCTTAACTTGCCGCTAATGACGTATGTGGTGGCCGATTTGATGATGGGCTCCTCGGCATTGTTCAGCAGTTTCACACACTGCTCGGCGCTGTCGGCACGCTGGTCGAACTGACCGGGCAGGTATTCCACCGTGAAGCAGAATTCTCCAGCCTTGTGCGGAAACTCCTCGTCGTAGACGTTGTCCACGGGTGGCTCGCTGAACACGGTCTGTTTGGCCTGTGCAAAGGTGGCGTCGCTGACATTCTCAACGTCGTAGCGGATGAGAACGCGCACCTCCTCGGCATCGATGCCTAGGTATTCGCTCATTTCGTTCTTCAGCTCCTTGGCCTTCACGGCAAACGGGGCTTTCTTCTCAACAAAGATTCTTCTAACCATATGATGATGTTTTATTTTATTCTACCTCTATGAAATGGTCTGGATATTTGGCCATCGATGCGTGAAAGCAGCGGCGAACCTTCATTAGGTCGGCTTCGTAGTCATCTGTCGGCCAGATTGCCTCTTCCAGCCATATCTCTTTCTTACCGAAGTCTATGCATGCCGGCACTATGGGCACCCCGGCCTGTTTGGCAATCTCCCAAAAACCGCGTTTCCAGCGCTTCACAGGCTTGCGTGTAGCTTCTGGCGTTATGGCTATGGTGAATGTCTCGCCCTTGGCGAACTCTCTAACAGCCAGATCTACCATACCGTTGTGGCGGTTGCCGCGGTCTATCGGTATGCATCCGTTGCGCAGCATCGCATTCTTCACCGGCCAACGGAAAAACTCTTTCTTTATGAAGATATGCCCGTTGACGTTGAGCGACCACAGATATGCTGCACCTATGGTGAAATCGGCTATCGCCGTGTGGGGCGCTACGACGAACACGCAACGCCGTATTTCAGGACGCGAACCTGCATCTGGCAGGTGAAACTTCCAGCCTAAAAGCCTTACTATTGCAATCCAAATACGTCTCATTTCGGAATGCAAAGATACGAATATTATTATAAATAAAGCAAAATGATTTATCAACAAAGCAATAACAAAACGTAAGATGTACGTATGTTATTGTTTGTGTGTGGGTTTCTTGCCGCAGGTACAGTTCGCGCAACGTCCTGTCTTCGGGTCGGCGTTGGCGCAGGGACGTTTGAATTCTTTCTCCTTGTGCAATAGCATCTTGAGGCCCAAAGCGGCCATCATTAAGGCGAGGACGCCAACTGCAATGGCGAGAACTATGAGTATTGTCTTCATCTTCAGAATAAACGCCTATGGCAACAGAATATTGTGCTTGGTACCAAAAACATTTTGGCTAGCTCTGTCGCCTGTCATTCCGTGAGTCCCCCGTAGCTTTTGGCGGCGGCTTGGAGGGCTTCTTCTGTGGTATAACGCTCGTAGTATTGGCAGTGTGTGACCACGCGCTGGTGCGATGCGAAACCATCCTTCGCCCTTGTCAGTCCGAAGCCCAGCATCGGGTCGCCATAGCGTTCTCCCACAAGTGCAAGGGTCCCGTGGACGTTCTTGTAGGGCGACATTAGCGTCGAAGGCACGTTGACAAAGTCGTCGGCCTTGAGGGTCTCGACCTTGATTCTCAGTCGGAACAAGTCCTCGTCTTTGCGCCAATGGGTAACCTTCTGCTCCAGCACATAGAGCAACAGGGTGTCCTTCTTGGCCGATGCCTTTGTGAGGTCGGTAAGCAGCGCAGGCTGTCCGTCGACATACCCCAGCTGGTAGCTGATGGGAGACAACGGGCCGTCGCTGACCACCATATCGGGCAACAGCAAGGCGTTGCCCGAATGGTATTGCTGCTTCTTCAGATAAGGCACAGGCGAATACAGGTTGACAGACATAAACCGGTTGTAGGGGGCATTCTCTCCCTCGAAAAAGATCATCCTTGTAGCCTTCAGCGCGCGCCAGAGGGCATTGTTGTGACTCTGTCGTTCGCGAATAAGCAGCTGCTTCCTCGACAGCCGTCGCGGTTGACGAATATGTTTGGGGCGGACAAAAGTCTTGTCCCCGCGTTTGTAGAATAGGAGCCCATCCAGTTGCCCCTCCAAATTCTCCAGTATACCTGTCGCTCGTGCCATTATAGTGCTACTTTTATGTGTTGTTCATCGTTCTGTCCCGCAAACCCCCAAGCGAGTAGGCTTGTGGTAGGTAGTAGTCATGTGGTAAGTCCTATGTAAGTCCACGGTGGAAAGCCTAAAGTTTCGGTTTAGTTTCGGTTCAGTCCCGGTTAAGCTTCGCTTCTCTCTTGGTTATTAAAGATGTCGTATGCTTGCGTGGCGGTAAGTGTCTTTCTCGTTTTGAAACCAAATGCAAAGATACGACTTTTTTTTGAATTATAGCATCTTCAGCAGCACCTTGTGAACGTTCTTTTTTGAGCATACCACCAATTTATGTGGCTGACATACCACCTTTATGGTTCAAAAGGGAACATTGTTGGGTGTATTTTGGGTGTAAAAAAGAAAGAGCACTGAATTTCAGCGCTCGTTTCTTGCTCCCCCTGAAGGTACTGGGGGTTAGTTTTTCTCATGGTTCCCGATGGCTCCAATTTGTTACGAATTTTCTGTTTCTGAACTCTTTATAATAGCCTTTTGAGCCTTTTAGGTTCCCCTCGGTTCCACTTCTATATGTATGTTGTGGGTACAAAACGGGTACACGGTATTCGGCAGTAATCTTACTATTATCAGTTGCAAAATTACTACTTTTTTTTCATTTTCGTACAAAACATTGTATTTCGCCATGCTTTCCTTCTTCAATTCATCCACGATGGCAACATAGGGTCTCATGGCCGTGAAGTCACTGTGGCCAGTCCATTTCATAATGACCTCCGCAGATATGCCCAGACGGAGATAGTTCACCACGAAGGTACGCATAGTTCGGTGGGCGCGATGAAAAAAAATACTGCTGTTTGGAAAATTTTTCGTATTTTTGCCGCTTTATTTTTCATCATATAACCATCATCTAAACAATGAGTAATCTACGTTTTAAAGTGTTGCAGGAGGCTTTCGCCAAGAAGGCGGTGGCCGTCCAGCCTCCCGCAGGTATGGTTTCCGACTACTACGGCAACCATGTTTTTGGACGCAAACAGATGGCACGCTACCTCTCATCCGAGACCTACCGTGCTTTCTGCAATGTGCTCGACAACGGGGCTCCTTTCAACCGCGAGATTGCCAACAACGTGGCTGTGGGCATGAAGAACTGGGCGCTCGACATGGGTGCGACGCACTACACCCACTGGTTCCAGCCACTCACCGAAGGCACCGCCGAGAAGCACGACGCCTTCATCGAGTATGCCGGGCAGCCGGGGAGCGACGTGATTGAGGAGTTCTCCGGCAAGCTGCTGGCACAGCAGGAGGCCGACGGCTCCAGCTTCCCCAACGGCGGCATCCGCAACACCTTCGAGGCCCGCGGCTACACCGCATGGGACACTTCGTCACCCGCCTTCGTGGTCGACGACACCCTCTGCATCCCCACGGTTTTCGTCTCCTACACCGGCGAGGCACTCGACTACAAGACACCGCTGCTCAAGGCGTTGCATGCCGTCGACTGCGCCGCCACCGATGTGTGCCGCCTCTTCGACCCCACGGTGCGCAAGGTCTATTCCTATCTGGGTTGGGAGCAGGAGTATTTCCTCGTGGACGAATCCATCTATTCCGCCCGTCCCGACCTGCTGCTGACGGGCCGCACCCTGTTGGGTCATGAGTCGGCCAAGAACCAGCAGCTCGAGGACCACTACTTCGGAGCCATCCCCGCACGTGTGCAGGCCTTTATGAAAGAGCTGGAGTTCGAGGCCTACAAATATGCCATCCCCTGCAAGACGCGCCACAACGAGGTGGCACCCAACCAGTTTGAGCTGGCACCCATATACAACGAAACCAATCTGGCCGTCGACCAGAACCTGATACTGATGTCGCTGATGCACAAGGTGGCCAGCCGTCACGGCTTCAAGGTGCTGCTGCATGAGAAACCCTTTGCCGGCGTCAACGGCTCGGGCAAGCATTGCAACTGGTCGCTGGGCACCGACACCGGTGTCGGCCTCCTCACCCCCGGCAAAACACCCGAAGAGAACCTGCGCTTCGTCACCTTCCTGGTCAACGTGATGATGGCCGTCAAGAAGCACAACGCCCTCCTAAAGGCCTCCATCATGACCGCCACCAACGCCCACCGTCTGGGTGCCCAGGAGGCGCCGCCCTCCATCATCAGCGTCTTCCTCGGCAGCCAACTGTCGGCGGTACTCGACCAACTGGAGAATGCCGACAAGGAACAGGCCATCCTCCTCGACGAGAAACGTCGCATGCAGCTCGGCGTGGCGCATATCCCCGAGGTGCTGGTGGACAACACCGACCGCAACCGCACCTCACCCTTCGCCTTCACCGGCAACCGCTTCGAGTTCCGTGCCGTAGGCTCTTCGGCCAACTGCGGCTGTGCCATGATAGCCCTCAACACCGCCGTCGCCTCGCAGATGAAGGAGTTCCGCCAGGAAGTGGATGCCCGCACGGCGGCAGGCGAGCAGACGGAGCACGCCATCTTCGAGGTGCTGCGCGAGTATATCCGCGAGTCGAAAGCCATCCGCTTCGACGGCAACAGCTACAGCGACGAGTGGCGTCAGGAGGCGCAGCGGCGCAGCTTGGATTGTGAAAGCAGCGTGCCGCTCATCTACGACGCCTACACCTCGCCCTCGTCGGTGCAGATATTTGAGGCCACCGGAGTGATGAACCGCACCGAGCTGGCCGCAAGGAACGAGGTGAAGTGGGACACCTACATCAAGAAAGTGCAGATCGAGGCGCGTGTGCTGGGCGACATCGTCCTCAACCACATCATCCCCGTCGCCACGCGCTACCAGTCGGCGTTGCTCGACAACGTCTACAAGATGCGGCAGGTCTATGACATCGACAAAGCCCGCACCCTCTCGGCGCACGACGACTCGCTCATCGAGGAACTCTCCGAGCACATCGCCGCCATCAAGCAGAACGTCGACAATATGGTCGAAGCCCGCAAGCAAGCAAATCACATCGCCAGCGAGCGAGAGCGCGCCATCGCATATCACGACACCGTCCTCCCCTACTTCGACCCCATCCGCTACCACGTCGACAAACTCGAACTTATCGTCGACGACGAACTCTGGCCGTTACCGAAATACCGGGAGATATTGTTCTCGCACTAATTACCCAAACAATCAAGCAATCAAACAACATATATAATTTATCATCTTATGGATACAAAGTACATTTTCGTCACGGGCGGCGTGGTCTCTTCGTTGGGGAAGGGCATCATCTCCGCCAGCATCGGCCGTCTGCTGCAGGCACGCGGCTATAAGGTCACTATTCAGAAATTCGACCCCTACATCAACATCGACCCCGGTACGCTGAACCCCTACGAGCACGGCGAGTGCTACGTGACGGACGACGGTTTCGAGACCGACCTCGACCTGGGACATTACGAGCGCTTCACGGGCATCCACACCACACGCAACAACAGCATCACCACGGGCCGTATCTACAAGACGGTCATCGACCGCGAGCGCAAGGGCGACTATCTGGGCAAGACCATCCAGGTGGTGCCCCACATCACCGACGAAATCAAGCGTCGCATGCTGCGCGAGGACGAGAAGGACGAGCAGCTCGACTTCGTCATTACCGAGGTGGGCGGCACCATCGGCGACATCGAGAGTGCCCCCTTCATGGAGGCCATCCGTCAGCTGCGCTGGCAACTGGGTCGCAACGCCGTCTGTGTACATTTGACCTATGTGCCTTACCTGAAGGCTGCCGACGAGCTCAAGACCAAGCCCACACAACACAGCGTGAAGGAGTTGCAGTCGATGGGCATCCAGCCGGACATCCTGGTGCTGCGCACCGAACGCCACCTCGACGACCACATGCGTATGAAGGTGGCGTCGTTCTGCAACGTGGACCTCGAATGCGTGGTTCAGAGCGAGGATATGCCCAGCATCTACGAGGTGCCGGTGAACATGCAGAAGCAGGGTCTCGACGCCGCCATCCTGCGTAAGATAGGCATCCCCGTGGGCGAGACGCCGGAGATGAAAGCATGGCACGACTTCCTCGACAAGCAGCGCAACGCCAAGCGCGAGGTGCATATCGGCTTGGTGGGCAAGTACGACCTGCAGGACGCCTACAAGAGCATTCGCGAGAGCCTGAACCTGGCTGGCATCTACAACGATGTGAAGGCCAAACTGCACTTCGTCAACAGTGAAGAGATTACCGAACAGAATGTAGCCGAGAAACTTGAAGGGTTAGCGGGCATCGTCATCTGTCCGGGTTTCGGCACACGCGGCATCGAGGGCAAAATTATCGCTGCCGAATACACCCGCACCCACGACATCCCTACTTTCGGTATCTGCCTCGGTATGCAGATGATGGTCATCGAGTTTGCCCGCAACGTGCTGGGATACAAGGATGCCAACAGTCGCGAGATGGACGAAAAGACGCCCCACAACGTCATTGACATCATGGAGGAGCAGAAGAGCATCACCCAGATGGGCGGCACCATGCGACTGGGCGCCTACGACTGCGAACTGAAAGAAGGCAGCCGAGTGTATGAGGCCTATGGAAAGGAAAATCTTATCAAGGAACGCCACCGCCACCGCTACGAGTTCAACAATGCCTTCAAGGAAGAATATGAGGCCAAGGGCATGAAGTGCGTGGGCGTCAATCCCGCCGCCAACCTGGTGGAGATTGTCGAGATACCCGAAAAGCGCTGGTACATCGGCACCCAGTTCCACCCCGAATACTCGTCGTCGGTGCTGAACCCGCATCCGCTGTTCATGAGTTTCGTCAAGGAATGCGCTCAATAATTGTCAATTTTCAATTATCAATTGTCAATTATCTGAAATGGAACAGCTGAAGCACGAGTGCGGCGTGGCGATGGTTCGCCTCTTGAAGCCGCTGGATTACTATGAGAAGAAGTACGGCACCTGGGCCTACGGTTTCAACAAGCTCTATCTGATGATGGAGAAGCAGCACAACCGCGGTCAGGAGGGTGCCGGCATCGCGTCGGTGAGCCTGACGGGCGAGCCGGGCACCGAATATATGTTCCGCGAGAAGGCCGAGGGCAAGGACGCCATATCGGAGATTTTCTCGCGGGTGACGCAGGAGATGTCAGGCGAGCTGATGATGGGCCACCTGCGCTACTCCACCACCGGCAAGAGCGGCCTGCAATACGTGCACCCCTTCCTGCGCCGCAACAACTGGCGGGCGAAGAACCTCTGCCTGTGCGGCAACTTCAATATGACCAACATCGACGAGGTCTTTGAGTTCCTCACCGCCCAGGGACAGTCGCCGCGTATCTACGGCGACTCATATATTACGCTGGAGCTGATGGGACACCGGCTCGACCGCGAGGTGGAGCGGCTCTTTGTGGAGGCCAAAGCGAAGGGCTTGGAGGGCAAGGACATCACCCGCTATATCGACGACCACGTGGAGATGGCCAATGTGCTGCGTACCACGATGGAGCACTACGACGGCGGCTACGTGATGTGCGGCCTCACCGGCAGCGGCGAGATGTTCAACGTGCGCGACCCTTGGAGCATCCGTCCGGCGTTCTACTACCGCGACGACGAGATTGTGGCTGTGGCCAGCGAGCGTCCCGTGCTGCAGACGACTTTCAACCTGCAATGCGAGGATGTCCACGAACTGATGCCTGGGCAGGCACTCATTGTTCGTCGCAATGGCGAGAGTCATCTGGAGCAGATAATGCCCGCCAAGAAGTTGAGCGCTTGCTCGTTCGAGCGCATCTATTTCAGCCGAGGTTCCGACCGCGACATCTATCAGGAGCGCAAACGGCTGGGCGAGCAGCTGACTCCCGCCATTCTGCGTGCCATCGACGGCGACATCGAGAACACCGTCTTTTCATACATCCCCAACACCGCCGAGGTGGCCTATTACGGCATCACCGACGGTTTCCGCAAGCTGCACGACGAGGTGCGGACGGAGAAGGTGGTGTGGAAGGACATCAAGATGCGCACCTTCATTGCCGACAACAACGAGCGCAACGACCTCGCCGCCCACGTCTACGACATCAGCTACGGATCGCTGCGGCCCTACGAGGACAACCTCGTCATCATCGACGACAGCATCGTTCGCGGCACCACGCTGCGCGAGAGCATCTTCAAGATTCTCGACCGCCTGCACCCCAAGAAGATAGTGATGGTCAGCAGCTCGCCGCAGATACGCTATCCCGACTATTACGGCATCGATATGCCACGCCTGGAGGAGTTCTGCGCCTTCCGTGCCACGATGGCCCTGATTGAGGAACGTGGAATGTGGCAGTTAGTCAACGATACCTATCAGGCCTGCAAACACGAGTTGCAGAAGCCGAAAGAAGAGATGGAGAACCGCGTGCGCGCCATCTACGAGCCCTTCACCGTCGAGGAGATTAACCGGAAGATTGTGGAGATGCTGCGTCCCGAAGGCATGCAAGCCCCCGTCGAGCTGGTCTTCCAGAGCATCGAAGGGCTCCACGAGGCCTGTCCCAACCACCCGGGCGACTGGTACTTCACCGGCCATTATCCCACCCCCGGCGGCACCCGCCTCGTGAACCAAGCGTTTGTGAACTACATTGATAAGCAAAATGGACGATAAAAAATTGATTTTAACCTATGAACAAACAAATTGCATTAGTGACAGGTGCCAATAAGGGCATCGGATATGGAATCGCCAAGCACCTCGGCCTCAGTGGTTGGCAGGTAATTATCGGGGCACGTGATGAGCAACGTGCCGAGAAGGCTATGAGTGAGCTACGGTCGCCAGGTGTCGATGTGCTCGGCTGGGTGAATATCGAACTGCGTGACCTCGACGGCATCGAGCTGGCCGCCAAGGAAATAGGCGAGCGGTATCCCGACCTCTCGCTGCTGGTCAACAACGCAGGCATCCCAGGCGACATGAGCGTTGATAGCCAACACACCGAGCTCAGCACCATCCGCGAGACACTCGACGTGAACTTCGTCGGCACCTTCGCCCTCACCCGGGCACTGATGCCGCTGCTCGCCAAGAACGAGGGCCGTATCGTCAACATCACCGTTCCCTCGGAAATAAGCCCCTATTGGCACCCCCTAGCATACGTCGCCAGCAAAGCCGCCCAGAACGCCATGATGGGCGTGATGGCGATAGAGTTCCAGCAAACAGGCACTCCGCTGGAGGTCTTCTCCGTCCACCCAGGACCCACCACCACCGACCTCAACGGCAACATGGCGCTGCCTGGCTTCCACGACATCGAGACAGTAGGACAAAAGACGGCGGAGCTTATAGGCGACGGCCAGCACCACCAAGGCGAGTTCATCGAGCTCTACCCGATAGTTAAGGAAGATTGATAATAAGTTAGAAATCATGGCAATAATGAGAATTGAGGCGTATCGCGATTACTATCTCTCGCTCGGGAGGGCCTCGAGGAGAAGTTCCCTTTCGCCAAGTTCAAAAACGGCGAGGAGGTGCTAAAGTAGATGACTAACAAATTTCCGTCAGGAATTCTTCAATGGTGACAACGTCAACCTTTGGGAACGGAATTGTCTTCAGGACATCAAAATGATGGTCTTGCGACACAATGTACTTACTTGTATGGTGTACGTTCGTGGAGGGTGGCGAACGACTGAACCTTTTCGTCGTTCAGCGTACCGTCGGACCAAAGGCCGTCAATTTCGCTATCCAACTGTTTGGCAAAATAGTCGGCGATGGCTTCTTTCATCCGTTGCCAGGAACTTTTGGTGTTGACAAACGACATCATGTTCATCACCTCGACCTGCGCATTGTTCAAAGTAGACATGGTTTCCATAACAATCTTTTTCTCAATAACGCACTCTTTTCGATTTTATTGCATGTACCGCCAATTTTTGGGGGGTTGAAGGGTATGAGGAAATAGGTTCGTGATAAACTGAAACCCAGTAGGGCAAAGGTTCATTTTTATTTGTACCCGTTTTGTACCCATTTAAGACGTAATTATTATGTTAAAAAGTAATAAATTGGAACCGTGAGAAACAAAAGTTGGGTTTATTTTGGGTGCACAAAAAAATAAAGCACTGATTTCAGTGCTTTATTCGGCTCCCCCTGAAGGACTTGAACCTTCGACCCCCTGATTAACAGTCAGGTGCTCTAACCAACTGAGCTAAGGAGGAATGTCAATTAATTTTGAATTCCGAATTTTGAATTTCGAGAATTCTTGCTTTCTCTCTCGAAAGCGGGTGCAAAAGTACAATCTTTTTGTAAACTGACCAAATTTTTTTTGAAATATTTTTATCTCACTACGCTAACGGCTTGTTATATCGGTTGATATGAGGCGCAGATTGTCAATCATGTCGGAGGCTATGAGACTCGATTCCGACTGTTTTTGTGTGGCAATATCACCGATTTTGCCATGTGTCTCTACTGCTTTACACACGATATCATACATGGATGCGTGCAAGTGATTGGCAGAGAGCATTCCGAGTAGTATTCCGGTCAGCACATCTCCACTGCCCGCTGTGGCCATACCGGCGTTGCCAGTCTGGTTGACAAACAGCTGTCCTTCGGGACAGTATACATGTGTTCGGTGGCTTTTCTTCACGACAATCAGGCTGTATTCTTTGGCCATCTGCGATGGGTCAGCGTCGCCGAAAAGCCGTTCATATTCGCGTGCATGGGGTGTGACGATGGCTCCTTTCGCCAGGGGCAGCCATTCTTTGTGCATCGCCAGCACGTTCAGCGCATCGGCGTCGAGCACCAGCGGCATCTCCTCTGGCCGTGTGGTGAGCAACATGTGCAGAGCCTCGGCGGTCGCCTTGTCTGTTCCAAGCCCTGGGCCTGCTGCTATGGCCGTGTAGTGGTCAAGGTTGGCTGGTGCTGAGGTGAAGAGGGTTGGCGAGGGGTCTATGCTCACCATAGCCTCGGGGAAAGCCGCCTGCATGGACTCCACGCACCGCTGCGGCAAGTGCGCTGTCACCAGTCCGCAGCCGCTCCTCAGCGCGGCCTTCGCCGCCAGTATGGCGCACCCCATGCGCCCGTAGGCCCCCGCTATCAATAGCCCGTGCCCGTAGTCGTGTTTCGTCGTCTCTTGGTTCCGCATGATAGGTAGTATGATAGTAACTGTTATTGCTTGTGAAATGATTTGCAAAGATACATCTTTTTTTCGAATTGCCGCCATGTCTGCCACCTTAGGTATACCTTCCTACCGTCCTTCATCGGTTTTTTCCCCTATTCTATGACTATCGTATAACCGTATTTCAACCATAATATATGGTAAAAGGATGGTCGAAGGATGGTTGAAATATGGTCGAAATGATGGTTAGTTGGCGGAGGAAAAGCGGAGGAATGGGGGTGGGGGAGTGCTAGGACATCGAAAGCGGACCGCCATAGGGGCCGGAGGGGTGCAAAAAGGAAGCCTCCGCAGGAGCTATGGCTCCTGCGGAGGCTCTGTTAGTGTGTCTGTTTAGCCGAGAATCAGTCGGCGGTTCCGACGGCGCCATCCTCCGGACGGAGCTTGACGACGACGTAGTTGTTCAGGTTGATGTACTTGGCAGCGACGGCCTTGATGTCGGCGGTGGTGATGGACTTGACGAGGCTGTCATAGTCTTTCACATGGTAGTCGCGGTCCTCGTTGTCCATGTAGCTGGCCTGGATCTGGCCGAGCCAGAAGCCGTTGTTCTGGACGCTCTTGGCGTGCTGGACGCACATCTGCTCCTGCACCTTGCCGAGGGTCTTCTCGTCGCAGCCTTTCTTCATGTACTGCTTCATGATGTTGATGCAGTCTTTCTCAATCTTCTTGGCCTTCTCGGGGTCGCAGCCGATGTAGAACTGCCAGCTGACGGTGGCGGGGCCTGCGTTGGGGATGCTGTAGTCGACGCCGGCGCTGGGGCTGTAGGCGTCACCGTTCTTCTCGCGGATGATCTCGAGGGTGGTCATGCCGAGGGCATCGCCGAACTCCTGGATGGCCAGGCGGGTCTTAACGTCGAGTTCCTCAACGGGGATGTCAATCTGGCCACTGATGAGGAGCATACCCTGGCGCTCGATACCCTTGACGGCTTCGGCGTGCTGGATGCCTTTGGCAAACTTGGGGCTGCGGTCGAGGCAGTAGTTCTTGGTGACGGCCTGGATGGTGGGCAGGTGGTTCAGATATTTGGCGATGAGGCCGATGGCGGTGTCGCTGATGTTGCCGACGAAGAAGAAGGTCTGGTTGTTGGCAAAGGCGAAGCGCTCTTTGTAGATGTCATACATGCGGTCGAGGTTGAGGCTGCGCACCTTCTCCTCGCTGGGGATGACGACCTGACGCTTGTCGTTGGGATAGGCAGTCTTGTAGTAGGTCTCGAGGAAGGCCACCTGCGGGTTCTCGCGGATGAACTTGATCTGCTGGATGGTGTTCTCTATGTTGCGCTCATAGGCTTCCTGGTCCTTGCGGGGAGCGGTGTAGTAGAGGTTGATGAGCTGCAGAGTGGTCTCGAGGTCCTTGGGCGAGCAGCTGCCGCTGAAGCCCTGGGTGGTGCCGCCGATGTAGGGGCTGATGCTGAGGTTCATGCCTTTGAGCTTCTTGTTGAGCTGGGTGGCGCTGAAGTTGGCGATACCGCCGGCATCGATGAAGCTGTCGGCGTTCTCGGCCTGGTAGCTGTCCTCGTCGCCATAGAGCGAGGTGCCGCCGAAGGAGTAGGAACTGATCTGGATCTCATCGGCCTTCAGCTCGGTCTTCTTCACGATGAAGCGGATGCCGTTGGGGCAGGTGTACTCGGTGTAGTCCATGGTGCTGTTGCTGGCGGTCTTGATGGGAGTGACGTCGGCGACGGTCTCGTTGAAGAGGGGCTCGTCGTTGAAGTTGTCGACCCAAGGCTCAGTCTTGATGTTCTTGAAGTTCTTGAGGATGTCGAGGGCTTCCTTGTCGGTGGGCACCTTGAAGCCTTCCTTCTCGGGGGCGGTGAGGTAGAACACTATGTTCTCGTCGGTAATCCAGCTGCTGACCAGGGCGTTGCACTCAGCGAGGGTGATCTCGGGGATGAACTCCTTGGCATACTTCCATTCCTGGCGGATGCCGGGGCAGGGCTCGTTGTCGAGGTAGTGGTTGGTGTACTCGTCGGCGAGGCTGTTGGTCTGGGTCTTGTTCTCCTCCTTGGCCATCTTGGTGTAGGTGCTGAGGAGGTCTTCTTTCTGGCGGTCGAGCTCGGCCTGCAGGAAGCCGTGGTCGTCAATCTGCTTGATCACCTGGAGCAGCATCTGGGCGGTCTCCTCGATGCGGTTCTCCTTGGGAGCGGCGCTTACCTCGAAGACGTCAATCTCGCGGCCGAGGAAGCCGCCGTGGCCGCCGCCGGCATACATCATGGGGGCGGTGGGCTTCTGGGTGAGCTCGCTGAAGCGCTCGTTGATCATCATGCCGATGAGGCTGCGGACGAGCATCTGGCGGTAGTCGCCGACAGTGCCGTTGTGGGCTTTCTTGTGCTTCCAGAAGATCTCAAGGGTGGCGTTGGTGGCCTCCTTGTCGGTGGCGATGGCCACGAGGGGCTCCACGTTGTTGGGTATCTCGTAGCTCAGGCGGGGCAGTTTCTCTTTGCCGAGGAACTGGTGGCTGCTGAACACGTCTTTCACCTTCTGCTCCATGGCTTTGTCGCCTTTCTTGCCGGCATACTCGAAGCCGTCAAGGTCGCCGACGATGACGATGGCCTGCAGGTCGGGACGGTACCAGTCGTTGAAGAAGTCGACGATGCTCTGGCGCTCGAAGTGCATTATGACCTCCTCCTTGCCGATGGGCAGGCGGTCGGCATAGCGCGAACCTTTGAGCATGATGGGCCATGTCTTCTTGCGGAGACGGTCGCCGTGGCCTACGCCACCGCGCCACTCCTCGTGGATGACGCCGCGCTCGCTCTCAATTTCCTTCTGGTCAAAGAGGATGTTGCCGGCCCAGCCGTCGAGGATTTCGATACCCATCTTCACCATCTCGGGGTCGTTGGAGGGCATGTTGACATAGTAGACGGTTTGGTCGAACGATGTGTAGGCGTTGATGTCGCGGCCGAACTCCACACCGTGCTCCTGCAGCTTCTGGATCATGGTGTTGTGGGGGTAGCCCTTGATGCCGTTGAAGGCCATGTGCTCACAGAAGTGGGCCAGACCCTGCTGGTCGTCGCGCTCCATGATGGAACCGGCATTGCTGACCAGACGGAACTGAATCATGTTCTCAGGCTTCTTGTTGTTGCGGATGTAGTAGGTGAAGCCGTTGTCCAGCTTACCGTAGCGGATCTTCTTGTCCAGGGGTACCTGGGCGGTCAGGTCGCTCTTCTTCTCCTTCTTGTCACCGCTGCCGGGCAGCTGGGCGAAGGACATGCCGCCGAAGAGGAACATCAGCAGCATTGCGAATAACATTGTTTTTTTCATGGTTTGTTGGTTTTAAATGTTGTTTTGTTTATTTGATTGTTTTGTGATTACTTTGTGTTGCTCTCGTCGTCGGGGCGGTATTCCAGCAGGTCGGCGGGCTGGCAGTCGAGCACCTGGCACAGGCGCTCAAGTGTGCTGAAGCGTACGGCCTTGGCCTTGCCGGTCTTGAATATTGACAGGTTGGCCGGCGTTATGTCGATCTTTTCCGCCAGTTCGCCCAGCGATATCTTCCGCTTGGCCATCATCATATCCAGATTAACTACAATCATTCCTTTTTCAACTTTCACTTTTCAAATCGTCAACTCCTGATCTTCCTGTATGTCGCGCCCAATCTTGAATATCTCGGCCATGAAGATTATCGTCAGGCCGAAGAGTATGCGGGTCATGTGTATCGACACCTTTGCCGAGGGAACCCATTGGCTTTGCTGCAGCAGGTCGAAGGCAATGCTGCGCTCCAGGTAGGTGCTGATATCCATGCCGAGCGACATGAGTATCATCAATATGCCGGCCCATGTGAGCCATGTGATGTTCTTCTTGGGGAACACCTTCCCGCGTCGCGTATAAATATAGAATGAAATAAGAGACATGATCACGAGCACCGTCATTGCAATGCCTGCCAGCACGCAGAACAGTTGCAGCCACATGCACCAGGCGGCTTTGCTTGCGGGAACGGCCTGCATGTCATTAGACATAAACGTAACGTTGATGTCGAAGTTTTTTATAAAGGCCTTGGCATCGAAACCGTCGACGAGGCCATCGATGGCAATCTCTTGTTGGTAGAGTTGAGGTGAACTCTGCAAGTCGGTTATGATAATGCCGTAGTCACTGGTGTTGTCACCAATGTTGGCCACGCCGATAGGGTCGGCAGTGGTGAAAACGTTAAGGAAAAAGAGAGCAATGCACAATGCAATTACGCCCATGAAGATAGCGTAAAGTGTTCTTATTCGTGTTATTGTAGCCTTTTTTGACATATCGTTACCATTGTTTCTCGACGGCAAAGATACAACTTTTTTCTTACATGCAAGAAAAATTTTGCGAAAAACGAAAAAAAATTATTGTTTTCCGATAAATATTATATGTAAAACATGAAATATGGGCGGTTCGAAATGTTCCTGCCCGGGAGCGCAAACCATCGTTCAGAGTAATAGCGCTTGTTTTTGCGCCATAAAACAGTTTTCTGTTCGGTTAGCACTCGTATTTCTCAAGGGCTTGGCGGAGCTCCACAGGGCTGATGTCGTGGTGTATCTGGCCGCCAATGGCATAGCTGATGGCGCCAGTCTCCTCGCTGACGATGACGGCCAGCACATCGAGTTGCTCGGTGACGCCAATGGCGCTGCGGTGGCGCAAGCCGAGGTTGGGGTCCACGTCGAGGCGCGACGTCACGGGCAGTATGCAGCGCGCCGCCAGCAGCTGGTTGCCGTGGGCTATTACGGCGCCGTCGTGCAGGGGCGAGTTCTTGAAGAACAAGGCCTCGATCAATGCGCTGGATGCCAGGGCGTCGATGCGCTCGCCGGTGTCGATTATCTCGTCCACCGAGTTCTGCCGTTTGAAGACTATCAGGGCGCCGGTCTTGCTCTGCGACATGTGCATGCAGGCGTTCACATAGGCTTCGTAGCCTACAGTGCCCTTGTTCTGCATATTGTGGCGCCAGAACTGCAGCCGTTTCCACAGGCTCTCATTGAGCTGTGTCTTGGTGCCGAGGAAGAGCAGGAACTTGCGTATCTCGGGCTGGAAGATGACAACGAGGGCAATGAGACCCACGCTTGCCACTCCGCCCAGCAGGGCGCCGAGCAGTCTCATCCCCAATGCGTTGGCTATGCGCCAGCCGAGGAACATGATGAGCAGTGCCCAGAAGATGAGCATCACGTTGGTGCCGCGCACCATGCGGTATAGATAGTAAAGAAGTCCGGCGACGATGACAATGTCGAAGATGTCAACTACGCGCAGAGTGGGCAGGCCAAGAATTGCGTCTATTATCATAATGTGTTGCGGTATAACAGTTTAACGGTCTCCTCGGCAGGCCTTACGTCGTGCACCCGAATGGCCGCTGCGCCGCGGTCGAGGGCTATGGTGTCGAGAGCCACGGTGCCGTTGAGGGCCTCGGCGGGCGTGGTGCCGAGGGTGGTGTAAATCATGCGCTTGCGGCTCAGTCCGACGAGCACGGGCTCGCGGAAGAGGGTGGTGAGCTCGTCGAGGCGGTCGAGGAGCTCGAAATTCTGCTCCATGCTCTTGGCGAAGCCAAGGCCAGGGTCGAGCCATACATCCTTGACCCCCAGGCGGTATAGGACGTCGAGGCGCGCTGAGAAGAACTTTGTCAGGGTGTCCACGGGGTCGCCGTCGCCCATCTCCTTGATGCCGGCCAGGTGCTCCTTGCCGCCATGCATCAGTATGTAAGGCACTTGCAGCTCGGCCACAACGCCGAACATCTGCTCGTCGGCCTCGCCGCCGCAGATGTCATTGACCATGTCGGCCCCGGCCTCTATGGCTGCTCGCGCAGGCATTGAGTAACAGGTGTCTACGGAAATCAGAGCCTCAGGCAATTCGGTGCGCACCAGCCGCACAGCCCATGCCAGCCGTTCGGCCTCCACCTCGCGGGGCGGCAGCACAGCCCCGGGTCGGCTCGACGCGGCACCGATGTCGATGATGTCGGCCCCCTCGGCCACAATGGCTTGCGCGCGCCGCACAATGGCCTCCTCCGAGCGATAGCGGCCACCGTCGTAGAACGAGTCGTCGGTGACGTTGAGGATGCCCATCACCGCCGGCCGGCGGAACTCCACGAGGCGCCCGCGTGCCACGATGCTGAACGGTCTGATTGTCTGTTTCATTACCTTTTAATAACGCCGTCGCACCGCGATTATTGCACCACCGCACAAAAAATATTGCCCCTCCGACCCCGCTCCGTATCCTCTCCGTCTCTTCTCCGACTGTTTACCGGTTGTTCACCGGTTGTTTACCGGTTTATATCGTAGAACAACCGGTGAACAACCGTAGAACAGACGGAGAGGGTACGGAGATGGTACGGACTATTCATGTTTTTTTTTTATATTTATATGCAATAAATAAAATAGGGTGTCGTTATAAACAGAATATGACAAAAAATATGACAGAAAAACCGGATACACGGCGCGAGGTGGAGCGCGAGGCGGCGGTGTGCCGCGAGCTCTTCGAGAAGAAGACGCGCGACTATGGCACGTCATGGCGCGTGCTGCGCCTGCCGTCGCTGACGGACCAGATATTCATCAAGGCCAGCCGCATACGCAGTGTGCAGGAGACTGGCGAGAACAAGGTGGGCGACGATGTGCGCGGCGAGTTCGTGGCTATGGTCAACTATGCCGTCATGGCCCTCGTGCAGCAGCAGCTGGAGGGTGGCGGCGAGCCGCTGGAGCTGCCGTTGGAGCGCACCATGGAGCTATACGACAAGCACTTGGGCCGTACCATAGAGCTGATGATGGACAAGAACCACGACTATGGCGAGGCTTGGCGCCAGATGCGCGTGAGCTCGATGGTCGACCTGATACTGATGAAGCTGATGCGTATCAAGCAGATTGAGGACCACGACGGCAAGACTCTCGTAAGCGAGGGCGTCGAGGGCGGATACATGGACATAATCAACTATTCGCTGTTTTGCTTGATAAGATTGAGCGAGGAATAGACTAAAACTAAATAGACACAATAGAATTGATAGAACTATGGAGATAAAAGATTCGAAACTGAACTACACGTTGAACGTCGTTTGCCGCTGGGTCGTGGGCCTGGTGTTTCTGTTTTCGTCGTTCGTCAAGGGTGTGGACCCGATGGGCACTACCTTCAAGGTGCAGGAGTATATGACCGCCTGGAGCATCGGCGGGCTTACGTTTGAATGGGCTCTGCCGTTTGCGGACTTCATGAGCGTGGCGCTGATATGCGCCGAGTTTCTCGTGGGTGTGCTGCTCATCACCAACGCCTACCGCCGCTTGTCGGCATGGATGCTGGTGCTGATGATGCTGTTTTTCACCGTCACCACCCTGGTGGACGCCATCACCAACAAGGTGACCGACTGCGGCTGCTTCGGCGACGCCGTGAAGCTCACCAACTGGCAGACATTCTGGAAGAACGTGGCCCTCGACGTGCCGACGGTGTTTATTTTCCTCACGCGCAACATGCGCCGTAAGCGTCGTTTCGAGCGCGACGGGATTATCTTCATCTTCGCCGTGGCTGCCATGCTGGTGTTCGAGATTTACAACATCAAGCACGAGCCGGTCATCGACTTCCGCCCGTGGAAGATAGGCAACAAGATGATGGACCTGGAGAGCACTGAAGGGATGAAGAGCTATGTCACCTACCGCAACACGAAGACCGGCGAGAGCGAGGAGTTCGAGTCGGCACAGCTGATGGACAAGCTGTCGGACGGCGAGTGGGCCGCCGAGTGGGAGTGGGAGAGCAGCCGTGTGGTGGACCCGCGCGAGATTGCCGCGCCAGGCTTCTCGATGCTCGACCTTGAGGGCGAGGACCGTGCCATGGACCTGTTGCCCGCCGAGGACGGTATGCTGATTGTCACGGTGCATCATATCGACAAGGTGAACGCCAAGGGTGTGAGGGAGGTGAAGCGTGCTGTGACGCTGGCCGAGGAGAACGGCATCAAGATAGTGATGCTCACCGCAGCATTGCCCGAGGAGGTGCAGGCCTGGATGGCAGACAACGACATAAGCGGACTGGACTATCTCTTCGCCGATGCCACGGCCATCGAGACCATGATGCGCGGCAACCCCGGCTTCATGTACGTCAAGAACGCCACGGTGGTGGACAAAGGGCGCAAGGCCGGTGAACTGAAGATTGATTAACGGACTAAAAGAAAGACCAATGATACAGAGAATTCAGAGCTTTTGGTTGGTGCTGGCGGCATGCTGCATGGCACTGTGTTTTATGACGCCGGTGGCAGAGTACCACATGGTGATAGAGTCGATGGAACAGACAGTGGAGGCTGAACTTAACCTGGTGGCCAAGGATGCCCCCGACATGATGGAGCAGATGTTTGTGCCCGGTGCAACGGTGACGTACAGCCAGAAGATGAGCGGCTTCCGGACATGGCCGCTGGTGGTGCTGGCTATACTGACCGGTGCGGTGGCGCTGGTGAGCGTCTTCCTCTACAAGAACCGTGTTGCACAGATGCGCGTGGTGGCTGTGGCTTTCCTGCTCAACGTGGTGTATGTCTTCCTGGTCTTCTTCTGGGCCGTTGACGCCTACGCCAAGGTGGTGGCGCAGGCTATGAGTGCCAATGACCCGCAGGTGACATGGTACGTGGGTGCCTATGCGCCGATAGTGTCCATAGTGTTCCTTGTGCTTGCGCACCGCGGCATCAAGAGAGACGAGATGAAAGTGCGTGCGGCCGACAGGCTTAGGTAGTTGATAGTTAGAAGTTAGGAGTTTGAAGTTGAAAGTTGAAATACATAGCGTTCACGAACTGGCAGAAGTGGCACGGAAGTTGCTATGCACTTTTGGTGAGGAGCGCTTCTTTGCCTTCTTCGGAAAGATGGGGGTGGGTAAGACGACGCTGATAAAAGAGCTTTGTGCAGTGTTGGGTGTTAAGGACAATGTCTGCAGCCCCACGTTTGCCATAGTGAATGAATACAGTGACCGTGACGATGAGCCTGTCTACCACTTCGACTTCTACCGCCTGAAGTCGGTGGCCGAAGCCTACGATATAGGCTATGAGGAGTACTTCTACAGTGGCTGCTACTGCTTCACGGAGTGGACCGAGAAGGTCGAGGAACTGCTGCCGGAGCATTATGTGAGGGTGGAGATTGAGGAGAAGGACGGCGTGAGAATATTGAATGCGCAGATAATAGAACAATGACAAATAAAGAAAAGGAATCACTGGTGCTTGCCAAGCTGGCGGCCCAGATAATGGATGAGAAGAAAGCCGAGGATGTGCGCGTGCTCGACCTGAGGAAGGTGCACGGCGCTCCGGCGGAGTATTTCGTGATAGCCACGGGCAACGTGCCGTCGCACGTCAGTGCCCTGAGCGATGCCGTCTACGAGACGGTCAAGAAAGTTATGGGTATGGCTCCGCACAAGATAGAAGGCTACAACAATGCCGAGTGGATATTGATGGACTATTTCGATGTGGTGGTGCATATCTTCCAGAAAGACAAGCGTACATTCTTCCGCCTCGACGAACTGTGGAGCGACGGGGAAGAGGTTTCGGTTAGGAGTTAATAGTTAAGGACTATGGCACAACAGAACAACAAACAACAGCCGATGCAGCCAAACAACCGCGGCAACAAGCCTTTCAAGATGAGGCCTATGACGATAATATACCTTGTGCTGCTAGTAGTCATAGGGTTCCTTTTATTCGGTGGAAACGGCAGTGCGCCTAAACAGCCCATCACGTGGGACAAACTGCAGCCAATACTGGAGCGGCATGACTACGAGAGCATCACCGTGGTGAACCAGGAGGTGGCCGAGGTGCGCATCAAGTCTGATGCCGTGAAACGCGACACCGTCACATACGGCGACCTGCGTACACGCACCATGACCGGTCAGCCAGGCGTGCAGGGCTACTATACCTACAACATAGGTACCTATGAGCACTTTGACAACCAGCTTGCAAGAGTGGAGGAGAAGACAGGTGAATATATAAGCTACAAGATTGAGAACCGCAGCAGTGCGTGGAAAGAGATACTTGTGTTCTTTGGCCCGCTGCTGATGCTGATATTCTTCTTCTGGATCATGAGTTCCATTACGCGGCGCCAGATGGGCGGCGACGGCAATGGCGGTGGCTTTGGCGGATTCTTCGGCATGGGCCGCTCTAATGTCAAACAGTATGACGCTACCAAGCAGAACAATGTTACCTTCAAGGACGTGGCCGGACTGGCTGGCGCCAAGGAAGAGGTGATGGAGGTGGTGGACTTCCTGAAGAACCCCAAGCACTACACCGACCTGGGCGGTAAGATTCCCAAGGGTGTGCTGCTTGTTGGTCCTCCGGGTACCGGCAAGACGCTGCTGGCCAAAGCAGTGGCCGGCGAGGCCGGTGTGCCGTTCTTCTCGATGAGCGGCAGCGAGTTCGTGGAGATGTTCGTTGGCGTGGGAGCTTCGCGTGTGCGTAGCCTCTTTGACGAAGCCAAGAAGAAGAGTCCCTGCATAGTATTTATCGACGAGATTGACGCCGTCGGTCGCGCACGTGGCAAGGGCGGTTTCGCCGGCAGCAACGACGAGCGTGAGAGTACGCTCAACCAGTTGCTTACCGAGATGGATGGCTTCTCGAGCACCACCAACATCATAGTGCTCGCCGCCACAAACCGTGCCGACGTGCTCGACAAGGCATTGCTGCGCGCAGGCCGTTTCGACCGCCAAATATATGTTGAACTGCCCGACCTCGAGGAGCGCAAGGCTATCTTTGCCGTACACATGAAGAACCTGAAGCTTAATACCGACGAGAAGAGTGAAGAATATGTGGACAAGGATTTCTTGGCCAAACAGACTCCAGGCTTCAGCGGTGCCGATATCGCCAATGTGTGCAATGAGGCTGCACTGGTTGCCGCGCGCAAGAATAAGAAGCAGGTGGAGAAGCAGGACTTCCTCGACGCGGTAGACCGCATTGTCGGTGGCCTGGAAAAGCGCAGCAAGGTGCTCACCGACCAGGAGAAGCACACAATAGCCTACCACGAGAGCGGTCACGCCTCGGTTAGCTGGCTGCTGCGTTGGGCCAACCCGCTGGTGAAGGTTACCATAGTGCCGCGAGGCAAAGCCCTCGGCGCCGCTTGGTACCTGCCGGAGGAGCGACAGATTACCACATATGAGCAGATGTTCGACGAGATGACCTCGCTGATGGCTGGTCGCGCTTCCGAAGAGATTGTGTACGGGAAGATAAGCACCGGTGCACTGAATGATATAGAGCGCGCCACCAAGATGGCGCAGGCGCTGGTGACCTACTATGGCATGAGCCCTGAGGTGGGAAATATCAGCTTTTACGACAGTACAGGCCAAAGCGAGTATGCTTTCGCCAAGCCCTTCAGTGAGAAGACCGCCGAAACCATCGACCGTGAGGTGCGCCGCATGGTGGAGGAAGCCTATGCGAAGGCCAAGGAACTGCTGACGACACACCGCGAGCAGCTCGATGAACTGGCCAAGCAGCTCTACGACAAAGAGGTGCTCTTCCGCGAGGATCTGGAGCGCATATATGGTCCACGTCCGTGGGAGCAGCCAGAAGAACAGAAAGAAGATAACCAAGAAAGCAAGGAAGAATGAAAAACTTTTGGGTACGCGCGGCGAGCGCAGTAGTATATGTGGCGTTATTCCTCGGCAGCATCTACAGTGGTGTGCTGACGGGCAACAAGACTGTGGGAGCGGTGATACTTGCTGCTTTCCTGCTCTTTGTGGCATGTGGCTGTACCTTTGAGTTCTTCCGCATAGTGAAACAGCAAGGTGCCGCGCCGTGCCGTCCGTTGGGCTATGCCTACACGGTAATGGCGCTTCTGGCGCTGGTCGGTGTTGCTTACGGTACACACATGGGTTATCTTGCCCTCGGCATCGGTGTCACTCTACTGCCCATGGCCTTTGGTTTGGCCGCTATAGTGCAGCTGTGGGGTCACAGCGAACAGCCGTTCCGCGATGCAGCATACACTATGGTGCCTATGCTCTATGCCGCAATACCGCTCGGCCTCATGCCATCGCTGCATGAGAGCTATAATGTGTTGGTTATGGTGCTCATCATGGTATGGATGAACGACAACGGTGCTTACATGGGAGGCTCTCTCCTCGGCAAGCACAAGATGTGGGTGCGACACTCGCCTGGCAAGACATGGGAGGGTACGGCTATAGGTGTTGTGGTGACATTGGCTACGGCCTATTTCGTCGGTCCTCTGTTCAACTCCAGCATTGCGTGGTATCACTGGCTTGCCCTGGGCTTCATCTGCAGCGTTATCGACACGCTGGGCGACCTTGTGGAGAGCATGCTCAAGCGTTCGGTAGGCATGAAGGATAGTGGTAAGATAATGCCCGGCCACGGCGGTTTCCTCGACCGCTTCGACAGCTTGTTGATAGCTGTGCCTGTGGCATATGCTTATCTGGCGATTATTGTCGCTCCCGGAATGTAATAAAATAGAGTTAACAGATACTAAATATTAGATATGAAGATACACCGCGAAGGAAAGTCGATAATACTGCTCACGTTTGGCGTGACGTTCCTGATATGGTTTGTGATGTTGCTTTTTGTGCATCACTGGACGCCGTACCATTACATATTCTTGTCGGCACTGGTGCTGTTCGACTTGCTGGTGGCGTCTTTCTTCCGCATACCGCGCCGGATATTCACTGAGAATGAAACTGAGCTTATCTCGCCCGCCGACGGCACCATAGTGACCATTGAACAGGTCTTCGAGAAGAGCTACCTCAAAGCCGACTGCATGCAGGTGAGCATATTCATGAGCGGTACCGACGTGCATGTCAACCGCTATCCCTGTGACGGTGTGGTGGAGTATGTGAAGTTCCGCCGTGGCAACTATTTTGTGGCATCATACCCCAAGAGCAGTGACCTCAACGAGCGTACCGAGGTGGGCATGAAGCTCGCCAACGGCAAGAAAATAATGATACGTCAGGTGGCCGGCGTAATGGCGCGCCGCATAGTGTGCTACGCCAAAGAGGGCGAGTCTGTGAAGCAGAATCAGGAGATGGGCTTCATAAAGTTCGGTTCTCGCATAGACCTCTTTCTGCCGCTTGATTTCCCAATCAATGTGGGGCTTCAAGACCGGGTTAAGAACGGCATTAGCCCCATAGCAGACATAGTGTGACAATGACCATAGCGGACCAGATACTCTACGAGGATAACCACCTGCTGGCGCTCAACAAGATGCCGGGCCAGATTACTCAGGGCGACAAGACGGGCGACACGCCCCTTGCCGACCTCGTCAAGGCCTATATCAAGGAGCGCGACGGCAAGCCTGGCAATGTCTTCTGTGGTGTTATCCACCGCTTGGATCGTCCTGTGTCTGGTGTAGTACTGCTCGCAAAGACAAGCAAGGCACTGAGCCGTATGACACAGATGGTCAAGGAGCGTGACTTCCAGAAGCGCTATTGGGCAGTCGTCAAAGAAGCTCCAGAGATTCCTGCCGCCACGCTGGAGAACTGGCTTGTCAAGGACGAGGTCCGCAACAAAAGTCGTGTGGTACCCGAAGGCACCGCTGGTGCTAAATTCGCCAGTCTCGACTATCGTCATTTAGCGGTTAGCGACGGCGGCTACCACCTACTCGAGGTCAACCTGCACACCGGACGCCATCACCAGATACGCTGCCAGCTTGCGCAAATCGGCAGTCCAATCAAGGGCGACCTCAAGTATGGCGCTCCGCGCAGTAACCCCGACGGCAGCATCTCGCTCCATGCCCGCAGCGTTTCGTTCAATCATCCCGTAACACATGCTCCGCTCACTATCACGGCCCCCAATGCCGAGATAGAGCGGATGTTTAATATATCGGAAACAAATATAATATTATAAACAATGAAAAAAATCATCATGTCGGCTCTGATGCTGACAACCTTCTTCGCAGCCTCGCAGGCGCAAACCGTTACGGAAGACAGCTTCTCTCGCCTGTCTCTCAGTTTCAACACACCCGATGTCGTCCTTGATGGGACAACGCTTGGTGACAATAAGTTTGCCACTGTCAACGTCGATGGCTACATCTTCGGCGGCACTGTCGGTAGCCCCGCGCTCCCCGTACTCAGTAACCTTGTTGTTGTGCCTTTCTGCACAGACATGATTGTCACTGTCACCAATGCCGTCTACGATACCTTGCAGTCCAATACCTCATACAACTGGATGCCTCTGCAGCCTTCGCGCAGCAAGAGCGACCGCAGCCCCCTGCAGGTGCAGTACAACGAGCAGGTCTATACCACCGATGCCTTCGTCTCCCTGCCTCTCGCACAGATTGAGGAGGTTGGCATCGCCCGCGACCGTCGTCTTGCCCGCATCTCTTTCGCGCCGGTAAGCGTCAATCCCGTCACTGGTCAGTACATCATCTGCCGCAAGGCCGACGTCACCGTTACCTATGTCGGTGCCGACTCCACTGCCACGGTCGAGTACTTCCAGCGCTACAACACTCCCGCCTTCAGCATCGGCAACACCCTTAACTCTCTCATAAACCCTAAGTCTGTCAGCACCGCCACCCCCTCGCGTATGGTGATTGTCTATCCGACGAACCTCAACGGCGCTGCTGTCAACAACTTCGTCAAGTGGAAGAAACGCCAGGGCTACATTGTCGACAGAGTGACGTACGGTCAGGGTGGCATCACCAGCAACACCGCTCTTGCCAACTATCTCAAGAGTCTCTATGTCAACGCTACCGCTGACGAGCCCGCTCCCACCTACCTCATGCTCATCGGCGACCACAACCAGATACCCGCCTTCGACAGCCAGTTACCCAGCGGCGGATGGAGTGGCCCCGGCAATGACCATGTCACTGACCTCTACTTCGTCTCATGGACCTCTGGCGACAATTTGCCCGACTGCTATCAGGGCCGCATCTCCGCCACATCGGCTAGTGTAGTCGCCAATATCCTTAACAAAATCATGCTCTATGAGCAGTATGGCTTCGAGGATGATTCCTATCTTGCCAAGGGTATCCTTGTCAGCGGTGTAGACCAAGGCTACGAAGGCGACCATGGCTACAGCCACTGCGACCCCACCATGGACTATGCCGCCCGCTACTACATCAACAGTGAGCATGGCTACGACCATGTATACTACTATAAGAACAATACTAACTTTGCCCCCGACGGTGTCTCCGTAACCGGTAGCAGTCAGGGGGGTAGCGCCGCTGCCTCAGCCCTCCGTAGCCTCTACAGTGCTGGCGCCGGTTGGGTCAACTATTCCGCCCACGGCGACATTGACCGCTGGCATGAACCCGAGCTCACTAATAGCCAAGCCAACTCGCTCAGCAACACCAACAAGCCCATGTTCATGGTAGGTAACTGCTGCCTCACTGGCAAGTTCGACGAGTCTGTCTGCTTAGGCGAGGCTCTCCTCCGTCGTGCCAACAACGCCGGTGCTGCCGCCTATATCGGTGCCACCAACGTGACCTTCTGGGACCAGGACTTCTATTGGAGCGTTGGTGTACGTAATGTTATCTACAACACCATGAACACCACCTACATGTCCAACAAGCTTGGTGCCTATGACCATCTCTTCCACACCCACAACGAGGTCTTCTCCGATTATGCTGTTACCGCCGGTGCCCTCGTCTTCTTCGGCAATATGGCCATCCAGGGTTCCTCCAACAACGCCACCTATAAGAAATACTACTGGGAAGTCTACGAACTCTTCGGTGACCCCTCGCTCATGCCTTGGCTGGGTCGTGCCCAGGACATCACCGACTTCTCCGTCAGCACGAGTGGTGTCAGTGAAGGTTCCTGCAACCTCGATATTTCCACTGTCCGCTACGCTTATGTGGCTGTCCGCGACACTGTCGCCAACGAAATCCTCGGCGCAGCCTTCACGGACGCCAACGGCAATGCCAGCCTGGCCATTGCTGACTGTGCAGCGCTCTCCAATTCCGTTATTTCTGTAACCGCTCAGGGCTACAAACCCTTCTTCTACACCGACGGCACCCTCGATATCAACCGTGCCCCTGTCGCCACCTCTTCTGTCACCCTCTGCCCCAACCCCGCCACTTCGCAGTGCACCGTCACCGCCGACGGTATGATGAACGCCCGCCTGCTCGACAGCCGCGGATCGCTTGTGGGCACCTACTCCGCCGTGGACGGCTCCTGCACCATCGACCTCAAGAGCCTGCCTCGCGGCATCTACTTCGTCCAGGTTCAGACCCCCGGCAACGTCACTGCCAAGAAGCTGGTCGTGAAATAATATTAGTACTATAAAATAAAGAAGGGCCGGTATCATTCGATACCGGCCCTTCTTGTTTATGTGTGCTTAATACCCCAATATCTTAAGCATTGATTTGTAGCTCTGCTCCTTGGCGAAGAGCTTGGTGGTATAGTCGCCGTTCTCGTCCTTGTCGATTATCACGTGTTTCGGCGCCGGTATCAGGCAATGCTGTATGCCGCCGTAGCCGCCTATGCTTTCTTGGTAAGCGCCTGTGTGGAAGAAGCCTATATACAGAGGCTCATCCTCCTGTAGCTTGGGCAGGAAGATGGCGTTGGCGTGACTGTCGGCGTTGTAGTAGTCCTCCGAGTCGCATGTCAGGCCGCCGAGGAATACGCGCTGGTACTCGCAGTCCCAGTGGTTGATAGGCAGCATGATGAAGCGCTGGTTGATGCCCCAGGTGTCGGGCAGGGTGGTGATGAAGCTGCTGTCAATCATGTACCAAAGCTCGCGGTCGTTCTGTTTCTTCTGGTCGAGAATGCTGTAAAGCGTCGCGCCGCTTTCGCCGACAGTGAAGCTGCCGAACTCGGTGAAGATGTTTGGCTCCTCCACCTCGCGGTTGGCGCATATCGCCTTGATCTGGGCCAGTATTTCCTCGGCCATATACTCATAGTCGTATGTCGCCGCCAGGCTCACCTTGCACGGAAAGCCGCCGCCGATGTTCAGCGAATCAAGTTCGGGGCATACGCGCTTGAGGTCGCAGTAAACATTCACGCATTTCGCCAGTTCGTTCCAATAATATGCGGTGTCGCGGATGCCGGTGTTGATAAAGAAGTGCAGCATCTTGAAGCGGAACTTCGCGTTCGGCTTAATCTCCTTCTCGTAGAACGACACAATGTCGTTGTAGCGGATGCCCAGGCGCGAAGTGTAGAAATCGAACTTCGGCTCCTCTTCCGACGCAATCCGGATGCCCAGATTCATCGGTTCCGCCCCCTTCTCCATCATTCCGTCGAGCACGTAGAACTCATTTTTGTTGTCCAAAATCGGTATCACATTGCTGAATCCGTCTTTGTAGATTTCTACAATGTTCTCTATGTATTGCTCCTTCTTGAAGCCGTTGCAGACAATCACTTTGTCTTTCCCGATCAGGCCTTGTGCGTGCAATTCTTGAATCAGGTTTATGTCGAAAGCCGACGAAGTCTCGAGGTTGATATCGTTCTTCAGTGCCTCCTCCAGCACAAATGCAAAGTGGCTGCTCTTAGTGCAGTAGCAATAATTGTATGTGCCCTTGTAGTCGGTTTTGGCTATTGCGACATTGAACATGCGCTTCGCCCTCTGTATCTGCGAGCTGATTTTCGGTAAATAGGTGATTTTTAGCGGTGTGCCGTACTGTTTTATCACCTCCATCAAGGGGATATCGTGGAAATACAGCTCGCCGTCCTCGGTGCGGAATTCATCCTGCGGGAAGTCGAAGGTCTGGTCAATCAGGTCGTAATACTTGTTTTTCATTTCAACCGATTTAATTAGTTTACAATTATTTTTGCAATCCGGCTCACTTGGATTGGTGTTGCAAATATACAACTAATTTGATTAAGTGGAAAGTTTTTTGAAAAAATAATATGTTTTTGCTGTTTGTTGATTTGCCAGCCATCTTTTTCCCCACGTATCCGCTCCGTACCCGCTCCGTACCCGCTCCGACTGTTCACCGGTTGTTTAACGGTTTTTTGTCGGAGCGGCTACGGAGCGGGTACGGGGTGGATACGGATTGGCTACGGCTCATACTTGCTTCCGGGTACCGACATCTGGCGGTGGAATGAGCCTGCAGGTATTAATGGTTTGTAAAAAAGGCCCTTCCGTGTGGAAGGGCCTTATATTGTATGATGTGGTGTGGAATTATATTTTGGCGATGTTGTGGAGCTCTACTTCGTAGATCATGGGGGTGTAGCCGGGTATGCTGCCGGAGCCCTGGGGGCCGAAGGCCAGCTCATAGGGGAAGTAGAAGCGGTAGATGCTGCCTTTGTTCATGAGCTGCAGGGCGTCGATAAGGCCGGGGAACATGGGCTTGCCGATGACGTGGCTGATGGCTTCGCGCTTGCCGTAGGTTTGGTCGAAGGGCTGTCCGTCGAGCATGGTGAAGCTGCGGTAGTCGAAGCTTATGAGCGAGGCATATTTGGCGTTGGGGCCGGTGCCGGTCTTGAGCACCTCGTAGTAGAAGCCCGAGGGGTGGCGCTTGACGTTGGGGTTCTCGGCGGTGAGCTTGGCAAAGTATTCTTCCTGCTGGCGGTCGATGGCCTGACTTTGCTGCGAGCTTTGCTGCATGGCCGAGGTCTGTGCGGCGTGCATGAGCATGGCCATGGTCTCCTGATAGATGCTGTCGCTGATGGGTTGTGCACCATTGTTGAGTGTGGTGCGTACAGCTTCGATGAATACTTCCTGGTCGATGTCTTTGAAGGGGCCGTTGTTGAGGCTTTCGGCGGTGCTGCGTCCGAGGATCCACGATATGGAGTCCATGGCGTCGTTGAGTTGCGGGGTTTTGTTCTGGCCGCATGAGGCAAGCATTATGCCGGCTGCTAAAAAGTAAAGGTACTTCTTCATTATATGATGGTGTTTTTTGTTTTATTTTCCGCGTCCTTGGAAGATGATGATGACGGTGTAGAGGAGTATCTTGAGATCAGTGGTGAGTGACATGTTGTCAAGGTAGAGGAGGTCGTAGCGTAGGCGCTCCACCATTTCGTCGACGTTGGAAGCGTAGCCGTACTTGACCTGCCCCCAGGAGGTAATGCCGGGTTTGACACGTTGGAGGAGCATGTATTCGGGGGCTCGTTTGACAATCTGGTCGATGTAGAACTGGCGTTCGGGGCGGGGGCCGACGAGCGACATGGTGCCGCGCAGGACGTTGTAGAATTGTGGTATCTCATCGAGGCGCACCTTGCGCATGAATCGACCGAAGGGTGTGATGCGCGGGTCGTCGTCCTTGGAGAGGGCAGGGCCTGCCTGCTCGGCGTCCACGTACATGGAGCGGAATTTGTGCATTTTGAAAGGCTTGCCAAGGTGGCCAATGCGCTCCTGGGCGTAGAAGACTGGTCCGGGCGAGGTGGATCGGACGATGATGGCTGTGACGAGGTAGACTGGCGAGAGGAGGATGAGAGCGAAGAGTGATATGACGATGTCGAAGATGCGCTTGAGGGAGTACTGCCATTCGGGCATGAGGCGGTTGTTGATGACGATGAAGGGTGAGTGGAAGATGGAGCGCTGATGAATGGAGCCGACGGCTATGTCGCGCGCGTCGGGCGTAATCTTTATTATGATGTCGCCACACGAGTTGATTGCGAGGAGTATTTCGGAGAGGCGGTCTTTCTCGTCGGGCTCGAGGGCTACGATGGCCTCCTCGACGTTGTGTTGCTTGACGATGGTGCGAAGGTCGGCCAGGGTGCCAAGGTGGGGCATGATGGAGTTGAGGGGCGAAGGCTGGGAGGCGGGAGGTGTGTTGACGTCGATGTAGCCTACGAAGATGTTGCCTGAGTAGGTCTCCTGGCTTTCAAGGTCGGTATAGGTCTGCAGGGCGCGTGGACCGGAGCCTATCATGACTGTGGGGAAGCCGAGGCGACGCGAGTGGACGGCATTGACGGTGTGGGTGGTGATTATTAGTCGCGGTATGTAGGTAAGGGTGAAGTGCACGAAGAAAAGGAATAGGAAGGAGGCGTAGTAGTTGAGGTATGTGTTGATGTTGTCGTCGACGAGGAGTACGAAGAAGATGACAACCACGCCGATGAGAGAGGCGAGGAGGGTGTCGAGCAGTTCGGTGAGTCGTGCGCGGCGTAGCACGTTGCGGTAGGCGCCCTGGATGGTGTAGAGTGATAGCCAACCGATAGGCACAAGCAAGAGGCCGAGCCAGAAGTTGGCGTCGCTGAAGACGTCGGCGACGTCGCTGAAGCCGGTGTGCTCGAGCGCCAATTTGCGGAAGAGGAACAGGTCCGCCCATGCAAGCATGGCGGAGAGGGTGTCGCTGATTATATATTTGGCTGTCTGTTTTTTCTCCATGATGGTGTCAGAGTGTGATGTTTGTGGTGAGAAGCTTGACGTTGTCCAGGTCCACGATGCCGCCGGTGCCGTTTTCGTTGACGGCGGTGAAAGAGATGTGGAATGTCGATGGGTGGTTGAAGTAGGCCCAAGTGCGACCAAGGTTGATGTAAAGGTGTTGCCAATGGTCGACGGGGTTTATGGTCATGACCGATAGGCGGTCTTCAGCGGCACCCTGTTGATAGGATGCTCGCATATAGACGGATAAAGGCAATGTGCACTTGATGTCAAGCTCAAGGTACATGATGCGGTCGGGGTTGGTGACGACGAAGAGGTCTTCGGCATCGAAAGAAAGCGACTGGTCGGAAGGCTGCAGGGTGAGGCGGCCATAGCCGTTGCCGTTGCATGCTCCGGCGGGGTCGTCGGGAATCCACTCGAGAGGTGCCTGAAGGCGGATGTGCTCTGCCGGGCGCTCAAAGGGCTCGAAGAGCTGCACGGTGTCTATCTGTGGATAGGGGCGATAGGCGGTGGTAAGTGTGCCGAGATTGAGAGTGTCGCCGGTGCGTAGGGTGGTGCTGTCGGCAGCGGTTAGTGTGACGGGGAGATAATAGGTGTAGTAGGGGAGTGTTCCGGAGATGCCGCTCATTTCGACGGCAGGGTATACGGCTATGTAGTCGGCCTTGCCGTTGTAGAGTACCGGCACTGTGAAGGGCAGTCGGAATATGCCGACGGTGTCGACACTGGAGCGGTCGGGGTAGTGGGCTACGACATAGGCGGCGGGAATCCGATAGTTGTAGAAGCCGTCGTCGGTGGTGATGGAAGGTGTTTTTGTGATTGTTATGCTGTCGAGGTGCAGGAATGCCGGCGGCGTGAAGTCGCTGCTTTTGCTGCAAGCGGAGAACACTGCTAGGGCTAGTAGCAGGATGGTTGTATGGTGTCGTTTCACGATATGTGCAATAAATAAAACATAGATATTAACGACGTTGTGGATAAATTATTATCCTGGAATGAAAAATAATGCGTAATTTTGCAGTCGCAAAAAGGAACAAAGAATATGAAAGAACTTGCAATGCATGTATACGACTTGATGGAGAACTCCACGGCGGCCAATGCAAAGGATGTGAAGCTAACGATAGTGGACAGCTTGAAGAACAATGATTTCCACTTTACCATAGAGGACAACGGCAAGGGTATGTCGCCCGAGTTTCTGGCTAAGGTGACGGATCCGTACACCACGAGCCGCACAACTCGCAAGGTGGGTCTCGGGTTGCCGCTTATCAAGATGAACACTGAGAAGTGCGGCGGTGGCATGAAGTTGACGAGCGAAGTTGGGGTTGGCACACGGCTCGAGTTCTGGTTCGAGCACAACAACTGGGACCGTCCGCCGATGGGCGACCTGCCGGGTACACTGGTTATGCTGCTGTCGGCTCACGAGGACATACATTTCGTGATTACCTATCGCACCGATGAGGATGAGTTTGTGCTCGATACCGACGAACTGAAGGAGGCACTGGACGGTATGTCGATGAACGACATACACATCATCAATTACCTGAAGGAGATGATTGGCGAGAACCTGAAGGAGATAAAGGCCAACGAATGAAACGTATTGGGGTTTTGTCTGACACACATGGTTTTATACCGAAGCAGGTCTATGAATTCTTCAAGGACTGTGATGAGCTGTGGCACGCGGGTGACATAGGTCCTGGTGTACTGGATGAGCTGCGTACATGGAAGACTGTGCGGGCCGTATGGGGCAACTGCGACAGCTTCAGCCTTCACTATGAGCTTGAGGAGCGCGCCTTCTTCGAAGTTGAGGGGCAGCGAGTGTTGATGACGCACATAGGCGGTTGGCCGGGCCACTACCCCTACGAGTTGCGCCGGACGCTGGAGCTGGCGAAGCCCGATATCTTCGTATGTGGCCACAGCCATATATTGAAGGTGATGTATGACAAGGACTACAACCTGTTGCACATCAACCCCGGTGCCGCCGGACGGCAGGGGTTTCACAAGGTTGGCACGTTGGTGCGCTTTGTGCTGAAGCCCGAACCGGCAGAACTTGAGATAATGGATTTCCCTAAAATATCAAAGGAATGAACGAACCATCGACAGAGAAGATATTTTCATTGGAAGAGATTGACTATTCGCGTTTCTGGGGACAGAACGACAAGCTGCTGGAGTTTGTTCGGCTCCTGTTCCCGAAGCTGAAGCTGATAGTGCGCGGAGACATGTTGAAGGCCATAGGCAGCGAGGAGGACATTGCCTGGTTCGACGGCAAACTGCAGGCAATGATGACCTACTACGATAAGTTCGGACGTCTGACCGAGAATGCCATCATGGGCATCATGGAGAACGGCGGAGGGAGCCCGGAGGCCGAGGTTAGCGACGAGGTGCTGGTGCACGGTCGCAACGGTCTGCTCATCAAGGCCCGCACCCCCAACCAGCAGCGTCTTGTGCGCTCGGTGTACGAGCACGATATGGTGTTCGCCATAGGCCCCGCCGGTACCGGCAAGACTTATACGGCAGTGGCTCTTGCTGTGCGTGCGCTGAAGAACAAGGAGATAAGGCGTATCATCCTCACTCGCCCCGCGGTGGAGGCTGGTGAGAACCTGGGTTTCCTGCCCGGCGACCTGCGCGACAAGCTCGACCCCTATCTGCAGCCGCTCTACGACGCTCTGCGCGACATGATACCGCAGCAGAAGCTGCTTTCCTATTGGGAGGACAACACCATAGAAATTGCGCCGCTGGCTTTCATGCGCGGACGCACGCTCGACAACGCTTTCGTCATCCTCGATGAGGCGCAGAATGCTACGTCGGCCCAGCTTAAGATGTTCCTCACCCGTATGGGTCGCAACGCTAAGTTCGTCATCACCGGCGACCTTACGCAGGTCGACCTTCCGCGCCACCAGCAGAGCGGCCTCCTCCAGGCTACCCAGCTGCTTAAGGACGTTAAGGGCATCGACATCATCCAACTTGACAACTCCGACGTTATCCGCCATCGTCTGGTAACCGACATTATCCGCGCTTATGATAACATACCCAAACTGCAAGATTAACCTCGGCCTACATGTGGTGGGCAAGCGGCCCGACGGCTATCACGACTTGGAGACCATTTTCCTGCCGGTGCTTGACCTCTGCGACGAGTTGGAAATAGTGGAGAACGACACGTTACAGATGGTGCAGGAGGGTATAGTGCTCGACAATGCGCCGGAGGACAACCTCTGCACCCGTGCCTGGCGGTTGTTGCATGACGAGTACGATATACCGCCGGTGAGCATCCGCCTCAATAAGAACATACCTTTTGGCGCTGGTCTGGGTGGTGGTAGCAGCGATGCCGCCTTTACCCTCAAGATGCTCAACGAGATGTTTTCTCTCGGTCTCAGCGATAGTCAGCTCGAACAGCGTGCTGCACGCCTCGGAGCCGACTGCGCCTTCTTTATCCGCAACACCCCAGCCTACGCTACCGGCATCGGTGACCAAATTCAACCTCTGCCCGAATTCTCAATTCTCAATTCTCAATTCTCAATTCAAGTTGAGATACCGGAAGGGGAACATGTGTCGACCAAGGAGGCTTATTCTGGCCTCAAGCGCGACCTCTTCGGAGCCACTCGTCCCGACCTGCGCAAAGCGGTCAAGCAGTCGATAGGGGAGTGGCGCCATCTCATCGTCAACGACTTCGAGACCTCGGTCTTTCCGACGCATCCCGCTATCTCCGCCCTCAAAGAGGACATGTACCGCCGTGGTGCCCTCTATGCCTCTATGACAGGTAGCGGCGCCGCCGTATTCGGCATCTTCGACAAATAAATTTGGCTGATTAAAATAAAGTTAGTACTTTTGCATTTCCAAAACAACAACAAATAAAACAACAACAATATGGTAGACTATAAGAAAATCGGTCTCGTGAATACTCGCGAGATGTTCAAGAAAGCCGTGAACGGCGGCTACGCTATTCCCGCCTTCAACTTCAACAACATGGAGCAGATGCAGGCTATCATTCAGGCCGCTGTGGAGACGAAGAGCCCCGTCATACTGCAGGTGAGCAAGGGTGCCCGCGACTACGCCAACCCGACCCTCCTGCGCTACATGGCCGAAGGTGCTGTTGAGTATGCCAAGGAGCTCGGATGCCCCAACCCCCAGATTGTACTGCACCTCGACCACGGTGACAGCTTCGAGACCTGCAAGTCCTGCATCGACATGGGCTTCAGCTCGGTGATGTACGACGGCAGCGCACTGCCCTATGAGGAGAACATCAAGATTTCCCGCCAGGTGGTGGAATATGCCCACAAGTACGACGTCACTGTCGAGTGCGAGCTCGGCGTTCTGGCTGGCGTTGAGGATGAGGTGGCCTCCGAGGTCTCCCACTACACCAAGCCCGAAGAGGTTATCGACTTCGCTACCCGCACAGGTTGCGACTCCCTCGCTATCAGCATCGGCACCAGCCACGGCGCCTACAAGTTCAAGCCCGAGCAGTGCACCGTCGACCCCAAGACGGGCCGTCTGCTGCCTCCTCCGCTGGCCTTCGATGTTCTTGAGGCCGTCGAGAAGAAGCTCCCCGGCTTCCCCATCGTGCTCCATGGCTCCAGCTCCGTGCCGCAGGATGAGGTGGACACCATCAACGCCAATGGTGGCGCCCTTAAGGCCGCCGTCGGTATCCCCGAGGAACAGCTCCGCAAAGCCGCCAAGAGTGCCGTCTGCAAGATCAACATCGACTCCGACAGCCGTCTGGCAATGACCGCCGCTATCCGCAAACATCTTGCCGAACACCCCGATCACTTCGACCCGCGCCAGTACCTGAAGCCCGCCCGCGAGAGCATGAAGAAGATGTACATCCACAAGATTGTCAACGTCCTCGGCTCCAACGACAAGCTCTAAAAGCTGCGATAAATTAAGAAAGGCTCCACAACCGTGGAGCCTTTCTTTTTTATGTCATATCGTCGCTACTCACTCACAATCACGTACGGCAGTCTTGCCTGCAGCCCTTCGGCCGTGCTGATGTAGTTGATGTCCTGTTCGAGGCGTGATAAGGCTTTGATGTCGCTCTTGACGGCTTTCCAGCGGAGCGCCAGACGTATTTTGGCCATAAGCGTCAGGTCGTCGTTCTGGCTCTCGCCGAAGAGCTCGGCGAGTTGTGTCCATGTATCTTTCTCCTCGGGATATTCCTTTACCTTGTAGTTTTCGAGGCCGGCCTTCTCTGCGGCAATGCGTATGGCGAGGTCGAGGCCGCCGAGGGTGTCCACGAGGCCTATGCCAATGGCGTCGGCGCCCGTCCACACGCGGCCGCGGGCAATCTTGTGCACCTCATCGTAGCTCATGTGGCGTCCTTCGGCCACGCGGCCCACGAACACCTTGTAGAAATCCTCCACGTTGCGTGTCCACAGCTCCTTGACCTTCGGCGACAGCGGGCGGAAAATGCTCATTCCGGCAGCGTTCTTGTTGGTGCACACGGTGTCGGTGTGCAGGCCGAGCTTCTGGTTCATCAGTTTGCCTACATTGGGTATGGTGCCGAAGACGCCGATCGAGCCGGTGATGGTGGTGGGCTGTGCCACAATGACGTCGGCCATGCAGCTCATCTCGTAGCCTGCGCTTGCGGCCAGGTCGCCCATGCTGACGATGACGGGCTTCTTGGCCTTTGCGGCCATCACGGCGTGCGTCATGCTCTCGCTGGCAGTGGCGGCACCGCCGGGCGAGTTGACACGCAGCACTATGGCTTTCACGTCGTCGTCCTTCGTGGCCTTCTTCAGAGCCTTGACTATGTCGTCGCCATAGACGCCATCCTTGAAGCCTTTTGCCGAGCCGTCCTCTACATTGCCCTCGGCATAGATGATTGCGATGGCCTCTTTGGCTTTGTTGGGCATTTTCTTCACATTGGAGGCATATTCGTCGAGCGGCATCAGCTGCTTGCCGTTATGCTGCTCTTTGAGCATCTGGCGCACATCCTCTTCGAAGCATAGGGTGTCCACCAGGCGCGAGGCCACGGCGTCCTCGGCCATGAAGCCGCTGAGGTTGTCGGCTATGGTGTTGAGCTCGGCCACATCCATGCCGCGGCTGGCGGCAATCTGCTCCGTCGTGGTCTGCCAGATGCTGCCTATGTAGGCGCGTATCTGCTCGCGGTTGGCGTCGCTCATGTGGTTCAGCGTGTATACCTCGCCGGCGCTCTTGTAGGAGCAGCTCTCGGGGCGTATCAGCTGCATCTCCACGCCCAGCTTGTCCAGCAGGTCTTTGTAGTACATCACCTCGCCGCCTATGCCGCGGAAGTCCACCATGCCGCTGGGGTGCATGCACACCTTGTCGGCCAGCGACGCGGCGTAGTATTCGCCCTGCGAATAGCTGGTGGCGTAGGCCACGATGGGCTTCTCGCTGCTCTTGAACTCGGCCAGCGCGTCGCGCAGCTCGGTGAGCGAGCCCCACGAGATGACCAGTCCGTCGTCGCCTTTCAGCAGCAGGCCCGCCACCCTGTCGTCCTTGGCGGCGGCACGTATGGCGCCCACGGCGTCGATGAGGCCTACGCTGTTGTCCTTGTTGAAGGTGAGAAACAGGTTGCTGTCTTCGCGGTCACCGCTGATCTGGCTCATGTCGACGGTAAGGAACGTGCCTGCCTTCACCGGCTTGAGCTCTTTGTTGCCGCTGCTGCCGAGCGCCACAACCATGCAAATCATCGAGATAAACATGACGATGCCGCTGAGCACAGACACAATCACCACGCCCACGGCCGAAGCCAGCATGGTCATACCGAAACTTAAAGGTTTTCTTTCCATATTATTCAATGTTTTTTAATGTTAAGCTAATCCTGTGGCGGCGCAGGTCCACCTCCAGCACCTTCACCTTCAGGTGCTGGTGCAGGTGCACCACCTCGCCGGGGTCGTTCACGCGCCGGTTGGCCATCTGGCTCACGTGTATCAGGCCGTCCTGGTGCACGCCGATGTCCACGAAGGCCCCGAAGGCCGTGATGTTGGTCACTATGCCCGGCAGCACCATGCCCTCCTGTACGTCCTCTATCCGTGTGACGTTCTTGTCGAACTCGAACACCTCGAACTTCGCCCTGGGGTCCAGCCCCGGTTTCTCCAGCTCTTTCATTATGTCCTTGAGGGTAGGCATGCCGCAGTCTTCGCCGACGAAGTCCTCAAGCCGTATCTTGCAGCGCAACTCTTTGTCTTTCATCAGCGTCTCCACGTCGCATTCCACGCTCGCCGCCATCTTCTCCACCAGCGCGTAGCGCTCGGGATGCACGGCGCTGCGGTCGAGGGGGTTGCTGCTTTCGCGTACGCGTAAGAAGCCTGCACACTGTTCGAAGGCTTTGTCGCCGAGGCCCTTGACGCTATGCAACGCCTCGCGCGAAGCGAAGGCTCCGTTGTGGTTGCGGTGCGTCACTATCTTGTCGGCCAGCGCCGGACCTATGCCGCTGACATAGCTCAGCAGCTCGCGGCTGGCGGTGTTGAGCTCCACGCCAACACTGTTGACGCAACTCTCCACCACGTCGCCCAGGCTGGCAGCCAGCTGCTTCTGGTCCACGTCGTGCTGGTACTGCCCCACGCCGATGCTCTTGGGGTCTATCTTCACCAGTTCGCTCAGAGGGTCCATCAGGCGGCGGCCGATGCTCACCGCACCGCGCACCGTGACGTCGTAGTCGGGGAACTCGCGACGCGCCACATCGCTGGCGCTGTACACGCTGGCGCCGGCCTCGCTCACGCTCACGGCAATCACTTTGTTCTTGAACCGGCAGCGCTGCACCACCTCTTCCGTCTCGCGCCCCGCGGTGCCGTTGCCGATGGCTATGGCCTCTATCTGGAACGCCTCGACCAAGGCCTCCAGCTTGCTCACGGCGGCATGCTCTTCGCGCACCGATGTGAATGGGTATATCGTCTCGTTGTGAAGCAGCTGCCCCTGGGCGTCGAGGCACACCACCTTGCAGCCCGTGCGGAAGCCGGGGTCTATGGCCAGCGTGCGTTTCTGCCCCATGGGCGCCGCCAGCAGCAGCTGCCGCAGGTTCTCGGCAAAGACGCGTATGGCCTCCTTGTCGGCCTTCTCTTTCAGCAGGTTGCGGTACTCTGTCTCTATGCTTGGACCTATAAGCCTCTTGTAGCTGTCCGCTATAGCAAGCTCTATCTGCTCGCGGCATTCCTTGTTAAAAGACGCACCATTGTGTGCCTCTACGGTACGGGTCAGTGCTTCTATGCTTTCCTCGTCGCTGTCGGGGCGCACATGCACCTTGAGCACACCGGCCTCTTCGCCACGGAAGAGGGCCAGTATCCTGTGCGACGGCGCTTTGCCTATGGGTTCCTTCCAGTCGAGCCAGCTCTCGAACTTGCCCACCTTCTCGTCCTTCTCGTCCACTCCGCGCGCCAGGCCCGAGGTCAGCATGGCCTTGCGCCTGAAGACGTTGCGCACACGGTTGCGGCACTGCACGTCTTCGCTCACCCGCTCGGCTATGATGTCGCGCGCGCCCTGCAGCGCCTCGTCGTCCCAGTCGCCCCACTGCCCCTTCATTATTGCGTCGGCTACAGGCTCGTAGCCCTTCTCTATGGCTATGGTGGCGCGTGTGCGGCGCTTGGGGCGGTAGGGCAGGTAGAGGTCCTCGAGGTCGGTCATGCTTTCGGCCGCCTCAATCTGCTTGCGCAGTTCTGGTGTCAGCTTGCCCTGCTCCTCGATGCTGGCGAGGATGGCCTCGCGGCGCTTGTCGAGCTCCTTGAGGCGTAGCAGCAGGTCGCGTATGGCGGCAATCTGCACCTCGTTCAGCGAGCCCGTGGCCTCCTTGCGGTAGCGCGCTATGAAGGGCACTGTGGCGCCCTGCTCCAGCAGATCTATGGTTTTCTCCACCTGCCGGACGTTGAGTTCCAGCCGGTTGGCTATGATGGTGGCATAATTCATGACTGCAAAGGTACAAAGATTTCCACTAACCGCCAAAGGTTTTCTGCAAAAAAGTATCCTCTCCGTATCCTCACCGTACCCGCTCCATCTGTTCACCGGTTGTTTACCGGTTGTTCACCGGTTTAAACCGTTAAACAGTCGGTGAACAACCGGTGAACAGACGGAGCGGGGTCGGTGAGGGGGCGGTGCGGCTAAAGGCTTCCGTTCGCTCGTGACTTATGTGATGCAATCTATCCGGAGGACGGGCATATAGCGGAGTCATGATATGCGGGCGTTCGTCAACTACCTGTAAACAAACATAATGGACTTTGCGTTAAAAATAAATTATTCCATGTCGGAAATTATTAGTAATTTTGCACGATTTTTCTCACCGCGGATATGGCGTAATTGGTAGCCGCGCAAGACTTAGGATCTTGTCCCGAGAGGGGTGGGGGTTCGAGCCCCCCTATCCGCACGAAATGAAACGGTTGCTGGCAATTCTGCTTGTTTTGCTTTTCGCGCGGGCGCACGCGTCTTTTATTGTTATACCCATGGACGAGGCGCAGAAGAACCACCTGAAGGCTTACGGTGTGGCCTACTGGGCCCTGCAGCGCGATGTGGAGGTGACGTGGCTCCTCAACTATCGCGGCGGCAGCTTCATGACGAAGTATGCCGAGGGCATCGAGAAGGAATGCCGCCTGAGGGGGGTCAGCTGTGAGGTGATTGCCGACGGGCAGAGCAGCGCCATACTGAGCCACATTGCCGACCCTGCGGTGAATATGGATGCCGTGAGGCTGCAGAAGGCCCCCAGGATAGCAGTCTATTCGCCTAAGAACAAGTTGCCGTGGGACGACGCGGTGACGCTGGTGCTCACCTACGCCGAGATACCGTACGACGTGGTTTACGACGAGGAGGTGCTGAGCGGTGTGCTGCCCACCTACGACTGGCTGCACCTGCATCATGAGGACTTCACCGGCCAGTACGGCAAGTTCTGGGCCAACTACCGCAACCAGCAGTGGTACATCGAGGATGTACGCCTCCAAGAGGCTACGGCCCACAAGCTGGGCTACAGCAAGGTGAGTCAGCTGAAGCTTGCCGTGGTGCACAAAATCAGGGACTTCGTCCTCGGTGGCGGATTCCTCTTTGCCATGTGTTCGGCACCCGACAGCTACGATGTGGCTCTGGCTGCCGAAGGGGTCGACATCTGTGCCGAGATGTTCGACGGCGACCCCATGGACCCTCTCGCCCAGGAGCATCTGGACTACAGCAAGTGTTTTGCCTTCAAGGATTTCCGCATAAGTACCAATCCGTCTGAATACGAGATTTCGTCCATCGATATCGACGACCGGAGCCGTCTGCGCATAGTGAACGAGAAGACCGACTTCTTCGTGCTCTTCGACTTCTCGGCCAAGTGGGACTGGGTGCCCACAATGCTCACGCAGAACCACACGCGTGTGGTGCACGGCTTCATGGGGCAGACCACGGCTTTCCGCAGCCAGTATGTGAAGAGTTCGTGCGTGGTGCTGGGCGACAACAAGGAGCTGGGCGAGGTGCGCTACCTGCACGGCGAGTACGGCAAGGGCACATGGACTTTCCTGGGCGGTCACGACCCCGAAGACTACCGCCACTTCGTGGGCGACCCTCCTACGGACCTCTCGCTCTATCCCAACTCTCCTGGCTATAGGCTGATACTTAACAACATCCTCTTCCCGGCGGCAAAAAAAGAAAAACACAAAACATGAGAAAGACAATCATAATAGGCTTGATGGGCTTGATGGGCCTGATGGGGAGTATGAAAGCCCAGAATGGCACGTGGACATTGTTTGACACGCGTACAAGCGATATCGGCGGCAACAACATTGCTGCTTTGGCGCCCGACAACAAGGGCGTGTGGGTGGGCACCTATCAGGGACTGAGCCGCCTCAACGGGGGCTCGTGGACCGACTACTCGATGTTCAACGAGAAGCTCAAGGACCAGTCCATCAACTGTATGATGACCGACAACCGCGGTGTGGTGTGGATCGGCACCGACGATTACGGCGTCATTGAGTTCGACGGCACCCACTGGACCGAATACAGCGACGAGACGCGCCGTCTGAAGATGAAGTTCGTCAAGGAGATGGTGCAGGACAAGGACGGCGTGTTCTGGATTGGTGTGACGCTGGGCGGTGTGGTGCGCTACGACGGCTACACGTGGGAGAAATACACGCCCGACGATTGCGGCTTGCTGAGCGACTTTATCCTCGATATTGCTGTGGACCGCGCCAACCGCAAGTGGATAACCACCAACGCGGGCGTTTGCGTCTTCAACGACCGCCGCTGGGTCAACTACACTGTCGAAAACTCCGGCTTGCCGGACAACATTGTGCCCGCAGTGGCTATTGACAAGGATAATGTCAAGTGGTTCGGCACCCTCAACGGCCTCTGCTCATACGACGGCGAGGATTGGCACAACTGGAACACAGGCAACAGTCCGCTGCCTGCCAATCAGGTGAACGACATAGGCATCGATGCCGACGGCCTCCTCTGGATAGGCACCAGCGGCGGTGTGGCGGTGTTCGACGGTGTCGACCGTTGGGTGGTCTTCACCTCGAAGAACAGCCCGCTGCCTGCCGGAAACATCTACAAGGTGGCCAGCGACAAGAAGGGCAACCACTGGTTCGGCCACGACAGCAAGGGCTTGGCGCGCCTCAGCGGCTTCGTGATGCCCGATAAGGAACAGGCTTCGCCCAGCGTCGACCACACGTCTACCCAGACGCCCGGCACACCGGTGGCTCATGGGCCGAGCGACGAGCGCGTGCGCATCAACCCGCATCTGCAGGAAGGCTATGTAACCATCTCCATCGAGAGCTCGTCGGCCACCGTGACCTTTACCAACAGTCAGGGCAAGGTCGTCAAGACCATCAATGGTTACAAGAACAACCAGCATATCTCCATAAAGAAGATGCCTAAAGGTATGTATATGGTCGGGGTGAAGACCGTGCGCGGAGAGAAGAAGATTAAATTTAACCTCAAATAGTATGAAAAAGTTAATTATACTGGGCTTAATTGGTTTAATGGGCATTATGGGCGTTGCAAGCGCCCAGCAGCTCGACCCTGTGAAGTGGAAATACAGCGTCAAGGAGACCTCGGCTACCGAGGCCGAGCTGGTGTTCACCGCACAGCTCGACGCCGGATGGCATCTCTATTCGCAGTACACGTCGCCCGACGGCCCTCTGGCCATAGAGTTCACCTTCGAGGAGAGCAAGGACTACGAACGTGTGGGCAAGGTCATGGAGCCTAAGCCCCACGAGGAGATGGACGATATCTTCAATTGCATCGTCAAGTCGTTCAGCGGCAAGGTGGTCTTCCGTCAGAAGGTGAAGCGCATCAGCGACAAGGACTTCACCGTCAAGGGTACAGTGGCTTACCAGCTCTGCAACGACGGCAGCTGCATAGCCCCAGAGGACCACGACTTCAGCTTCAAGGTGCCGGGCGCAAAGCCCGAAGAGGCTCCGGTGGCTGAATCTGTCGAGGATGCTGATGAACAGCCTGCGGACAGCGCCGTGACCGCCGAGAGTGAACAGCAAGCCATTGCGGGCGCGGAGCCCAGGCAGGAGGATGAACCTGAGAAGAAGCACCAGAGCTTGCTTATGGTGTTCCTGCTGGCATTGGGTGGCGGCGTGCTGACGATGTTCACACCCTGCGTGTTCCCCATGATACCTATGACAGTCAACTTCTTCGTCCGCGGCGCTGAGAACAAGCGCAAAGGGCGCCGCCAGGCATGGTTCTTTGGCTTCAGCATTGTGTTCCTCTTCGCCGTGCTTGGCGCCATTCTGGCAGCCTTCCTCGGTCCCGAGTCGCTATACATCCTGGGTACCCACTGGATTCCCAACCTGATATTCTTCATCATCTTCTTTGTCTTCGCCCTGAGTTTCTTTGGACTCTTTGAGATTAAGATGCCGGAGAAATGGATCAACAGCAGCGACGAGCAGGCCGACAAGGGCGGTCTGCTGGCACCTTTCTTCATCGCACTGACCACCGTACTGGTGTCGTTCAGCTGCACAGGCCCTATCCTCGGCGCCGCCTTGGTGGGCCTGACCACCAGCAGCACCGACCGCTGGGTGAGCCTCGTCACCATGCTGGGCTTTGGCATAGGCTTCGCAGCCCCCTTCACCCTGCTGGCTATGTTCCCGCAGGCCCTGAAGAACATGAAGAGCGGCTCGTGGCTCAACACGGTGAAGATTGTCTTCGCCTTCCTCGAACTGGCTTTCGGCCTCAAGTTCCTCCAGCAGGCCGACCTCTACTGCAACTGGGGTCTGCTGCCGCGCGACACCTATCTGGCGCTGTGGATTGTCATATTCGGCATGCTGGGCTTCTATCTGCTTGGTAAGCTGCGCTTCAAAGGCGACGACGAGGTGAAGGAGATCGGTACCCTGCGCCTCTTCCTCGCTATTGCCGACCTGGCCTTTGTGGTCTATATGATTCCCGGCATGTGGGGCGCCCCGCTCAAGGGCATCAGCGGTTTCCTGCCCCCCATGGAGAGCCAGAGCTTCAACATCGAGAAGATTGTGGCCGAGAACACTCCCGCCATCAGCGTCGGCACGGTGCAGGTGGGCAAGCTGCCTGCCGACCGCAAGTATGTCGACAAGCTGCACGTGCCCCTCGGCTTCGAGGCATTCTTCGACCTCGACGAGGCCAAAGCCTACGCCCGCCAGCAAGGCAAGCCCGTGTTTATAGACTTCACCGGCAAGACCTGCGCCAACTGTCGCGAGATGGAACATTATGTGTGGTCTGACTCCGAGGTGAAGCGCCTCCTCAACGAAGAGTTTGTCATGGTGTCGCTCTACGCCGACGAGAACACCATAGAGTTGCCCGAGGAGGAATGGGTCGTGGATGAAAAAGGCAAGACTTTAAAAACTCTTGGACGCAAGAATTTGAACTTTCAGAAGACTGAATATAATATGAACGCTCAGCCATACTATGTCATCGTCGACGCCGACGGCAAGGTGCTCACCAAGGAGAACTACAAGTACGACCGCGATGTGCAGAAGTTCATAGGCTGGCTCAACGAAGGAATAAACAATTATAAGAAATGAAAAAGACAGGATTTCTGATAGCCGTTATTGCCGTCTTGGCCGGTGTGGCCAGCGCAAAACCTGTGGACTTTGCGATGGCACGAACGGTGGCTGCCAATTTCTGGAACACCTACCATCCGGCGGATGTGAAGCCCGTCACCGAGGGCGACTTGTCGCCAATGGTCTATGAGGACATAAGCCACATGCATGTCTTTGCCGTGGGACAGACGGGCTTTGTCATTGTGTCTGGCGACGACCGCGTGGAGCCGGTGCTGGCCTATTCGTTCGACAGCCCCTTCCCCAAGACTCTGCATGCTACACTGCGCTATTGGCTTGGCGGCTATGAGAGCCAGCTCGCCGAGGTGGCTTCGTCCCCGCTTGAAGGGGATGGCCTCGCCGCTACCAGATGGAACAGCCTCCTCTCTGTCAAAGACACTTCGGCCCCAGCTCCGCTGCTTAATGTGCCGCCACTGGTGGCCACCCACTGGGACCAGGGAGCCCCATACAACCGCTATTGCCCCTACGACACCAACTATAACGATCTTACCGTGGTGGGCTGCGTGGCTACGGCTATGGCACAGATCATCCGCTTCTGGCGGCATCCGTCGTGCGGCATCGGCGAACATAGCTATGTGCCCGAACCACGACACTATGAGGGCGATAACGGATGGTTCACCTATACCTACGATACTCAGTATGCCGACTTCGCTCATACCACGTATATCTATGACCACATGCCTAACTATGTGGAGAACCATCTGTCGCGCGAGCGTGATATCAAAGCTGTCGCTACCCTCTCGTACCACTGCGGCGTCGCTGTGAATATGATGTACGGCACAACGCGTGTCGGCGGCAGCGGCGCCTATTCCGAGGACGCCGCCACGGCATTTGTGAATTATTTCAAGTACCAGCCTTCTCTCCAGCGCATGTATCGCGACGGTATACCGGACAGCGCTTGGCGCGCTATGATTGACGAGGACATCGCCGCCGGCCGCCCGGTGTATTATACCGGCCGCGACAACACCGGCGGACACGCCTTCATCCTCGATGGCGCCGACCTGCAGGGGCGCTACCACTTCAACCTCGGATGGAGCGGCTCCGGCGACGGCTACTACTACTGCAACGACATCTCCATAGGTACCGGCGGTGCCGGCGGCAACGCCACCTATACGTTCAACCTCAGCCAATCGGCCATCTTCCGCATCGAGCCTATAGAGACACAGCTCGATACTGTGGACTACTACGACACGGTATGCTCCGACGCCACAACCTATACCTTCTATGACTACGAAATAACGGCGCAGAACGGCGTCTACTACTTTGTGCACCTCGATAGCATCTACCGTGTGCACCTCGCCAAAGCTCAGCAGCGTTATATTTACTATCACCCTAACGGGGGCTCGGGCAATACTGTCACCTCGCGTTACTGCTACCTCAACGGTGCCGTGCTGACACAGTGCTCCTTCAGCCGCGAAAACAGCCGCTTTGTGGGCTGGTGCCCCTCGCCCGATGGCGACGACACCATCTATCAGCCGAGCGACACCCTCAAGATACGCCGTAATCTCAATCTCTACGCCATCTGGGAAGACACTACGCTGGGCATCGGTAATCTTTCGCCCCTCACCGTCAGCGTCAGCCCCAACCCCACCTCAGGAGAGCTCTTCATCACCGTGGGCGGTGGCCAACAGGCGCAGCTGTCGGTGCTCGACGTCATGGGCCGCACGGTGCTTAGCGAGACCGTTTGCGACAAGGCCGAAATATCGCTCCATGGCCTCCCGGCTGGCGCATATACAGTGCAGGTGAGGTCTGCAGATGGCATATGTAACCGGCGTGTAATCAAACGATAGTAAAATAAATTAAAGAAATATTTGGTAGATTGGGAAAAAGTTAGTATTTTTGCACTCGATTTCAAGAGGCTTAGGCCTCTGAAATAAGAGAGTGCGGGGTAGAGCAGTGGTAGCTCGTCGGGCTCATAACCCGGAGGTCGTCGGTTCGAATCCTTCCCCCGCTACCTAAATCAAAATTGAGCAGGACGTCAGTCCTGCTTTTTTTATGCAGATACCGCGGCGAAAGCTTGCTTTCAAGTTGTGGTATGTGCATAAAAAGGCAAGGACAGCAAAGCTGTGCTCACTTTTGATTATGGTAAAGCCCCCTCCATAGGATCGCGAGCTTTATGCTCGCAATCCTTCCCCCTCCCCCTTCCCCCCTTCCCCCCCTCCCTAGCGAAAGCTCGCTTTCAAGCCGAGTCGTAGGCATAAAAAAAGAAGAACCGCACAGCGGTGCTCAATTTTGATTTAGGTAAAGCCCCCCTCCCCCCCCACCGATTCTCCTTCCCCACCGCATATACATCGGCTATTGTTAGGATATACTTACCATATACTTACCATATACAAAACATATACCTCAGCATATACAAAACATATACAAACCATATACCGATTAGAGTAATTAGTTTATTATTATGTTGTGTAATAGTTGGTTGT